>NZ_JAHFVG010000052.1 GCF_023264675.1 Rhodococcus sp. (in: high G+C Gram-positive bacteria)
GCCCCACGGAATGTATCCGGGGCTCGAACCGCGCCGCGACATGATCGTCCGAGGCGTGCGGGCCGTCGACGACATCGCCGCCGCACACCCCGACGCGTCCGTCATCGCCGTCGCGCACGGCGGCATCATTCGCGGGATCTTCGACGCCCTGCGCGGCACGGCGTCGCCGAGAATCCTCAACGCCGGAGTCTCGACACTGGTCCACGACGGCACCGGCTGGACAGTGAAGACGATCAACGGCGTCCCTACTCGAAGGTTGTGGTGACATGCAGATCGAACGACGGCTCGACGAACTCGGGTTCGTACTACCCGAGCAAGCGCAGGCACCTCCCGGCTTCGAGTTCTCGTTCGAATGGGTCCGAGTCCGCGGCAATCGCCTCTACGTCTCCGGCCACTCCCCCCAGCGTCCCGACGGCTCACTCGCCGGCCCGTTCGGCGCAGTGCCGTCGGACATCTCCCTCGATGCCGCCACCGACGCCGCGAGAGATACCGCGTTGGCCGTGTTGGCCGGCGTTCGACGCGCCATCGGCGACCTGGACCGCATCAGTGCCTGGTTGACCGTGGCGGGTTCGGTCAACGCCGACCACGGTTTCACCCAGACCACGACCGTCGTCAATGGCTTCTCCGACCTGATCCTGCAGGTATTCGGCCCCGAGATCGGAGCCCATGCGCGCAGCGCGATCGGAGTGGCAGCACTCCCGATGAACAACGCCGTGGTTGTATCGGCAGAGATCGAGATCGACGGCTGATCTCTCGAGAAGGCTAAGGAAGGCCCTCCACATGCACCGCAAAGTCCTTGCTCTGCTGGCCGTGCTGGTTGCACTGCTGGCAATGGCCGGTTGTGGATCGTCCTCGGGCCCGTTGATCGACCAGATCAAGGACGACGGCGTCCTCGTCGTCGGAACCGAGGGAACCTACAGCCCGTTCAGCTACCAGGGCGACGACGGCCAGCTCACCGGCTATGACATCGATGTGACCAACGCGGTGGCAGGCGAGCTCGGGGTACGGGTCGAGTACGTTCAGACGCCGTTCGACTCCATCTTCGCCGGACTCGAATCGCAGCGCTTCGATCTGATCGCCAACCAGGTGACCATCAATCCGGCGAGGCAGAGCGCCTACGACCTCTCCAAGCCGTACACCGTCTCCGACGGCGAGATCCTCACGGCAGCGAACAACACCTCCATCACCTCCGTCGCCGATCTGGCCGGCAAGACCACGGCACAATCGTCGACGAGCAACTGGGCCGAGGTCGCCTCCGACGCGGGCGCGAACGTGGAGGCCGTCGAGGGTTTCGTGCAGGCCGTCACTCTCGTCAAAGACGGGCGCGTCGACGCCACCGTCAACGACAGCTTGGCCATCGCCGAATACCTGAAGCAGACCGGTGACACCGGGGTGAAGGTGGCCGCCGAGACCGGCGACACCAGTTACCAGGCCTTCGCCGCCCGCAAGGACAGCGGACTGATGGACGAGGTCGATGCTGCCATCGACACCCTGCAGGCCAACGGGACGCTGGCGCAGATCTCGACGAAGTACTTCGGTTCCGACGTGGCAGCGCCGACCGCTGACACTCAGGCTCCGACGTCCGACGCCGAGGCCTCGGCCGCTCCGTCGAAGCTCGATCTGATTCTCGACAATCTGTGGCCGATGCTCAAAGCGACCCTGACGATGACGATCCCGCTGACGGCCATCAGCTTCGTGATCGGACTCGTCATCGCACTGGCCGTCGCGCTGGCCAGAATCTCTTCGAAGAAGACCCTGTCCGCCGTTGCCCGGTTCTACGTCTCGATCGTCCGAGGCACTCCGCTTCTACTTCAGCTGTTCATCGTGTTCTACGCGCTACCGCAGTTCGGTGTGGTGATCGATCCGTTCCCGGCAGCGGTGATCGCGTTCTCGTTGAACGTCGGTGGCTACGCCGCCGAAGTCATCCGTGCCGCGATTCTCAGTGTGCCCAAGGGCCAGTGGGAGGCGTCGCAGACCATCGGCATGGGGTACCGAACAACGTTGCAGCGCATCGTTCTTCCGCAGGCGCTGCGGACCGCTGTTCCGCCTCTGTCGAACACGCTGATCTCTCTGGTGAAGGACACCTCGCTGGCGTCGACCATCCTGGTGACCGAACTGCTGCGCGTCGCTCAGCTAGCCGCGGCACCGACGTTCGACTTCTTCGCGCTCTACAGCGTCGCGGCGCTGTACTACTGGGTGATCTGCATGATTCTCTCGTTCTTCCAAGGCAAACTCGAAGTCCGACTCGACAGGTATGTGGCGAAATGACCGATCTCCTCGAAGTGACCTCGCTGAAGAAGTCGTTCGGCCCGATCGACGTCCTCTCCGACATTTCCTTTTCCGTCCCCTCGGGCAAGGTCACCGTCATCATCGGACCATCCGGATCGGGCAAGACGACGGTGCTCCGATCCTTGAATGCCCTCGACCCTGCCGACGCCGGGGTGATTCGCATCGGTGATGTGGCCGTCGACTTCTCCGAGAAGGTGTCACCCGCCCAGTTGCGGGCGTTCCGGGCACAAAGCGGAATGGTGTTCCAGCAGCACAACTTGTTCCCGCACAAGACAGTCCTGCAGAACGTCATCGAAGGTCCGGTGATCGTGCAGAAACGCGATCGCGACGACGCCATCGCCGACGCCCACCGACTGCTCGACCAGGTCGGACTCGACGTCAAATCCGACCAATACCCGTTCCAGTTGTCCGGCGGCCAACAGCAGCGCGTCGGTATCGCGCGCGCACTGGCTCTGCGGCCGAAGCTCATGCTGTTCGACGAGCCGACGTCGGCGCTCGATCCCGAGCTGGTCGGTGAAGTACTGGCCGTGATCAAAGGCCTTGCCGCCGAAGGCTGGACCATGGTGATCGTCACCCACGAGATTCGATTCGCCGAACAGGTCGCCGACGAGGTCCTGTTCGTCGAGGGCGGCGTCGTCGTCGAACGCGGGGCGCCGGCGGATGTGCTGAAGAATCCGTCCGAGGCGCGGACGAGGCAGTTTCTGCAGCGGATATTGGCGTAACCATGTGAGTGCGAATACATAGGTGGTCATGTATTCGCACTCACATGCGCCGAAGGCGCCTACAAGTGCGGCAGAACCTTGTCCAGCGTGATCGGCAGGTCCCTCACCCGCACACCGGTCGCGTGATAGACCGCGTTTCCGATCGCTGCGGGCGACCCGACGGTCCCGATCTCACCGATCCCCTTGCCTCCCATCGGACTGAGCTCGTCGTCGATCTCCTCGACCCACACCGCCTCGATGTCGGGAGTATCGGCGCACACGGGGACGTGGTATTCGGCGAAGTCGTGATTGGAGAAACCTCCGAACTCCCGGTCGGTGTTGCCCGCCTCCATCAGAGCCATGCCGAGACCGAACGTCATGCCACCGATCAGCTGGGAGCGCGCCAGCCGTGGATTCATCACTCGACCGATACCGAATACTCCGAGCATGCGCCGTACCCGCACTTCACCGGTGTCCACATCGACTTCCACTTCCGCGAACTGCGCCCCGAACGCCATCCGCGCGAAGTCTTTCTGGTTCTCGAGCTCGTCGGAGGTCTCGACGGTGACCTGCGCAGGCCCGGCAGCATCGTCGATGCTTCCCACCTTCTCGACCAGCGCACGACACGCCTTCGTCACCGCCCAACCCCACGACGATGTTCCGGACGAGCCACCAGCTCCCGGCGCCTTCGGCAGCGCACTGTTCCCGAGTTTCAACTCGACGCGATCTGCCGGCACCGCAAGCGCGTCGGCTGCGATCTGCCGCAACACCGTCCTGGCGCCCGTACCGATGTCCGACGCCGCGACCGAGACGGTGACCGAGCCGTCCTCGGCCAGAGACGCCGACGCGGACGAGGGGCTGATCAACACCGGATAGCTGGCGGTGGCCACTCCCGAACCGATCAGCTTCCGACCCTGCCGGTGGTGCCCCGGCCGCGGATCTCGCTCCGACCAGCCGAACCTCTCCGCTCCTTCGCGGAGACATTCGACGACGCTGCGGCTGGAGAAGGGGTTACCGCTTGCCGGGTCCACGTGGGGCTCGTTGATGATTCGGAGTTCGATCGGGTCGATGCCGACGGCATAGGACAACTCGTCGATCGCCGTTTCCACCGCGAACATGCCCGGTGCTTCGCCGGGCGCACGCATCCACCGAGGTGTCGCTACGTCGAGGACGGCCAGCCGGTGCGTCGTACGACGATTGGGGGACGCATAGATATGACGGGACGACTCGGCTGTCTGCTCACAGAACTCGAAGATCTGTGAGGTCTGCTGAAAAGTGTCGTGTGACAACGCGGTCAGCGTTCCGCGTGCATCCGCGCCGAGTCGAACATGAGAGATCGTCGGCGTTCGATAGCCGACCAGATCGAACAACGCCTGACGCGGCAGCGCAAATTTGATCGTGCGCCCGCTCGCGCGTGCAGCCATCGCAGCGAGGACGGTGTTGGGTCTCGTGCTTCCCTTGGCGCCGAATCCTCCACCCACGTTCTCGGCGATCACACGTACATCCTCGGGGTCGAGGTCGAACAGCGTCGCAAGGTCCCCCTGTACCCCCGAGGGCGCCTGGGTCGAATCCCACACTGTGAGAACACCATCGGACCACACCGCCGTGGTGGCATGAGGTTCCATCGGGCTGTTGTGCATGGGAGACGTCGAGTACCGACGATCGACGGTGAAGGCCGCCGAGGCGAGTGCCGCATCCGGATCCCCGACGGTCACATCCGTCGGAAATCCTGCGTTGACGGACTCCGGAGCGAACAAGGACGGATGATCCTCCGTCAGTCCGTTGTCCGGCTCCGCCACGTCGGCATACTGCACTCGAACTCGTGCGGCGGCATCCCTTGCCTGCTCGAGCGTATCCGCAACCACAGCCGCGACGATCTGTCCGCGGTACGCCACACGGCCAGACTGCAGAACTTGGAGTTCGGTGTCCGCGATCTCGCCCAGCCGCTCGGCGTTGCCGTGCCACAGCAACGCCACCAGGTCGTCGTCGCCTCGAACGTCGACGACGCGGCCCTTGGCTACGGAGGCGGGCACGTACCAGCAGTATGCCGGGGCGACTTCGGAGCGTTGTTCGACGGCGTAGCGCGCTCGACCGGTGACCTTTTCGATGCTCTCGGTGCGCTGGATGGGTGATCCGATGGACGAGGTACTCATCGTGACCCCAGCGCCAGCTCGGTCAACGTTTCGGTGACCAGGTTCCGCACAAGAGGGATCTTGAACGCATTGTCGCGCAAGGGCTCTGCGGCCTGCAGTTCCAGATCGATCGCCTCCCGGAATGCCCCGTGTGTGGCCGACCTTCCGAGCAACTCACCCTCCGCGGTGATCGCTCGCCACGGCTTGTGCGCTACCCCACCGAGCGCGATGCGAGCGTCGGTCACCTGACCGTCCTCCACCCGGAGTACCGCGGCCACCGATGCAAGCGCGAAGGCGTACGACGCGCGGTCGCGAACCTTCCGGTAGGCGGACACGGTGCCGTCGGGCAGGGCCGGAATCTCGATGCCGGTGACGATGTCGCCGTGACCGATGTTCGTATCGATTTCCGGATGCCGGCCGGGTAGGCGGTACAACTCGAGAATCGGCATTCGGTGAGCGCCGTGCGGGCCCACGATGTCGACGACGGCGTCGAGGGCGGTCAGCGCCACCGCCATGTCCGAAGGATGCGTCGCGACACACTCGTTCGAGGCGCCGAAAATTGCGTGGTTGCGATTCTCTCCCGCTATCGCCGGACATCCCGAACCCGGATCGCGTTTGTTGCACGGTTTCGACGCGTCCATGAAGTACACACACCGCGTGCGCTGAAAGAGATTGCCGCCTGTCGTTGCCATGTTCCGCAACTGCCCGGATGCTCCCGACAACACCGCGTGCGACAGCACCGGATACCGGGACCGCACCACGGGATCGGCCGCGAGGTCGCTGTTGGTCACCGCTGCTCCCACCCGCAACGATCCGTCGTCCTCGACCTCGATCTGCCCCAGGGGCAACCTGGAGATGTCGATGAGCGACGATGGTTGCGCTGCACCGAGTTTCATCAAATCGACCAGGTTCGTTCCGCCGCCGAGCAGCGCAGAGTCGGGGGCGGCGGCGAGACGGCCGAGCGCATCGTCGACCGTCTCCGCCGACTCGTAAGTGAACGTCTTCATTCGCCTGCCTCCAGTACCGCCGGGATGATGTTCGCGTAAGCGCCGCAGCGGCAGAGGTTCCCGCTCATTCGTTCGCGAACCTCTTCGCGGGTGAGTCTCGGGTGATCGTCCTCGGTCACCGCGCTCGGCCAACCCTGCTTGACCTCCTCGATGACAGCCACCGCCGAGCAGATCTGACCGGATGTGCAGTACCCGCATTGGAACGCATCGTTGTCGACGAATGCCTGCTGTACCGGATGCAGGGTGTCCCCATCGGCCAAGCCCTCGACCGTGGTGATGTCGCGGCCCTGATATCCGATCGCGAATGCAAGGCAACTGTTGATGCGCCTACCGTCGACCAGCACCGTGCAGGCGCCGCACTGGCCGTGGTCGCACCCCTTCTTGGCGCCGATCAAATCGAGGTGTTCTCGCAGCGCATCGAGAAGGGTGGTTCGTACGTCGCAGTCGAGCTCGTGGTCGTCGCCGTTCACACGCAGGGTCACTCGGGTCATGCGGTTGCGGGTACCCGTCGCGGAATCGGTCAAACTCTCAAATACCCTGGCGCACAACGAAGGCTACCCTGTGTAGTTGCGAGGTTATACCGCAAAAGCACGTGCGTTCGTGGCTCCTGGCAGCATTCGCGGCTCACATCTCCACATCCAGGGGTATCTGCGGGTTCGCCCTAGGTGAAGCCGACGATCTCCTCGCCCCAGGCTCGGCGAAGTTCCCTGTCGGGATCGTCGACCTCACGGTCGTGCTTGTCGATCAGCAAGGTCGTCCGAGACTCCTCGTCGTAGCCCGTCCACGGCTCACGCCCGTGAGCGAAGTCGACCCATCGTCGTCGAACGCGCTCGCCGACCTCGACAGCGGTCTTGCGGCCACCCAGCTTGAAGGTCGGGTCCTTCGGGACGACACCGAAGTTGCCGAACACGTACGGCACCTCGGTACCGTGCATCGCGCCCAGACGCGTCAGCTTCAAGAACGGCGTCGCCTGATCGAAGCGGTACAGATACACCGGCGCCCGACGGCTGTGCGCCTCGGCGATCCACAGCGTCGGCATCCGGAACGCCGCGTCGCGGGAAATCTCGAGAGCTGAGCGCTTCTTCGGATAATCCGGGTAGGCAGCGCTGACCTCGGCTTCCTCGTCGGTGCGCATGTCCGGATGATCGGCCGCGATCGCCTGGAACATCTCGTGCACCTTGTCCGGCGTGATCGGCATCAGAGGCGACTTCATCAGTCTGAACATCGACGACTCGTCGTGGTTGGTTCCGATCAGCAGCGGCACAGGATGCGCGAGTCCCTTCTGAAACGCTGCCACCGGATAATGCGGGACGACGTCGCCGTCGACGACAGGGGCCAGCGCCAACGTCCCCGGGACCTTGGCCGGAATCTCCGCGGCGAGCTCGCCGCACGCCCGCACCACATCCTCGATCGGCAGCTCCCGTAGCCCCGACGCGTCGATCCCCGCAAGCTCGAGGAAGCGCTCGGCAATGCTTTCCGCCCGCGCCGACCCGTACACCGACGTGGCAGGAGAACTCTCGGCGATCACACGGTGAAAAAGACCCTCCGCTCGAGGGGAGACCATCAAGGTCGTCACCGAACCGCCGCCCGCAGATTCCCCGAACAGCGTCACCCTCGACGGGTCACCCCCGAACGCGGCGATGTTGTCTCGCACCCATTCGAGTGCCGCGATCTGATCTCGCAGCCCGAGGTTGGCGTCGAAATCTCCGAACGACGAGAAGTCCAGGAAACCGAGCGCGCCGAGACGGTAGTTCGCCGTGACCAGAACGACCTGACCCTCGGTGACCAATCGTGTGCCGTCGTACACCTTTTGAGCCGACGATCCGAGGTAGTACGCCCCTCCGTGAATCCACACCATCACCGGAAGATCGTGGGCGTTCGCGGGCGCCCACACGTTCAACGTCAGACAGTCCTCGTCGATGCTCAGACCGGGATCGATCGGGAGCGGTCCGTGTTCGGTCTGCGGTGCGATGTGCCCGAACTCGGTAGCGTCCCGGACTTCGGACCAGGGCGACGGCTCGCGCGGTGCACGTAATCGCAGGTCGCCCGTCGGCGGCGCGGCGTACGGTATGCCCTTCCACACCGCAATGCCGTCGTGGCTGTCACCTCTGACCTGCCCGTATCGGGTCTGCGCGATCACCATGCCATCATGCCTCGGATTCGAATCGACCAGATCCGTTCCGCCGAGCGAGTTCGTGCGTGTCGCGCGCTAGCGGCGCGGCTTTCCCTTGAACTTCCCGCCGCCGCTGCGGGGACCACCGCGGCCTCCGGGAGGACCGGAATCCGGCGTCAACTGAATCAGCACACCGCTGATCCTGGTGCGACGCAACGCTTCCACCGTCTCGTCGGCGAGATCCGCGGGCAGTTCGACGAGTGAGTGATCCGGGCGAATGCTGATGTGCCCGAAGTCGCTGCGGCGCAGGCCACCTTCGTTGGCGATGGCTCCGACGATGGCACCCGGCGCGACATGATGACGCTTGCCGACCGCGATGCGGTACGTCGCCATCTCCTGACCCGTCTTGCGATGGTGCGAATCCGCGGCGTCCTGATCGAACGAGCGGGGAGGCCGCGGCTCACGCGGCTCACGAGGCGCGCGCGGGGGCGCAGGCGGCTCGGGCTCGAGCAGGAACGCTTCACCGTCTCGCGACTGGACCGCCAACGCCGCAGCGATATCGGCGAGCGGCACGTCGTGCTCGCGTTCGTAGTCTTCGATGAGGCGACGGAACAGCGCGAGGTTCTCGTTTCCGAGACTCTCGGTGATGGAATCGCCGAACTTGGTGACGCGCTGCGCATTGACGTCGTCGACGCTGGGAAGCTGCATCTCGGTGATCGGCTGACGCGTCGCGCGTTCGATGGCCTTGAGCAGATGACGTTCCCGCGGAGCGACGAACAACAGCGCCTGACCGGCACGGCCCGCGCGACCGGTACGACCGATGCGGTGCACGTAGGACTCGGTGTCATGGGGGATGTCGTAGTTGATGACGTGCGAGATGCGGTCGACGTCGAGGCCACGGGCCGCGACATCGGTGGCAACGAGAACGTCGATGGCGCCGCTCTTGAGCTGACCGATGGTCCGCTCGCGCTGCGCCTGGACGATGTCGCCGTTGATCGCGGCCGCGGAAAAGCCCCGTGCCCGCAGCTTCTCGGCCAGTTCCTCGGTCGCCTGTTTCGTGCGGACGAACATGATCATCGCCTCGAACTCTTCGACCTCGAAGATCCGAGTGAGCGCCTCGAGCTTGCGCTGATGCGCGACCTGCACGTAGCGCTGGGTGATGTTCGGTGCCGTCGACGTCTTCGTCTTGACCGTGATCTCCACCGGATCGTGCAGATATTGCTTGGAGATCTTGCGGATGGCAGGCGGCATCGTGGCCGAGAACAGTGCGACCTGCTTGTACTCGGGGGTGTCCGCGAGGATGCGCTCGACGTCCTCCTGGAAGCCCATCTTGAGCATCTCGTCTGCCTCGTCGAGGACGAGGTACTCGAGGCCGGACAGATCGAGCGTGCCCTTCTCCAGATGGTCGATGACACGTCCTGGCGTGCCGACGATGATCTGAGCGCCCTTGCGCAGGCCCGAGAGCTGGATGCCGTACGCCTGGCCGCCGTAGATCGGCAGGATGTGGAGACCGGGGATGTTGGAGGCGTACTTGCCGAACGCCTCGGCCACCTGCAACGCGAGTTCACGCGTCGGCGCGAGCACGAGTGCCTGCGGTACCCGTCGCTCCACGTCGAGCCGGGAGAGAATCGGTACGGCGAACGCGGCGGTCTTACCGGTGCCGGTCTGCGCGAGACCGACGACGTCCTTACCGCTCATCAGCGGCGGGATGGTCGCTGCCTGAATCGGCGACGGAGTCTCGTAGCCGACGTCACGCAGAGCCTTCAGAACCCTCTCGTCGATTCCGAGA
This sequence comes from Rhodococcus sp. (in: high G+C Gram-positive bacteria), assembly GCF_023264675.1. GTDB lineage: Bacteria > Actinomycetota > Actinomycetes > Mycobacteriales > Mycobacteriaceae > Rhodococcoides. The sequence continues at coordinate 10,032 of NZ_JAHFVG010000052.1, forward strand.
TCCGCGAAGGTGACCTGCGCACGCTCCTCGGGGGCAGCAGCGTCGGAAACGGACGCCTCGGGTGAAGGGGTCGCCGATGCCGACCCGCTCGAAATGGACTCGTCAGTGCTCACGGCGGCATCCTGATTCGGCTCTGTAGTGCTCATATACAACCGAGTTTAGTCCCTGTCACTGCATCGCCCGACCCAAGTGCCGAGAAATCCCTGTGACCGACAGCGGTACGCATGCCGAGCACGGCGGAGCCGGGTTCGATCGCAGCGAGAAATCGGCGGCCGCGAGACGCGAATTCGGTACCGGCACTCGAATTCGTCGACGACAAGAGTTAAGGTGCACTCCGAGTCACACATAACTCCGCAGGACAGGTCGAAATTTCGCAAACCGGACACCCTCGGTAGTGCAACACGGCCCGGAATGTGATGAAATGCACACCTGTTACGTCATTTTCCCGGAGGGGTCTTACAGTGCGCGAATATTCTGTGCCGGCGTCATTCACCATTCCCGACGACGCGTCGATGGCCGATACCGTATTTCGGTACGAAAAGGAGTCCCCGAACCTGGTGCCGTTCCAGCGACTGGTCGCCGGAACCTGGACCGATGTCACCGCCGCGCAGTTCGCCAAGGAGGTCGCCGCCGTCGCCAAGGGCCTCATCGCCTCGGGCATCGAGCTGGGTGACCGCGTGGCAATCCTGTCCGCGACCAGGTACGAGTGGGTCGTCCTCGACTACGCCATCTGGACCGCGGGCGGATGCACCGTCGCCATCTACGAGACCTCCTCGGCCCATCAGGCGCAGTGGATTCTGGAGGACTCGGCGACCAAGTTGCTGATTCTGGAATCACCCGAGCACGCGTCCGCCTTGAAAGAGGTCACCGAGAGCGCCGCCGACCTGCGTGAGGTTCTGCAGATCGACGCAGGCGCCGTGGACGAACTCAGCACGCGCGGCGCAACGGTCAGCGACGAAGACCTGCACGCACGGCGTCACCAGGTGACTGCCGATTCGGCCGCCACCTTGATCTACACCTCGGGTACCACCGGTCGTCCCAAGGGCGTCCAGCTCACCCACTCCAACTTCTACGCCGAGGTACAGGCGACACAGATCGCTCTGTTCGACTCGATGAAGGAGGGCAACCGCACACTGATGTTCCTTCCGATGGCCCACGTCTTCGCGCGCGCCATCTCGTTCGGCGCGTTCGAATCGAAGGCCACCGTCGGTCACACCTCCGACGTCTCGACCCTCGTCGATCAATTCGCTGTCTTCAAGCCGAACTTCATCCTCTCGGTCCCGCGCGTGTTCGAGAAGGTCTACAACTCGGCCAAGCAGAAAGCACACGACGGCGGCAAGGGCGGCATCTTCGACAAGGCCGCAGCCACCGCCATCGAGTGGAGCGAGGCGCAGGAGAAGGGCGGCGCCGGAATCGTGTTGAACGTCAAGCACGCGGTGTTCGACAAACTCGTCTACTCCAAGCTGCGTGCCGCACTCGGCGGCAACTGCGAGCGTGCAGTGTCCGGCGGCGGACCGCTCGGCGCCCGCCTCGGCCACTTCTTCCGCGGCGCGGGCGTTCCGGTCTACGAGGGCTACGGCCTCACCGAGACCAGCGCTGCCGTCACCGTCAACACCACGGCCGAACAGCGTGTGGGCTCTGTCGGCAAGCCCATCAACGGCCACGCCGTCAAGATCGCCGAGGACGGCGAATTGCTCCTGAAGGGCCCCGTCGTGTTCGACGGGTACTGGCACAACGAGAAGGCCACCGCCGAAGCGATCGTCGACGGCTGGTTCCACACCGGTGACCTCGGATCGATCGATCAGGACGGCTTCGTCTCGATCACCGGACGCAAGAAGGAAATCATCGTCACCGCCGGCGGCAAGAACGTGGCTCCTGCGGTTCTGGAAGACGCACTTCGCGCGAACGCCATCATCAGTCAGTGCCTCGTCGTCGGCGATGCAAAGCCCTTCATCGGCGCCCTCATCACACTCGATCCCGAGGCACTACCGGGCTGGAAGGAGCGCCACGGCCTCGCTGAGAACGTGGCGTTCGAGGAGCTCAAGAAGAACGCGGATCTCATCGCCGAGGTCGACAAGGCAGTCGCCGACGCCAACAAGAAGGTGTCGAGTCCCGAGCAGATCAAGAAGTACAAGATCCTCGAGCACGACTTCACGGTCGAGACCGGCGAGCTCACACCGACGATGAAGCTCAAGCGCAACATCATCCACCAGGAACGCGGCACCGAGATCGAGTCGATCTACAGCTGATCTCCGTCGCGTGTGACGTGCAGGGGCTCGATCGCCCCGCACGTCACACGTGCGCGAGCAGGAACTCCGCGGCCTCGAGCGAGACGGTGCGATGCACCTTTTCGTGCAACAGGTCATGGCCTGCGTTCTCGAATTCGTGCAGTGTGGCGCCCGGCACGTTCGGGATCCACGAACGGACCGCGTCGATCGGCGCCATCCTGTCGTCGACGCCGTGCAACGCCAGCAGCGGCAACATCGAATCGTTCAGATCCGACGGTGTACCGGTAGTGGATTTCGGAGTCCCGCACAACACCGCGGACGTGAACCCGCTCGGGTCCTTGGCGAGGGCTGCGATGGCGGTGGCCGCACCGAGTGAATGCCCCATCAGAGCCATCGGAATGCCTGCGCGCTCGGACCTCGCGATCTCGGCGAGCTGCAGCGCGTTGTCCGCCAAGCCACCGATCTGCGATGCATCCGATAGGTGCCCCTCGGTGAGTCCGTGACCCACGTGGTCCACCGCCCAGACATCGATGTTCTCGTTGTTCATCACCCGCGCGAACCGATGGTAATGGCCACTGCTCTGCCCCAACCCATGTAAAAAAACCAGCACCAGTGACGGATGTGGCGTCGTCCACGACCGGTAGTGAACAGCTCCCGTGACTCCCTCGAAAAACGGCATTCGGCTATCTTGCCTGCTGCGATGAGATGTCGCTGCATTCACCTACAGTTGATCGCGTGTTCTCGACGAACGATCGACTCGTCTACAGCCCAGCGACCTCTCGGCCGCGGCGTCGTGCGAGTACGCGCTGCTGCGCACTCTCGATGCAAAACTAGGCAGAATCGAGAGGGTTCACGAGGAACCGGATCCGATGCTCGAGCGAACGTCCGCGCTCGGATTCGCCCACGAGCGTCGTCAGCTCGAAGCGTTCCAAGCGAAATTCGGCCAGGGCGTGTCGGTCATGCCGCGCCCCGAACGCACCCTGCAGGGACTCACCGACGCCAACGCCTCCACGATCGAGACAGCCCTGTGGGGCTACGACGTTCTCTATCAGGCGACGTTCTTCGACGGCAGGTTCCTCGGCTACTGCGATTTCCTGGTCAAGGAGGACGGCGGCTACTCGGTGTACGACACGAAGCTGTCGAGGCACGCGCGCGTGCCTGCGCTGCTCCAACTCGCCGCCTACGCGGACGCCCTGCAGCGAAGCGGCATCGAAGTCGCCGACCGGCTCCACCTCATGCTCGGCGACGGCAGCACCACCGACCACTCGACCAAGAACCTGCTGCCGGTATTCCGCAGGCGTCGAGCACATCTGGAGGAGCTCCTCGACGAGCACCTGGCCGACGACGAGCCCGCGCGCTGGGGCGACCCCCGGTTCACCGCCTGCGGTCGGTGCGAGCACTGCGAGCAACAGGTTCTCGCGCACGACGATCTGCTCCTCGTCGCCGGCCTGAGCGGAGGTCACCGCAGCCACCTGATCGACGCAGGCGTCACCACCACCACTGCGCTCGCTGCAGGCACGGGTCCGGTGGACAACATCTCCGCCAGGATGCTCGGCAATCTCAGATCGCAGGCGACCCTGCAGATCGCCCAGAAAGCAAGCGGCCGAACCGAATACGAGATCTTCGATGCCGATGCCCTCGGGGTTCTACCGGCGCCCGACCCGGGCGACATCTTCTTCGATTTCGAAGGCGACCCGCTGTGGGCCGAGCCCGGCTCCACCGAATGGGGAATCGAGTATCTGTTCGGCGTCCTCGATTCCGAAGACACGTTCACGCCGTTCTGGGCACACGACCGAGCTCAGGAAAGGGCCGCGCTCACAGCGTTTCTCGACTACGTCCTCGAACGCCGAAAGCGATTCCCCGGCATGCACATCTACCATTACGCCGCCTACGAGAAGACCGCACTTCTGCGTCTCGCCGGGCGCTACGGCGTCGGCGAGGAGATCGTCGACAACCTACTGCGCGACAACGTCCTGGTCGACCTGTACCCCGTCGTCAAGGGATCGCTTCGAATCGGCGCGCGTTCGTACAGCATCAAGAAACTCGAACCGCTCTACATGCCGAGCGGCCGCGACGGCGAGGTCACCAACGCCGCGGCGTCGATAGTCGAATATGCGAACTGGTGCGATCTACGCGACGAGGGACGCACCGAGGAGGCGGATGCACTGCTCGCCGAGATCGCCGACTACAACCGCTACGACTGCGTCTCGACCGTCCGCCTTCGAGACTGGCTGCTCGGCAAGGCAGCCGAGGCCGGGGTCGAGCCGAGACCGCCCGCCGAGAGCACCGCCGAAGTCGAGGACGAGGCAAGCCCGCTCGAAGAGTCGCTGCGCGAATTCGTCGGGATCGGACCTGTCTCCGAACGTACCCACGTGCAGCAGTCGGTCGCGTTGTATGCGGGGTCGATCGGCTATCACCGCCGCGAGCGAAAACCTTTCTGGTGGGCTCACTTCGACCGACTACAGAGTCCCGTCGACGAATGGGCCGAGGCGTCGGACGTGTGGAAGGTCGATGCCGGTCTGATCGAATCCGAGTGGGCCAAAACCACGCCACGACAGAAGCTGCTCCGTCGTCGACTTCGGTTGACGGGCAGTGGCGGCACCCAGAAATCGGTGCGTCTGCTCTACGATCTGCCTGCCCCCGACGGTCTGGACCAGCCACACCCGAGCTACCGAGCATCCAGCCGAGCCGACGTCGTCGAGGTCGGCGACGACTACGTGATCGTCGAGGAGAAACTTGCAGCCGGCGCCGAGCCCTACGAGGTTCTGCCGATGGCGCTCGTCCCCGACGCCCCGATTCGCACCGCGAGCATGGAGGAGTCGATCGTCGATGCCGCGCAGGCTGTCGCGTCGACGCTTCCTGAGCTCCCCCGCACCTCCGTCGCCGATCTGACGTCGCTGTCGGTACCGAGAACCGTCTCCGGCGCACCGCTTCCCGTCGTCGTCGCCGACAACTACGCGGCAGCGATCACCGCGGCGTTACTGGACCTGGACAGCTCCTATCTCGCAGTCCAGGGTCCGCCCGGCACCGGCAAAACGTATACCGCAGCACGCGTCATCGCCGGGCTTGTGCACGAACACCACTGGCGTATCGGCGTTGTGGCACAGTCGCATTCGGTGGTGGACAATCTACTGCAGGGCATTGCCGCCGCCGGGGTCGCCGCGAGTTCGATCGGCAAGAAGAAGCCGACCGAACTCACCGAACTCCGCGACACGGAGTACCCGGGGTTCGTTGCCGCCGGGGTCGAGGGATGCGTCATCGGTGGGACTGCGTGGGATTTCTCGCACTCGACCAGGGTGGTTCCCGGCTCGCTCGATCTTCTCGTCATCGACGAGGCCGGGCAGTTCTCGCTCGCGAACACCATCGCCGTCGCAGGCTCGGCCCGCAACTTGCTGCTGCTGGGTGACCCGGCGCAACTTCCCCAGGTCAGCCAGGGCACCCATCCCGAGCCCGTCGACGAATCGGCACTGGGTTGGCTTGCCGCGGGCCATGGCGCTCTCCCCGCCGACCGCGGCTACTTCCTGAGCCGTACCTGGCGGATGCACCCCGCGCTGTGCGCACCGGTGTCCGCGCTGTCGTACGAGGGCAAGCTGTTCTCCAACGAAGCTGCGACACTGAGCCGCTCGATGGAAGGGCTGGAGGCCGGGCTGCATTCCATCGTCGTCGATCACCACGACAACACCACCGATTCACCGGAGGAAGCCGACGAGATCCTTCGTCGCATCGACAAGCTCATCGGCTCGCCGTGGACCAACCCCGACACCCACGACGGCGCACGGCCACTCGAGCCCGGCGACTTCCTCGTCGTCGCTCCCTACAACGCCCAGGTCGACGTCATCAAGGACGCCCTGAGCAGGAACGGCCTCGAGGACGTCCTCGTGGGAACCGTCGACAAGTTCCAGGGTCGTCAGGCACCCGTCGCGATCGTGTCGATGACGGCATCGAATCTCGGTGACTCCCCGCGTGGCGCGGGCTTCCTACTGTCTCGAAATCGACTGAACGTAGCCATTTCTCGCGGCCAGTGGGCGGCATTGCTCGTGCAGGCACGAACTCTGACCCACTACCTGCCCGCCACTCCCGACGGCCTCGAGACCCTCGGCGCGTTCATGGCGCTCGCCCCGGATCAGCCGAAGGCCTTGCCCTCGCCGCGGTAGGTGGGCACCGCGGTGACGCTTCCGGGCTCGACGATGTGCAGGGTGTCGAACCGCTCGCACAGCTCACCTGCCTTCGCGTGCCGGAACCAGATGCGGTCACCGATCTCGATCCCCTCACCCGCCACCGGCGTCTGGACCTCTCCTGCCCCCTCGTTGCGCAGCAGCTTCAGGCCGCCGCGAATCATTCCGCGCAACGCCGTCGACGCCGCAACCGGCGACGGGGCACGGGACTTGGACGTCGGACCCGACGCGATGTAGCCACCACCGAATGCTGTCGCGACCGATGGAGTGGGCTTACGAACCACCGGCAACGCGAAGTACAGCGCCGGCCGGGGAGTGAAGGCGCGGTAGCGATCGAAGAGGGTCGGCGCGAACAAGCCCGACCCGGCCGTGACCTCGGTAACCGACGGGTCGGCCGAGCTGATTTCCAGCGATCCCGTTCCGCCGCTGTTCACGATCTCCAGCGCACCGACCACCGCGGTGACCGCGTCGACCACGGCAGTTCGGCGCGTGCGAAGTTCCGACGCCGATGCCTTCTTCACCAGTTCGACGGCGACGCTCGAATCCGGCAAGCCGGCGATCTGAGCCTCGTAGAACATGACGCCGACCACCCGAAACCCCTTGTCCTTGGCGACGCGAGCGAACGCGGCCACCTGATCCGGTTCGCGCAGCGGTGACCTACGTACACCGAGATGAACCGGCCCGATTCGCAGCGAGGCGTCGACGTCGATACAGACACGGGGCTTCACGAGATCCGAACCCGCAGCGTCTCTGATCAGGTCGAGATGAGCGACATCGTCGACCATCAAGGTGATGCGGCCCGACAACACCCGGTCGGAGGTGATTGCGGCAAGTGCCGCCTTGTCCACCGTCGGGTAGCCCATCAGAACATCCTGGGCGCCCAGGCCTGCGAGCCAGATCGCCTCGGCGGGAGAATACGTCATGATTCCCCGGAACCCCTGCGCTGCAGTCAGTTCCGAACCGAGGACTCGCTCGAGAACAGCGCGGGAACGCACCGACTTGCTCGCCACCCGCACCGGCGTCCCGTTGCCGCGTCGCACCAGATCCTCGGCGTTGGCCTCCAGGGCCTGCGCGTCCACTGCGGCGAACGGAGGCTCGAGATGCGCGGTCTGCTCGGCGATGCGGCCGAGTGCCGAGGAATCGGGAGCAGGCGAGACTGGCGAGATGTGACCGAGTAGTGACGTCACTTCAGCTGTACTTCCTTAGGTCGTTGCGCGGACGATCCGGTGCCCATCAGTCAATCATCTGGACACGAATTCGTCAGATCTCGACGGCCTTCGACGCGATCAACCCGGACAGATCGTCGAGGGCTGCGATGACGGCCATGTCGTCACGGTCGACGAGCCACCGCAGTATCAACCCGTCGACGGTCGCCATCCCGAATCGAGCAACGGCGTCGATGGGTTCGAGCCACCGTGTTCCGGTCTGCCTGGCGCACATCTCGAAATACTCACGCGACTCCGTGTCGCGGATCCGGTACTGGCCGCTCGCGATGGCAGCGGCGTTCGCGGAGCCGAGAGCGCGGTGCCGCAGCAGGTATGTCTTGATCTCGTAGGACAACAGTTGACGGTCGGCGGTCCGTTCGACGAGTGGCCAGATCGCCGTGAGACCGCTGTGGATCAGCATGCGAAGGCCGCGGATTCCCGGAAGAACCTGATCCGCGCGGAACGAGGTATGCAGCGCCGCCGTCACATCGACGATGAGACCCTCCCCCATGGCAGTGACGAGAGCTTCCTTCGACTCGAAGCAGTAGTACACCGCCCCGCGCGCCACCCCGGCTTCCTCCGCCACACCGCTGACCGTCAGCGCCTCGATACCCAGACGCTCCGCACGATCGAGCGCCGCCGCGACCAGATGCGCGCGACGTGCGTCCACAGCCAGCCGGGTCTGCATGGGCATAGATACTAGGCGCGTCCCGGCCGCCGTGGAACGGGAATTGACCGTGCCGGAGGAGCGCATCCATAGTGGAGCGATGACGGGGACCGAGTGGCGCAATTGGGCAGGCAATCAGATCGCACACCCGGCCGAATACGTCGAACCCAGGTCCGTCGACGAACTGCGAGCTCTGGTGGCGCGCGCCGAGCGGACTGTCAAATGCGTTGGAGCCGGTCATTCGTTCACCTCCATTGCCGTCACCGACGGCATCCAGGTCGGTCTGGACCGGTTGAGCGGCATCGAATCGGTGATTCCAGGCGACGACGGGTCTGCCCTGGTGACGGTCCTGGCCGGCACACGCCTGCGGGAACTGACAGCGTCACTGTGGGAACGCGGCCTCGCGATGACCAACCTCGGCGACATCGACGAACAGTCGATCGCGGGCGCAATCTCCACGGGCACGCACGGGACCGGCGCTCGCTTCGGCGGCATCTCCACCCAGGTGCGTGGGCTGAAGATTCTGACGGCGGACGGAACAACTCTCACGTGTTCACGCGAGGAGAACCCCGATGTGTTCGACGCCGCCCGCGTCGGCCTCGGGGCCCTCGGCATCATCACCCACGTAAGCCTGCATTGCGTACCGGCATTCGCGCTGCACGCCGTCGAAGCACCGGCGTCGCTGAGCCGGACACTCGCCGAACTCGACGACACAGTGTCCGCGGTCGACCACTTCGAGTTCTACTGGTTCCCGCACACCGACCGCGTGCTGACCAAGACCAACACCAGACTCCCGGCGGACAGCCCCCTTGCACCGCTGGGCCGCATCAGGGCGTACATCGACGACGACCTGCTCTCGAACACGGCGTTCGAGGCGATCAACCGCGTCGTCACCCGGTTTCCCGCAGCCATACCGCGAGTGAACACGTTCTCCGCCAGGGCGCTGTCCGCACGGGAGTTCACCGACCGCAGCTACCGCGTCTTCGCGTCCTCGCGCACCGTCAAGTTCCGCGAGATGGAGTACGCGGTCCCCGCGGAGGCGATCACCTACGTCCTGCGCGAGGTCGACCGCTGGCTCGAATCGTCCGGATTCGCGGTGGCATTCCCCGTCGAGGTCAGATTCGCCGCGGCCGACGACATCTGGCTGTCCACCGCCTACGGCCGTGCGAGCGCCTATATCGCAGTCCACCAGTACCACCGGCGTGATCATCGGGAGTACTTCGACGCCGTCGAAGCCATCGCGCGGAGTGTGGGAGGCAGGCCGCACTGGGGCAAGCTGCACTCCATGACCGCCGCGGACCTGACGGGCGCCTATGAACACTTCGACGACTTCTGTGCTGTGCGTGAGAGCCTCGACCCCGACAGATTGTTCGGAAACGACTATCTGGGAACAGTTCTCGGCGAGAAATCCGGTCCGGCCGCGAGGCCGCCTATCGTGGAGTGATGCTTGCTGGAACCATAGGAAAACGCGCACTCGCCGGGATCATCGCTGCAGGGGTGATCCTCGGGGTAGGCGAACTCGTCTCGGTACCGTTCGGCGCCAACTCCTCGCCGTTCTACGCCGTCGGATCGGCAGTGGTCGACAACACCCCCGAAGCGGTGCGCGAATGGGCCATCGGCACCTTCGGCACGTCGGACAAGACCGCGCTCTTCGTCGGCATGGCCCTGGTCATCGCCCTGATCGCCGCGGGCGCCGGGCTCCTGCGTCGCCCCCTCGGCGCGGTGCTGTTCGGAACACTCGGCGCCATCGGGGTGCTCGCCGCCGTCACCCGTTCCACCGCGACACCGTTTGCCGCGCTTCCGACGATCGTCGGCGTTGCCGTCGGAATCGTCGTACTGCACGCGCTGATCCGCACCACCGAACCGGCCGACGCCGCGGCAGGAATGAACCGTCGCAGCTTCCTCGGCCTCGCTGTCGCCGCCGGGGTCGTCGCTGTCGCCGCGGGAACCGCCGGTCGACTCATCTCGCAGGCACGCGACATCACCGCGAACCGCCTCGGCTTCGCGCTCCCCACGCCGATGCCGCAGACACCCATTCCGGAGGGAGCCGATCTACGGATCGACGGGCTCTCGTCGTACATCACGCCGAACGACGATTTCTACCGGATCGACACCGCGCTCGTGGTGCCGCAGGTCTCGTCGGAGACCTGGTCGTTGCGGATCCACGGAATGGTCGATCGTGAACTCGAGATCACCTTCGACGATCTCGCGGCGAGGCAGGCAGTGGAGCGAACCGTGACACTGACGTGCGTGTCCAACATCGTCGGCGGCGACCTCGTCGGCAACGCCACGTGGATCGGCTACCCGCTCAAGGACATTCTCGAAGAAGCAGGCATTCAGGACGGCGCGGACATGGCACTCTCGTCGAGCCATGACGCCTTCACTGCAGGCACACCGCTCGACGTGCTGCTCGACGGCCGCGACGCCCTGCTGGCCGTCGGAATGAACGGCCAACCACTGCCGGTGGAGCACGGATATCCCGCACGCCTGGTCGTACCAGGCCTCTACGGCTACGTCTCGGCGACCAAATGGATCACCGACATCGAGATCACCCGGTTCGACAAAGTCACCGCCTACTGGACCGACCGAGGGTGGGGCGCGCTAGGCCCCATCAAGACAGCCGCCCGAATCGACACACCGCGATCCGGTGGCGACGTCGCCGCGGGCACGGTCGTCATCGCGGGCGTCGCATGGAGGCAGCACACCGGAATCTCCGGCGTCGACATTCAGATCGACGACGGCAACTGGGTGCCCGCGACCCTGTCCGAGGAATACTCCGCGGACACCTGGCGGCAGTGGACCTATCAGTGGGACGCTGCTCCCGGCGACCACACCATCCGCGCCCGTGCCGCCGACGGCAACGGAGACATCCAGACATCGATCACTGCGGACACCGTCCCCGACGGCGCAACGGGCTACCCGAAAGCGTTCGTCACGGTCAGTTGAACGACGCCTTGATCGAATTGTCGTACAAGATCTCGCGCTCACGCGTCGTGAGACCGAGTTGGTCCGTCAACGCAGCGAAGTTGTCGTCCACGTACCCACCGAAATAGGCAGGGTCGTCGGAGTTGACGGTAACGACGAGTCCACGTTCGATCATCTGCCTGATGGGATGGTCGGTAAGGTTGTCGATCACCTTGAGCCGGACATTCGAGAACGGACACACCGTCAGCGGAATCTCCTCCTCGACAAGCCGATTCACCAAGGCATCGTCCTCGAGGCAGCGAACACCGTGGTCGATACGCTCGGCGCCGAGCAGATCGAGCGCCTCCCAGATGTACTCCGCCGGCCCTTCTTCGCCGGCATGCGCCACGACGTGAAGGCCTTCGGCCCGCGCCTTGGCGAACACGTCGACGAACAACGACGGCGGGAAGCCCGATTCCGCCGAGTCGAGACCGAGGCCGATGATCGGCGCTTTCATCCGCAGGAGATCGTCGAGCAGCTTGTTCGCATGCAACACCGGCTTGTCGCGCAGAATCGAGGCGATCAGGCCACTGGTGACTCCGAATTCGCGCTCGCTCGACGCCGCAGCGTCGGCCAATCCCTCTACGACGGCCTCCAGCGGCACACCCCGCGACGTGTGCGCCTGCGGGTCGAAGAAGATCTCGGCGTGCGTGACGCCACCGGCAGCAGCACGACGGAAATACGCGCGAGCAAGGTCCGCGAAATCCTCCGCCGTGCGCAGTACATCGGTGTTCGTGTAGTACAGATTCAGGAACGACTGCAGATCCGTGAACTCGTACAGCCCGCGCAGCTCGTCGATGTCCTTGTACGGCAGAGCGATCCCGTTGCGTTCGGCGAACTCGAAGATCTGCTCCGGCTCCAGCGAGCCTTCGATGTGCATGTGTAATTCGGCGAGCGGGGAATTCATCGTACGAATTCTACTTGCCGGTGTACGTCGCCTTACCCGGCCCGTTGGTCAAGAAACTCTGGACTGCGCCGCGAAGATCCTCGGTCTCGAACAGAGCGCCCGACACATCGGACGTGACCTCGTCCGCGTGCGCAATTCCGCCGGAACGCCACGCTTGGACGATCTGCTTGGTGGCAGCATGCGCAACCGTCGGGCCGTCGGCCAGGCGCTCGGTCAGTGCCTTCGCCGCAGCGTCGACATCGTCGTGAACCGCGTTGACCACTCCCCAGTCCTTCAGCGTCTGGGCGTCGTAGAGATCACCGGTCATGACGAGCTCGCGCGCCCGACCCGACCCGGCGCGTTCTGCGAGGCGCTGCGGGCCGCCCATCGACGGCGTCAACCCGACGACGATCTCCACCAGACCGAACTTCGCCTTCGGCCCGGCCAGAATGATGTCGCAGGCGAGGGAGATCTCGAACGCCGCGGTGAGGGTGAGCCCGTGAGCGGCGTAGATCACCGGGCACGGCAAAGCCTCGAGCGGATGCGCGATGTCGGCGAACAACTGACGCCACAGATCGGCGCCCTGCTGCGCGGACAAACCGTCGAACACATGGACATCGACACCCGCCGAGTTCACCTTGCCCTCCGAACGCAGCAGCACCGCTCGCGGAGGATTGGCCGTCAGGTCTGCGACGTTCGCCACCACGGCGTCGAACATCGCCTGGTCGAACAGATTGAGCGGGCCGTGATCGAAGGTCAGTACTGCGACCTCGGCTCCAGCGTCCGTCGAGTACCTGACAAGTGATGTGGGTTGGTCGGCCATAGGTGCCAGAGTGCCATATGCTGCGTCAGGCCTTGTTACCGGCGAGTATTGTCCTGGGGCGAGTATCCGTAACCTGGAGGAACACACATGAAGCGCAGCCTGTTCGACGCGGACCACGACGCGTTCCGCGAATCCGTCCGTGAATTCGTCACCCGCTCGATCACGCCTCGCGAGGAGAAGCTCGTCGAGCAGCGCTTCATCGATCGCGACATCTGGCTCGAAGCGGGACGGAACGGATTCCTCGGCCTCGAGGTACCGGAGGAATACGGCGGCAGCGGCGCCGACGACTACCGCTTCAACGCCGTCCTCGGCGAGGAGCTCTCCCGTTCCAGCGCCGCCGTGGCGTCGTGCTTCGGGATCCACTACGACATCGTCGCGCCGTACCTCGTCAAGCTCACCACCCAGGAGCAGAAGAAGCGCTGGCTCCCTGGTTTCTGCAGCGGCGAGATTCTCACCGCGATCGCGATGACCGAGCCGTCCGGTGGCTCCGACCTCGCCGCTCTCAAGACAACGGCGGTCAAAGACGGCGACGACTACATCATCAACGGCTCGAAGACGTTCATCACCAACGGCAACAGCGCCGACCTCGTCATCGTCGCCACTCGTACGACCCCTGAGAAGAAGGCCAAGGGCATCACGCTCTTCGCCGTCGAGAACGGAACCGAAGGGTTTTCACGCGGACGCAAGCTCGACAAGGTCGGTCAGCCCGAATCCGACACGGCCGAGCTGTTCTTCGAGAACGTGCGAGTGCCCGCATCGAACATGATCGGCGAGTTCGACGGCGGCTTCATCCACATGATGCAGCTGCTTCCGCAGGAACGCATCAGCTGCTCGGTCGCCAACCTCGGACACGTGCGCCCGATCCTCGAGGACACGATTCAGTACGCGAAGGATCGCAAGGCATTCGGTCAGCAGATCGGTTCGCTGCAGTGGAACAAGTTCCTGCTCGCCGAGCTGATCACGAAACTCGATGTGGCACAGGCATACATCGACAACTGCATCGTCGCGCACGGCAAGGGAGAGCTCACCGCCATCGACGCCGCCAAGGCCAAGTGGTGGAGCTCGCAGGTTCAGAACGAGATTCTCGACCACTGTGTGCAGCTGCACGGCGGCTACGGATTCATGAACGAGTATCGCGCCGCTCGCGCGTGGAAAGACGCTCGTGTCACCAAGATCTGGGCCGGCTCGAACGAGATCATGAAGGAACTCATCGGCCGGGATCTGGGCCTGTAGGCGCCCGCATGTGAGTGCGAATACATGACCCTCTATGTATTCGCACTCACATGGGCCGGCTGCCTACTTGAACGCAGGCCTCGCGTAGAAGCACACTGCCACCATGCCGACGAGGAGCACGATCGCAGGCAGGATCAGCGACTGCGCCATCGCGGTGGTGAAGCCGTCGCGGAGCATCTCCGGCACCCGACCGCTGAATTCGTTCGAACCCGACGTCGCCGACCCCGGGATCTCGGCGGCGAGACGCGACTGGATGAGCGCGCCGATTCCGGCGCTGCCCAACACCGATCCGATCATGCGAGTCGTGTTGTAGATACCGGCTCCCGCACCTGCCTGCGCCATCGGAAGGTTGCGAGTAGCGGTGGCCGCCAACGGCGACCAGATCAATGCATTCGCAACACCCATCAACGCAACCGGCAGCAGTAGCTTCCAGATCGCAGTGGTCGGGGTCATCAACGCAGCGAACGCGAGCAGTGCAACCGCCAGCAGGAACAGCCCCGATCCAGCGATGTAGCGAGGGTGCATCCGGTCGACGAGTTTGCCGACGTTCGGCGCCAGTGCACCGGTCAACACCGCCATCGGAACGAACAGCAGAGCCGAACGCGTCGGACTGAGCCCGGTGACGCTCTGGGCGTAGAACATGACCGGCAGCATCATCCCGGCCATCGCGAAACCCATTGCGGCGATACCGACATTGGACAGCGAGAAGTTGCGATCGCGGAACAACGCAAGCGGAACGAGAGGCTCGTTCTTGTTCTTCGCCTGCCAGTAGACGAACACCGCAAAAACGATGATGCCCGCAATGATCAGCGACCAGATACGACCGTCCCAATCGTACTTCTGGCCTTCCTGAATTCCGAACACGATGCAGAACAGGCCGATGGCGCTCAGGACGACACCGGGGATATCGAACTTGTGCTGATTGGTCGGGAGCACGGGAACGAACTTGAGTGCCAACGCAATAGCGACGACACCGACCGGCAGGTTGATGAAGAAGATCCATTCCCAACCGAGCGAATCGACCAGGACACCACCGAGAATCGGTCCGACGAGGGTGGCCACACCGGCAACGGCGCCCCACGCTCCCATTGCAGTACCGCGCTTCTCGGCGGGAAACACACGAGTGATGACAGCCATCGTCTGGGGCGTGATCATCGCAGCGCCGATGCCCTGCACCGCCCGCGCGGCGATGAGCATCTCGATCGACCCGGACAACCCGCACCAGGCCGACGCGAGAGTGAACACCACGAGACCGGCGATGTAGAGGTTGCGGGGACCGAATCGGTCACCGAGGCGTCCGGTCACCAAAAGCGGTACCGCGTAGGCCAACAGGTAGGCACTCGTCACCCAGATGACATTGTTGATGTCGGTCTGCAGGCCTGCCAGGATCGCCGGCTGCGCAACGGCGACGATCGTGGTGTCGACGAGAATCATGAAGAACCCGAGGCACAGCGCCCACAGCGCAGGCCACGGCTTGATCTCGGTATCAGGTACAGCCACTTCGGTTTTCACAGAGCTTCCCCACTGTCGTTTGAATTTTTTCCGGCGCGGCGCGCCGCCATTTCGGTGGCCATGTCGTCGGTGAGCCATGGGATTCGGCCGCTTTCCACGTCCGCGGTGAACTGACGCAACCAGGTCACCTCGGCCGCGATGACGGTGCGCATGTACCCGATTCCGACGAAAAAGATCGGCGGTACGCCCCGACCGCGGACGACGTCCTCGATCTCGGCGAGTTCGGCATCCTCGGTCGACTTGTGCTCGATTCTCGTGCGCAGACACGAGATTGCTTCGGCTGCTTGGATATTGTGCATTTCCGACAGGGCGAGCACGAACCGTGGATATTCAGCCACCGGCATCGCGAGCGTTTCCGAGATCTCATCGGTCAGTGCCCGACGGCCGGAACCGGTGACCTCGTACGTGGTTCGCTCGGGCCGATTCCCCTCGCGGTCGGTACCGACCGCGCGAACCAGGTCCTTCTCGGCAAGACGGTCGACTGCGTGATAGAGCGAACCGGGCCGAATCTTGACGATTCGATCCTCCTTGCGGGAGACGAGCAACTGGTACATCTCGTAGGGATGCATCGGCCCCTCGGCCAGCAGCGCGAGCACCGCAATGCCGAGTGGCGTCAAGCTTTTCGTGCCCACCGATTCTCCCAACTGAATTATTCCAGTTGGGATAGTAGCCCATGCGGTGTGTGCGCAGTAAGCCCATCGACCTACTACGCACACACGGGCGGCGGAGCCGCACACAGCACGAAGGCCGGATATCCGGAGATTGCTCTCCGTTTATCCGGCCTTCGTTGGTACCTGAACTGAAGACAGCGTCAAGCCGTCAGCAATTTCGGGTGGCGATCCTTGAGGGGATCAGATAGCGCGAACGCCTGTGGCCTGGGGGCCCTTCTGGCCCTGGCCGACCTCGAACTCCACGCGCTGACCTTCGTCGAGCGACTTGAAGCCAGTTCCCTGGATCTCCGAGTAATGAACGAACACGTCAGGTCCGCCACCGTCCTGCTCGATGAAGCCGAAGCCCTTTTCGCCGTTGAACCACTTAACACTGCCCTGCGTCATACTGTAAACCTTCTGTAAGCGAGCTAGATCTTCACGTCGAAGCTCTAATCTCAAAGGCGATACTGCCATCGATCACGTCTCAGCGAAACACCGGGGCGAAAAAAGTCCAATAACTTGGTTTCCGGACGCCCACGCTAGCGTTGCAACGGTGGATTCCCATCATCACGACATCATTCGCCTGGCGTGGTCGCGACGCCTCGGCCTCGGCGACTCCGCTCTCCGTTCCGGCTCGCGCCACCGTGAGATCGATCCGAGTGCGACTTCGCTCACATTTCTGCGGCTGGGCGATTCGAGCGTGCTTCTCGGACCGCAGCGGGCCGTCGAGTCGGCCGACAAGTACACCGACGATCAGCTCGCTCTCCGAGGGCGAGCACGCCACGGTCCTACGGTGCTGCACTTCGCCGGAGACATCGGCACAACCCTCGAGCGGCACGATCCACTGATCTCGCACGAACTGGCCCACGTGCTCGCTCTCGAAGCATTGTGCGCACCCGACGACGTCGCGGCTGCCGATCTGACCCGCAAACGGTCATGGTTCACGCTGCTCGGGGACGACCGGCCTGCCGATTCGGCCGCACCGCTGGCGGGAGCGGCCTATCTGGAGTGGGAGGGCGTCCTCGCCGATGTCGGCGTACTGACCGCACCCGATGCCCGACGCCTCGGCAACGCCCAGGTCGTCGGGCGCCTCGTCACCAACGATGCCGTCGACGAAGGCATGATCCCGCAGTGGCGCACCAGCGCGGAGAACGGCACCGCGCGCAGGCTTGCGGCACGACTCGGCTATCAGGAGTGGGGCGTGCACGTCTCGATCGGCCTGGACGAAACGTAGGTTGAAGCTATGAGCAACGGCGACGACAAGGATTTCAAGCGCGACTCGAACTACATCGACACGCGTATCACCGCTGACGGCCGCGACGGGTACCCGGTGGAAGCAGGTCGCTACCGCCTCGTCGCGGCCCGCGCCTGCCCGTGGGCGCACCGTTCGATCATCGTCCGCCGGTTGCTCGGGCTCGAGAACGCCCTTTCCCTCGGCATTCCGGGACCGACCCACGATCCGCGCAGCTGGAACTTCGACGAGGAACCAGGGGGCATCGACCCGGTTCTGAAGATTCCGCGCCTCCAGGACGCCTACTTCGCGCGGTTCCCCGGCTACTCACGCGGCATCACGGTGCCCGCGATCGTCGAGATCGCCACCGGACAGGTAGTGACCAACAACTATCCGCAGATAACCCTCGATTTCTCCACCGAGTGGACCCGCTACCACCGGGACGGCGCACCAACGCTGTACCCGGAGGCACTGCGCGCCGACATCGACGAGGTTGCCGAATCGATATTCCGCGACGTCAACAACGGCGTCTACAAGGCCGGATTCGCCGGGTCACAGGCGGCATACGAGCGGGCCTACGATCGCCTGTTCGCACGCCTCGACTGGCTCACCGATCGCCTCCGAGACCAGCGTTACCTCGTCGGCGACACGATCACCGAAGCCGACATCAGACTCTTCACCACACTCGTGCGGTTCGACGCGGTCTACCACGGCCACTTCAAGTGCAATCGAAGCAAGCTCACCGAAATGCCGGTGCTGTGGAACTATGCCCGCGACCTGTTCCAGACACCGGGATTCGGCGACACGGTCGACTTCGACCACATCAAGCGGCACTACTACGAGGTGCACACCGGCATCAATCCGACCGCAATCGTGCCGAAGGGCCCGGATCTACACGGCTGGCTCGCGCCCCACGGCCGCGAATCGCTCGGCGGTCGCCCGTTCGGCGACGGCACACCGCCGCCGCCACCGCCGGCGGGTGAGGTGGTGCCCGCCGGTCACGGGGTGCCGGCGTAGGTCCCGAAACTCCAGTGAATACCCTCGGGATCACGGCAGGTGAAGCCGCGGGAACCGTAGTCCTCCTCGCGCAAGTCCTGAGTCAGCCGCCACCCCGCCGCGACGACGCGTCGGTGGACTGCGTCGGGATCCTCGGTCACCACGTAGACGGATCCGACTCCCGCCACCAGTGCGTCGATCGCACTGCCTTCGCGTGATGCGCTGCCGAGCATGACTCCACCGCCCTCGGGCCAGGAGAGTTCGGCGTGATCGACTCGGTCGCCGTCGCCGTACGCGGCCTTCTCGACGAAACCGAGCACATCGACAAGGTGTCGGATCGCTGCGCGGGCATCGGAGTAGCGGAGTGCGGGCCAAATGTGTGTCGTGGTCATGGCTGGAGAGTCTGCTCGGAATTTCACGGCCTGTCTTGGACGAATGCGAACTTCTCTTCGCGACGCCACTGCGTCGGCGATGCCCCCGCCAGGTCACGCCAGTCGCGGGCCATGTGCGCCTGGTCGTAGTAGCCGCACGTGGTCGCCACGTCGGACAATCGCGGCATCGTCGCCCTCCGGACAAGCTGATGCGAGCGATGAAACCGTGCGATTCTCGCGGAATCCTTCGGAGTGACTCCGAACTCGGCGGTGTACCGGTTGATCAGATGCCGACGGCTCCACCCGATGTCGCGCGCGACCTCGGCGACTCGGACCGATCCTCTGTTCTCGACAAGCTGTCGCCATGCCTCCGACAAGGTCGGCTCCACCTCCTGCTCGCGCAGACAGCGCCCGAGGATCTCGTCGACGACATCGAATCGTGAATTCCAGTCGGGACGAGAGGCGACCCGGTCGGCCAACTCGGCGGCATCGGGAAGCACCTCCGCCAGGTCGACCATCCAATCTCCGAGCGCCGAGGCGGGGATCCCGAACAGGGCCCGCGCGCCCGCAGGAGTGAACGAGAGCTGAATTCCGTGCTGATTGCCGTCGTGCGCGATGGTGACCGGCTCGGCCGAGATTCCACTCGCGAGAGTGCCGAAACTGCACGCACCCTGCCGCGGAGAATCGGCGATCTCGAGCCGCGAATCGATCGACACGATCACGGTCAGATTCGGGCTCGGCATTCCGATGTGAGTTCCGGGCTCGAAACCTGACATGCGGTAACCGTCGTACGACGCCACGAACGGGCGTAAGCAGGCCGAAGGCGCTCGCGTCGCTCCCTCGCTCGTCCCGGTACCGGCCACCTTCGCAGGGTAGAACCGTAGGCGAACGGGTACCAGCGATATGGCCGACCAATCGGCACGAACACGAATCGGAGCGCCGATGGCAAAGAAGAACGAGAAACAGGTCGATGTCGTCAAGGAAGGCGGGCGACTGGAGAAGGCACTCGTGGGGATCCTCGACAACGGCAGCCGCATTCAGGGACCCGCCGTCGAGAAGTACGTCGCATACATGCGTCGGGCACACCCGAACGACACCCCGGCGCAATTGATCGAGCGACTCGAGAACCGCTTTCTTCTCGCCGTGACCGGCAGTGGCAGTGCCGTGGGCGGTGCCGCAGCGGTGCCTGCCATCGGAACCGTCGCCTCGCTCGCCGCGGTAGGCGCCGAAACGGCGTTCTTCATCGAGTCCTCAGCGCTGCTCACGCTGTCCGTTGCATCGGTGCACGGCATCCCGGTCCACGATCATCAGCAACGGCGCGCTCTCGTTCTGGCGGTAGCACTCGGCGAATCCGGCATGCAGATCGTGCAGAAAACCGTCGGGACCTCGGCCAAGAACTGGGGCACCCTCGTCACCTCACGCATTCCGGGCGGGACGATGACGACGATGAACAAGTCACTCGTCAAGAAATTCGTGCAGAAATACCTGGCCAAGCGCAGTGCACTGCTGTTCGGCAAGCTCCTTCCCGCCGGCATCGGAGCCGTGATCGGCGGCGCGGGTAACCGCATGATCGGCAAGGGTGTCATCCGCAATGCGCGCGATGCTTTCGGACCCGCGCCGAGAGCGTGGCCCGAAACGCGCGTCATCGACGCCGATCCGATCGACGGAATTCTCGAGCAGTGACCCGGCGTTGGAATCGAACATGACGACCGACACACCTGACCTCGGCACCCTCGGCATCTGGCGCGGCCACTCGGCAGTTCCGCCCGAACTTGCGCGAACGATCGAATCTTCCGGTTACGGCACGATCTGGCTCGGCGGATCGCCTCCTTCGGACCTCGCGACGGCCGAGGAAGTTCTGGATGCCACCGAATCCGTCGTCGTCGCCACCGGAATCGTCAACATCTGGTCCGCGGCGGCTCCCGAGATCGCGGAGTCCTTCCACCGCCTCGAGAAGAAGCACCCGGGACGATTCCTGCTCGGAATCGGCGCCGGCCATCCCGAGGCCGTCCAGGAATACCAGAAGCCCTACGACGCTCTCGTGAACTACCTCGATGCCTTGGACGAGGGCGGCGTCCCCGTCGAGCGGCGGGTTCTGGCAGCGCTCGGACCCAAGGTGCTGAAGTTGTCCGCCGACCGAACCGCAGGCGCCCACCCCTACCTGACCACTCCGGAACACACGGCCGAAGCACGCGCGATTCTGGGCCCGGACAAGGTGCTGGCACCCGAACACAAGGTCGTGCTCGAAACCGATCCGGTCAAAGCCCGCGAGATCGGCCGCCCGCCGGTGAACAACCCCTACCTGCACCTGCGCAATTACACGAACAATCTGAACCGCCTCGGATACTCCGACGAAGAAATCGGCAACGGCGGCAGTGACAGGCTCATCGACGCCCTCGTCGCGCACGGAGACGCCGACGCCATCGCCGCACGCCTCCGCCAGCACCTCGACGCCGGGGCATCGCACGTCACGCTGCATTCGCTTCCCGACAACGCCGATCCGTCGGTCACCTACCGCGAGGTCGCCGCGGCGTTCCTGAGCTGACGTCGGTTCGCGCGCCGATACCGACAGCGGCGACGTAGGCCGTAATCTCGTACGGAGCCGGATCCGTCCGGCTCTGTACGAGACACGTCGACGGTCCGGGGGAATCGCTGCATGACATACGGCTTCGGTACGAACGCGCTCGAAGCGCACAATCTGACGAAGACGTTCGGAACGGTTCGCGCCGTCTCCGATCTGAGCTTCGCGGTGCCTCGCGGGTCGATCACCGGATTCCTCGGCCCCAACGGATCCGGTAAGACCACCACCCTGAGACTTCTGCTCGGGCTGGCCAAGCCGACCACGGGTGTCGGCCTGGTTGCGGGCGCACCCTTCTCCACTCTCTCGCACCCGGCACGAGTCGTCGGCGCGGTACTCGATTCTCGAAGTCTGCACCCGAAACGAACCGCCCTGGGGCACCTGCGGATCTTCACCGCGGCTATCGGTGTCCCCGACGGTCGCGCCGACGACGTTCTGCGGGTCGTCGGTCTCGCCGACGCCGCGAAGCGCAACGTGGGGGGATTTTCGCTCGGCATGCGTCAACGCCTCGCGCTGGCGACCGCTCTTCTCGGCGATCCGGAAATTCTGGTGCTCGACGAGCCCGCCAACGGCCTCGATCCCGAGGGCATCGCCTGGCTGCGGGACTTCCTGAAATCGTTCGCCGCCGGGGGCCGCACCGTGCTGATCTCCAGCCATCTGCTGCGCGAAGTCGAAGCGACCGTGGACAACCTGGTCATCGTCAGCGGCGGAGCCCTCGTCTACCAGGGCACCATCGACCAGCTCAGATCGTCGCGACCCAGCCGAACCCTCGTCGCAGTGTCCGATCCCGCCGCGCTGGCTCTTGCTTTGGCGTCGAACGGCATCACCAACAGCCAGCTGTTACCCGACGGACGACTCGGGGTGGCAGATGCCGACGCCGACACCATCACCAGAATCGCGACCGACACCGAGCTGACCGTGTTCGGCACCAGCTACGAGCACGTCGACCTGGAGCAGGTATTCCTGTCCATGACGGCAGGACAGTACGCGGCGCCCGCTCCCGGGCAGCTTCCTCCCCAGAATTACGGTGCGCCCGCCGGCTACGGTCCACCACCCGGCTACGCTCCCCCGCCAACCGGATACGGTCCCCCGCCGCCGGGGTACGGTCCCCCGCCCGGCTACGGTCCGCCGCCTCCCGGCTACGGGCCCCCACCCGGCTATGGTCAGCCGCCTGCGCAGTCCTACTGGGAAGGCGAACGACGATGACGACGCTGCTCACCTCCGAAATCCGCAAGGTCACCACGCTGAACTTCTGGTGGGCCCTCGCGCTACCACCGATATTCGTCGGAATCTGCGCAAGCGCCATCTCCTCGGCGGTCGCGAGCGGAACCGAGGATCTGACCGGCGGCGACGTGGACGGAGTTGCTGCTGTCGGCCTGTTCATCTCGCTGATGTTCTCGATGCTCTTCGCTGCCGTGTTCTCGGCCGTCAACACCGGCACCGAATTCCGGCACGACACGATCACCACGTCGTTTCTGACCGCCTCCGGCCGCGACCGAGTGATCGCCGCCAAGATCGCCGTCACCGCGCTCTTCTCGGTCGGGTACGGAATGATCGTCGCGATCTGCAGCCTCGCCTGCCTGCTGCTGTTCACCGGAGGCTCGTTCTCACTCGACGGCGAGACGATGGCGTCGGTGGCCTCCGGACTGTTCGCGGTCGTTCTGTGGTCTCTCATCGGATCCGGGCTCGGCTTGCTGTTCGGATCACCGACATGGCCCTCGATCATCATCGTCGCGTGGTTCCCGTTCGGCGAGTTGATCGCCATCGGGATCCTCTCGGGAATCGGAATCGACGGAGCCTGGCACGTGACCCCGTCGGCCCTGACCTTGTCCCTCGTCGCCGCAAGCCAGATCAACGACGAACAAGTGCTCACCTCGTGGGCGCTCTCGGCCGTCGGCCTGACGTTGTGGGGTGCGGTGTCCGTCGTTGCGGGCTGGCTCCGAACCCGCGAGCGCGACATCGGCTGACACCCGTGTCGGTGCCGAGGACTACCGTTCGAATGTGATGGTGAGTGAAGGTAACGACAAACGGACGGCCGGGTGGATTTCTCGCCTCGTCGCTCAGTGCTGGATCCACCGAAAAACTGCACTCGGCGCCCTGACGGTCACCATGGTCGCAGCCGTCATCGACATCTCGTTTCCACTCCTCACCCGCATCGCCGTCGACGATGCGGGTGCGGGAGACAGCGACGCGATCCTGGCGGTTGCCATCGCGATCGGCGGGCTCGGCGTCGTGCGGTTCGGATGTCAGTTCGGTCGACGGTTCCTTGCCGGTCGGCTCTCGATCGACGTTCAACACGATCTCAGGCTTGCGCTGCTCGGCTCACTGCAGCGACTCGACGGACGCCGCCAGGACGAAATCCGAACCGGCCAGGTGGTGTCCCGCTCCATCACCGATCTCCAGCTCGTCCAAGGCCTGCTCGCGATGGTGCCGATGTCCGCGGGAGCACTGCTGCAGTTCGTCCTCGCCCTGGCCGTGATGGCGTACCTCTCGCCGCTGCTGACTCTCGTCGCGCTGCTCATCGTTCCTGCCGTCTCCCTCGTGGTCTATCGAGTGCGGCCGACGCTGTACGCGGCAACGTGGTCGGCGCAGCAACGTGCAGCGGATCTCGCGCAGCACGTCGAGGAGACCGTTACCGGGGTTCGAGTGGTCAAGGGCTTCGGCCAGGAAGCGCGAGCAGTGGACCGACTGGAAGCACTCGGTCGCACACTGTTCGCCGAACGTATGCGGGCAGCCAAGATCAACTCGCGGTTCGCTCCGTCCATGGCGGCCATCCCGCAACTCGGACTCGTCGGCGTCATCGCGCTCGGCGGATACCTGGCCATGCACGGCCACATCACCGTCGGCACGTTCCTGGCGTTCGCCACCTACGTGGCCACGCTGTCCGCCGTGACGAGAACCCTGTCCTCGATCGTGATCATGGCCCAGCTCTCGCGCGCCGCCGTCGAACGTGTCTACGCGGTGGTCGACACCGAGCCCGTCGTCCCCGAGCCACACCAGCCGCTACACCTGCCCGACGGTCCACTCGGCCTCGACTTCGACCACGTCACCTTCGGATTCGAACCGACGCGAGACGTCCTCCGCTCCTTCGATCTGAGCGTCGCGCCGGGCGAATGCATCGCTATCGTCGGCCATGCCGGATCCGGCAAGACGGCACTGTCGTTGCTTCTCCCCCGCTTCTACAGTCCACAGTCCGGCTCGGTCGCGCTGACGTCGGACGGGCAGCGATTCGACGTGGACCGGGTCAGCGCGCAGCAACTTCGCGGCGCTGTCGGTCTGGTGTTCGACGAGCCGTTCCTTTTCTCCGACACCATCGCGGCGAACATCGCGCTCGGCAAGCCCGATGCCACCTCCGAGGAGATCGAGCGAGCCGCCGGTCTCGCCGAGGCCGCGGCGTTCATCGAGGCGCTGCCGGACGGCTACGACTCCGTCGTCGGCGAACGCGGCCTGACACTGTCCGGCGGCCAGCGGCAGCGCATCGCCCTTGCGCGCGCTCTGTTGACGGACCCGCGAGTCCTCGTGCTCGACGACGCCACCTCCGCCGTCGACGCCGCCACCGAAGCCAAGATTTTCGACGCCCTTCGGCGGCTCCGCGACCGCACCACCGTGGTTCTCGCACACCGACGATCCACGCTGACGTTGGCCGACCGCGTCGCCGTCCTCGACGGCGGGCAGATCATCGACGCCGGAACCGTCGCCGAACTCGACGAACGATGTCCTCTGTTTCGAACGCTTCTCTCGGCCGACGATTCGGAAGACACCGAAACGTTCGAGAACTTCCCCGGCGACCACGATCTCAGCGACCGACCCGGCGACGCCGTCCTCTGGCCCGAGGACATAGAGCCGCACACCGAATCCAGATCTACTGCCGCCGCCGGACCTGTTGGCGTCGGCGGAGGAAGCGGTAGAGCAGGCGGCGGACACGTCGCAGGCGCCCTGGGCAGTGCTGCATCGACCCCGCAGATGGCCGCCGCCGTCGACGCGCTCCCGTCGGCCACCGAAGACCCGCAAACATCAGGGCCCGCGCTCCGCGCTGCCGATCCGCATTTCCGTCTCACACGGTTGCTCGCCCCGGTTCGGGCACTCCTGATCGCCGTGGTGGTACTGCTCGCGCTGGACTCCCTCGCATCGATCGCGTTTCCGTCCATCGTGCGATTCGCCGTCGACGACGGCGTGTCCCGTGGTGACTCGGGCGCGCTGTGGACGGCAACGGCCATCGGCGTCGTGCTCGCTGTCGCCGGTTGGTTCGTCATCTCGGCGACCACGACCATCACCGCCAGGGCAGGCGAACGCGTGCTGTTCGGCCTCCGGGTCAGGAGTTACGCCCACATCCAGCGACTCGGGCTGGACTACTACGAACGCGAACTGTCCGGCCGCATCATGACAAGGATGACGACCGACGTCGACGCGCTCTCGTCGTTCATCCAGACCGGCGCCTCCACCGCCGTGGTCAGCCTTCTCACGATCCTCGGTATCGCGACGGCTCTGCTCGTCACCGATTTCTCGCTCGGACTCGTCGCCCTTGCAGTGGTTCCGCCGCTCGTCGTCGCGACCATCGTGTTCCGCAAGATCTCGTCGGCTGCCTACTCGACGTCTCGCGAGCGTATTTCGACAGTCAATGCCGACTTCCAGGAAAACATCGCGGGCCTGCGCTCGGCGCAGGCCTATCGCCGCGAGGAGTTCGCCGCCGATCGGTTCGCCGAGCGTGCAGATCACTACCGGGTCAGCCGAATGCGATCCCAGCGCGCCATCTCCGTGTTCTTCCCGTTCATCACGCTGCTCTCCGATATCGCTCTCGCCCTCGTCGTCTTCGTCGGCGCGCATCAAGTCGCGACAGGATCGACGTCGGCGGGCACGCTCGTCGCGTTCGTGCTCTACCTCGGGCTGCTGTTCGGTCCGATCCAGCAGCTCTCTCAGGTGTTCGACGGGTACCAACAGGCGAGCGTCGGCGTCAGCCGGATCGGCGACCTGCTTCGCACGCCGAGTTCGATCGAAACCGCCTCGAATCCGAATGTCGTGCCCATCCGTGACGGACATCTCCGTAGTGATATCGAATTCAGAAATGTCGGCTTCCGCTATGCCGGAGCCGACACCGAAGCACTCAGTGAGGTCAATCTCACAGTGCCTCGTGGCACCACCGTCGCGCTCGTCGGACAGACCGGCGCGGGCAAGTCCACCGTCGTCAAACTGCTCGCTCGTTTCTACGATCCGACGTCAGGATCGGTGCGTGTCGACGGCACGGATCTACGCGACTATCGGCTCGCGGACTACCGCCACCGACTCGGTGTCGTGCCTCAGGAAGCGCACCTTTTCACCGGCGACGTGGCGAGCAACATCGCCTTCGGCAAGCCCGACGCCACCCGCGCCGAGATCGAAGATGCAGCGCGCGCTGTCGGCGCTCTGGACACCATCGCTGCACTTCGCGGGGGCATGAGACAGCCGGTCGGCGAGCGCGGGCAGGGTCTGTCGGCAGGCCAACGGCAGCTGATCGCGCTGGCCCGGGCAGAGCTCGTCGACCCCGATCTACTGCTGCTCGACGAAGCAACGGCAACGCTCGATCCCGCCACCGAACGCAAGGTTCTCGCCGCCAGCGAGCGAGTGCTTCGCAAGCGAACGGCGGTGGTCGTCGCGCACCGACTGGCGACCGCGGCGCGGGCCGATCTGATCGTCGTCGTCGACGCCGGCCGAATCGTCGAGACCGGCACGCACGACGGATTGAGGGCTGCGAACGGGTTCTACGCGCGGTTGTGGGATGCGGCCGAAACGTCCGACGGGAATAATTCGATAGTCCACGGAGTCGTCAGCACAGAAGCTGATAGTTACTCGTGAGTACATACCACAGCCACGTCCCGGGCGTCTGTACCCCTCGGGAGAGGTCTAGCCTGGATGTGTACGCGCGTTTGATCGGGAACGAAGAGAAGAATCGAGGCGAACTACTGCCGTGAGCAGCAGCTCTACTACCCAATTCGGACAAAACCAATGGCTTGTCGACGAGATGTACGAGCGATTCAAGGATGATCCGTCGTCTGTCGACGCCAGTTGGCACGAATTTCTCACCGACTACGACCCGGACGCACCGGTAGGTGACGGCACGGCGTCAGTTCCGAACGGGAGTAAGGCTCCGTCCAACGGCACGTCCGCCACGCCCGATGCACCCAAGGCTGCTGCGCCCAAGGCCGAAGCACCGAAAGCTGCGGCTCCCAAGGCTGCTGCGCCCAAGGCGGAGGCTCCCAAGGCCACCGCAGCGGCGACCAAGCCCGCTCCCACTGCGCGGCCTGCAACGTCGAAGGCTGCAGGCTCTGCACCCTCGACCGCCAGCGCGAAGCCCGCTGCTGCCGCGGCACCGGCCGAAGAGTCCAGCAAGGTTCTGCGCGGCGCCGCTGCTGCCGTCGCGAAGAACATGTCGGCCTCGCTTCAGATCCCCACCGCTACCAGCGTCCGCGCGATCCCGGCCAAGCTCATGGTCGACAACCGCCTGGTGATCAACAATCACCTCGCTCGCACACGCGGCGGCAAGATCTCGTTCACACACCTTCTCGGCTACGCCATCGTGCAGGCCGTCAAGGCGTTCCCGAACATGAACCGCCACTTCGCCGAGATCGACGGCAAGCCGAACGCGGTGACACCCGCTGCCACCAACCTCGGACTGGCAATCGACCTTCCCGGCAAGGACGGCAACCGCTCGCTCGTCGTCGCCGCGATCAAGAACACGCAGGACTACACCTTCACGCAGTTCTACAACGCGTACGAGGACATCGTCCGCCGCGCGCGTGACGGCAAGCTGACCGGCGAGGACTTCCAAGGCGTCACGCTGTCGCTGACCAATCCCGGCGGCATCGGAACCGTGCACTCAGTCCCACGCCTGATGAACGGCCAGGGCGCCATCATCGGCGCCGGTGCCATGGAGTATCCGGCAGAGTTCCAGGGCGCGAGCGACGAGCGCCTGGCGGAGTTCGGCGTCGGCAAGCTGATGACGCTGACCTCGACGTACGACCACCGCATCATCCAGGGCGCCGAGTCGGGCGATTTTCTCAAGACGATCCACAACCTGCTGATCAGCGACGAGTTCTACGACGAGATCTTCCATTCGTTGAAGATCCCGTACGAGCCGATCCGCTGGCGCAAGGATCTGCCCGAGGGCACCGTCGACAAGAACACCCGCGTCCTCGAGCTCATCGCGGCGTACCGCAACCGCGGCCACCTGATGGCCGACACGGATCCGTTGCAGTTCACCAAGGACAAGTTCCGGATGCACCCGGACCTCGACGTGATCAGCCACGATCTGACGCTGTGGGACCTCGACCGAGAATTCAAGGTCGGCGGATTCCACGGCAAGGACAAGATGCGTCTGCGCGACGTACTCAGCGTCCTTCGCGACTCCTACTGCCGCCACATGGGCATCGAGTACACCCACATCCTCGAGACCGATCAGGTCGCGTGGCTGCAGGAACGTGTCGAGGCCACCCACGTCAAACCGACTGTGGCGCAGCAGAAGTACATCCTCAGCAAGCTCAACGCCGCCGAGGCTTTCGAGACCTTCCTGCAGACCAAGTACGTCGGGCAGAAGCGCTTCTCACTCGAAGGTGCAGAGTCCGTAATCCCGATGATGGACGCCGTCATCGACCAGAGCGCCGAGCATTCGCTCGACGAGGTCGTCATCGGCATGCCGCACCGTGGTCGCCTGAACGTCCTGGCGAACATCGTCGGAAAGCCCTACTCGAAGATCTTCACCGAGTTCGAGGGCAACATGAACCCGGCGGCGGCCCACGGCTCCGGCGACGTGAAGTACCACCTCGGCGCCCAGGGCACCTACATCCAGATGTTCGGCGAGAACGACATCGCGGTGTCGCTTACCGCGAACCCGTCGCACCTCGAAGCTGTGGATCCGGTCCTCGAAGGACTGGTTCGCGCCAAGCAGGACCTGCTGGACAAGGGTGCGGGCGAAGGCGGATTCTCCGTCCTTCCGTTGATGCTTCACGGCGACGCGGCCTTCGCAGGCCAGGGTGTTGTTGCGGAAACGCTCAACCTCGCGCAACTGCGCGGCTACCGCACCGGCGGCACCGTGCACATCGTCGTCAACAACCAGGTCGGATTCACCACCGCACCGGAGCACTCTCGCTCGTCCGAGTACTGCACCGACGTCGCCAAGATGATCGGCGCGCCGATCTTCCACGTCAACGGTGACGACCCGGAAGCATGCGTCCGCGTTGCTCAGCTCGCCGTCGACTTCCGTGAGAAGTTCAACAAAGACGTCGTCATCGACATGATCTGCTACCGCAGGCGTGGACACAACG
>NZ_JAHFVG010000102.1 GCF_023264675.1 Rhodococcus sp. (in: high G+C Gram-positive bacteria)
TCGCTGTCCTGCCGCCTCGCTGCCCGCGGCTCGGGCCGCCGATCACGTGGCGGCGGGGTGTCACGATGGTCCGCCCTATGGATGGCGCGATGGAACTCGGTGCCTTCGCCGACTCGATACCCGATGGGGTCGGTGTGCGCCTCGTCCTCGTAGTGCCTGTAACTCACTCGCCGACCTCCGGGTCTCGACCGTGCTGCTCGGACGGGGTGGTGCTGTGGTGCGTGATGGTGCCCGCCCCGAGACGGGACGATCGCTCGTCGAGCCAGCCCTGAAGAATCGCGACCGCCGCAGCCTGATCGATGACGGACCGCTGCGACTTGGCACGAACTCCGCTGTCTCGAAGCGCACGCGTCGCGGTCACAGTAGTCAATCTCTCGTCGGCCATGCGTATCGGGACACCGTCGACGTGTTTGGCGAGGATGCGTGCGAAGCTTTCGGCAGCTTTCACTGCCGAACCGCTCTCACCACGCAAGGTCCGGGGAAGGCCGATCACGATTTCCACCGCTTCGTATTCGGCCACCAGAGCAGCGACCCGCGCGACGTCGGTCGGCTCGGCACCTCGGGACTTCGCCCGCGCGACAGTCTCCACCGGCGTTGCCAGGACGCAGCCAGGATCGCAGGACGCGATCCCGATGCGGACACTCCCGACGTCGATACCGATGCGGCGGCCAGGGCCTGGATCGTCGTCACCGGGACGATCCGGTTCGCGGCGCCTCGGCGCCGATCGCTCTGCGGAATCCGTCACGATCAGACGGTGGCCGACTCGGATATCCGGTTTCGGACGGCAATCAATGCTTCCGCGATGCCCTCCACGTTCGAACCGGATCCCTGTGCCGAATCTGCCTTGCCGCCGCCGCGTCCGCCGATCGCCGGACCGAAGCTGGCAACCAGTTCACCCGCCTTCACGCCGACGTCCTGGGCTGCCTTGTTGGATACGACGACGAACGGCACCTTGCCGTCGACCGAGCCGAACAACACCACGACGGCGGCGTCGCTGCCCAGCCGACCGCGCACGTCGTTGGCCAGGGTGCGCAGATCGTTGCCACCGACGCCGCCTGGAGCCTGCGCGATGACCGCGCGGACAACTCCGAGGCGTTCGGCCTTGTCCGCCAGATCACCGGCCGAGGACAACACGGCCGCGGCCTTGACCGCATCGAGTTCCTTCTCCGCGACGCGCAATTTCTCGACGAGGGTTTCGATCCGAGCAGGCACTTCCTCGGTGGGAACCTTGAGCGAAGACGCAACGCCGGCGAGCAGCGCGCGTTCCTTCGCGAGGTAGCGGTACGAGTCCAGTCCGACGAACGCCTCGACCCGGCGCACGCCGGAGCCGACGGACGACTCACCGAGCAGTGTCACGGGGCCGATCTGCGACGAATGCTGCACGTGCGTACCGCCGCACAGCTCCATCGAGAACGGTCCGCCGATCTCGACGACACGCACCTCGTCCCCGTAGTTCTCACCGAACAGCGCCATCGCGCCCATTGCCTTGGCGCTGTCGAGATCGGTCACCGAGGTGTTGACCGCGAAGTCGGCGCCGATCGCGTCGTTGGCGACGGCCTCGATATCGGTGCGTTGCGACTCCGACAAGCCGCCCTGCCACGAGAAGTCGAACCGAAGATAACCGGGCTTGTTGAGCGAACCCGCCTGCGTCGCATTCGGCCCGAGAACCTGCCGAAGTGCAGCATGGACCATGTGTGTCCCCGAATGCCCCTGGGTAGCGCCTTTGCGCCACGCGGGATCGACATCCACTCGCACGACGTCGCCCTCGGTGATCTGCCCGGTCTCGACGGTGACCTTGTGGGTCCACACCTTTTTGGCGATCTTCTGGACGTCGTTCACCTTCACGGCGAAACCCGGTCCGGTAATCGTGCCGATGTCGGCGATCTGGCCGCCGGACTCCGCGTACAGCGGGCTTCGGTCCAGGATGACCTCGACGGATTCGCCCGCAGTAGCCGTCGGAACTCGGACGCCGCCGGAGATGAGAGCCAGCACGTTCGCCTCGGAGGACAACTCGTCGAATCCGGTGAACTCGGTGGCGCCGCGATCGACGAAGTCCTTGTAGACCGACAGATCCGTGTGCGCATGCTTACGCGCACGAGCGTCGTCCTTCGCGCGTTGGCGCTGCTCGGCCATCAGCGATCGGAAGCCGTCCTCGTCCACCTTCAGTCCGGCTTCGGATGCCATCTCGAGCGTCAGGTCGATCGGGAAGCCGTACGTGTCGTGCAGGGCGAACGCTTCGGCTCCCCCGATGGTCGACTTGCCCGACGATTTCACGGTCTCGGCTGCGGTGTCGAACAACTTGGATCCGGACGTCAGTGTCTTCAGGAACGCCGTCTCCTCGCCTACCGAGACAGTGAGAATCCGATCGAAGCCCTCGACGAGCTCCGGGTACGACTCGGCCATCGTGTCGCGGACGACGGTGATGAATTGGGCCATCGTCTGATCGGGAGCTCCGAGCAGTCGAGCGGACCGCACTATCCTGCGCAGGAGTCGACGCAGGACGTAGCCGCGGCCGTCGTTGCCGGGGTTGATGCCGTCCGAGATCAGCAACGCAGCGGTGCGCGCGTGGTCGGCGATGACACGAAAGCGGATGTCGTCGGCGTTGTTCACGCCGTACGCGCGGCCGCTGAGTTCCTCGGCCTTGGCGATGACGGGTCGAACCAGATCGGTCTCGTAGACGTTGTCGACACCCTGCAGAAGGAATGCGACTCGTTCGACGCCCATGCCGGTGTCGATGTTCTGTTTGGGCAAGGGTCCGAGAATCTCGAAGTCGTCCTTGCTGATTCCCTGGCCGCGCTCGTTCTGCATGAACACGAGATTCCAGATCTCGATGTAGCGATCCTCGTCGGCCTCGGGTCCGCCTTCGACACCGAACTCGGGTCCGCGGTCGTAGTAGATCTCCGAGCACGGTCCGCAGGGTCCGGGGATGCCCATGGACCAATAGTTGTCGGCCATGCCGCGGCGCTGGATCCGCTCGTCGGGAATTCCGGCGAGTTCCTTCCACAGCGCGATGGCTTCGTCGTCGTCGAGATATGCAGTGACCCAGATGCGCTCAGGGTCGAAGCCGTAGCCACCGTCCTCGACACTTCCTGTCAACAGCGACCACGCGTGCTTGATCGCGTCACGCTTGAAGTAGTCGCCGAACGAGAAATTTCCGGCCATCTGGAAGAACGTGTTGTGCCTGGTGGTGATACCGACGTTCTCGATGTCCAGTGTGCGAACACATTTCTGGACGCTCGTCGCCGTGGCATACGGCGGTGTCTGCTGACCGAGGAAGAACGGGACGAACTGCACCATGCCCGCATTGACGAACAACAGGTTCGGGTCGTCGAGCACCAAGGACGCACTGGGCACTTCGGTATGCCCGGCTTTCACGAAGTGGTCGAGGAAGCGCCTGCGAATGTCATGGGTCTGCACTGGTACAGGTTAACGCCCCGCGCCTGGTGCTCGCGCAAACCCCGCGACCTGCGCATCTATCGGCCCCTCACGATACGACGTAGCTTTCCGACGCGCGTGCCGATCTCACGCTCGGCACCGTGATCGGTGGGCTCGTAGTAGTCGACGCCCACCAATTCGTCCGGCGGGTACTGCTGCCTCAGAACGCCGGACGGGTCGTTGTGGGGGTACTTGTAGCCGACCGCGTTGCCGAGCGCCTCGGCCCCCTTGTAGTGACCGTCGCGCAAGTGCGGTGGCACCGAACCGGACTTCCCGGCAGCGACATCGGCCATCGCCGCACCCAATGCGGCGATGACGGCACCCGACTTCGGTGCAGTCGCGAGATGAATTGTTGCCTGCGCCAACGCGAGCCGAGCTTCCGGCATTCCGATGAGCTGCACCGCGGTTGCGGCTGCGGTTGCCGTCTGCAGCGCGGTCGGGTCGGCCATCCCGATGTCCTCGCTCGCATGGACGACGAGCCGGCGCGCGATGAACCGCGCGTCCTCCCCCGCCGTGATCATGCGCGCCAAATAGTGCAGGGCCGAGTCGACATCGGACCCGCGAATCGATTTGATGAACGCGCTGATGACGTCGTAGTGCTGATCGCCGTCCCGGTCGTACCTGACTGCCGCCTTGTCGACACTCGCCTCGACGGTCGCGAGATCGAGCACCGGTCCCGTCGCTGCGCCTGCAGCGGCTTCGAGCGCTGTGAGCGCACGGCGAGCGTCACCGGCTGCCAGCCTCACCAGATGGGCCATGGCGTCGTCGGCGATCGTGACGGCACCGTCCAATCCCCGCGGATCGTTCGCGGCACGGGTGAGCAGCAACTCGATATCCGCCGAACCTAGGGGCTGAAGCTGCAGCACCAACGATCTGGACAGCAACGGCGACACCACGGAGAA
>NZ_JAHFVG010000008.1 GCF_023264675.1 Rhodococcus sp. (in: high G+C Gram-positive bacteria)
CGCCGACACCGACACCAGCTCGCCGACGGAGGTGAGCACCGATGAACTGATGCAACTACCCGCCTAACCACCAACGAAGGATCAAAAACGAGTTACACCACTACTTGGGGCTTGACCGCGAAGGAACGTGAGCGCCTGATCGGCACCCAACTCCCCCGCCCGTGCCATGAAGGCACGAATATCTTTGGGCAGGCAACCTCCACCGAATCCGATGCCTGCATTGAGGAACTTGCGCCCGATGCGGTCGTCGTGGCCGATGGCGTCGGCCAACACCTTCACGTCGGCGCCCGACGCTTCGCAGACCTCGGCGATGGCGTTGATGAACGAAATCTTGGTGGCCAAGAATGCATTGGCCGAGGCTTTGACCAGCTCCGCCGTCGCAAGATCGGTGACCAGGAACGGAATCTCCTCGTCGAGAAGCTGCGCGTAGACCTCACGCGCCAGCGCTTCCGCCCGACCAGGCCGGTCACGGTCGACTCCGAGCACCAGGCGATCCGGGTGCAGCGTGTCCTTTACTGCGTAGCCCTCGCGCAAAAACTCCGGATTCCAGGCGATCTCCACGCCGTCGCCGGCAGGCGCGAGCTCACGAGCCAGTGCGCCGAGCCGAGCAGCGGTACCCACCGGAACGGTGGACTTCCCGAAAACGACGGCGGGCTTGGTCAGCAGCGGAGCGAGAGTCTCTATGACAGCGTCGACATAAATCATGTCGGCGGCGAACTCGCCCTTCTTCTGCGGAGTACCCACACCGAGGAAGTGGACTTCGGCGAACTCGGCCGCCTCCTCATACGAGGAGGTGAACCGGAGGCGTCCGGCTGCGATGTTGCGCTGCAGGACGTCTTCGAGACCAGGCTCCCAGAAAGGAACCTCGCCTGCTTCCAGCTTGGCGAGCTTGGCCGGGTCGACGTCGACGCCGAGCACCTCGTGACCCAGCTCTGCCATACAGGCAGCGTGGGTCGCCCCGAGGTACCCGGTGCCGAACACTGTTATCCGCATAGCGTTGTCTTCCCCCGTCGAAAAGCAACTCGAAATCAATTGGCAGCGATCACGCGGCACGTCGTCAACGACGGTCGCCCCTACTGTCCATGCGAATAGTAAACGCTTACCCCGACAGACCGCTCGACGGCCGTGATCCACCGCCTACAAGTGTGGCCAACTCCACCGAACCGCGATGTAATCGCGAGATCACCACCAGGACAACAGGAGATGAACAACAGCCGATCGAGTCTCGGACTTTTTTGAATGTCATTCACTTGAATGAAGAATTATCGGCTCCCGAGGCGTAGAACTGCATTTACCTCGGGAACACGGTTGGGAACAGCGCCCTGGACACCTATCGGCCCGGTTCTGCAGCACGGTGGAATGTTGCGAGCTCGTCCGCGAACAGCAAGGCCGGATCGAACTTCATACCGGTGAAATGGCCTGCCAGTTCCAGCGACAGAATCCCGTGCAGCCGGGTCCAGAAAGACAGACACCGATGAAGCGTTGCTTCCGGCACCGAGTCGTCGTACGCCCATTCACGATGACTCGCGAGATGAGCATCGAACGCGGTGTCCTGGCCTTCGACGGGGAGCGCCGAGAACGCCTCGATGAGCACGGCCATGATCTCGGATGAAATACGAGTCGTGTCCTCCGGCGCGTGATACCCGGGGACCGGCGTGCCGTAGATGAGGAAGTACCGCTGCGGATCCTGCGCCGCCCACTCGCGCACCGCGTAGGCCAAGCCGGTCACATCGGCTCCGGTGTCGAGTGACGCCCGCATGGTGTCGGCGAGGCTGCGATAGGCGTCCCGAATCAGCTCGGTGATGAGATCGTCGCGGCTGGCGAAATACCGATACAGGCCGGGCCCGCTCATACCGACATGCTTGGCGATCGCATTGAGCGACAGCGCGGAAATTCCGGCAGTGGCGATCTGCTCCCGCGCCCGCGCCTTGATCTCCTCGCTCACCTGCGATCGATAGCGCTCTCGCGCAGTGCCTGCAGCTGACATGCCGTCTCCCGTCGCTCCGTGAGTTAGAGGCTATCACTGTTGCTATTGACTCTTGCAGTCGTTTGGTTATAGCTTCTAACTCAAGTTAATGACCGTAACTCGAAGGAGATGGAACATTATGAATAAGTCCACTGCTAAGACCCGTCGGCGAACGGCTCTATCGGCGCTCGCAATCGCAAGCACTGCACTGTTGGCCGCCGCCTGCAGCAGCGAGACACCTGCGAGCCCGGACGCGGCGACGTCCGAGTCCCCAGCCGCAGTGACCTCAGCCGCCGTGCCCCCTGCAGAAGAGACGGCATTGACCTGCGGCGGCGCCGGAACCGACGGTTCGGCCCAGATTCGGTACCAGAGCGAGATCATGATCGACGCGCCACTCAGTACGGTGTGGAACTTGCACACCGACGTGCAGAGCTGGCCGACCTGGCAGCAACCCGTCACGAGCATGAACAGCGCCGGACCCCTCGCGGCAGGATCCCAGTTTCAATGGACCACCCCCGCACCCGCGACCGCGACGACCCCCGCCACGACACTGACCATCACCTCGACGGTTCACGAGCTCGAACCGGATTCGTGTGTCCGATGGAGTGGCCCGGCAGTCGGCGACGGCTTGAGCATCGACAACGGCACCCACGTGTGGAACTTCAGCGAAGTCGACGGCGGCGTGCTGGTGAAAACCGAAGAGACCTGGACGGGCGCACAGGTCGAAGCGGACGTACCCACCTCAACGATGTTCCTCGGAGCCGGACTCGACGCATGGCTGGCCGAAATGAAGACGACCGCCGAAGCGCAGAGTTGATCGATTACACCCGACAGATTGCGGAACAGACCATGGGTTGTCGTCACGAAGCGGCGCCGGCATGCCGTGTACCGCGTTCAGGATAGGCCGCACGTTTCGACGATCGTCGGCTCGATCGAATTCGCAGTCAGCGCAGCCACACCCGCGAGCCGCGCCTGAAGGCACAGCCCGCCCGCCATCGGCAATTCCCAATCGATTCCGTCTTCTTCGTCGAGGTAGCCCTCGGGACTCGTGCGATCGTCGGGATCCGCCTCGCGTCCCAGCTCGAACTGACGCTCGACGACACCGTCGCGCGAGTACACGAACGTCGACAGCATGTTCACGTCCCACTGCACAGTGATGCTCGTACCGAACTTCGCCGACAGCCGCTCTGGTAGCGGCGGAAGGATCGCGGCGATCGAGAACTCTTCGAGCACCCACACCCAGCCGCCCGCGACGCCCGCGAAACGCTTGGCGAGCCCTTCGTCGTCGAGCGAGTCGAACCACTCGTCGAGATCGACGTCCGCCGGTTTGCGATTACGCACGGGATTGACCGCGGCGAACTCCGCGAGAACTGCGTCGGCGTCGTCGGACTTCACGAGGGTGAAACACAGTCCCAGGTCGAAGCGGTCGTCCTCTTCAGCCCACGTGAACTCATCCTGCGAGAAGTATTCGGAGGTCATGGGACCAGCCTCTCACTCCCGCGGGCCCTCACGCGACGACGAAACGCACCGTATTCGCCACTGGTTCGAGAATTATCGTGCCCACTCCGTTGGTCGTGACGGTCATCGCAGCCACCCGGCGGCATCGGAAGGTGATCTCCCCGTCAGCGGTACTCGAGTGAGCGTGTGCGGCGCCGCGCTACTTGCTCACGAGTCCTTCGGAGAGGCCCCAGAGCCGCCGCGCGTCGTTCATATCCGTCAGCGGCTTCCACAGCGATCGGACGGCTGGTGGGCCACTGATCACCCGGGTCGGCCCGTAGAACTCGTCCCCCACGGCATGGACTCCCGCCGCAGCGACCACTGCGGGTAGCGCCGCACTGTCCACGCTGCCGACTACCCCCACACGGGACAGTGCACCGACGACCCTGCGCGCCACTGTCTCCTTGTCCCGCCCCATACCCGGTTGAGCGGCAAGCAAATTCGTCGGAGAAATACCAGGGTGAGCAATATTGCTCGTGATCCCCCAGCCGTTCTCTTTGCTACGGCGGTCGAGTTCGCGCGCGAACAGACCGACGGCGATCTTCGACTGGCTGTACGCCTTGTTCACGTCATAGCTCCGTTCCCAGTTGGGATCGTCCCAATGAATCTCACCGCTCCGGGCAGCAATCGAACTCTGACTGGTGACCCGGGCACCACCGTCGCGCAGCAGTGGTAAGAGTCCCAGAGTCAACGCAAAATGACCCAGATGATTGGTGCCGAATTGCAGTTCGAATCCATCCTGAGTCACCTGACGCCGAGGAGGCGTCATGACGCCGGCGTTGTTGACCAGTATGTTGATGGGCCGATCTTCGTCGACAAGCTGACTCACCAACGCCGAAATCGATTGCAGCGAAGAAAGATCGAGCTCCCGCGTCGACACTGCCGCGCCGGGCACCGCACTTCTGATCTGCTCCGCAGCATGCGCACCCTTGGCTGGGTTACGCACTGGCATCACCACTTCGGCCCCAGCGGCGGCCAGACGCGTGGCAATCGCGCGACCGATTCCGTCGCTGGCACCGGTGACCACGGCGAGTCTGCCGGTCAGGTCGAGAAGTTCGCTGCTGCGGTTGCGTGCCATGGCTGGGCTCCTGTCGAAGTGAATGTTCGAGGTCCAGTCTCACCACACCGCATCGCCTCAACCAGGACCTACCGATCCACCTCTACCGGTACCGCGCACTCACAGTACGGAATCGACACCGAGCACCCCCAGCAGCTGCAGCTTCTCGTAGCTTTCGGTTCCCGGAACGGCGGTGTACACGAGGAGTCGGTGCGCCTGGTCCGGGTCCATCAGCGTCTGACAGTTCAGCTCGAGCCTGCCGACAGCCGGGTGATCGAACCGCTTGATTTCAGGTGGGCGAAGTCCGACTTCCTGGAGCGCCCACAGCCGTCGAAACTCGTCGCTCGACGCCCCGATCACCTCGACCATCTTTGCCGCAGCTGATTCTGGGCCACGCACCGCGACCACCTCACGCAGCCCCGATACGTACAGCCGTGAGAGAAAGTCTCGCTCATCGGGCGGATACAGATTTCGGGCGGTCGGGTCGACGAACCACCGATAGCCGAGACTGCGCGACGGGCCCACGCGCAGCGCGGCGTCGCCGGTAAGAGCCGCACCCAGCGCAGTTTGACACAGCGTCACGCCGAGTTCGGTGAGCACCTCCGCCGGGGTGTCCTGCAACCTGTCCATGATGCGCAACAGCCCTGGGCTCACGTGTTCACTCGCCGCGTCGCGGGACGGAGGAGTGTGCCCGGCCAGCCGAAATACGTGATCGCGTTCGGCCAGCGACAAGTGCAGGCCCTGCGCAATCGACGCAATGATCTCCGCCGACGGCCGGGGACCGGTACCTCGCTCGAGACGCGCGTAGTAGTCGGTCGACATGTGGCTGAGTTCGGCAACCTCTTCTCGCCGCAGCCCTGCCGTCCGGCGACGTGGACCGCGCCGCAACCCCACGTCCTCGGGCTGCAAGGACGCCCGACGATCGACGAGAAACGCAGCCAATCCATCGCGATCGATCACAGCGGCACGCAGTACGTAGTCATACCAACCCTTCCTCCGACCGTAACGAGAACGTGCTTGTTACTTCGATCCCCGACGCGCGCCCACGTCCGCTGCTTGTACCGCCACAGGACCGCCATCGGACAGTCTTCACCGAATCAGTCTCCGATGTACCCCGTCGCGGGATTGACCTGACGCAGAAAATCGCGGATCGATTCGCGGTGTTCGTCGATTGTCGGCGGTGCGAAACCCGACGGACTGCCCGCCCGGTCCACGACGCTGCGGTACGCCGCCTGCTGCGTGCTCGAAAACCCATAGTTCTTGTTCGGCCCCGATACCCAGTCGTAGTCATAGGTATTCGGATGTTCCCGCCGGACTCCAACGGTGAAGGTCTCACTCTCGACCTCCAGGGTGAATGGTCCGTCGTCGCCCGCGCGACTCGCGTCGTGCGACAGCTCGTCACCGTCGTCGATCTGCATTCCCGTTCCTTCCTTGCCGGACGTCGCTATTCGGCTTCTTCCCGTGCGCCCGCTGCCGTGCGAATGTGTGCACGTTCCCCCTGCTTGCCGACGAGGCTGAGGAACTCCACCGGCCCCGAGCCGGTGGCGCCGAACCAATGAGGGATGCGGGTGTCGAACTCGGCGGCCTCGCCGGGCTCGAGGATGAGATCGCGCTCGCCGAGGACGAGCCGGAGCCTGCCGTTGAGAACGAACGCCCAGTCGTAGCCTTCGTGAGTACGGAGTTCGGGCTCGGCGTCGTCGCGTCCGGCGGGGAGGATGAACTTGTAGGCCTGAATCCCTCCGGGCCGACGGCTCAGGGGGAGGATGGTTCGGCCGTCGGAAGTCGGGATCGGGCGCATGTTGACGCGGGGGTCGCCCGTCGGGGGCGCATCGACGAGCTCGTCCAGCGTGACGCCGTACATCCTTGCCAAGGGCAGTAGCTGTTCCAAGGTGGGAAGTCGCAGACCAGCCTCGAGCCGCGACAGAGTGCTGGTCGAGATGCCGGTCTCTTCCGACAGCTCGCTCAAGGTGATGTCGCGGTGCACACGCAACTGCTTCAACCGCTGTCCGACGGCGTCGAGAGTGCGCTTCGGTGAGTGATCCACGACATCCAGTTTGCCATTCGGCAATATTGTTTGCATTCGAGTTCGTCGCTGGTTCATCCTCACGAAGCGGGGTTGCCGGATGGCAACCGCAGCGGCCATCGACGAAAGAAGCTCTGCAGTGGAACACACCTTCGACAACCAATACTGGGACCAGATCTGGACGGGTGACCGCGCTGCAGCCATGGGATCCGGTCAGCCGAACCCACACCTAGTTCGCGAGGTCGGCGATCTGAAGCCTGGAACGGCACTGGAGGCTGGGTGCGGCGCCGGAGCCGAAGCGATCTGGCTCGCCGGGCGCGGGTGGCAGGTCACCGGAGCGGACATCGCCGAAGCGGCACTCGAGCGGGCCGCCGAACGAGCCGAAGACGCCGGCGTCGCCGACAAGGTGCAGTGGGTGCGGGCAGACCTGTCCACCTGGACGCCGGACACCCAATATGACCTGGTCACAACGCACTACGCACACCCCGCGATGCCGCAGTTGGAGTTCTACGACCGCCTCACATCATGGGTGGCACCCGCAGGCACTCTCCTCATCGTCGGCCACCTCCATCACGATGACCCCGACGGCCATGGCAGTGGTCAGGGGCACGGGCATGGGCATGGCCAGGCGCATGAGTCCGACGGGCCTCCTGCCTCGGCGTCGGCAACCGCTGCCGGTATCACCTCGCGCCTCGACCCGAGCCGATGGGACGTCGCGACGGCCGAGGAGTCGCACCGGACCGTTTCCGGCCCCGGCGGCAAGACCACCACCCTCCACGACGTCGTCGTCAGAGCAGTTCGTCGCGGGTGACCTGGCCCCGGCGTCACACCGAGCTGCGGACGACGGCCGACGCCTCATCGAGACGCGCCTGACCGACGGCCACGTCGATCTCGTCGCGCTCACCGGCTTCGTAGGCGCGGCTCAACGCTGCCAGCTGCTCGAGCACCCCCCGGCGGATCTCGGGATGAATCGTCGTCCTCCCGATTCTCTCCCCCAACTGCGCGACCGCCTCGACCACCAGTGGATCGGAGAGGCCATACCGTCGAAAAGCACCGAAAGTTCGCCCGATGAGATCTCCGACAACAGGCCGCGTGACGGTGACGCGGTACTCACCGTCGCTGTCGAGCCGGCCGAGAAGAGGTGTCGGTCTGGCCGCGAGGGGCACCAATCCGACGGCAAGTTCATCGATGGCGTTCCGCGCCGTATAGGGGTCATTGGTGCTCGGTGACAGTGCGCGCACGGCCATCTCGGTCAGCTGCTGGACTGCGAAGTCGATGTCCTGCTTCGGGGTTCGAGTGTCGCCCAGCACGATTGCTGCACGGATCTCGTCCGCGCAGCTATCGCCGCCGCCCGACACCACGGCGAGTATCTCCCCGGCAATGACGTGATCGCCCGCGCCCACTCGGAGTTCGACCACATACTTTCCACTACATGCATCCGACACGAGGGCCTGCTCGTCGACTCCGACCACAAACCCCGCCTTCACCGCGAGCACCGACTCGGCGTTCGCGATCGATCTCTTGGGAACGTGGTCGTCCATTACTTCCTGTGGATACAGATGGTCGACGACATCGACCAGTTCGTC
The DNA here is from genome assembly GCF_023264675.1 of Rhodococcus sp. (in: high G+C Gram-positive bacteria). Taxonomy (GTDB): domain Bacteria; phylum Actinomycetota; class Actinomycetes; order Mycobacteriales; family Mycobacteriaceae; genus Rhodococcoides. The sequence continues at coordinate 8,130 of NZ_JAHFVG010000008.1, forward strand.
CCGAACTCTCGCCGACAACGTCGAAACCTGGATGGAACTCGCAATGTGGTGGATGAAGTACACCAGCACCGCAACATCCACCACGGCCAACAGCACCGCAACATTGACCGCGATATCCGGGACGAAAGACTCGCCGTCGTTCGACTCGGACCGGATCGATCGCAGAACCATCAGCGAATAAAGGAATGTCGAGCCGAAAATACCCAGTACGAACTGATTCCCTCTGTCGGACATGAAGTTGCGGACCAACCGCGGCCCGTACGTCGAACTGGCTGTCGCGAGCACCGAGATGGTGATCGAGAACGCCGTCGCCGCCACCCCGAGCATCGATCCGCCGATCGCGCCCAGGATGTCGCGGCTACCGCTCGCGCCGACGCGATAGAGAAGCACTCCCCAAGCACCGAAGTCCTTGCCATCGATATGCCGATCGAGCGTGATCAGCAGTTGTGCCAGAACGATGGCCGAAAATCCGAGTACGGCGGGTAGGAACCAGAACGATTCACCGGCCGCCGCTGCGCGTTGCCGAAAAGCACTCACTCCGGGACCACACGATACGACGTCATGTACAGGACGCTAGCCGCCTGATTGCGGCTCAGCGACCCCTGGGTCCCCGGACGCCCACCCGACCGCGGCGGGGATCTTGGTCGTCATTCTCGCTGGCGCGTTCGTCAGGGAAGTTTCTGAAGCGTCAGCTTCGCCTGCTTGCGCACTTCACTGTCCGGATCGTCGACGTACGGCTCGATAGACGGCCGTAGTCCCGTGGGTAGTGGACGGTACTGACGGATGTACTTGATACCGAGAGCACGCACACTCGGATCCGCGATCTCCCGTACAACGATGTCCAAACCGTCGCTGCGACCCTGCTTGATCAACCACTCCAACACCGCAGCCCGCCCCGACCCCTGCGCCCGATCCGCCGCCAGCGCTGCCATTCGATCGAAATCCGACGGAACTGCCAGTTGCAACAACGCATTTCCCACCGCGAAGCTATTGATGGGCGGAAGCGGAGGATCGAGGTGGAACTGGTCGAACAGGACTTCCACGGCCTCGGTTCCGACGGCATCGACGGTGGTCAGTGCCCGGGACAGACCGTCACGCAGATTGGCCAGAACTTTGAGATCTGTTGCTTCACTCCGCTTTTCGACGTCACATAGCCAGTCGATGAGCAACGGTATCAAGGCAGGGTATCGCTTGTCGGTGTTCACCAAATCCGTGAGCGTGCGGAAATCGAGCTTCGCCTTCTTGCTCGCCCGGGTGATGTCGGCGGTCAGCAGCTCATGTGCGCGCACATGCTGTGGTGATGGAGCCATACTAATTCAAAGCCATTCTCTTGAGTACTATTTCGCCGCTGTCGATCATCAGCTGCAAGGGCCCGGAGACAACGGTTCTGTCGTCCACTATCAGTTCCATCGTATAGCCGCGATCCGACGCATACTGCGCCATGTCCTTGATCTGCTGGGAAGCGCCGATGCTGTTCGTATTCTTGACTTCACGAACAACCGCAGCCGTGTCGTCGATCTCGTCGGGAATTCTGGTTCTGCCGTTGATCTCGATCGGGCGCTTGGGAACGGCCGGGTCGATGCCGGCTTTCAGCTCGCCGATCCGACCGGCCAGGTTGTTCTTCTGGCCCTGCGTGGTGGCCGTCTTCAGCTCCATCCGCAGGTAGCGGACCAGCCGTTCGTTGCTCTTGGCCACCGAACTCGCCTTGAAATAGCCTCCGATCTTCGCTCCGGCCCGCAGACTCCTCAGACTGCCGATGAGCTCGGTGATCTTGCGGCCGTACCGCGCGATGGTCGAGGTCGCCTTCGCGGTGGCCACCACCGCACCCGTACCGAACGAGACGAACGCCGACAGGATGCCCGCAGCGGCCGTGATCGCCAATTCGATGGCCAACTCGTCGAGCAGATCTTTGATCTTGTTGCGAACCTCGACGAGGTAGGTCTTGTGTGCCTCGACGCTGTCCCGCAACGCACCTGCCAGCAGCGCATACTCGTCGACCAGCGAGTTCAACTCTTCGAGGTCCTCGACGACAATGTCCACTTCGTCGCCGTTGAGTTCATCGAAAGCCGACGACGCCCCTTGCAACTTGCCGAGGTAGGTTCCATCGCTCCCGGCGGCCACCGCTGCCCATGCGGCGGAGGCGGTATCGAGTTTGTCCGTGTCGCCGTTGGGAACCGGGACGCCGATGTGTTGCAACAGGCCGATCACCTCGGCCAGCCCCTCGCCCACGCCGCCGGCTGCGGTGGCCAGAGCAACACACATCCCCAGCTGTCCGTCTCCCGGATCGGCAGGGGCGACCACCGCGGCGCCCCCTCCCACATCGGAGTCGGCTTCGGCCTGGGCATGGTTCTTACCCATCTGAATCAGGACTCGGCCGTACTGATGGATGGCCGGGCCCAGGTTGCGGCCCATCGATTCGAAATTGGCTGCCTGAGTGTCGTAGGCATCGGCGAATTCGGCACCGGCATCGTCGGTGCCTGCCATCGCGCCGGTGTCCGCGAGCGCGGCCATCGTGTCGGTATGGATCTTCGACACCGCCGCCGCAACGTCGAGGACGGCCTGCGCAGCGTCGTAATAGTTCTGAGGCCTGATGGTCTCGGCCATGGCTCAGCGCCCCAACATCGAAATATTCGTCGACTTCGCCGACGAGTAGTTCGAATGTGCGGTGCGAGCTGCCAACCGCATCTCCTCCACCTCACCGTTGGCCCGGGCAATCGCCTCGGTCCACCGGGCCTGACGCTCCCGATACGCGGCAGACCCTTCGCCGCCCCACACACCGAGACATCGCTGGACCACGTCGGTGTCGATGTCGGTCAGTGTCGATTCGAGTGTGCGCACGAACCGCGCAATCAGCTCCGTCGTCTCGTCGAGCAATGCCAGGTCGACGGTGTATCCGTCCGGCGCGGTCACAGGCGCAGCACCTTCGTCGACGAGAACTCGGTGGCGTTTTCTCCTTCGGCCTGCACGTAGTCGCGCGCGGCCTCACCGACCAAGGTGCCGATGTGATCGAGATCGTCGACGATGGTCTGAACCGCCGCCTTCAGCTCCGTCCAACTCTGCCCGTAGGCCGTGGCCGAACGGCCCGTCCACACCTGCAGTAGATCGTCGACGTCGCGGCCGAGCCTGGCCAGATCGTCGGACATGTTCGACGAGTACTTCCGAGCACTGACCGCTGCATCGATCTGCACGTCAGGATCGGTGTACATTTCTTCCCCCACGCTGTCCCCCCAAGTTCAGCGAATGTGGATCAATTCCACACGAGCGGTGCACCTTTCGCGGCCTTCATCGGACCCAGATCGAATGTCTGTGGATCCGGCATGTCGTACGGGACGAGAATCTGCAGCGCGTACTCGCGATGTTCGAGCAAGATTTCCAGCCGGGTGTCCGACGCGTCATCGACCTGAACAGCGGACACGATGGCAAACGACCGAACGCGATCCGCTTCGGCGCGCACGGCGTCGACCAATCGGTCACGGACAGGCGTGCCGGACGCCGAGAACCGATCGCTCTCCGAACTCACCGAAGCGACCACCCGACGGCTCCCGTCGACATCGTTGACCAGGGCCAACGGATCGAGTCCCCAGTTCTCGCTCAACCGTTCGGCGGCAACTTCGAGGCCGAGATCGAGCAGATCATCGAAATCCGCCTGACACTCGGCACTGGTCTGCTCACGCCACTTCGCCATGAATCCCCCCTGCTGATCTGTCCGCCGCGGCCCCAGCGCGACGGGGTGAGCATAACCCTCCGGCGAACAAATCACGCTGATCGCAACCGTTCACTTCGCTCAACACGGGGCACAAGATAGACAGACCCCAACTGGAAGAGGAGACACATGTCCGATGCACATCGCAGCCACATCGACGCCGACGTCCACACCCTCGTCCAGCTGTGTGGCTACTCCGCCGACCACGCCCGCGCCGAGCTCACGGCCATCTCCCATCGCGAGAAGGTCGGTTTGATCTCCACGGCCGCCGCGCTCGAGCTACTTGCCCAGGCCACCGCGTTCGGTGTCGACGCCGATCCGGTGAGCGCGAGAGTGCAGTGGCAGAACATTCTGCGGGGCTCGGGCCCACTCGCCCAGGCTGCGTGAGCCGGGGCCCGGCCAGGCCCGTGCGCAGGCAACGTTGCTGTCTCGGCATCGCGCAGGCAGGGTGGAGGTATGAGCGACACAACGAAGGTCATTGTCGAACGCACCATCGAAGCTCCGGTCGACGCTGTTTTCGACGTACTCTCCAATCCCGAAAAGCATCAGAAGCTCGACGGTTCCGGGTTCATCCGCGGTGTGGACCACGCCGATCGAATTCAGAAGGTGGGCGAGGTGTTCACCATGAACATGGAGGGTGATCACGTCGGTGGGGAGTACAAGACCGACAACCACGTGACCGGCTACGCGAAAGACAAGCTGCTCGCCTGGAAGACAGCGCCGGCAGGTACCGAGCCTCCCGGATGGGAGTGGCTGTGGGAGTTGGAGTCTCAGGGTCCGAACGAGACACTGGTCCGCCACACCTACGACTGGTCAAAGGTCACCGACAAGAAGCTGCTCGAGCAGCTCAAATTCCCGTTGGTCACCAAGGATCAGCTCGAGGACACACTCGGCCGACTCGCATCCGAGGCTGTTACCTGATCCACGCTGCGGTATCCGACGTACTCTCGAAGTCCGTTCGAGACCGGAGGAACCAACCATGCACGAATTTCGCGTAGCCGTCGAGAACCGCGACCACACCGCCATCGAGGCGCTGTTGGCCGACGATGTGGTGTTCACCAGCCCTGTCGCGTTCGCCCCGTATCGAGGCAAACCCATCACCGCCGCGATCCTCCGCGCCGTGCTGCGAGTATTTCAGGACTTCGAGTACCGGCGGGAGATCGTGTCGGCGGACGGCGCCGATGCCGCACTCCTGTTCGACGCGAAGGTCAACGGAAAGTCGTTGAGCGGCTGCGACTTTCTCCGACTCGACAGCGACGGTAAGATTGTCGAATTCACCGTCATGGTGCGCCCGTTGTCGGCGGCTATGGCCCTGTCCGAAGCAATGGGCGCGCAGTTCGAGCAGATCGTCGCCGAGTCCAGCGCCTGACGTCGGGCATCGCAGAGCCGCTATCTCCCCCCCCCCTCCCCGCAAACGCACGTGCGTTTGCGGGGAGTTGAGGGTTGAGCCCACCCTCCTACGCGAACGCACGTGCGTTTGCGAGACCGCGGGGGTTGAGCCCACCCTCCTACGCGAACGCACGTGCGTTTGCGAGACCGCGGGAGTTGAGCCCACCCTCCTACGCGAACGCACGTGCATTTGCGGGGAGTTGAGGGTTTGACGCCCTGCTCAGGGACCGACAATCACATCGAACAACGCAGCGGCGGCGTTGTCGGTGCGATCGGCATCCTCCGTCGTGAAACGGTCGAGCAGCAGACCTCGGAAGCCTGCTCCCAGCACGCTTGCTCGCAACAACGCATCGTCGGCACCGAGGCCGCAGCGTCGCAACGCCGACGACAGGGCGTTGGTGAGCGAATGCACTGTCGCCGAAGCGAACTCGCCGAGTACACCATCGTTGATCGACGCAATCCCGATGACCTGCATCAGGATTCGCGAGCTGGCGGCATCGTCCCCGATCGTCATCGACTCCCACAGTTCGCGCAATCGCCGTCGCAATCCGGCCCGGTCGTGGACGTCACCGAACATCTCCGAGAACGCCGGACGCTGACTTGCGAGCGCCTGCACGATCAAGTTCTCGCGCGACTCGAAGTAATAGATCAACATCCGCGAGCTGGTGCCCAACGATGCGGCAAGCGGACGCAGGGTCAGATTGTCGAGCCCGTTTGTTCCGATGTACTCCACCACCGCTGCGAGTAGCTCCGCTCGCTTCTGCTGGTCGGTTGGACGTGCCATAGCTTGACTGTACCGGTCGCTACATGTATTCATGAATCCCATGAGTGAACCGATCGCTACACAAACTCGCCGCCATGCCGTCATCACCGGCTACACCGCAACCACAGCGCTCGCCGACGATGCGGACGAAACATGGAAACTGCTGGTAGACGGGCACAGCGGGATCGGATCGCTGAACCGCGAGTTCGTCGCGGAGTACGACCTCCCGGTGCGCATCGGCGGCGTCCTCCAGTTCGATCCGGCCGATAGATTGACCCGCGTCGAACGGCGCCGCATGTCGTTCGTCGAGCAAATCGCGGTCATTCTCGGCCGCCGGCTGTGGGCAGACGCGGGACTCGACGGCATGGACGCCGATCGCCTGGCCGTCGCCGTCGGAACCGGACTCGGCGGCGGTGATGCGCTCATCGGCGCCGTCGACGCCATGCGCGGCGGCGGATACCGCAAGGTCTCTCCCATGTCGGTGCCGATGGTGATGCCCAACGGACCAGCCGCACACATCGGACTCGAAATCGGCGCACAGGCAGGAGTGTTCACACCGGTCTCGGCGTGCTCGTCGGGATCGGAGGCACTTGCACACGCATGGCGGCTCGTCTCGTCCGGTGAAGCCGACGTCGTCGTGGCGGGCGGCGTCGAAGGGCACATCGATGCCGTGCCGATAGCGAGCTTTTCGATGATGCGGGCGATGAGTACCCGCAACGAAGAACCGACCCGGGCATCACGTCCGTTCGATCGCGACCGCGATGGATTCGTCTTCGGTGAAGCCGGGGCGCTGATGATCGTGGAATCGGAAGACCATGCGCGGGCGCGCGGCGCTCGCATCCACGGCCGATTGCTGGGCGCGGGCATCACGTCCGACGGATATCACATCGTCGCACCGGACCCGCAGGGCAACGGTATTCGCAAGGCCATGACCAAGGCGCTGCGCGTCGCGGGTCTGACAGGGGACGACATCACACACGTGAACGCCCACGCCACCGCAACGCCGATCGGCGATCTGTCCGAAGCCACCGCGATCAAAGCCGTCGCCGGCCATGCGTCGGTGTACGCACCCAAATCAGCGCTGGGACACTCGATAGGTGCCGTCGGTGCCCTCGAAGCAATCCTGACCATGCTGACAATCGGGCACGGCGAAGTTCCGCCGACACTGAATCTCGAAAACCAAGATCCAGCAATCGATCTCGATGTGGTGGATCATCGTCGGACTCAACAGATCGACTATGCGCTGAGCACATCCATCGGATTCGGCGGCCACAACGTAGCCCTTGCTTTCGGACGCGGAGATGGGGGTTGAGCCCACCCTCCTACGCGAACGCACGTGCGTTTGCGGGGCACTGGGGGTTGAGCCCACCCTCCCACGCGAAAGCACGTGCGTTTGCGAGAGACGAACTCAGGACGATTCCGCGTTGTCGCTCGTCAGCCACGCCCCGTGTAGGCCCGAGGGCACGCGAATGGGCAGGTCGACGGTGGCGATCGGTCCGTCGGTGGGGTTCTCGGCGCCCAAGATGTAGAACCGCGACGTCATATCTTCGGGATCGGTGCCGATGGCACCCCAGTAGTCGTGGCCGGAACCCGGAATGTAGATCGGTTCACCGATCACAACGCCTGGCTCCCAGAATGTTTCGGTGTCCTTGTCGAAATCGTAGAACCACAGGCTGTCGCGGCCCCCGGTGTCGCTGTCGGAGGTGCCGACGGTGGCCACCCGGTGATGGTCGAGGGTCAACAACCGGTCGTCGACGCGAGGGAACTCGAGATCGATACGACCACTGACGCGGCTGCGGGAGATGGTTTCGGTATTCGGATTGCACACCGCGCGAGTCAATCCCGATGTATTCGGCGCCGACGTGGCGGCAAAACCTCCAGGGTAATTCCACTCGACGTAGTCGACGGTGATCGTGCCGTCTGGATTGTCGAAAGCGTTGGCGAAGTGCCATACCCAGAACGGTTCTGTCTGGATCCACCGCACCAGCCCGCCGTCGCGGGGAATCAGAGCAATTCGGGTGCCGTCGTCGGGACGCCAGGACAGCAACGATCCGCCGGTCATCGCTGCGGCGAGGTCGAAGATCAAGGGGCAGACGAACAGCACCACGTACTTCTGGGTCAACGCCATGTCGTGGATCATGACCGGCGCGCCGAGGCCGTCGATGGGGGTCGGTGGGCGCAGAGCCGTGCCGTCGGCGGCGACAACGGACCACGTGAGGAAAGGTGCTTCGAAGGTGTAGTTGAACAGAACCATCTCGCCGGTGCGCGGGTCGACCTTCGGGTGGGCAGTACTTCCCACCAGCATGGCTCCGTCGCAGTCCTCGGTGCCCAGGGTCGCCAGGTCACGCGGATCGAGTCGGTACGGCCTGTCGGCTTCGGCCATCGCCATCAACCTGCCGCCGTGCCGCACGATGTTGATGTCCGGGAGCGCTCGGGTGGTACCGGCGAGTTCTTCTCCCACCACGCTGGCCGGCGGGGTGTAGCCGTCGGTGATCCCCGACCAGATCGCCTCGCCGCGTTGTTCTTCCAGTTCCAGCATGGGCGTTCGGACGAACCGGTTGGTGTACGACGCCTTACCGTTCTCGAGGCTGATGCGATGCACCATGCCGTCGCCGTCGAGCGGAAACACGAACGATCCGATCGGATCGAACCGGGGATTGGGCCCGTTGCGCAGATAACTACCGCACAGGTCGGCGGGGATCTCACCGGTCACCGGCAGGTCCGCGACGTCCACTTCATCGCGTTGCGGTGCGAACACCCCCGACAGATGACGTTGTGTCAGGTCAACGAAACCAGGGCGGTGTGGATCGGTGGTGACGGTCATCGAGGCGCTCCTCTGACGCGGCCACTAGGCCGTGGGGGTGAGAATGGTGTCGAGCCAATCGAAAACGATTCTTTCCCAGACCTTCTGGCCGAGACCGCCACAGTGTCCGGCGAGCCCGGTCGAAGCCGGCGGACTGATGAGTTCCTTGGTGGTGGAGCCGATGGCGTCGAGAAGCGCCGGACCGCCACCCCCGACGGGGTCGCCTTCGGACTCGATGAGCAGAGTCGGGCAGGTGATTTTTGATGCAGTGTCGAGCATCGTGAACGTCTTCAGTTCGTCGAAGTAGTCGGCGATCGTCGAACAGTGGTGCGCCGCCATGCGTGCACCGAAGAACTCGGCCTTGTCGGCGCTGACGTGCGTGGCCGCGTTCATCAGCGGCGCGGCGATCTTGCCGGCGAAACCCTCTGGAATCTTGGTGCCCATGTCGGGTTGAGCGGGGTCGCAGACCAGCGCCGCGTACCGATCGTCGGCGGCGACGGCACGCGGTCCGAGATAGCCCGCGAACGAGCGCCCCATCATCGCGACGCGCGCCGGGTCGACCGACTCGTGGGCCAGAACCCAGTCCATGATCTGGCCGTAAGCAACCTCGGCATCCGCGCGGAACGGGATCTTGTCGTAGTAGAGACTCGCGCCCTGGCCAGGCCCCTCGACACTGAGCACGTTGTATCCGCGCTCCAGGGCCGGTACCGCGGTGAACCAACCCGATTCGGCCGTCGAGTCGTATCCGCAGGGGGCGATCAGCGTCGGACGGCGTACCGGTTGCTCGTCGGCAGCGAAGAACCAGCCGTGCACCGTCGTCTCGCCCTGCTCGTGGCGATAGGGCACCGCGACTTGCTGGGCGTGGACGCCGGTCAGCTCGGCGAAGCTCGCGAAAGTTTCGCGATGGGCACCGAAGGCGTCCAGTAGGCGAGTATCGGTGGGGTCGTGTCGCAGAAAGAAGTACGACTGCCGGAAGTACTCGCTGGCTCGCAGGTATCCGTCGCGGGCGCTGATGCGATGACCGTCGGCGCGCGACTTGTCGGCGTCGCCGCGGACCTGCTCGGCGCGTTCGTGCCAATGCTGATGCCAGCGGTCGGCGGTCGGTTTGCCGATCGCGCGACCGGTGGCAAACGCCTCACCCAGATCAGCGGTTCCGTAGTAGGAGCCGTACAGGGTGCGATCGAAGTTGCCGTCGAAATCTTCGTTGCTGAAAAGAGTGTGCGTCGCCATGGTTCGCGCCCTTACTGCTGAGCGGCAGGTTTGCCGGCGTCGGCAGGGCGCTCGTCGGCAATTGCGCGGGTGCGCTTGACGGCGAAGACGATCAGGGCGATCGGGACAACCCAGTTGAGCACCAGATTCGCCGGGTGCGATCCCGCGAGATCCTGGGACGAGGTGAGTATGCCGGCGACGATGTGCGAGACCGCGATGGCGAAGATGACTTCGGCCCACATCAGGCTGATTCGCTTGTTCTTGGCCCGGAAGTACGGCGAATCCCACAGGCTCTTGTCGACGCTCTCGCGGGCATATTGTTCCGTGAACGGGATGGTGAACGCGGAGATCGCCATGATCGCTGCCAACACGAAGGTCGACCCGCCGCGGCCGAAATTGACCAGATCCTCGTCGACCGCGTTGTCGCCGACGAGACCGATGACGGCAATGATGCCGAACGTGACCAGTCCGGCAACGTCGAGGACCTTCCACCCACTGCGCATCTTCTGATAGACCGTGAGGGCGAGGGCGACGACAAAGGCGAGAATGGCCGCAAGCGCGACATAGTCGGCGCCCGCCCGCTCGGCGATCACCGAAAAGATGATCCAGGGGGCAAAACCGACAAACATCATTCCAGCGTTCACTTGCATCCCTAATGTCATGTCCGATTTTAGGGAGAGTGAACAACGATGACCGGCGTCGTACAAGACAACGGTCAGAAATTCACCCGATTAGTGCGAGGACCAAAGAAACCAAACTAGTCGCTAGCCCTGACGTGAGCGAAGTTGATCCGTCGGGGTGAGTTGGGATCGGGCGGTGGCGGCTTCTGCAGTTCGAGGGATTCGGCGAACCAGCCGCCGTCGGGAATTTCGATCTCCGGAACGGCACGGTTTTCCATATCGATCGGGGCTGGATCCGCGTGGTCCCACAGCGTGACAACGCGTTCGGCTGCTTCCGCGAAGATAGCGCCGTCGAGCGTCTGTTCGGTTTCGGCGATCCCGAAGTGTGGCCATGCGAAGTGGACGGTAAGCGGACCGGGAGGCGGCACCGGACGCAGAATGAGCCCGACGCGGCCGGTCGATCCGGTGCCCTTGCTTCCATTGGCGCTCAGACCCGTACGCCTGCCGGGTAGATTCGTCGCCCGAACACCCTCCGAGTCTTCGAAGCCGAGCAACATCGGCGGAGTGTTCGCAGCCTCCGGCTTGCCGAATCCGTACATTCCGAGGAATCGGTCAGACGAAAGAACCCTTGCCTCGGTGGTGAACGTGACGCAGGTGCTGTAGACGTTGGAGCCGGTGATCCAGACTGCGATGTTCTCGGTGCGGGCGAGAACAAGATGCAGAGGTACGTTGGCTGGAATTTCGTTGGTGGGTATCCCGCGAAATCTCTCGTGCACCGGCGGTGGCTTATCGTCGTTACTCACGGCAACAACTGTCTCCCGGTTCCCGTCGGTCCGCAAGGCTGCCGGGCGTTGGCCGCAGCTTGACGAGTGGCACCGCCAATTCTGCCTGCCTAGGCCCGTTCGACTCCGTACGCGTACGCCATGACCACCCCTCGAAAGTATGCCTCGCTCTGATCTCGGTCACGGAATGCAGTCGATCGCCGACGCGCTCCGACACACCTACCCGGTCCAGATCGCCCGCCTGCAGAAATCGATTACCTCCTACCTCGCGGCAGGGTTTTCGGTGGACCGAATCGCACTCGCCGACCGACTGACCGGCCCCTCACTACTTGCGGCATCGGAGGCTTACATAGCCGTCGGCCATAGTTACAGACCCTTCACGGAACAACCTGGCTCGTTCGCTGTCGATGCGTCTCCGCACTTGCTGCGAATCCAGGTTGGAGGGTTCAACTCGCCGCACATCCGGACGATGGTGGACGCGGCATCGCCCGTCACGGTCGTCGAAGCCGAAGGCTGGCTACGTGCAGCACTCGGGCAGCGATGGGCAGATCACGCGTACCAGTACGGACTAGTGGAAGATCTCCACGCTTCTGCGCACACAGTCCGATTTACTGTTGTGTTGGACAGCCGAGGTAATCCGCTTGTCGTTCCAGACGACTTCGACTGGGCCCGGTTCGATCGCGATCACCGCGTATGGGTTCGCAAACTCGACCCCGAAATGTGAAGCACCGAATCCTGCATGCAACCGCCGTTACGAACCTTCACATTCGCGGATGAGCCTGGATCAGTGCGCTGTCCAGTTTGGGGACGGCATGGGTCAGGCTGTGCTCGGCACGGTGCGCGAGTTGATGGGCAGTGGCAACAGTGGCGGAGGGGTCGATGTCGAGTTCGACGTCGGCGTGCAATCGGTGTCCGATCCACCGCATCTTCAGGCTGCGTACTGCGAGAACGCCCTCTTCCTGGGTCAACGCGTTCTCGGCCGCGTCGACGAACGCAGGTTCGACGCCGTCCATCAATCTCCGAAACACGTCGCGCGCTGCCGTGCGCAGTACCGCAAGGATGGCGGCCGTGATAATCAGTCCCACAATAGGATCGGCAAGCGGAATTCCCACCGCAACGCCGCCTGCACCGATCAACACAGCCAACGAGGTGAATCCGTCCGTGCGTGCGTGTAGTCCGTCGGCAACCAGTGCGGCAGAACCGATCTGACGTCCGACCCTGATGCGGTACAACGCAACCCATTCGTTGCCGACGAATCCGACGAGACCGGCGGCTGCCACCCAGCCGAGGTGCTCGATCGGAACCGGGTCGATCAACCGCCGTACGGCCTCCACCCCTGCGACCACGGCGGACAGCGCGATCATCAGCACCACGAACAGGCCGGCAAGATCTTCGACGCGTCCGAATCCATAGGTGTAGCGCTTCGTCGCCGCTCGCCGCCCCAGAACGAACGCGATCCACAACGGGATCGCGGTCAGCGCGTCCGAAAAATTGTGAATGGTGTCGGCGAGCAGTGCCACCGATCCCGATACGGCAACGATGACCAACTGTGCGATCGCGGTGACCCCCAACACGATCAGACTGATCTTGACCGCGCGAATGCCTACTTTGCTGGACTCGAGTGCATCGTCGATACTGTCGGCCGCATCGTGGCTGTGCGGCGCGAAAATCTCACCGACGGCCATGCGAAACTTGTTGCTGCTGCGCCCATGTCCGTGGCCGTGACCGTGACCGTGGTGGTGGGTGCGGCGCGGAGTCCCTTGTTCACCGTCTCCGGCGATGTTCGACTTCTGGACGTGTGTCATCACTGCCCTCCGTCTGCGTCGACATCAGCCCGAGCGTGATCCGATTGCGGCTCGTCGCGGTCCGATTCGATTCCGGTGTGCGGGTGCAGCTCACGTAGGCCGGCGGTGGCGCGGTGATGCCCGGGGATCCCGGGGCCTGCATGTTCGGCGTTGAACACCGCGTCGGTGACCAGCTGCTGCACGTGTTCGTTCTCCAGGCGGTAGATCACCTGAGTGCCGTCCCGCCGGGTGCGCACCAGTCGCGCCATCCGCAGTTTCGCCAGATGCTGCGACACCGACGGCGCGGGCTTGCCGACGTGATCCGCGAGATCGTTGACCGACAACTCCCGATCGACAAGTGCCCACAGAATTTGCACACGTGTTGGGTCCGCGAGCATCCGGAACACCTCGACCACCAGGCCGACTTCATCGTCGAGCAGTCGGCGACGGCAGCCTCCACTATCTGCATTCATATGCAGGTAGTAGCAAAGGCCCCGAACATCGCTCTGTCTCGCTGCACCCGGGGGTGTGGCCTGATGCAGCCTCGTCGATCGGATTGCTGATCGCGTTGACAGTGTTCGCGGTATCCGAACTCAGCTGAGCGGCAGTGGTCCCTGCCGCACTCGCACGTCGATGTCGCTGTCCCGGGTGCCTGTGATGGCGTCGGGTGTGAGATCGAGTCGCCGTAGCAATTGCGCGTTGGCTGCCACGATGATCGTCGACAGGGACATCAGGACAGCCCCGATCGACATGGGGAGCACGAACCCGATCGGCGCCAGCACTCCCGCGGCGAGCGGAACGGAGATCAGGTTGTATCCCGCTGCCCACCAGAGGTTTTGCTTCATCTTTCGGTACGACGCACGGGAGAGTTCGATCACCGACAACACCGACCGTGGGTCGTCGCTGGCGAGGATCACTCCGGCGGATGCGATCGCGACGTCGGTTCCGGCGCCGATCGCGATACCGACATCTGCTTGCGCGAGGGCGGGTGCGTCGTTGACGCCGTCCCCGACCATCGCCACGGTGCGGCCTTCCTGTTGTAGAGCAGCGACGTTGTGAGACTTGTCTTCTGGTTTGACTCCGGCGAAGTAGCGGTCCACGCCGAGTTCGGTGGCGACGGATTTGGCGACGGCGTCGGCGTCGCCGGTGATCATGACCACCGCGATCCCGCGGGCGTGAAGCGCATCGATCGCGGCCTGAGATTCCGGCCGGACCTCGTCCTCGAGCGCAAGCGCTCCGATCACGCTGACGCCGGCGAGGACATGCAAAATGATCGCCCCGTCGCTACGCCATCGGTCGGCGACGTCGAGCTCGGACGTGTGTTCCTGCTCGAGCAGGGCTGGGCCGCCGACCTGGATGCGCGTGCCGTCGACGTCCGCGGATACCCCGATTGCCGGCGAAGACCGAAAGTCGGCGACGTTCGGAATGGTCAGGTTCCGCGCTCGTGCGGCGTCGACGACGGCGCGGGCTAAAGGGTGCTCGGAATCGGCTTCGGCCGCCGCTGCCAATGCGAGCACTTCGTCGGCGGTTCGGCCGGAGGTCACCTCGATCGCGGTGACGGTGGGTTCACCCTTGGTGAGGGTGCCCGTCTTGTCGAACAGCACAGTGTCCACTGTGCGCATGTTTTCGAGCGCGAGCCTGTCTTTGACCAGCACTCCGCCGCGGGCGGCGCGTTCGGTGGCGATGGAGACCACCAGCGGGATTGCGAGGCCGAGTGCATGCGGGCAGGCGATGACCAACACGGTGATGGTGCGAATGACGGCGTCGTCGGGCATCCCGAGCAGCATCCACACTGCTGCGGTGATGATCGCGGATCCAAGGGCGAACCAGAACAGCCATGCGGCTGCGGTGTCGGCGATTCGTTGGGCTCGCGAGGTGGAGTTCTGGGCGTCTGCGACCAACCGGCCGATACCGGCTAGGGCAGTGTCCTCCCCGATGGCGGTGACCTGGACCCTGATGCCGGAGTCGGTGGCCACAGTCCCGGCGACAACGTGCTCGTCCTCGCTTCGACGGACCGTGCGTGATTCGCCGGTGATCATCGATTCGTCCATGCTCGCCGATCCGGAGACGATGACGCCGTCGGCGGGCATCCGTCCTCCGGGACGGACAACGACGACATCTCCGAGCCGGAGCTGGTCCGGCGATACCGGCACCACCTCGTCGCCGTCGACGCGTTCGGCGGTGTCGGGCAGCAGCGCTGCCAATGAGTCCAGGGCCGAGGTGGTCTGCGCGAGTGATCGCATTTCGATCCAGTGTCCGAGCAGCATGATCACGATCAGCAGTGCCAGTTCCCACCAGAAGTCGAGCTGATCGTCCAGCCCCCCGAGGCTCGCGCCCATCGATGCGACGAAGGCGACTGTGATCGCCAAGGCAATGAGAAGCATCATTCCCGGTGCACGAGAGCGTATCTCGCTGATCGCGCCGGTCAGGAACGGGTACCCACCCCAGGCGTACATCACGGTGCCCAGTACCGGCGAGATCCATCCGATCCACGCCGCGCCGGGAAGCGAGTATCCGACGAGCATGGCGAACATGTCGGAGGCGAGGATCACCGGGACCGCGAGGACCAGCATGAACCAGAACAGGCGCCGGAACATGCCTACGTGGTCACCATGCCCGGCGTGAGGACCACCGCCGTGTCCTGCATGACCACCGTGCGCGGTGTGCTCACCGTCTCCAGTGAGGGCCGCGCTGTGACCGGACATGTGGTGGTCTGCCAGCGCAGCGTCGGCACCGGGATTCATGTGATTGTTCATCGTGCGAGTCCTTCCATCCGCCGGGTTCGCGTTGCTATTCGGATCGCGGGCCCGCGGGCTGCGGTTCTGCTGTGTACCCGGCCTCGCGGACGGCAGCGGGGACCTGACCCTCGTCTAGTCCGGCGACGCTGGTCACCACCAACGTTCCTGCCGCCGCCGATACGTCGACCGTCTCCACTCCGACCATGGCGCCGACTTCTTCTCGCACCGATTCCTCGCAATGGCCACAGGTCATGCCGGTGACTCGGTAATACGTGGTGATCACGTCCGCTCCCTTGATTCCATGTCCAGGGTACCCCCTAGGGGTATAAGTCCATCGACCAGACCATACCCCCTCCCCGTATATTTGGAAATGGACGACGGAAAGCGCGACATGCTGCTCGCGGTGGAGAGTCGATGGGCGTCGCACACCGGCCTGCCCGAGAACGGCGGACGATGGCGAGGCGATTGCACCCGCGGCCAGTACGCTTCGTCCGGTGACGAGTTCCTCGAGTGAGCCCAAGCGGGTGCTCAAGCGCGCGGTGATCGAGAAACTGACTCCGGTGCGGCTGGTGGCGCTCGGCTTCGCGGCGGCTATCGCCATTGGGACGGGTCTGCTGATGCTCCCGGCAGCCACTCAAACCGGCAGCGACACCGGCGCCCTGGGGGCATTGTTCACAGCGACCTCGGCGATGTGTTTGACCGGTTTGATCGTTGTCGACACCCCGGTGCACTGGTCGGGTTTGGGGCAGGGAATCATTCTGGCGCTGATTCAAATCGGCGGTTTCGGCATCATGACGATGGCCTCCCTGGTCGGTCTGCTGCTCGCCGACAGAATCGGTTTGCGGGGTCGCCTCAATGCCGCCGCCGAAGTACGCACGTCCGGAATCGGAGACGTCCGCAGCGTGGTCATCGGTGTCGTCCGCACCAGCGTCATCATCGAAGCGATCATCGCCGTGTGCCTGGCCCTGCGCTTCGCCGTCGGCTACGGCGAATCACCTACGCGCGCGCTCTGGATGGGGGTCTTCCACTCCATCTCGGCGTTCAACAACGCCGGATTCGCCCTGTTCAGCGACAATATGATCAGTTTCGCCACCGACCCCTGGATCTGCATTCCACTGCTGGTAGCAGTGGTAGCGGGAGGACTCGGCTTCCCGGTGCTCTTCGAAGTCGCCCGACACCTGCGACGCGGCCAACCGAGTCGGCGATGGTCGCTGCACACCCGTTTGACACTGTCGATCACCGCGGCCCTACTTCTCGTCGGCCCCGCGCTGGTGCTGGTACTGGAATGGTCCCGCACGCTGAACGGATACGGGGTCGGTGGCAAACTTCTCGTTGCCAGTTTTCAGGGGATCATGCCGCGTACCGCCGGCTTCAACAGCATCGACTACGCCCAGGCCGATAACGCCACCCTGCTTGTCACGGACGTCCTGATGTTCATCGGAGGTGGCAGCGGCGGCACCGCCGGAGGTATCAAGGTCACCACCTTTGCGATACTGCTGTTCGTGATCATCGCCGAAGTCCGCGGCGACCGGGCGGTGACCGTGTTCGACCGGCAGATAGACCCACGAGTACAACGCCAGGCACTGACGGTGGCACTCGTAGGCGTCGCGCTCGTCATGGTTCCGGTCGTAATCCTGTTGGCGGGCACCGATTTCGATCTCGATGCTCTGTTGTTCGAGGTGGTCTCCGCATTCGCCACCGTTGGACTGTCGACGGGCATCACCGCTCAACTGCCGGGGTGGGGCCAAGTGATCTTGATCGTTTTGATGTATTTGGGCCGTATCGGCTCGATTACCCTCGTCAGCGCACTCGCAGCACGAGAGCGCAACCGCCGGTACACGCTCCCCACGGAAAGGCCGTTCATTGGCTAGGAAACCGTCCTCGAATGTGGTCGTCGTTCTCGGCCTCGGTCGCTTCGGTAAGTCCTTGGCGCTGGAACTGATGTCGCAGGGCACCGAAGTTCTCGGCATAGACTCCGATGACGGCGTGGTGCAACGCGTCTCGGAACGCCTGACTCACGCTGCGGTCGCGGACACCACCGACGAGGAGTCGCTCCGGCAACTCTCGGTGCACGAATACGACCGTGCCGTGGTGGGTATCGGGTCCGATCTCGAAGCGAGCCTGCTCACCGCCTCGGCACTGATCAACCTGGGTGTGGGCAACATCTGGGCCAAAGCCATCAGCAATGCCCACGCCAAGATCCTCCATCAGATCGGCGTTCAACACGTCGTCCGGCCCGAACACGATATGGGCAAACGAGTGGCCCACCTCGTGCGGGGACGAATGATGGACTACATCGAGTTCGACGACGGTTTCGCCATGGTCAAGACCTCACCGCCCGCGTTCTTGATCGGGCAGAGATTGGGCGACAGCGAAGTCCGCACCAAATACAAGGTGACCGTCGTTGCGATCAAACGCCCTGGTGAGGGTTTCACCTACGCTACTGCGGACACCGCGATCGCTGCCGACGACACTGTGATCGTCTCCGGACAAGTGCGCGACACCGAACGGTTCAGCGAATTGACCTGACGCACCTACTGACCTACGAGCCGACACCTTCTTCCCGTATCAGGCAATCTGACCCGATTCGGGAGACGCAACGGCGAAGTCAGCAGTTACTCGACGCCGATGGTCACTTCGGTCGACTTCACGAACACAGTCGCAGCCTGGCCGACCTCCAGGCCGAGATCGACTGCAGCTTCTTTGGTGATCGAGGACGTCACAGTCTGCTCGCCGCCGTCGAGCTTCACTTTCACAGTTGCCATCACACTGCCGAGCGTGACATCGGTGATGACGCCGGTGAGCTGGTTACGAGTGGAAAGCCGCATGAGTCAAGTCCTGTTCGTCGAGAGTTCGGATCGATCAAGACCGAAGGTACTGCGGAGGAGTTCGACGCGCGAACAAGTCCGCACATGCGGCAACCAGGATGCGACGTCGACCGCGCCTACGGTCGCCAGGCCGCTTCCAACAAGAATGGAGCGATGTCTATGTGGCCGCTCGGCCCTTCAGCGAATCAATCGCCCGCTGCAACAATGCCCTCAGCATGCGCTCCTCGTCCTGGTCGAATGTCGCAGACAGGTCGCGCTCGACCGCTCGCGCTGCAGAGTCCGCGCGCGCGAACATCTTCCGTCCTGAAGCAGTGAGTTCGGTGACCAATACCTGAGCATGTAGATCGGACTGCGTTCGAACGATCAGCTCCTTGCCTTCGAGCGTCGCCAGCATCGACGTGATCGACTGCGGGGTAACCGAACAAGCCCGCGCCAGCTGTGCACCCGAGAGCGGCCCGATCGAGAGTGCATGAAGCGCGGCGTACTGCGGGACCGTCAATCCCAAAGGCTTGAGCACACGCGCTTTTTCGGCCATCAACGCCTGCTCGGCACCTTTGATGTAGGTACCGAGGCGTTCACTGAGCGCGTCGGCGATGCGCGCCTCAGCACGATTCGTGGTGTTCGAGTCCGTCCGCGGCATAGTGCGGCCAGTGTAACCCAATACCATCAGCACTCTGATACTGCTGCGAAGTTTGACAGTTCGATAGAGCTGCGGTTTACTCCCATGACCATCAGAACTCGAACAGAAGTAAGAGATCAGATGGAACCGACATCCTCGGTCTCTACCCCGGGAGTACCGACCACGACAAGGAGCATCACCTTGACCGAACGCGTCTGGCTCATCACGGGTACCAATTCAGGCTTTGGCCGCGCCATCGCCGAGGCCGCACTGGCTGCGGGCGACCGCGTCGTGGCAGCAGTTCGCCGACCTGACACCGTCCGAGATCTCGTCGAGAATTCACCCGACAACGTTCGTGTCGTGTACCTCGACATCACCGAGCAACACAGCATCGACGACGCCGTCGCCGACGTACTCGCCCATGAAGGCCGGGTCGATGTACTGGTCAACAACGCAGGTCGAGGCCTTGCCGGCTCCGCCGAGACCACCAGCGACCGAGAACTGCGCGCGCTGATGGATCTGCACTTCTTCGGTCCGGCACACCTCACACGAGCACTACTACCCTCGATGAGAGAACGTGGGTCGGGGGCGATCGTCCAGATGAGCAGTCAGGCAGGGCGTTACTCGTTCCCCGGCATCAGCGGATACTCCGCCACCAAGTTCGCGCTCGAAGGATGGTCCGAAGCGCTCGCAGCCGAAGTGCAACCACATGGCACTCGGGTCCTCGTCGTCGAACCCGGAGCCTTCCGCACGTCCTTCAATCGACCCGGCGTACTGCAGTTCGCCGAGAACGAATCCGACGCCTACCGCGATCAAGTTCAACCGGTGCTCGACGCGCTCGCCGGCGCCGACGGCCGCCAGCCCGGGGATCCAACCAAGGCTGCGCAGGCGATCGTCTCTGCGGTAGGAGGAGACACTGCGCCGTTGCGCCTCGCACTCGGCAGCGACGCGGCCGACAGCATCGCCGCCAGCCTCGACAAGGCACGCTCCGAAATCGCCGAGTGGGACGCCGTCGCTCGCGGTGCCGACTTCTGAGCGCTGATGGGCGTCGAAGGATCGGCACATCGGTTCATCGATCTGTGATCACCACCTACCGCTTCGTTCCGCGCGCTGCCTGATGCAGCACTCCCGCAGCATCATTGATCTTCCACGCAAGTCGTACAACCGCCCAGAAAACTTCTGAAAAAAATCTGCTCGACCATCTTGGCAGTGCCGGGCGCGAGTGCTAATTTCTTCATCGCACAGTGAAGGAAGCGACCCGCCACCGGGGCGGGTGCATCTTGGAAAATCAGGAGGTGGTTGCTGTGCTTCGCTTCGATCCGTTCCGTGACCTCGATTCCGTTACGTCGGCCATGCTGGGCACCTCGAGTGGTTCCGCTCGCGCACCGCGATTCATGCCGATGGACCTGTACAAACTCGACGATCACTACGTCCTCAGCGCCGACCTCCCCGGGGTGGACCCCGGCACCGTCGATGTCGACGTCGACCGCGGCACCCTCACCCTGACCGCGCACCGAACAGCACCCGATAGCGATGGGGTGCAGTGGATTTCATCGGAACGTTTCGCCGGCACCTACCGTCGCCAGATCGCCCTCGGCGAGGGTGTCGACACCGAAGGCATTTCGGCGTCCTACGACAACGGCGTCCTGTCGGTGACCATTCCACTCGCCGAACGTGCCAAACCACGCAAGGTCGAGATCAGCATAGGCGACAACGACGGCCAGCAGTCGATCCTGACCTGACTTGGCCTCAGCTCTCCGACACATTCTTCGAGGACGACAATTCGACGAAAGGAGAACCGAGATGTAGCCGCCGCCCCGCTGGCCGCACACAGAGTGCTGCCAGCGGGGAAGGCCTATTGCACCGACGACGCTCGCACCTTCAGCAGGACAGCAAGTGCTACGCCCGCGGCAGCGACGGACAGAACCGAAACCGAAGTCGACATCCAATCCCAGGCACTCGGCGAGAAGGAAGGGGTGCCGCTGGTCAACGGCGTGTACGCCGTCCACCCGAATTCGGCGACGATCGGAACCGACACCGCGATCGGCACCGTCACCGAGATCGTCAGCGCCGACGGCAGTGTCGGCACCAGCGAGGCGAACACCAGACCGGTCGCAAACGGCAACAACACGAACTGCGCGGTGTTGTCGATCGCGTCCAAGGAAGAGTTGGCGAACAGTCCGGCGGCAGCAACCACCGCCAGAATCACCATCGCCGACAACGGAGAAGG
Organism: Rhodococcus sp. (in: high G+C Gram-positive bacteria); assembly: GCF_023264675.1. GTDB lineage: Bacteria > Actinomycetota > Actinomycetes > Mycobacteriales > Mycobacteriaceae > Rhodococcoides. The sequence continues at coordinate 29,598 of NZ_JAHFVG010000008.1, forward strand.
CCGCCGCAGCCCGACGGCTGTTCCGGTGACCATCAACGCGAAGAATACGACAGCCGTCGCGGGCTCGAATGACGCTGTTGCCGTTGCGAGGTACGCGAGGGCTGCCAAGACAACGGCGCCTGATGCGCCCGGCAACGCGTATGCCGCACCGACAAGCAGCGGAACGACAGCGAGTCCGCGCGTCCACCGATTCAGCTCGGTGCCGGCGGCGGCGTCGATCGACATCACCGATCGGACGAACAACCAGTACAGCATCAGCCCAGCGACAGGAACCGCGATGCCCACCAGCAGTACTCGGATCGTTGCGGGTGCTCTCGTCGGAGATGCGCCGAGGATCGAGAGCACCCCTGCCAACACCAGCAATGCCGCGAAGACAGCGACGAGCACGATCATGTAAGTCTGAGGCGTCGGCGCCAAATAGTCGCGGTACCGCAACCGATCTCTCTCCAGTGGACCGGCTGCAACCAACGCCGACACCAGACCGACCACCACTGCGCACTGCAGGATGCGGCGGTCGGCCTTCCCGGTCAGAGCGGCACAACCGCCGAGGATCAACCCCGCGGCCAGTCCACGCTGCTGCAGTTCGAGCGAGGTCTGAAGCAGAATTCCCGTCGCCAGTAGAACGGTTCCCAATCCCGTTGCGACGAAGGCTGTTGTCGTCCTACGTACCGCCGCGGCGACGATCACAGCAACGACAGCGCACAGACCGGAAGCAGCCGTTGCGCTGGAGAAGATGACATCGAGCCGATCGCCGTCGACCACGAAGGCGAAGTTGCGCGAGACCGGCGTCGCCATTGCCAACCCGGCAACGAACGCACCGAGCGCGACGGTGACAACCGCAAGTGCGCGTCGGGCACTATTCATGTCTGGCCCCTTCCAATCCTCTACTCGCCGTGCCGTAGCCCTACGACCAGACCAGCTTCCCGGCGATCACGCTCGGTGTCCGACTGTCGAAGGGTGTGCCGTTTTCGAGGCTGTCTGCGAGGTCGGAGAGCAAGGCGCTCAGCGAGATCCACAATGGCCCGCCCTGATCGGCGTCGACCTTGTCGAACGCGGTGACGCATCCGTAGAGCGGTCCACGGCGATTGTCGACGAACAGCAGATAACCGTCCATACCGGCGAACGGGATGAACTCGGGTACAAAGGTGCCGAGCGGCGTTCCCGCCGGGGACCCCCGATCCGGTGTCACACCCATCTCCGCATCCATCTCGCCCCACACCTCGAGCTCGATGCGGCGTTCTTCTATCAGACGATCAAGGTCGAAGAGTTCATGCCCTGGAAGCAACGACACCCAATTATCCTGTGGGAAGCCATTGATCAGGCCGTAGAACGATCGCAGCTCGTCATGCCAAATCACCGCGGTCTCGCGATTGGCGGCGTCGATCACGTCCGCAGAAGCAGGGGTGATCGTCACGTCGGGCATCGAGGACCGAAGCCAGGTCGCAATCCGATTCCATTGCTCGACAACCGAGCCCGAGGGTGTTGCATACTGTGCGCCGACTGTCGGTGTCCCTCGGTTCGCCAGTTGGGCTGCGTAATCCAGCTCGCGACGAACACGCTCTTCGGTTCCACCGGCGTGAACATCGGCGAGCGAGACAACGTCGCCACCGCCGAAGCGAAAGTTACGTCGGGCACCCACCGCTGAACCGTCGTCGGCGTGAGTGATGCTGCGCCCGACTCGAATAGCCTCGGCGATAGCCGAATCCCGATCCGGCGCTTCACCCGTGCGGATCGAGCTGCTGCCGGTCTCTGTGTTCCATGCCGATACGAACCACTCCATCGTTCGAAGAGTACCGGGCGTCGATAGATAGCAGGCGACAACCACGTTCCCGCTGCCATACTCGCACCGTGGACTTCTTCGTCGATCACCGCGAGCGCGTGCTGACCGCTACCTGGACACCGCAGCACAGACTCGTCGTGACGTCTTCGGACCTGCCGGAAGCATGGTTGCGTGCACTCGCGCGACTGGCCCACGACGTCGGCGTCCGACAGTACGGCGACGCCATCGAGCACATCGATTGGGTTGCGCTGTACGACACGGACGGTGGCGCAGTATGGCTTGCCAGCGCCGTCACGATAGCCGGCAGGCGCAACGGTCTGAGCGGAAACGGGACGGGGGCAGCGATCGACGCCGACGAAGAGACAGCGCTGACGTCGATGGCGGACTTGGTGCAAACCGAGGTGGCTGAAGCGCACACAGCGTGGCCGTGGGGCGACGCCGGTGGATTCTTGGGACCCCGCCTCGTCGACGGCGTTGCCGTGTGGATGGACCGGAACGGCCTGACAACGCGTATCGGAGACCTTTGCGAGAAGGGTGGTTGATCATCCGAGTTGCTACGGCGACACGTAGAACGTTCCGGTGCTCGGGATCGCGAAGACCTGACCGAGGTCGTCGAGCTGATAAGTGCCCTGCACCACGACCTGACCGGCGCCGGTGGCGACGGCGGCCCGGTCGGGATCGGAGTCGGTGATGACTCCGGACGCGCCCGTGGACAGGTTGTTCCAGCGAAAGACGTAGCCGTATCCGTCCGGGGTCGGGTGGATGCGGCCGTTGCCGTGCTCAACCGTCGGGTTGTACACCGCTGCTCCGCGTGTCAGTGGCCACCCGATGACGACGCCAGGAATCTGGAGGGTGGTCACACCGTCGAAATTCACGGGCTCGGCGTTCGCGGGCGCTGCCACACCGATCGTCGCGGTCATCGATGCGGCGCCGGCGATCAGTATCGCGCCTGCTTTGTTCTTTGTCATCATGATCTGCCTACCGTTGCAGTCCGCGTGGTCGTTACTCGTCAGCTGTCAGGAACTCCGACCCGACATCGGTGACGATGCAGAACGGGTGGCCCTCGGGATCGACGAAGACCCGGAACCTGTCGGCACCGGGTTGGTAATCGGCACGCTCGGCGCCGAGCTCGAGCAGCTGCGCCTCGGCGTCGTCGAGATCGTCGACACGGACATCGAGGTGCAGCCGCCGAGTCGCATCGGCACTCGGCCAGGGCATAGGCTGCGGGTTCTCGACGCGCTGAAAGTCCAGCCTTACACCCACGTCACTGGCGAGCACCACGAAATCAAGATTGCCCTGACGCAAATCCCCGAGCGTCCTGGGCTCCGCGCAGTCGATGGTCACCGCGAAGACTCGACCGAACCCGGTCATCGAAAACTCCTTGCTTCAAGTATTGCGACGTGGTCGAGAGACGTTGCTGGATAACAGTATCTACGATCGCCGAACTTCCCACACCAAGGTGGCCCCGGTTCACGAATCCCCGTGGACCTTCATTCCAGCTGCGCGTCAGAAACATTCACTGGACACGGTAGCCTGGACGCTGTTGAGTAATCATCATGACGGGCACACACGAGCGAAATGCAACCGTGAAATCAGCACGCAACTTGAGTTTCGTCGGCCTCGCGATCGTGGTGATCGTTTATTTAGTCATTATTCAGTTCGGCGGTATCTTAATCCAGAAGGCCACCGGCGAAGACGATATCTTTTCTCTGCGCGGCCTCGTCTTCACGATGATCGTGCCGCTGGGAATCGCGCTCGCCTTCACTTATGCCGTCATCGCGCGGCTCGGCTGGTTGACGCCGGTGCTTCGCGACGACAAACCGGTCCAGAAGTGGGTCTGGGTGGTGCCCATCCTTCTCATCCTCGCCATCGCGGTCGGGATCGATTACAGCGCACTGGCCGACAAGGGCATCGTCTATGTCGTCCTTCTGCTGATCGCAACGCAGTTCGTCGGGTGGGGCGAAGAGGGCATGTTCCGCGGAATCGGCGTCGTCACACTTCGTCGCCACGGGTTGACCGAAGGCAAAGTTGCACTGTGGTCCAGCGTCATCTTCGGCGCCGTGCACCTGACCAACGTCATCAGCCACGGAATATCCGCGCTCCCTCAGGCGATCATCGTCAGCGTCGCCGGCTACTTCTTCTACCTGACGCGTCGAGTGTCGCGCAGTAACGCCCTCAACTCGATTCTGCACGGACTCTTCGACTTTTCCCTGCTCACCGGATCGGCAATCGTCGTCGGACAGTCCCTGTACCTGGGCTCGATGGCCCCGATCCTCGCCTACCCGATTCTGGCGATCATCCTGCTGGTGCGTCGCAAGCACATCGAGCCTGCCGCGTAATGGGCCTGAACGAGCTCTCCGCCGACGTCGAACATGTCTCCCAGGTCTACGCCGAGAAATTCGGCATCACCCGTGATGCATCGTGGTTCCTCCTGAAGCTGCAGGAGGAGGTCGGCGAGCTGACCCAGGCCTTTCTGATGATGACCGGTCAGGCACGCCAGAAGGGGAAGTCGGCAGAGGAGAGAGCCGAGGACTTTCGGCTCGAGCTTGCCGATGTGTTCAGCCAGGTCCTGTTGATCGCCCGCTTCCACGACATCGATCTACAGGCAGTGGTCGACGAGAAGTGGTTGGTGTGGACGACGGCGCTGGAGGTTCCTATCGTCGAAAAGGACCCCGTTGCCGAGGTTCTCGTTCTGGAACGAGAGTTGCAGACCGCCGAGTGCCGATCGAACAGTGCGCGAGTGCAGGAGTTGCTGGCCGACGACTTCACCGAGGTGGGCGCATCCGGCAGACGCTGGCACAGGCAGTCGATTCTCGATCTGCTGGCGAACGAATCCGGAGCTGCCATCGAGGTGCATGGCTTGACCGGTCGAATCATCGACGACGGACACATCCTCACCGATTGGGAGTCGCGGCGCGGCGACAACCGGGCTCAGCGGTCCTCGCTGTGGCGTCTCACCTCTGCCAGGTGGCAGTTGGTCCATCACCAAGGCACTCCGATCCACCGCCGAGACTGGACTATCTCCAACGCATGACGCCGAGACTGGGGTGTTGTCCCAACGTTCGTTAGTTTCTGCACCTACGTGCGCGCCACGACTCAAACTCGAGGCACCGACCACGTCAGGAAACTATGCAGATCCGAACACTGGCGCTCGCTGCGGCAGCACTGTGTGCGCTCACCGTGAATCCAGCAATCGCGTCGGCCGATGATCTCGGTCCCTCGCTGACCGTCGACGACGATCGACTCGACTCGGCGCTCACCTGCACCACCGATCTACATGGGGTAGATCGAGATCCCGTGCTGCTCACCCCGGCGTTCGCGACCGATCAGCAATCGTTCGGGTGGAACTATCTGAAATCGTTACCGGCACTCGGCATTCCGGTGTGCAGCCTCTCATTGCCCGACGACGGCTACGCCGACCTGCAAATTTCTGCCGAATACGTCGTCCACGCCGTGCGAAAGATGGCCGCCGAAAGCGACCGAAAAGTAGTGATGATGGGCCACCAGCACGGTCCGCTCAACGAGCTGTGGGCGCTGAAATTCTGGCCGGATCTTCCTGCACTGGTATCCGATTTCATCTCGCTCGCGACGCCGTACAACGGCACCGACTCGGCCCGAAACGGCTGCGACAGGTCGCAGAAGTGCCCACCGGCCAACTGGCAGATCGCCACGGGCTCGAACTATCTGAACGCACTCGACGAGCGCCCATTGCCCGAGGGACCCGACTACACCTCGATCTACACGAAATTCGACGAACTCATCTACCCGCAACCGCATGCCAGCACTCTGGTCGGTGCTACGAACATTGCAGTGCAGGACGTTTGCCCGCTCCGGCCGGTGGAGCACTTCTCGATTCTCGCCGACAACGTGGCCTACACCATCGTGCTCGACGCCCTGGAGCACGACGGCGCTGCCGTGCGATCCAGGATTTCGAAAGATCTCTGCTTCACCACAACCATGCCCGGGCTCGAACCCTCTCTCGACGATGTGTCCGACAACATCGAATACTTCGCCGGAGTACCCCGGCACTTTCTCGAGGATTCGGTCACTGCCGAGCCGGACCTGGCGTCGTACACGCGGTAGTTGGGCCTACACGGCGAGGAGATTCTCGAGTGCGGTGAGCGCGATCCCCCAACCGGCGGCAGTGCCCTCGTACTGCTCCGGGGTGAGGTGTCCGCCGGTCTGACTGAACTGCATCTCGGTGCCGCCGTCGACCTCGGTGAGGATCACCGTGAGGATTTCGCGCTCGTCACCCGGTTCGTCGGTCAACGTCATCACCAGCTTGTTCGGACGGTCGACCTCGAGATACTCGCCGCGAAAGTGGAAGTCGGGCATCTCGTTTCCGCCGAGCACGGTGGCCTTCCACGTGCCGCCGGGGCGGACATCCATCTCCACCGAGTCGAGCGGAACCTCCATGTCGTCACCACCCCACCAGACGGCGAACGACGACGGGGTGACCCAGGCATCGAACACAGCCGCGGGGGATGCAGCGAACGTGCGGTTGACGTAGGAGCCGGTTGTCTCAGTCATGGGAGTTGCCCTTCTGTTCTTGTGTGAGGTGTTGTTCCAAAGCGTCGAAGCTGTGTTCCCAGAACCTGCGGTACCCGTCGATCCAGTCGGCCGCGGATTCGAGCGGAGCCGCGTCGAGGCGTGCCGGACGCCACTGAGCGTCGCGTCCACGGGAGATCAGACCAGCGTTCTCCAGTACCCGAAGGTGCTTCGACACAGCGGGCAAACTGATGTCGAACGGTGCGGCGATGTCGTTCACCGTCGCTTCACCCCGCGACAGTCGCGCCAGGATCGCGCGCCTGGTGGGGTCGGCAAGCGCCGAGAACGTCGCACTCAGTTGGTCCGTCGGCATGAGTAGATATTAAACCGATCGGTTATTTAAGCGCAAGGTTAAATGCGCGCGCAGTTTTTGCCGGGTCTAGAGGTCATCCGCGCACCTTCCAGCCGTTTGCGCGCTCTGCAACGTGCGCCGATCCCCACAACCTGCGCGAATCGCGGGTTCGCGATACCGAAGGCGAACGAAAACCACTCGACGGCAGACGATCGGGGCTGCACCATGAGCCTATGGATCCGACGGTCTCTACTCTTGCCGAACGCCCCGATCTTGCTGATGCTGTTGCCGCTATGCCGAATTCATGGCCGACCTTCATGACGAAGGATCCCATTGCGTCGATGTACTACACCCCGCGAACCATCACGAGGTTCGGCGACTATGTGCTCGCCTGCCAGGATGCGACTGGTCCAATGATCGCATCGGCGTATTCGATTCCGATCTATCTCCCCCACGGCGAATCGCTTCCCGCCGATGGGTGGGACGGCGCCATTCGGCGTGGACTCCTGGATGAAGGCGCTCCGAACGCTGTATGCGCTCTCGAGATCTCGGTTGCTCCCAAGAATCAGGGCCACGGATTGTCGGCGAGAATGCTCGCCGAGCTCAGCAGCAACGCCGCACGACTGGGCTACGACCAGCTCGTCGTGCCGCTCAGACCCAACGGCAAGAAAGACATTCACGAGCCGTTGGCGACCTACGTTCGTCGAACAGGATCCGACGGATTGCCGGTGGATCCCTGGCTGCGAGTCCATGTCCGTGCCGGTGGTGTAATCGAGAACGTTGCACAGCGGTCGATGGTGATACCCGGAACCCTTCAAGAGTGGCGTGCATGGACAGGCCGCCCGTTCGACCGGACCGGGCCTGTCGACGTTCCTGGGGCCCTCATGCCGGTGTGGTGCGACTTCGAACACAACGCAGCTGTGTACACCGAGCCGAACATCTGGGTTCGGCATCTGTTGCAGGGACCCGAACTCCGATCAGTTCGGTGAAAATCCGCCGATGTCGAGCGAAATCCACAGCAGAGCAAGCGGCGTGAAACACAGAGCGAAGGCGACGGCCAGCGAGACGACGCTCCACCGAGCGCGACGCCAGCGCCACCAGGTGAGACCACACAGACAGTAGAAGACCACGGGCGGACTCGCCCACGTCAGCCAATAGGCGACGGGAGGTCCAGGCGCGCCCGATCCGCGGTCCTTGACCGGCACTGCAAAAATTGGCAGGAGTTCGGGGGCGCTCCGCAACGCCCACCAGGCCGAAAACACCCCCAGTACACTTCCGACGATCACCCCGAGGAACGGTCCGACGAACACACTGTCTTCACCGCCACGGTCTCGGCTCACCACCGGTCAGCCGAGCGCGACGGGCAGCAAGCCCCGCGGAGTCTGCTGGGCGATCTCGGCGAGGGCATCGGCCAACAAGGGATAGTCGAAGCGAAAGCCACTCTCGGTCAATATCCCTGGATCAACCCATCGACTCTTGAGCACCAGCTCTGCCTCCGTACGGATCACCCGAGCTCCGAGCTGCAGCAACCACGCAGGCGTCGGGACTCCGCGGTTTCGGCCCAGCAGCGTCCGGACCTGCTGCATCATCTCCTCGTTGGTCACCGGAAATGGGGTCGCGACGTTGACCGGCCCCGAAATATCGCGGCACTCGACGAGATGGTCGATCACGCGCGCGACGTCGGCGACATGCACCCAGCTGAACATCTGGCGACCGTCACCCATCCGTCCGCCGAGGCCGAGCCTGGCCAGGTCGATCATCGGGTTGATCGCTCCGCCTCCCGCTCCCAGAACGATCGAAAGGCGAAGCGCCACCTTGCGTACCGGCACATCGGCGTCGAACATCTCGCGTTCCCAGGCCCGCGCAACCTCGACCGAGAAGCCGGTACCGATGTCGCCGGTTCGTTCGTCCATCGGTCGATCGCGCGAATCGCGGTAGATGGTTCCGGTGCTGGCGTTGACCCACAGCGCGGGGGGATTGCGTACCTCGCCCAAGGCGCGGCCGAGCGACGCGGTCGTCTGCACGCGGGAGGACATGATGTCGTCGGCATTCTTCTTGCTGTAACGGCAGCTCACCGACCGTCCAGCCAGATTGATCACCAGGTCGGCGCCGTCGAGAAGTCTCACCAGGCCCCGCTGATCCGACCAGGTTGCATCGCTGGATGTTCCGCGGCCGATCGTGCGAACACGCACCCCGCGCTCCTCGTAGATTCGACTCAGAACCTGGCCTATATAGCCGCTGGCTCCGCAGATTACGACGCTGGACAATGAATTCGTCATGATCACAACCCTTCTCGTGATGTCATTCGCGTCAGCAGACTTGCCACGTCGCCGACCAGGCCACGCGCTACCGGCAGTCTGGCAAGCTTCACCGACTTCGCGACGATCGGAACGAGGCCGTCGACCAGCGCCCTGGTCCGCGCTCGCCCCTCCGACGAATCGGTCACCCAGTGCAGCGTGACTCCGAGGTACGCCATCCACAGCAGTGTCGGAAGGCTCTCGTTCAACGACGCTGGAATCTTCTGTTTCGACGACGCAAGCGCCGTCCGCATCAGGTCGACGGCCATGGTTCTGGCGTCCGACGATTCCTCGGAGAACGGACTCGAACTGGATCTGGTGGGCAGCGCCAACTGAATGAAGGAGCCACCGAACGCATGATAGGGCTCCATGACATCGAGCCCTGAATGCAGCACGGCACCAAAGTTTTCCGCCAGCGATCCACCGTCGACAAGAACAGTGAGCGCGTGTGTGCGGTGCTCGCGCTGGATCCTGACGTACAACTCGTGGACGAGTTCGTCTTTGCCTGCGAAATAGTAGTACGCGTTGCCCAGGGAGACACCGGCCTCGTCGGCGATCCGGCGCATGGTCGTCGCTTGAAAGCCTTCGTCACGGAACAGGCGCAGGGCAACGTCGACGACCTTGTCGCGCGTCTCTGTCGAACGAACCATCATCAACCACCTTTTGAACGTGTTCAAATCAGCGTACGTCTAATTTTGAACATGTTCAAGACGGCCACGAACCCTTTATCCGCGCACCTTCCAGCTATTCGCGCACACTGCAACGTGCGCCGATCGCTACAACCTGCGCGGATTGCGTCGAACCACTTCAGCACGCGTCGTCACGGCAGGCACGCGCATAACGCAGTCACCCCGCGAGCGTGGGCAACGCTGCTAATCTGACCGGGCGCCGGGGAGGGCGCAGGCCAGAGGGGGAGCGTTGTCGAACAGTCCTGAGGATTTCACTCCACTGACTCTGAAGGCTGCGCGTGTACAGAAGGCGCTACAGGCGGTGCGTGGGCTGGCGAGGTCGCAGCACGGCGAAGTGACGGTCGAAGTGTCGATCGACGGCCGAATCACCAATCTGTTTATGACGCAGTGGTTCTCGCAGCTTCCACCATCGGCAGGCGCCGAACTACTTGCTCGTACCCATTCCGCGGCCCTCGACGACGCCGAGATGGCCTCCGTCGAGATTCGTCGGGAATTGACCGACGACTATCGGGTGGCGCGATTGCTGCAGAACATCACGACGGCTCCGCCTTCATCACCGCCACCGCCGGTTCAGCGAGAAGGCGACGACCCGCAGGGATCGTCGATCTACGACCGCTGGTGATCGACTCACCTCGCCCCGAAGAACATGAGAAGACCGTGTTCCGGGTCGACGGCATTGGTCACGTTGGCGACCACCACGACGAGTGTGATCGCGGTGATGAGCACTGACGTCGACCCTGCCGCGGCGTACGTCCTGCGTTGTGCTGCGGACGTGATCGCGAATCGCCGCCACGAGAGAACACTTGCGGCACCCAGAGCCAGTGCCACAACGGTTCCCACCACCGCGAGAGCAACGTGGTAGCGAGAGAAATCCGCGATCATCACTGCCAGCGGGGGCGACGCCGACGGATCGCCGAGCGCCTGCGTGACCCGGACGAAGACGCTCTGCATCTCGGGGGTGCCGTCGGACGCGAGGAACGGCATCAAGGAGGAGAAGGGGGCAACAGCGCCTTGAATATTGGCAGCGACCAACACCGACGAGGCAAGAGCCAGAATGCTCGTGGCGAGAAACGGAACAAGGGATCGTGGGTTGGGCGCGCTCAGCGCAGTCCGCCACTGACGCGCACCGATCAGTGCGAGTACACCGAGCACCATCGCAGCGATGACGGCTTTGGCAAGGTGATATCTGAACCAGTAGTCGACGATGCTGGTCAGCGATGACGGTAGCTCCTCGCGATCGCCGTTCCAGTAGCCGACGAACTGCGTGGTGAATGCATCGGCAAGAGGCCCGCTGTCTCCGTAGCTGCCGTACTGCCCTCCCGCCAGAGCGGCCGGAGCGAGCACGAACGCGACAGTTCCCGCGATCACGACTGCCCACAGAAGCATCGAAACTCGGAACGTGGACGAGCTCATAGTTCCTCCTGAAGGCTGTCGGGCGTCATTCGAGCGACGTTCGAATTCCGTTAGACCGCGCACATCGTAGTCGTCCTCTCACAACGCCGAGGCGGTCCGGCACGGCCGACATGCCCGGAACTGAACTCTCGGTGGACATCACCCGCGATGCCTCTCGGCCCAGGTCGGCGTACCGTGGCGTCGTCGATGCGCTCATGGATTCGAGTCTTCTGGCTTCCGCGGGGAGAGTCAACACAATGAAAGGGAGGTCGGCGATGTTCAAGGTCATGGCGCTGCTCTACGCCCGCCCGGACGTCGGGCGCGTCGCGGTGATCGAGCACTACGAGAATCATCATGTGCCGCTGATTCTCGACCGGGCGCCTGCTCCGTCGAGCTATAAACGCAATTACGCAGCGGACGACGCCTGGCGCGACCACGCCTTGCCCGACATCGTCACCGAACTCGTGTTCGCCGACCGCGCCACCTACAAGGCATGGGTCGCGGTGATGTACTCACCCGATTCGGGCATCGCCGACGACGAGGAGACGTTTCTGGATCGGTCGCGTACCACCTCGATGGTGGTCGACGAGTACATCAGCGATTGACGAAACTACGCATTGCGCGGTGCATAGTCGAATCCCGTTCGCGCAGGAGAGGTCCGAGCGATCGGACCAGTCGAAGCACAGCGGGCGGTTACAACGCACGTCAGGAAGCGTGGAACTGCCCGCTGCTGGAGATGTGCGGCGTGGTTGTGGTGATGGTCAGATCGACCCGTCCCGGCCCGGTCTCGATCGACGCATAGGTGGAAGGACCGTCCCAACCGGATAACGCCCACTGCCTGCTGCCCGACTGACCGGTGTCGAGATTGCGCCAGTCGATCGTGCCGCTGACCGAGCACACACGCGAGACTCCGATGAAATGCGGAGTGAACTTGACGTAGTTGGGAGGATACGGGGCGTCGTAGTCCGAGCCGGCGCGAACGTCGACGTAGCCGACACACGCGGACACCTGATCGGAATACAAACCGTGACCGACGGTGATGACGGGTGCGAAGTTGACGGTATCCGCCGTTGCCACGGTGCTCGACGCCAACAGAGCTGCCGCGGCGGCTATGCCGGCGAGAGAGACTCTGCCGATCCACTTTCGAGTAGATGTGAACGAGTGCATGACAGCCCTTCCGTCGCCGGTGATGCTTCCTGATTCGCGATGGCACCTGCTTCCGTTACACCCCTCGGATCTTCTCGACTTTCTGTCGGTGCCTCGTTGTACCTTCCTTCACATGCAGAAGTTGGGGGACTACCGCAGCACCGATACGCGCTCCGATCAGGAGATCGTGTCCGGTATCGCCGAGCTGACCCACGCCGAAAGCACTCTGGCAGCGCAGAAGTGCGCACTCCTCGCAGAATTCTCGCGCCGCGGACTCAACGTCGGACTGAAATACTCCACCGCGGGTCGCTGGCTTGCAGCAGGCACCCGCGTCGCCGACGGCAATGCCGACCGACAGTTCGATGTCGCCAACTGGCTCACCCACTGGCCTGCCATCTCCTCGGCGCTCCGAGGAGGCGACATTCACCTCGCACACGTCAATGCAGTGTTCGACGGCTACAACCATGTCCGCGAATGCGATCCGACATTGGGATCCGATGCTATCGCGGCCGTCGTGGTGGAACTGCTCACGGTTGCGTTCGACTTCACTGCAGCGAAGGTCAAAACTCGCGCACACGAGCTCGGTCTTGCCGCCGCACAGGATGCCCGGACACGGCACGAAAACGCTGTGCGCGAACAAAAACGACGCGAAGACGAAAAGCGAGAGAGGGAGCGCCGACAACGCAACGACGACGAGCCGCTGCCTCTCGACGAAGACGATCCAGATCCAGGTCCCGAACCCGAACCGGTACCCAGCGGTCCACCACCGTTGCTCGTGTCCGAGAATTCGGCGTTGAACAGGCTCAGCTTGTACGTGCAGGCCAATGGCCGAACGGCACTCAAAGGCGACTTCGACAAGGTCCTGGCGGAAAGGCTGCGGGCAGCGCTCTCACCGCTGGCGAAGCCTGAACCTGGACCGGACGGCAGCAGGGATCCACGGAGCTCGTCCCAGCGAGATGCCGACGCCCTGTCCCGTCTACTCGACCGCTACGCCACCAGCGGACTGCGAGGCACCGGAGCGGATCGCCCGCACGTGAACGTCGTGGTGAATCTGAAGGATCTCATCAGGCACCGCGGCAATTCCGATTCCAGTGCTGAAAGCAATAAAAGCGACAGCAGTGGCGACGATGCACACCCGCGCGGTGACAACCACTCCGAGAGTGCCCGGCCCACAACGCCTGCCGACGATCCACTGTGGCCGTTCTACCTCGAATGGACCGGGCCCATCAGCCGCAGCTTGGCCCAATTACTGTCCTGCGACGCCGACCTCACGCCCATCATCGTCGACGACAACGGCGTTCCGTTGTCGATGGGCCGCAGTATCCGCCTGGCCACCCCCGCGCAACGCGACGCCGTCATCGTCCGCGACCGATGCTGCGTCATGTGCGGCCGCCCCGCCCGCTGGTGCCAGGTCCACCACATCGTCTTTTGGGAGAACGGGGGCGCAACCGACATCACCAACCTCGCCCTGGTCTGCGGGGACTGCCATCGCCGCGTCCACCAAGAAGGTTGGGGCCTCGTCATGGGCGAAGACGGACACCCCGTCGTAATTCCTCCACTGATCGAGGACGCGGAACGAAAACCCCGGCCCAGCTATCACCGGCGTCGGCAACCCGCCGCGTCCTAGTCGGCGACCAACACAATCTTTGCGCGCACACCCCCACGTTCGCCGAACCGGTGTGCCTCCGCGACATCCGAGAGAGCGAAGGTCTGCACCGCGGGCACCTCGAACCCACCCGACTCGACGAGCTCACCGATCTCGTCGAGCACATGCAGAGCCCGACCGGAGTCGCCCCTACTGAACCGCACGCCGTACTGCTGAGCGCCGACAAAATCGGCGATGGTCACGACCCGATCGGCGCTGCCGGTGAGTTCGATCAACTCAGCGAGCACCCCACTGCCCGCGACATCGAGAGCACAGTCGACAGCTCCGACCGCGCGAACCCGATCCACGAGGCCGTCGCCGTACGCCACCGGCTCAGCCCCCAGCGCACGCACATAGTCGTGATTGGCCGGACTGGCCGTACCGATCACACGAACCCCGCGCGCGACAGCCAGCTGGACCGCCGCACCCCCGACGCTCCCTGACGCGCCGTTGACCAACAACGTTCCGGTCGCGCCGAGCTGATCGAGCGCACGAGTCGCAGTCTCCAACGCCGCCGGCAGCGCAGCAGCCTCCGCGAAACCGAGCGACGGTGGGATCGGCGCAAAATGGGTCAGCACCGCCAACTCGGCCTGAGCGATCCCGTCGTCGGAAAACCCGAACACCCGATCGCCGACGGCTACTCCCGTGACCCCGTCACCGACCTCGTCGACGACACCCGCGGCCTCGTAGCCGAGGGTCTGCGGGAGCTCCTCGTCCATCAACCCCTGCCGCTTCTTCCAGTCACTCGCGTTGACCCCCGCGGCGCGCACCTCGATGCGAACCTGCCCTGAACCGGCATGCGGGTCAGGGAGATCGACGAGCTCGAGTACCTCCGGACCGCCGAACCGTCTGAATTGCACCGTCTTCATGTCGCCAGTCTGCCAGCACCAAGTAAAGAATTTACATAGGAAAAGCCATGAGTTAGGGTTGCCTTCCCAACTCGACGAAGGTGAAACGCGTGCGACATCGCTCTTGGAAGTTCGGCACATTTCTCGTATGTGTGATGGTGGCAGCGGGGTGCGCCGGCTCCACCGAGGACGCCGAGAACACCCCCGAAACGACAGGCGCATTTCCCGTCACCATCGACCACACCTTCGGAAGCACCACCGTGCCGGAGAGACCCCAACGAATCGTCGCCCTTGGAGTGTCGGACGCCGACGTCGTACTCGCTCTCGGCCAGGTGCCGGTCGCGAACAGCGGCTTCGCCTTCTACGAAACAGGATTGGGACCCTGGGCCGAGGAACTGGTCGGTGACGCCGAGCTCACGCGCATCGAATCGGACTCCGAACCCAACCTCGAACAGATCGCCGGGCTGGCCCCCGATCTGATCCTCGGGCTCGGAGCCGGATTCGACGAGGCGACATACGCCAAGCTCACCGAAATAGCACCCACCGTCGCCCGCCCGAAAGGCACCGCGGCATACGCGGTACCCCGGGCTCAGTCCACCGAAGCAATTGCCACAGCCCTCGGTGTCCCCGACGAGGGTGCCCGACTCAATGCCGAGACCGATCGCCTGCTCGCCGACACCATCGCGAAGTACCCGCAATTCGCCGGAAAGACCGGCGTTGCCGTGATGTCCTACAGCGGCGTCTACGCCGGATTCCTCCCCGGCGACGGCCGCGGCCAGTTCCTCACGGCCCTCGGCTTCCAGATACCCACCGAGCTGACGAACCGGGACACCGGGGACACCTTCTACGTGGAATTCTCCGCCGAGAACGTCAACCTTCTCGACGCCGACGTCATGCTCGTCCTCGGACCGGACGAGACCTTCGACATCGTCGCCGAAAACCAGGCATTCGCAAATACCAAGGCCGGCCGCGACGGCGCCATCATTCCCGCGACCATCGACCAACGAGGAGCGATCACCTACAACTCGGTGTTGTCGATCCCCTATGCCGTCGACAACCTCGCCCCCAGAATCGCTGCCGCGCTCCAGTAGTCAGAGACCAGTACTCAATCCGCGACCATTTGCACCCGCGAGTACAGCCCGCCGCTCTCGCGCTGCCGCCCGATGACGTAGCGGCCAGGGGCGATACCGGTGGCGCCGTGCTCGGGGTGAATCAGATACGCGACCACCCGAGTGTCGAGTACTCCGAGCGCCAGCCCTCGACTGTCCTGCACCCAGGTCGTCCACGTGCACACGCCTTCGTCGGCGACGAGACTGTGCGGGTTGCCACCCGCGGCACTACGTAGAAGTTCCAACCCAGTTCGAGGGACATCGACCCACCTCGACCGCGGGTGGGTCGAAACGACATCCGCCAGAGCCGCGTGCGGCACGACGATGAGGTCGCCTTGAGCTTGCATCCCGTCGATGACGGGAATCGAGACTTGCTGATCCAGATGGTCGAGTACGTCGAGGCCACTGAGAGTTGTGAGATCCGAAAGAGTCATGTTCATCGTGTTCACCTTGGGTAGTTGTCGGTCAGGTGCGCCGGACGAGCCGCGCATAGTCGGCGCCGCTGACGCCGTAGGTCCAGCCACCCGCATCGAGGGCCGTCGAAATCCATGCCGGAACATAAAGGCCGTAACGTCGACGACGGCCGTCCCGCTCGACGGAACCGTTGACGGCGAGCAAGATTCGGCCAGGCCGACCCCACCCGTTCGGTGCAGCGTAGAGCTGCAACGTACAACCGGGGTTACCCGGATCGTCGGCGAAGTCGATCGGATCGAGACCCGCCGCGTCGATGTACGCGTCCCACCCGAGGCTCTCGATGGCGCACCGCCGAACCTCGACGTTGCGCTCGACGGCAATGCGGTCGACCGTCGGATCGAGCACCACCCAGTCCGGAACGATCGTGCCGTTCAGCACGTATGCCGCACTGCCGTCGCCGAATTCGAGCGCCGGACCGCTGGAGCGATGCAACCTACGTTCGTTGTGCATGCCACCGGGTGTGGGCTCGGTGTGCAGCGCGGTGGGGCGTTCGGACATGACGGCGACGTCGTCGAACGCCCACCACCATCCGGTCGAGCGCGCCAGCGTGATGAGGACGTCGAGCATGTCGTGGTCCTCCGACCGGTACCTCGCCAATCCGTACCGCCGGAACGCGTCGTAGAACGCGAGGCGGTGAACCTCCTGTTGGCCGTACCACGTCACCCCACCGGCAGCCCGGGGAGGCAGAGTTCGAATCGCGACCGCGACACCGTCGAACAGGCTGGTGTGCAACGAGTCCCACAACTGCGCCTGCAACAACACATGCGTATCCCGGTCGCTCGGAGGCCTTCCCCCATAGTGGGTGACGGGCCACTGCGGTCTTGGATGACCGATCCGTGCGTCCATCCGGTCGCGCGACCGAGAGATCCGCGACGCGATGCGGGCAGACGCCCGATGGATACCGTCACTGCCGAGCACGAGGGGTTCGGACCGACCTTCGGCCTCGATCAGCCGGGCGCACTCGGACGGAGATCGCGCCCACACGAATTCGGGTTCGGGACAGCCCGACCACCGATACAGTTGCGCGACAGCAGATTCTGCGGTCGATCGATCCGACGGTTGCGTATCGAGCCCGATATCGAGCCAGGCGTCACGCAGATCTTCGATCGATTCCAATGAATGCTCGACGCCGTAATCGGACGTCGCCGAGCCGAGCACGAGGGGGCTCACGCGAGAGTGGCGGAGTCCGCCTTTCCTGTAGTCATAGTTATCGAGGATGGCACGTGATCGCGCCGAGCGCAAGACCGGATATCAGGGCTTCACGCCGCGCAGCAGCTGGAGGATCTCGTCGTTCTGGGCCTTGACGTGCGCGAGTCCGTCGACGAGTGTCCGCCGCGGAACGGCACTGTCGACGCCGTCGCCGAGCTGTTCCCACCCTTCGAAATCGGGCCCGCCTGCAAGCTGCGTCAGAATGACCGCGACCGCCTCGGTGAGGAATCGGTTCCGAGACGGATCGGTTTCGACAGCCCGCCCCAGAATGGCGAAGCCACGCCCGTCGGTTCCGAGCAACTGTGTTGCAATCGAATCGATTTCGTCGTTCATGCCGTCCTCCTCACCGATGTTGCCGAACAGTGCTGCGAGCTCCGAGTCGCTGCCGCGAAATGCATTCACGTCGATGGACTGCCCGGCAACCAGTGCGGACTCCGAAAACTGCAGTAGCTGAACGGGTTTACCGCCCATGTCCGCCCAACCGCCACGACCGGCGCCGCGCGAGGGAATCCAGCCGTCGCCCGGGTACAGCCGAGACGCATAGTCCTGCCCGGCGACGTAGTCGCTGTTCCACACCCCGACCGGCAATCGGTCGAGCGACGCACCCGCCATCCGGCTTTCCCAGAACCACCGCGGGATGTAGACCGGCAGCAGTCGCGTGAACCCGACCGCTCGATAGGCGTCGATCCGGCGCAGCAGGTCGTCGACCGAGCCCCCGTTGATCGTGTCCTCGTAATCGATCTGCAACGGAAAGTCGACGCCACCGGCATGCTCACGAAGCACCCGCGCTTCGCGCGCGGGATCGATATCGGCACGGCAGAACACGTATCCGCCCCAACGGCCCGAAAAGTGCTTCTCCATCTCGACGCGCGCCCGCGGCCACAATGGATCGCGGTAGCCGTCGCCCTCGGAGATCTTGTGGGTCGCGAACGAGAAACCCTCGCGCCGGGCCGCTGCGAAATCGAAGGTGCCCTGATGATTGCTGACGTCGATCCCGAACAGGGTGATCTCGCGCCTCCGAACTCGAGTAGGTACATCGACCACGGTACGTCCACCAGCAACTCGATCGCCGGCATACCCGCCGTCCGGCGACCCGCTGTGCAACAGTTACGTACATGACGGACAAAACGGACGCATCGACGTGGTGGAAATGGTCCACGGGGATCACCGCGGCGCTGGTCGCGACGGCGTGCGGCGTTATCCTGTGGAGCTTCAGCCCACCCGTCGTCTTCTTCCCCATCTACGCACTCGCCCAGGCGGTTCTACTGTTCCTCGGCGCTGTGTGGTTGGTGTTCGCCATGATCGGCTGGTTCCGATACCGAGGATTGCGCTGGACGGCCATCGCGCCCGCATTGGTAATTCTCACTGCTGCTCTCGTGTTGTTCTCCGTCCCGTCACGAACTGCATTCCTGGTGTCGAAGAGTTCACTGGAAACCGTCGCGGCCGACTGCGCCGACTCGCAGCAGGATCGACGAATCGGGGCGTATTCCGTTCTTCAGATCCGCCGAATGGACAAAGGATGCTTGTTCTTCATCCAAGGCGGACTCATCGACTCGATCGGCTTGGCATACTTACCCGACTCCGACCCGCGCATCGGAAAGCCGCGCCATGACGGAGACTTCGGATTCGAAGAATTCAGCGGAGACTGGTACCGATTCGTCCAGAGATTCTGATTGCATTCTTTCCGGTCTCACGAAACAGGCACCTCAGTACGATCCTGTTTTTCGCACAATCAACCTTTGTTCGCTACCCTCGGGGGGAATTCGAACCTCGAGAGGAACTCGCACAGTGGCGAAGCAAGTTATCTATGAATTGGTCGACGACATCGACGGCACCGCAATCGCCGAGGGCGAAGGCGAATCCATCGAGTTCACGCTCGACGGCGTCGATTACGTCATCGATCTGAAGACCAAGAACGCCAACGACTTTCGCAAGAAGATCGAGCACTACGTCGATCATGCAACGCGAGTCGGCGGACGCAAGCGCAAGGTGGCCACGGCCGGGACCGCCGCCAAGGCGGCACCCAAGACTCAGGCTCCGACCAAGCGCGACCCCGCTCAAACCCGCGCCATCCGGCAGTGGGCAGCGGACAGCGGTTACGACGTCAACGATCGCGGTCGCATTCCGGCGGACATCGTCGAAGCGTACGAAGCAGAGCACTCCAGCTAGATTCTTCGCGGGGCCCTTCCTCGCCGACACCTCACTCGCGGTTTGAGATCTTTCCGACCCGGGTACTGGCAGTCGGAAGAGGGAGGGCCTATTTTCATGTCCGTCTGTACAGACACCACCGAAGTTCCGATTCTCCTCGATGCGAGGACGATCAAACCAGTGCTCGACGCGCTGGGCGCCATCGCATTGTTCGCCACCGTCGCGCTGGCAATGGGGTTGCCCGCCGCCGTCACCGTGACCACCGGGATCGCCGTCGTGGTGATCTTCGGTCGCGCCGTCCGGCTCTGGTCGGCCACCTTGGTCGCTGCCTCGGACCCGCAGTAACTACTTCAACGCAGGTCGGGTGATGAAGTCGCTCACCTCGGCGTGCCTCGTCATCTCCCAGTAGTCGACGATGCGCCACGGCAATGTGGACACCACCCGTCCGGCGTCGTTGCGGTACCAGTTGTCCATTCCCTCGTGGGTCCAGATCATGCGGGAGTGCGCGTCGTCGTGCC
Source organism: Rhodococcus sp. (in: high G+C Gram-positive bacteria) (assembly GCF_023264675.1). Lineage (GTDB taxonomy): Bacteria > Actinomycetota > Actinomycetes > Mycobacteriales > Mycobacteriaceae > Rhodococcoides. The sequence continues at coordinate 49,693 of NZ_JAHFVG010000008.1, forward strand.
GTCGGACATAGTCCTGCTCGACGTCGGGCTTGATCTCCACCGAGCCGATCTTGTTGTCCGCCATGGTGATCAGCAGATCCACGATGTAGCGAACCTGACACTCCGCGATGGTGATGTAGCTTCCGCCGTGGCCGAGAACAGTGCCGGGGCCGCACGTGAGAAACAGATTCGGGAAGTCGGACACGGTGATGCCGAGATGCGCACGAGCGTCCTCCGGACCCCAACTCTCGCGAATCGACCGCCCCGAACGACCCCGAATGTCGATGGGGCTCAGCAACTTGTGCGTCTCGAATCCGGTCGCCAAAATCACCACGTCGACCTCAGCCTCGGAACCGCCGACCCCACGCACCGACTGCGGTCCGATCGACGCGACACCCTCCGCCACCAAGGTCACGTTGTCCCGTTTCAGCGCCGCGTACCACCCGTTGTCCAGCAACATCCTCTTGCCGAACGGCGGGTAATCCGGCAACGACTTCTCGATCAGGTCAGGGCGACCGTCGAGCTCCTTCTCCACGTACCGCGTGAACACCCGACGATGGGCGTCGTTGATCGCGTTGATCGACCTGGTCGGAGTGTCCCAGTCGGGGTCGACCTGAAGCGACGGATGCACTCGGTCGTTGAAGTTCCACGCCAACCGCGCCCGATACCAGAGGCGGTACAGCGGAACGGTCTCCATCAGGTAGCTGACATCGTCGTCGATGGGTTCGAAGTACACGTCACTCGACGCGACCCACTGCGGTGACCGCTGAAAAACAGTCGCGTGGGCGACCGTCGACGCTATTGCCGGCAGCACCTGCATCGCACTCGCGCCCGTCCCGACGATGGCGACTCGCTTGCCCCTCAGATCGAGGCCTTCGGGCCATTCGGCGGTGTGGAAGATCGGCCCGGTGAACGAGTCCATCCCGAATATCTTCGGCATCTTGGGACGGTTCAGCTGGCCCGTCGCGGTGATCACGATGTCGGCGAGCAGGACGTCGCCTGCGGCGGTCGTGACCGTCCACCCGTACGTGTCCCGATCGTAGACAGCGCTCGTCACCTCGGTGTCGAACCTGATTCGATCGCGCAGACGATGCTCGGCGGCGACGTCACTGAGGTACTGCCAGACCTCGTCGCGCTTGCCGAAATGAGTGGTCCACGACCGCGGCGCGAACGAATAAGAATAGAGGTGGCTCGGGGTGTCGACGCCCGCTCCGGGATAGGTGTTCTCGAACCAGCCTCCCCCGACGTCGGAGTTCTTCTCCAGCACAACGTGTTCGATGCCTGCTTCTTCGAGCTTGATCGCGGCGAGCATGCCGGAGACGCCTGCCCCGATCACGATCACCGAGAGACCGATGCCGGCCACCTTCTGAACCGGCGCATCGGTGAACCCCATGTCCTCGGCGATCATCGCCGAGAATTCCGCAGGAACCGGTTCTCCGACGGCAGCGCTGATCATCGCCGTCAGCTGGTCATCGCTCGGCGACGGCACGGCGACGGGGGTGCCGTCGAGCCACCCGGTGATCGCATCGAACGCTGCGGTGCGGATGTGGGCAGCGACGTCGGCGTCGAAGCCACCGGCGTCGTTGTCGTCCATTCCTCGGCTGCGGGTCGGCCGGTAGGGATCGTCGAGCCACGTCTTCTCGCCGGTGAGCTGATACAGCACCGCAACGAGGCTCGGCATGTTGGCCGAACCGAGCGCACGCTTCAGACGATCGAAGTCCATGGCCGAACCCTCCTTCATCGCCCGACACTTCCGAGCACCAATAAAACTAACCACAGTTAGGCAAATCCCCGCAAGAGCTCCCAGAACTCGTGCCCGAAGCCTTGACAATGTGGGCTGCACCACACAATGCTGGGCTCACTACCTAACAGTGGACAGGCGAAGGGATTCCCATGGAGCTCACCGAGGCGATGCGCACCACCGGCACATGTCGGCGGTACCTCAGCGATCCAGTACCCGACGAGGTGTTCCGCAGTGCGTTCGATGTCGCGCGCTTCGGCCCCCAGGGCGGCAACCGTCAGCCCGTGCGCTGGATCGTCGTCCGCGACGCGGCCCGCAAGCAGGCACTCGCCGACCTCTATCTACCGATGTGGGACGCCTACTTCGCCGGCATCACCGGAGGAACCGTCGCCGTCGGCGCACTACCCAAGACCGTCCAGGACGCCGATTACTTCGCCCGCCACCTCGCCGAGGTCCCGGCGATCGTCGTCGTCTGCGCAGCAACCGACGGCCTGCACCCCACCGACCACGAACTCGGACGCCTGTCGGTCGTCGGTGGCGCATCGATCTACCCGACGGTCCAGAACCTCTGCCTCGCGCTGCGCGACCAGGGCGTCGCCTCTGCCGTGACGACGCTGCTCTGCCACGAGGAGCCCAAGGTCCGTGAGATGCTCGAGATTCCGGACGAGTACATCACCGCCGCGCACATCGCCGTCGGGTACCCGGAGCGCTCGTTCCCGAAGAAACTGACGCGCAGCCCGGTCGAGGAGATCGTCGCCGCCGAGACCTTCGCGCACCCGATGTTCGACGCTGCTCTCTCACTCTGAACTCCAGGAGCCCTTCGATGACCGCCCTGCACCACCGCACCCTCATCGGCCGCGCAACCATCGGAGACCAGCTCCGCCGCCACGCCAGAACCCAGCCAGGCAAGACTGCGTTCATCGGCTACACGGCCGACGGAACCCGGCACGTCACCACGTACGGCGAACTCGACCTGCTCGCCAATCGTTTCGCGAACCTGCTGCTCGACCGGGGAGTACGCCGCGGTGATCGCGTGGCGTCGATGGCGCGCAACAGCGTCGACGTCGTCGTCGCCTACTACGGCACGCTCAAGGTCGGCGCAGCGTTCACCGGTATCAACGTGCTCTACCGCGCGCCCGAGGTGAAGCATCAGCTCGAACATGCCGAGCCGACGGTGGTGGTGGTCGATCCCGAATTCGCCGACATCGTCGATTCCGTCGCGCCCGGTCACACCACCGTGATGCGGTACGGAACCGAGTTGCTGGCGAACAGTCCCGATATCGAACCGGAACTCGACGTCGACGAGAACGACGTCGCCATGGTCATCTACACCTCGGGAACCGAGGCAGCGCCCAAGGGCGTGATGATTCCGCACCGCAACTTCCTGATCTCGACGGCACCGGCCTGGAGCTGGGGTCTTCGCACCGGCCCCGAGGACACCTGGCTGTTCGTCATGCCGTTCCACACCATCGCCGGCCTCGGTTCGATGACCACGCTGACACTGATGGGCGCGACGCTCGTCCTCCCCGCCACCGTCGATCCGACACAGTCGTTGAAGATCATCGCCGACGAGAAGATTTCGGTCATCGCGCAGACGCCGACCTTCTATCTGGCGCTCGCCCGCAATGCAGGTTTCGGGTCTGCTGCCGTCGGCCAGGTACGACGCTGCCTCACCTACGGTGGCCAGGTCTCACCCCACACCATCACCGCGTGGGCCGGTGCTGCACCGGAAGCGATCTGGGGAACGTACTGGGGGCAGTCCGAGCTCTCGCAGCTCGGCTCGGTCGGCTGGTTCACCAGCCTCGACGACATTCCCGACGGCGACGCATCGTGGATCGGCAAGCCCGTCACCCACCTCGAGATCAAGGTCGTCGACGCCGACGGCAATCCGAGCGAGATCGGTGAATTGCTCTGCCGCACGCCCTCGGTCATGCTCGGCTACTTCAAGGACGAGGCCAAGACCGCCGAGGTGTTCGCCGGTGGCTGGGTCCACACCGGCGACATGGTCCGCACCGATGCCGACGGAAATCTGTTCTTCTACGATCGTATGAAGGACATGATCAAATCCGGAGGCATGAACATCTCCTCTCAGGAAGTAGAGCGCGCCATCCACACACATCCCGACGTACTGCGCGCCGCCGTGGTCGGGATGCCCGACGCCTACTGGTCCGAGGCTGTTACCGCCTTCGTCATCGCCGCCGAGGGCACCACCCCCGACCCGGCGGCCATCATCGAGCACTGCCGAACGACGTTGGCGTCGTACAAGGCACCCAAAGCGGTGCACGTCGTCACCGAGCTTCCCGTCGATCCGCAGGGCAAGATACTCAAGCGCGAACTCCGCGCGCTGGCGATCGTCGAGGAGACCGTGTGAGCGTCCCGGATTCCATCGGTGCCCCGCAGACCGACACACGTCGAATCAGGACGCGCCAACGCAAAGAAGACATCGCGTCCAAGGCCGCTCAGATCTTTGCCCGCGACGGCTACGCCAACGTCGGGATGCGGGACATCGCCGACGCGGTCGGAATCAAGGGCGCCAGCCTGTACCACCACTTCCCGTCGAAGGAAGACATCCTCTTCGCCGTCTGCCTGACCGTCACCCAGGAGCCCGCCGAGACCAACCTGCCACTCCTCGACGCGCCGGGTACGCCGACCGAACGTTTGTCCTCGCTGGTGCGTGCCCATCTGGTGCACCTGAACAGTCGCCGGGTGGAATACATTGTGGGACTACACGAACTGGCCTCGCTCACCACCGAACACCGCGCCGTCATCGAGGATTTCCGGCGGCAGTACCAACGCCGAGTTCGCGACGTCGTCACCGCGGGTATGCGCACCGGTGAGTTCACCGTCGCCGACGCCCGCACTGCAGCGTTCGCCGTGACGGACATGCTCAACGGCATCAGCAACTGGTTCCACGACGACGGCGAGATGAGCATCGACGACGTCGCCGACACGTACGTCGACCTTGCCGTGCACCGACTTCTGGGCGCTCCCCAGTGACGGTGTTCGGCACGTGCGCATCAGGTTTCGAGGGCGTGCGCGACGCCTTGGCCTCGAACATCTCCGCGGGCGACGAGCTCGGCGCGTCCATCGTGGTCGACATCGACGGAGAGACGGTGGTCGACATCTGGGGCGGTCACCGCGACCGTGCCCGGACGACGCCGTGGACCGCGGACACCATCACCAACGTCTGGTCGACGACGAAGACCGTCACCAACCTCGCTGCGCTGATGCTGATCGATCGCGGTCTGCTCGATCCCTATGCACCGGTGGCGAAGTACTGGCCCGAGTTCGCCGCCGAGGGCAAGGACGGAATCGAGGTCAGGCACGTGCTCGCCCACACCTCGGGAGTGTCCGGCTGGAACAGACCCGTCGTGACCGAGGACCTGTATCTCCCGGACGCCGCAGCGAAACTCGCGACTCAGGCCCCGTGGTGGGATTCGCGGACAACCTCGGGTTACCACGCGGCGAGTCAGGGCCATCTCGTCGGCGAGCTGGTACGCCGGGTGACCGGAAAGTCGTTGCGCCGGTTCGTCGCCGACGAGATCGCCGGGCCGCTCGGCGCCGACTTCCAGATCGGTGCCGCCGAGCAGGACTGGGGACGCATCGCCGACGTCGTCCCTCCGCCGCCGCCCACCGACACCGATGTACCGGATCCGCAGCTCGTGCGCCGTCGCACCTTCCTCGGCCCGCTGATCGACGCCCGATCGGCGAACACCGACGGATGGCGACGTGCCGACATGGGCGCACTGAACGGGCACGGCAACGCCCGATCTGTCGCCAAGATCCTGTCTTCGATCTCGCTCGGCGGCCGCGGACTACTGTCTCAGGACGCCATCGACCTGGCCTTCGACGAACAGAGCAACGGAATCGACTTGGCGCTCGGGGTTCCGCTTCGCTTCAGCATGGGATTCGCTCTGCCGCAGCAAGATACCGTGCCGTACATCCCCGACGAGCGAATCTGCTTCTGGGGAGGCTGGGGCGGATCGTTGATCGTCATGCACCCGGAGCGCCGGATGACCTTCTCCTACATGATGAACAAGATGGGACCGGGCATCATCGGGTCGGAGCGCGCCGAGCACTACTACACAGCGCTACCCAACGGTTAAGTTCCACAGAACGTTCGGAACCCGGTCTGAAACTCCGGCGGCGCGGGCAGGGCGAACTCTGCCCACTCCTCGCGCTTGTCGAAGGGGTGGGTGACCACGTCGAGGAGCGCCTCGAACGGGCCGAGATCGCCGGACGTGGCCGCCGTCAGGGCCGCGTCGAGCTGATTGTTTCGCGGAATGTACACCGGATTCACGAGATTCATCGCCGTGACCGAAGGACCGAGCGCACGCCAGCGCTCCACCCAGGCGGCGTCGACCCGCGACGCTGCCGGGTCCTCGGTCAGCGCGCGGAAGGTACCGGTCCAATCGAGTCCGCCTCGTTCCATGATGTTCAACAGATCGCTCACCAATTCGGCGTCGACACTGTCCAGACCGAGTTTGGCGGCCATGCCTGCGTGGAAGTGCCGCTCGTACCGCTCGAAGAACGTGTCGAGGACGGCGGTCACCGTCGGGATCGCCTCTTCCGGTGTCGGGCCGATCAGAGCGAGCAGTGTCTCCCCGAATCGCGCCAGGTTCCACTGCAGAACGGCGGGCTGGTTGCCGAACGCGTAGCGGCCGCCGTTGTCGATCGAACTGAACACCGCGGATCGATCGAAGGCGTCGAGAAACGCACACGGCCCGTAGTCGATGGTCTGCCCCGAGATGGTGGTGTTGTCGGTGTTCATCACACCGTGCACGAACCCGGTGAGCATCCATTTCGCCACCAGGGACGCCTGCGCCTCGACGACAGCCTCGAAGAACGCCAGGTAGTCGCCTTCGGCCTCGGGGTAGTGCCTGGCGATCGCGTAGTCGGCGAGCGGCCCCACTAAAGAGTCCTGACGGACGGCGTACTCGAACGTGCCGACGCGGATGTGGCTGGCGGCGACGCGGGTGAGGACGGCACCGGGCTCGGGGCCGTCGCGCATCACGTCGCGGCCGGTCGTGGTGACCGCCAACGACCGCGTGGTGGGAATGCCGAGCGCGTGCATCGCTTCGCTGACCAGATATTCACGAAGCATCGGCCCCACGACGGCCAACCCGTCACCGCCGCGGGAGAACGGCGTCCGGCCCGACCCTTTCAGATGCAGATCGACTCGTCGCCCATCGACGCTGAGTTCGCCGAGCAGCAGCGCGCGACCATCCCCGAGCAGCGGCGCATACCCGCCGAACTGGTGGCCCGAATACGCCATCGCCACCGGGGCCGAGCCCTGCGGCGCCGTCGATCCGGCCAGGACCTCGGGGGCCGCACGCAAGGCCGCGGGATCGAGATGAAGCTCCTCGGCCAGCGGCTCGTTGAGCACCAGCAACCGCGGCTCGGGAGCGTGCGCACCCTCCCACGGCACCGTCAGGCCCGGCACCTGCTGCACGTACGTGCTCTCGAGGCCGGGAATCGTCGAGGTGTCGGTCATGACCCGAGGGTAGCTGTGGTGGTCAGAATGCAGGCGTGTGGATCAATTCTCTGCCCGCCCGTTGGACGTCCGGATCGGGGACAGGAACCGACTCGATCAAATTCCGGGTGTAGGCGTGCTGGGGATTGCCGAAAACGTCCTCCGCCGGACCGGTCTCCACGACGGCCCCCGCTCGGAGCACCGCGACGCGATCGGCGACCCTGTCCACCACCGCCAAGTCGTGGCTGATGAACAGGCAGGCGAAACCGAACTCCACCCGAAGGTCCGCGAACAGGTCGAGGACGTGGGCTTGAACGGACACGTCGAGAGCACTCGTCGGTTCGTCGGCCACCAACAGTTTCGGGGACAGCGCGAGCGCCCTCGCCAACGCGACCCTCTGCCGCTGACCTCCCGAGAGTTCGGCGGGCCTGCGGTCGACGAAGTCCCGGGGCAACCTCACCGATTCGAGGAGCGCCGCCACCCTCGCGTGCAGTTCCTTACCCTGCGCGACGCGGTGCACCTGCAGGGGTTCGCCGATGCTCTCGCCGATGGTTCGCCGCGGATCGAGCGACGCCGCCGGATCCTGATGTACCAGAGCGACGTTCTTTCGAATCCCTCGCAGCTGTGCCTTCCGCAGACTGCTCAGCGTCGTCCCCAGCAGCTCGACCTTCCCCGACGTGGCAGGGACGAGCCCGAGAGCGAGCCTGCCGAGGGTGGTTTTGCCCGAACCGGATTCGCCGACCAAGCCCACTACTTCACCCTTGCCGACGGTGAGGTCCACGCCGTCGAGTGCGGTGAATGAACTGCCGCCGAGACTCCCGGGATAGGTGACGGACACCCCACGAACCGTGAGTGTGGCTTCGCCACCCGTGTGCGCACAGTCGGTCCCCGCCCCTACCGCGCGCACACGGGTGGGGTCGCCGTGCAACCGCGGAACCGCGGCGAGCAATTCCTTGGTGTACGCGTGCGACGGCTCGGCGAACAGCTGACGCACCGGCCGATGCTCGACGACAGCGCCCGCCCTGAGCACCACCACCTCGTCCGCCAGGTCCGCGACGACACCCATGTTGTGCGTGATCAAGAGAATCGCGGTGCCCTGGGTGTCACGCAGGTGACGCAGTAACTCCAGAATCTCCGCCTGCACCGTGACGTCGAGAGCCGTGGTCGGTTCGTCGGCGATCAGCAACTCCGGACCACCGGACAACGCAAGCGCGATGACGACGCGTTGCTTCTGACCACCCGACAGCTGATGCGGATACCAGTCGACCCGTGTTGCGGCGTCGGGAATGTCCACCAGCTCCAGCAGTTCGATCGCCCGCGCCCGCGCTTGCTTCTTCGAGATCTTCTGATGAGCCCGAAGTGCTTGTGCGATCTGCCAGCCGACCTTCTGTACCGGGTTCAACGCGGTCTGCGGCTCCTGGAACACCATGGCTGCCTTGACCCCGCGCACCTTATTCAGCGCATGTTCGTCGGCGCCGATAAGCTCGGTACCGTCGAGAATCACCGACCCTTCGGCGGTTGCGGTGTCGGGGAGCAAACCGAGAACGGTCCTGGCGGTCAACGACTTACCGCTGCCGGATTCACCGACCAGCGCGACGATCTCACCCGAACCCACCGTGAGGCTGAGCCCGTCGACGACGGGTGTGGCCCCATCGAACCTCACGGTCAGCTCGCTGATCTTCAACAGTTCGGTCATGATCGACGCTCCCGCCCGATGCCCTGCGCGATGAGAAGGAATCCGAGCACCAATGCCGCCACCACGACGAGCGGGCCGACGGCGAACGCCGCGTTGATGTCGAGGTTGGGAATCGACTCGGAGATGATCGACCCGAGCGACGGCTGCGGTGGCCTGACACCGATGCCGATGAAGCTCATCGCACTCTCGACGAATACCGCCAGCGACAAGCTCAGTGCCACTTGCACTCCCACTGCTTCGAGCGAGTTCGGGAGAATGTGCGTCCGTAGGATCCACAGCCTGCCTGCACCGAATACCTCCGCCGCTTCCACGAACGGTTGCTCGCGGACCCTCAGTACCGACGTACGGATCAGCCGTCCGAAGATCGGCAGTTCGGCCAGCACCACGACGACGCCGACGGTGAACGCACCCGGACCGATGATGGCCGCCAACGTGATCGCGAGGATCAGCGCCGGGAACGCCAGAACCACGTCGAATGCTCGCTGGGCCGCGGTGTCGGCAGCGGGGTGCAGCGTCGAGAGCACACCGATCGCACCGCCGAGAACAGCGCCGATAGGAACGGCGACGAACGCGATCAGCAGATTGACGCGGATGCCGTACAGCACCCGCGAGAGCACATCGCGATTGACCTGATCGGTACCGAGCCAGTGATGCGCACTCGGGCCCAACAGGTTCGCGCCCGAGATCTGTTCGAGCGGATCGTAGGGCGCGAGCAGCGGTGCGAAAATGCCGGCCAGCGCAATCACCGCGACGATGATCACCCCGGCCGACGTCTGTCCCCGCAGCTTCCTGCCGCGCTCCGGCGGCGCTTCCACAATGGTCATGACGCTCCTCCGATTCGGATCCGCGGATCGAGATAGGCGTGAAGCACGTCGGTGACCAACTGCACCACCACGAAGACGCTGACCGACAGCAACAGCAGGACCTGGACGACGGGGTAGTCGCGACGGCTGATTCCCTGCTCGATCAGTTGCCCGATGCCGGGCCACGCGAAGATCGCCTCCACCAGTACGGCACCACCGAGCAACTGACCCGTCTGCAATCCGAGCGCCGTCACCATGGTGGGCAACGCATTACGCAGTGCACTGCGAGAGACGAGGTTCCAGCGCGACACTCCGAGCGCGCGCGCCGTCGTGACGTACGGCTGCTGCAGTTCGGTACGGAGCGATTCGGTCAGGAACCGCGTCAGCGCAGCGGCAACAGGAAGCGCAAGGCACACCGCGGGCAGCAGCAGGTATTGCACGGTGATGTCGGGCCGCGCGAGGAAGCCCGCAGGCGGAATGCCACCGGCAGGCAGCACCGGAATCAGCACGGCGAAGAACAGGACCAGCAGAACCCCCGATACGAACGGCGGCAACGCGACGGCGACGGTGTTCGCGCCGTTCACCAACGCCGTCAACCACCGCTTCGGCCACGCGACGGCGGCGATCGAGAGAACCACCGACACCACGAGCGCCAGCACCAACGCGGTCACGGCCAACACGACGGTGTTGGTCAGACCGTCGACCACCAGGTCCGAGATGTTTCCGCCGATGACGAACGAGCGGCCGAGATCGAACGTCAGCACTCCCCCGAGCCACGTCAGATACTGCACCGGAATCGGCTTGTCCAGTCCCAGTTGGCTTCTGATCGCCGCGATCGACTCCTCGGTGGCGTCTGGTCCGGCAAGAGTCGATGCGGCGTCGCCCGGAACCAGCCGAAGGACGAAGAAGATCAGCACCGACGCCAGGAACAACACCAGGATCGCCGAGGGCAGCTTGCGCAGCAGATACCGCGTCATGACACGAACGCCTCCGTGAGCAGAACCTCTGACCGCTTGGTCCAGTCGATGCCGTGCACAGAGTTCGCGGCCACGATCTGGTTGAAGACGACGCCGATCTCGATGAGGAAGAGGCCGTCGAGCAGCTCCCGGCTCACCGCGGCGTACTTCTCGACGGCTTCGGCGCTCGCACCGTCCGCTACCTGCCAAGCAGCATCGGCCGCCGCGACGTAGGACGGAGATTCGAAGTGCGACGCGTTCTTCAGCGCATTGAACGGGTAGGCGCTGACGGTCAACGTCGACGGCGTGTACTGCGCCCAGGAGTGGAACGTCACCCACAGCGCCTGGAACTGCGCACCGATGAGTTGTTTGACGAACGACGCACTTTCGACGGGATCGAGCTCGACGGTGATGCCGATCTCCGCGAGGTTCGCCTGCACGATCTGTGCCGTGGCCTCGTAGTACGGGTTGCCCGCCTGATAGGTCAGTGGCAGCGTGGGAATCGCCCCGACCTCCGCGACGAGCGACTTCGCCTTGTCGACATCGGTGGTGAACGTCGAGTTCAACGACTCGTCGTATGCCGGTGAGCTTTTCGGCCACGGAACGTTGATAGGGTACCCCGCCCCACGGAACACCTCGGCGATCACTCGATCGCGATCGAGGGCGTAGGCGATGGCCTGCCGCAAGCGAACATCGGCAAGTGCCGGGTTCTGGACGTTGGTGCCGACATAGATCTGCAGTTCGGCACCCTCGAGATCCGTGCTGGTGTGCCCGCCCGCTGCCGCCAACGTTTCCGAATCACGGTAGTTGATATTCGACACAGCCTGAACCTGGTTGGCTTTGAGCGAGTTCACCAATGCCTGCGAGTCCGGAATGATGGACACTTCGACCCGATCGAGGTATGGACGCTCCGGCACCCAGTAGTTCTCGTTGCGCTCGAAGGTCAACGACGAGTTCGGTGTACGCCCGGTGAGTACGAACGGTCCGGTGCCGATGAACTTCTCACCGGTAGCGAGCTGATCGATCGACTCACTGTCGAGAATCGGAACGGTATCGAGCAGATCGAAGATGTTACCGAGCGGATGGGTGAACGTGAGCACCAGTCGATGCGGATCGGTGGTATCGAATCCCGTGACGGCCGCCGCCGTACTCTTCAGCTGCGCAGTCCATTTCGGATCGGCGTACGTCCGGATCGAGAACTCGGCATCCTTCGAGGTGAACGGACGGCCCGAGTGGAAGGTGACGTCGTCGCGCAGGTCCAGGGCCAGCGACAAGCCGTCGGGAGCCGCCTGCCAGTCCTTGGCCAACAACGGCGTCGGGGACACCGAGTCGTGTGGATAGCGGATCAAGCTCTCGAAAGCGAGGCCGATGATCGTGGTGGCACCGCCGGTGTTGGTGAGGAAGTTGGCGGGTACGACGTCGAGCGTGATGCCCGTCTTCAGTGTTCCGCCGCGAACCGGAGTCGCGTCGGTCGAACCCGCTTCCTGCTGCTCACCGACGGCCGACGCGCAGGCCGACGTACCGAAGATCGCCAGCGCGGTCAGGCCGGCGCCGCGCAGAAAAGTGCGTCGACCGAGGCCGTTCATGGGCAGAGTAGTGCTCATGTGAAATGTCGTCTTTCGAGTGATGAGAGAGATGGGCCGCCGCTCTAGCGGCAACAGCACTCGTGCGCAGCGACGGCGTGATTCATGTCAGCGAAGCTAGCATCACCCGCGGGCCGCGGCCAAGCTCGTAGCGCGTTGGAATCATCGTGAATACAACTGTGTACGTGACCGTTTGCCTGTGGTGCGGTGGTCCGATCCCGGACTTCACCCGACGAAAGGTACCGCCATGTCACTGGACACCCTGCCCGAAACCTCGACCGCGCTGCGCGCAGTCAAGATCGGCGGCAACATCGGCGCCCGCATCGAAGGCGTCCGCCTCGGCGGTGACCTCGACGCGACGACGGTGGACTTCATCCGTCGGGCGCTGCTCGAACACAAGGTCATCTTCTTCAGCGGACAGGATCACCTCGACGACGAGAGCCAGTACGCATTCGCCGAGCTGCTGGGCTCGCCGACCACCCCTCACCCCACCGTCACCTCGCGTGGCACGAAGACCCTCGCCATCGACTCCGAGTACGGTAAGGCCAACAGTTGGCACTCCGACGTGACCTTCGTCGACCGCATTCCCAAGGCGTCGATTCTGCGGGCCGTCAGCCTGCCCGAGTACGGCGGAAATACCACGTGGGCATCGCAGGTCGCCGCCTACGAGAGTCTGCCGGACTCGCTGAAGGCGTTGGTGGACAACCTGTGGGCGAGGCACTCCAATGCCTACGACTACTCCGCCACCTCGGCCGAGAAGATCCAGGACGACAAGAGCGCCGAATACCGCAAGGAATTCCAGTCGACCTACTTCGAGACCGAGCATCCCGTGGTGCGTGTGCACCCCGAGACGGGCGAGAAGACTTTGCTGCTCGGCCATTTCATCAAGAGCTTCGTCGGATTGTCCACCAAGGAATCGCAGACGCTCTTCAATCTTCTCCAGGATCGAGTGATCAAGCTGGAGAACACCGTCCGCTGGAGTTGGTCTCTCGGCGACGTCGCCATCTGGGACAACCGCGCGACGCAGCATTACGCGGTCGCGGACTGGGACGATCAGTACCGTCGCCTCGAGCGCATCACCCTCGCCGGTGATGTTCCGGTGCACCCGAGCGGCGAGACGAGCCGCGCGATCGCCGGAGACGCGACCCACTACTCGGTGATCGACGAGCCCGTCCGCATCACCCTCTGATGACGATCCCGCCGAACGCGCGGGGTTACGAAGGTTTCGAGGGCCGAGTCGGCCGCACCACCGCCGACTCGGCCCCGTCCTGGAAGTACCCACCGTCAGCCCCTGCAGGTGCACCGAACATCGTGGTGATCCTCGTCGACGACATGGGCTACAGCGACACCGGTCCCTACGGCTCCGAAATCGACACCCCGAATCTGGACCGGCTGGCTGCCGCCGGGGTTCGGTTCACGAACTACCACACGACACCGCTCTGCTCGCCGTCCCGCGCGGCGCTGCTGACGGGCATCAATGCGCACCGTGCAGGCTACGGTTACGTCTCCAATGCCGATCCAGGGTTTCCAGGCCTGCGCCTGGAACTCGCGGACGATGTCCTGACGCTCCCGGAGATACTGCGCGAGAACGGTTATGCGACGTATGCCGTCGGGAAGTGGCATCTGGTTCGTGATGCCAACATGAGCCCCGGCTGCACCAAGGACTCGTGGCCGACGCAGCGAGGCTTCGATCGATACTACGGATCTCTCGAAGGCCTCAATTCGTTCTATCATCCGAACCAGCTGACATCCGATCTCGGCGCCGTCGAGGTCGACGAGTACCCCGAGGATTACTACCTCACCGACGATCTGACGGATCGCGCCGTGGGCTACATCAAGGATCTACGGGCACATTCCGCCGACAAACCGTTCTTCCTGTACTTCGCGCACGTGGCGATGCACGGGCCGCTGCAGGTGAAGCCCGCCGACCGCGCCAAGTACACGGGCTCCTATGCCGCGGGGTGGGATACGCTGAGGGAAAGCCGCTTTGCACGTCAGCTGCACTTGGAACTCTTCCCGGAAGGTACCCGGCAGGCGCCGCGTAACACCGAGCCCGGTTACGACGTCGAGCCGTGGGACTCCTTGACCGCCGAGCAGCAACGACGATTCGCCGCCTACATGGAGGTGTATGCCGGGATGGTCGACAGTATCGACCAGAGCATCGGCCGAGTGCTGTCGGTCATCGAGGAACTGGGCGAACTCGACAACACCATCGTCGTGTTCACCTCCGACAACGGCGGCACCGCCGAGGGCGGGCCGGAAGGCACACGAAGCTACCTCGCCGAGTTCGCCGGGGTGTCGGATCCGGAGTGGGTCGGCGACGTCCCCCACGACGAGGACCTGATCGGCACCGCCAAGTTGGGGGTGCACTATCCCCGCGGTTGGGGACAGACGTCGAACACGCCGTTCCGGTTCTACAAGGGCCAGACCTTCGCCGGCGGCGTGCGAGTGCCGTTCGTTCTGTCGTGGCCTGCAGGCCTGCATGCCCGAGGCGTCCGTGATCAGTACGCCTACGTGACGGACTTGGCTCCGACCTTGCTCGATCTGACGGGCATTTCTCGCACCTCTACTCGCAAAGGGCTGCCTGCCAAAGATTTCGACGGGGTGTCCTTCGCGGACGTCGTGGCGCGAAACGCGCCGTCGAGGCACACCGAGCAGTACTCCGAGATCACCGGTCACCGCGGTTTCTACCGGGACGGGTGGAAGCTGCTTGCGCTCGCCGAGCCGGGAGCGGACATCGATGCGCCGCGGTGGCAGTTGTTCGACGTGCGCATCGATCCCACCGAGCTGAACGACGTGTCCGGGGTGTTTCCCGACAAGGTTGCCGAACTCGCCGCTGCCTGGGACGAGGCAGCCTGGGCGAACACGGTATTCCCCTTGGTCACTCGGGCTGATCTGGCACGACGTAGGCCCGAGGAAGCGCGGTTGTCGGATCCGGTCACGATCCTCGCCGGTACCCCGACATTGGAGCGGTACCGTTCTTCTCGGTTGATCGCGTACCGCGACTTCGCGTTCACGGCATCACTTGACGGGTACGCCGTCGGCGACGAGGGCGTACTGGTGGCCCACGGAGATCCGCAGGGCGGGTATGTGCTGTACATCGAGGACGGTCGAGTGACGTTCGGGTTCAACAGTTTCGGCCGCTACACCGAGGTATCGGCCGACGTTCCCGATGGTGCCAGGTCGTTCGCCGTCGACGCCGAGGTTGCGCCGCGATTGCGCTGGAACTTCCGGATCCTGGTCGACGGCGTCGCGGTGGCAGCGTTGGACGATCAGGTCCAGTTGGTCGCAATGGCGCCCTGGACGGGCATTTCGGTAGGAATCGATTCGCGGGGGCCGGTCTCGTGGGATCTCCGCGAAAGGCGTGGCCCGTTTCGGTACACCGGGTCACTGCGATCGGTGACGTACGCCCCGGGGCCAGTGCAGGTTCCGACTCCGGTCGTCGACCGAATCGAGAGCGATGCGGAGGCGTTCGCGGATTGAAGCGGGCAGGTCAGCAGCGGTGTGTGCGTAGTAGCAGCCGGCCACGACCATTCACACACGGGTACCGGAGGTACACACCATGATTTCACGCAGGGGTTTCCTGAGCGCGTCCGCGGGAGGAGCCGCCGCACTGTTGCTCACCGCCTGTTCGTCGGCGGTGGAGGAGGCGAAGGAGGGCGACTCGGGCGGCGTGTTGGTGATCGGTTCGCTGAGCGATCTGAACCCGTCGACGATCTTCTCCCAGTCACTGACCTCGATGACGATCGGAGGATTGGTGTTCGACACCCTCATCCGACTCGACCCGCAGACGCTGGAGCCAACCGCGAGAGTTGCTACGTCGTGGGAGGTGTCGGACGACGGTCTCGGCGTCGTGCTGAACCTGCGGGACGACGTCACCTTCCACTCAGGCCGACCGTTCACCTCGAAGGACGTTGCCTACGCATTCGCGAATCTCGCCGAAGACACTGCGGGGTCACAGCTGCAGGCCGCAGCAAAGACCATCGTGTCGGTGGACACCTCGGACGACCACGTTGCCAGGCTCACACTGGCGCATCCGCTGGTCAACCTCAACGACCTGCTGGAGTTCACGCTGCTCACCGACTCCGAGTCGGAAGCGGGACTGCTGGCCGGTGAGCAATTCGTTGGCACCGGGCCGTTCGTCTTCGGCTCCTGGCAACGCGGCCAACAGTCCGACTGGACACGCAACGAGAACTACTGGGGTAGCACGGCCGTGCTCGACGGGGTGACCATCCGCGTCGTCCCGGACAGTTCGGCACTGCTGTCCTCGGTGCGCAGCGGCCAGACCAACGCGGTGATCGGAGTGTCCGCGCAGGATGCCCGTCCGTTCGGTGACGGCTATCAGGTGGAGAACGAGGACGTCTACGACGTGGCCTACTACCTCGGTGCCAACGTCGCGAATCCGCTGTTGGCAGACAAAAGGATTCGCCAGGCCATCTCGTATGCAGTCGATCGCGAACGGATCGTCGACGAGGTTCTCGGTGGTACCGGGATCAGCTCCAGCGCACCCTGGCCCGAGTCCTCCCCCGCCTACGACGAACGTGCCCGCGGCTTCTACTCCCGTGACCTCGACAAGGCACGCGCGCTGCTGGCCGACGCAGGAGGGGCGCCGACTCAGCCCGTGCTGCTGTCCTACGGCACCGGCCTTGCACCCGCGCGGACCATCGCCGCCATCATCGAGAACAACCTCGCCGAGATCGGGTTCACCGTCACCCTCGACCCCCGCGAACAGGCAGCCTTCTCGCCGTTCCTGAACAGTGGGCAGCACCAACTGTGGATCAACCCGCATGGATTTGCGCAGCTCAATCCCTCGACGCTCGCCACCGGGGCGGCGCCGTTCAAGCCTGCGAAGAACCTCTCGGGCTACAGCTCACCCGAATACACGGCCATCGTCGACCGCCTCTGGACGCACGCCGACGCCGAAAGCGACGAGGCGAAGGCGTCGTACCGGGAGTTTTCGGACCTGCTGCTGGACGAGCAATTCGTCATCGATCTCGCGATCACCACCAACACCAACATCTACTCCGCCGGAGTTCGCGGCGTTGCATGGAATCGGTACAAGAACCTCGATCTCGGCGGGGCGTCTCTCTAGCGCGGCGCATACATGATGACGGCAACGCCGATGAGGCATACCGACGCCCCGATCGTGTCGTAGCGATCGGGGCGGAAGCCGTCCATCACCATCGCCCACAGCAACGACCCGGTGACGAACACGCCGCCATAGGCCGCCAGAATTCGCCCGAAGTTGGCGTCGGGTTGCAGCGTCGCCACGAAACCGTATGCGCCGAGGGCAATTACCCCGAGCCCCATCCACAGCCACCCCTTGTGCTCGCGGACTCCCTGCCACACGAGCCAGGCGCCGCCGATCTCGAACACCGCCGCGACGACGAACAGGACGATGGACTTCAGCACGGTCATGGGATCAAAGCCTAGGTAGTCCGGGACGAGGTCGTATACGGCCCCGTCGGGCGGTCATGGTATCCCTTCGCACCGATGACCGCCGTGAGCTCGCTGAACGGCGGCTCACCCTTCCGGAGGCGGCCGAGAGCCCAGCCGAACCCGTGCTCGGGCTCCCACCCGAGGTCTCGGCGCGCGGCAGTGTTGAGGTAGACGCGGTCAACGCTGGGGAACATGCGCCAGCCCGACGAGTGGTAGATCTCCGCGTACTCGGGGAAGTGTCGCCTCACGACCGCCGGAGCATCGACCCTGAGCTGCGCGAGATCCGACTCGTCGAACGGCGTGGTCGCACTGATGATGTAGCGGCCGAACCCGAGTGTGGCGGCCGACGCGATGACACATTCGTGGGCGTCCACTGCATCGGCGATGTCGACTCGCCGGTAGAGCAGTTCGTTCACTTTCAGGTTTGCATCGGGGTACGCCGCCTGAACCTCGGGGCGGTCGTCTGCCTCCGGGAAGAATCGAGAGGTGCGCAACACGACGACGGGCAGGCCGTGCTCCCGATGGAACAGGGCACACAGATCTTCGGCGGCGGTCTTGGTGGCGCCGTAGATGTTCTTCGGTATCGGTGCCACCTCTTCGGTGATCCATGCCGCCGGTGCGCCCGCCGGTGGTGTCATCGCCCCACCGAACGTCGTGGTCGAGCTGGTGAACACGAACCGTCCGACGCCGGCGGCCACCGCCTCTTCCAGCAGCACAAGGGTTCCCGTGACGTTGACGTCGACGAAGTCCTGTTTGCTGTGACTACCGACGTGCGGCTTGTGCAGCGTCGCCGAGTGGACGATGGCGTCGACCCCCTGCACTGCGGCCCGGACTGCCGAACGGTCGCCGACCGATGCGACGTGAGTAGTCCACGGCGACGCCGACACATCCAACCCGGCGACCTCGTGCCCGCGGGATCGTAAGGTCCTGACCATCGCCTCCCCGAGGTGCCCGGAACTACCCGTGACAAGGATCCGAAGTGGGTGCACATCAGCCAGAGTAGAACGACTGGCCGGCTGGCTGTGCAACCCCGGAATTCACGAATCCGGGGATCCCTGTTCGCCGACAGCCGAGGACAAACGGGACTCCATCGATTCCGCGAGGCGCGCCAAGGAGTCGAGCACCGCCCGTCGTTCCGCGCCCAAACCCGCCAGCATCCTGCCGTGTGCCTCCAGCTCTCGCGGAAAGACCTCGTCGATCACGGTCTGCCCACGCTCGGTCACACTGATCAGCGCAGACCGACGATCCGCCGGATTGATCACGCGAACAATGAGATTGCGCTTCTCCATCCTCGCCAACGTCTTGCTCACCCCGGCACGGGTCATCCCCAGGAGCTCGGCCAGCCGAATCGCCGTAAGGGGCTGCTCAGCGTGTCGAAGCGGTACGAGCAGCTCGACCTCCGCCGATGTCACGCCTGCTTTCTGGTAGATCGGTTCGACCACCAGGTCCATCACGCTCGTGATCCGCTTGACCTGCGCCACAACCTCCATCGGTGAGGTATCCAGATCGGGATGCCGCTCGGTCCACAACTCGTGGGTCCGCGTTCGCAGAGTTTCGACAGCCATATCCACCACCATTTGTTAACCAGTTGACAATTTGCTACGTTCGCTAGCCTAACCCAACGACAGGAGCACACGTGACCTACGACGTCGTGATCGTCGGTGCGAGCGCGGCAGGCCTGAGTGCCGCGCTGATATTGACCCGTTCCCTCCGTCGCGTGGCGGTCATCGACGCCGGTGAACCCCGCAACGCCCCCGCACAGCACGTCCACGGCTTCATCTCGCGAGACGGCGTTTCTCCCGACGCGTTGCTCGATGCCGGACGCGCCGAAGTTCTCGGCTACGGCGGCAACATCATTCGAGATCGTGTGCAGACCGTGGACACGACGGCGAACGGCTTCCGAGTCCGCTGCGACACCGGCGATTTCGAGACCCGAGCAGTGCTGATCGCGACCGGCCTGCGAGACGAACTACCTCGAATCCCCGGCATCGCCGAGCAGTGGGGCACCGATGTCCTGCACTGCCCGTACTGCCACGGCTACGAAGTGCGGGACACGCCCATCGGGATGATCGGCGGTGACAACCGACCGTTCAGCGTGCATCAGGCCGCCCTTCTGCGGCAGTGGTCCGAGGACGTCGTCTTCTTTCCCCATACGATCGAACTGACGGCCGACGAACGCCGACGCATCTCCTCGCGGGCACGGATCGTGGACGGCCGAGTACGCCGGATCGTCGCCGAGGACGGCCGAGTGCGAGCCGTCGTTCTCGAAAACGGCGACACCGTCGCACGATCGGTGGTGTTCATCGGTCCTCGATTCATTCCTCGCGACGAGTTGCTGACCGGGCTCGGCTGCGACACCGGCTCCGAAGGCTGGGTCTCCGTGGACCCCACCGGCCGCACCAGCGTGCCCGGGGTGTGGGCCGCAGGCAATGTCGTCGACTCGCCGGCACAGCTCGTCAACGCCGCTGCCGCAGGGTCGAAGGCCGGCATCTCACTCAATCACTATCTCGTGGAACTCGACATTCACCAGCCGAACGGATCGGGGTCGACCCCGGGGAACCACTGATTGCCTGCGACCGTCCACTGCCGTCGCTTGATCATCTTCCTGGCCGCGCGCTGATTGCGCCCGACCAACCGATCGAGGTACAGGTGTCCACGGAGGTGGTCGGTCTCGTGCTGTAGGCAGCGCGCCAGATAATCACGTCCCTCGACGACCACCGGTTCGCCGTGGACATCGACCCCGCTCACCCGCGCCCAGTCGGCACGGCCCGTCGGGAATCGCTCTCCCGGTACCGACAAGCACCCTTCGATGTCATCGTCGGGGTCAGGCATCGTCTCGGGCAGTTCGGAGGTCTCCAGTACCGGGTTCACGACGCATCCGCGGTGCCGCACGCGATCGTCGTCGACGAGGTCGTAGACGAACACCGACCGCGGATCCCCCACTTGGTTGGCGGCGAGCCCGGCGCCGTGAGCCACGGTATTGGTCTCGAAAAGATCCTCGACGAAAGCAGCGAGCTCGTCACCGAACACGGTCACCTGCACGGCAGGCGTAGCCAGAACGGGGTCTCCTACGATGACTATGGGACGAATCGCCATGTGTGCGAGCATACTTGTCCGACTATCGACCGGAGTCGAAGACCTCCGCATACTGCTTCCACATCCGGGCACCGAGCTCCCGTTGTCCCGCGGCGTTGTAGTGGATCTTCTCGCTCTCGCTGTTGTACATCCCGCCCGGTCCGGCGACGAAGACGACTCCTTCCCGACGATTGGGCGTATCCCGGTGCACCGCATCGATCACCGGGTAGTCCTGATGTCCCGACGCTATCTCGTCGGGAACCATCTGCCCGACGACGAACGGTACGTTGCCGAATTCCTTTCGCAGAGTGTCGATCACGCTGTCCAGCTTCTCGGCGTACACCGGTCCTGGTGTCAGCGGAACGTCGCTCTCCCCCTGATGCCACAACACCACGGCCAGCTCGTTACCCATCCCGACGGCTGACCTGATGCGCTCCACAGCGTTCCAGAACAGATTCGACCGAGCACCACGATCGGCAGGATCCCACGACACCCCGCGCACCCGTGCAAATGCCGAGTCGCCTCGGGCGTAGGGAACCAACAACACCGGCCGACCACTGGACTCGGCCAGCTGTACCGCGAACGTCGTCGCGAAACCGACTGCCTTCGACGGCACTTCATGGAAGAGCGGATCGCAGCCGGCGACTATGGTGTCCTTCGACTTGCCCGACGCCGCCCACTGATGCACCCGCGGATGCGGCGCGTCCAGACCGTTCCTGTCGAGCCCGACGCCCGCTCCGTGCGCATTGGACTGACCGAGGACCGCGACGACGAGGTACGGCTCGTCGAACGGCGTCACCGGCAGGCCAGTACCCATGCGGCGCTTGATCACATCTTTCAAGCGCACCTTCAGACTCTCGATCATTGCCCCTCTTCTCAGTTGCAGTCGTCGACGACGGGATCGCCCGCGAAACGCTCGCCGATCCACTGGTTGACCGCGTCTCCGTCGACGTCGCCATGCCCCTTGCCCGGTTGCCTGTCGATCGTGATGACATCTCCGAGCCCACACGCTTTCACCAGCGCCTCGTCCGTCCACGCCACATCGATGTAGGTGTCGGCATCGCCGTAGACCACCATCATCGGCGCCGACGCCTTCTCCTTCGGCACCGAGAACTCGTCGAGCCGGGCGCGGAGTCGATCCGCAGCCTCCGGCGTCCTCGGCGCGAAATCGGTCGGCCCGATTCGCTGAGCCGCCTCCCCGCGCGCCGACGCATCGGCCGGAGTACAGCCGGTCAGTGCATCCCAGTCCGCGGCGGCTGATCCGCTTCGGTAGTCGTCTCGATCGATCTCGGGGTTCGCTCGAGCGAGCGACTCGATCACCCACTGCACCAGAGGAGCCTGATCGGCGGTCAACGTGCCGGCGATCGACTTGTCCACCAAGCCCGCCATGTTCGCCCCCGGCGCCAGACTGACCGAACCCAACAAGTCGAGCTCGGGAGCGTAGCCGGCAAGCTCGTTGGCGGCCCAGGTCGCACCGCCTCCTTGCGATCCGCCGAAAGCCACCCACCGATTCGACACATCGGGGAACGTAGTACGCAGTGCACGAACAGCATCGATCACGTTGTAGCCGGCGCGTTCATTGTCGAGGTACCGGTGCACGCCCTCGTGCCCGAGGCCTTCGTAGTCGGTGACGGCTACCGCGTAGCCGGCCGACGTGAACCCGGCAGCGAGATCGGCCGTCCCCAACAGCGTTCGGGACAGCGACGGACCGCACGCCGGAAGGATCCCCGTCGTACCGTGGCCGAAAGAGATGACCGGCCAACCACCCTCGGGCGCATCCCCCCTGGGGGTGAAGACGGTGCCGGACACCTCGCTGTCGTCGACCGACCGATACACCACCCGCGCCGAGTTCATGCCCCCGCGCGTCGCGGTGATGGGGAGATTGGGAAGCGTTTCGGCATAGATCACCGACCCGGGACCGGTCCCTGCATCGGCAACCTCGATGACCTCGGGTTCCTCCGGAAGCAGCGCGACGCCCACCAACCCGGGGGCCGTGAACGCCAGCGACACCGCCGAAGCACATCCGGTCAGTGTCAGCACGGCAACCACGATCAACACCACGAACTTCATCGCGACTCCACCACCGAACCGATGCCCGAGTCCCACCGAATTCGGCCGAACTCGAAGTCGCTGACCCGTGCAGCACCGTCCTGATATTCCTCGGTCACCGGGTACCCGAGCTCCGGCGTCCACGCTGTGAGGATCGCGCCGCGCACCAGGTGGACCCCGGTACGTTCGGTGAAGAACACGCGGGCGCCGCCGTCGGCGTCGAGTTGCTGCATTCCTTGAACATACGGCCCTGCCGGGAGGAATCCGGAATCGAGCACGGCTGCAGCTACTTCCACCGGCGACGCGGTGTAACCGCGCTCGGATCGGAACAGAACTCCACCTTGGAATTGCTGCGCCAGGTACCGTCGACCGATTCGGTCGTTGCCCGGGTACACCGGAGTCAACGCCTCACCCAGGTAGTCGACCGTCCGCGCCACCGCGTCCATCGCCAGAAATTCCTCGTCGTCGATCACACCTGCAGCAATCGCCGAAGTCAGCGAGTCGTACGCGGGCTTCGGGGAGAAGTCGCGTCGCAACACACCGAAGTTGTCCTCGGGGTTGGCCGATCCCGCCAGACGATCACGAATTTCGTGGACATACATCGGCCCCGCGAACGGCAGCTGATTCCACTCGTCGATGAACGAGACCATCAACTCCCCCTGGCGCGCCTCGGTGATTCCGGCCGCCTCGTCGGTGGGCGAGCCGAATTCCGTTGCCCACACCTGCTTGTCACCGTCGCCGCGGAGCACCATCTCGCGTCGCATGTCGGCGATCATATGCAAAGCCCCGTCGGGAATCGTTTCGGTTCCGACGAGGGTGCCCGGATACGAGTATGGATGAACCGACAGCGCATCGAAACTGCCCTGCGCACCGGCGTCGTACATTCTCCGCAGAAACGTCAGCCCGTTCATCGTGTTCGCATTGTCTCCGACGGCCCCGATGGCACCGCCGACGACGAAGGCATCCGGATCGGCCTCCTTGATCGAGGTGTACGACGCGCGAAGCATGTCCGCATACAACTCGGGATCGGCCCACGGGGCGAAGAACACCGATCCGTTCGGCTCGTTCCAGATCTCGTAGTGCTCGATGCGGCCCGAGAAGTGCTGCGCCACCGTGCCTGCATAGTGCGCGTACTCGGCTGCCGAGGCAGGCGCGGCCGTCAGCCCGAGCGATGAATCCGCCGCAGCCCACTCCGGGGTGTAGTCGAGAATGGCCAGCACCTCGATCCCGCGAGCCAATGCGGCATCGACCACGCGGTCCGTCGGCTCCCACACGAACGCTCCCGACTGCGGTTCGATCAGCGGCCATGCAACATCCAGCCGGAGCTTGGTGGATCCCGAGTTCGCGACGGCGTCGAGGCTCTTCGTCAGGTCCTCGTCGCTCGCCCACAGCAGCGGCGCGCCGCCGGTGAACCCGATTTCCTTGGACGGCAACGCAGTCAGCGACGCCGGATCGGGGTCTGCGAGCGCTGGGCCGGCCAACATCACATCGAGTGGCTTGCTCGCCACCTCGGCAGCGGGTGCACAGCCGCCCACCACCACACTGCCCGCGACCACCAACCACAGTGCTCGCACGAAGTTATTTGGCAGACTTGTATTTACGCGCGAGCATCAGAGCCGGCTTCTCCACGAGCCGATACGTCACCGTTCCGAACACGATGCTGACCACCGCGACGACGACGAAGTTCAACCCCATCGCTGCCGGAGTGTCGCTGTTGTTCAGCCACCCGAAACGGCCGACCATGATCAGTACGGGGAAGTGCCACAGGTACACGCTAAGCGAGATGGTGCCGACATAACTCAACGGCGCCCAGTCCGCCCACTCGGCCAGCTTCGAGTTCTCACCCCGCGCGAGCGGCGCGATGATGAACAGGATCAGCAGCGCCGATCCGAGCGAGACGAATGTGGACTGCCACCGGGAGTTGTCGTCGATCAGCTTCAGCGAAATCGCCGCAACCGGAATCATCGCCAGACCGGTCCACCACCGCATCTTCGTCGAAATCCAGCCCTTCAGCACACCGTTGTCGACCGCGACGAAGATGACGGCCGCGAACATACCGAACGTGAAGTTGTCGGCGAGCGACCAGAAGCTCCGGCTCAGCACCGCAACCTCGTTCGGGCCCCAGTCCAACAGAATCGGCTCGGTGACTCCCGACGGCACTACCCGGCTCGCGGCATAGAGCTTGCCGGTGATGCCGATGACGAACATCGCTGCCACCGGAATCATCGCCAGCACCGGGGCACTGATCTTCGTCCGCTTGCTCAGGTAGAACGAGATGCCCGCCAGTAGCGGAAGTGCAATGTAGAACGTCAATTCGAGCGTCAACGACCACGACGGGTTGATGCCCGTCTGCAACATCGACGGGAAGTACGAGTGAACGAGAGTCAGATTGCCGAGCAACGTCACCGGATCGGTGAGCATGCCGAGCCCGGAATCGGAAAAGTTGCTCTCCGCGACCGCTGCATTCTGAACGAACACCGCCCGCATCACGAAGTTCGCGAACAGGAAGATGACGAGGTACGCCGGGAAGACTCTCAGGATGCGATGGACAGCGTAACTCTTGTTGTCCGGCATCGGCTTACCGGAGAACAGCCGCCGCACCATCGGCAAGAAGATCAAGAACCCGGACAATGCGAAGAAGAAGATGAGCCCCTGCCCGAGCAGCCCCAGCTTGAAGACCGAGACCGTCTCGGGACTGTTGTGTCCTCCGACGTGCACGGCCAGCACGCACAGGCACGCGAAACCTCGCGGCCCGTCGAGGCCGAGGATGCGCGCCGGGCGCTTCTTGTCGGTGGTGGCCGACACTGGCGCGACGGCGGCGGCTGCTGTGCTGTCGGGTGTTGCGGTCATGACGGTGCCTTCGGTGTCAGGGCGCGGGGGGCGCCGGGCAGTAGCTGATGGCGGGCACCCCGGCGAACCGGTCTGTCAACCATGGGAACGCAGCAGCACCGTCGATGTCTGCGTGGCCGGCGTCCGGTTGAAGCACCGACTGAATGGAATCTCCTCGTGCACAGCCGGCCGCGATCGCGCCGTCCGTCCACACCTGGGACACGAGCGTGTCCTTCCCGCCGTAGAGCACCAGCATCGGCGCCGCCGCCGGGGCCTGCGGGACACTCATCTCCCGGAGGTAACCCTCCAGTGCCCGCTCGGCCTCCGGTGTCGACGGCTTCAGATCATCGTTGCCGATCTGCGCCGCGATGGAGGTACGGTCGGCCGCCAACGGTCCACCGCAGGCGGACAATTCATCCCAGTACTGTTCGACGACGCCGCGGCGATAGTCGTCCAGATCGATCTCGGGATGCGACTTGGCGAGCCCGACGAGCACCCACTGCAGCAGCGGCTTCTGGTCGGCCGTCAACGTGCCGTCCGACGCCGCTTTCGCGAGGCCGGTCATATCGGCGGCGGGAACCAGCGACACCGACCCGAGCATGTCGAGGCCCTGGCCGTAGGTGGATGCGATCTCGTTGGCCGCCCACGCCGCCTGGCCACCCTGCGATCCGCCGAACGACGCCCACCGGTTGGATGTGCCGGGGACCAGCTTCTGCGCTGCCCGAACGGAATCGACGAGGTTGTTCGCCGAGGTCCGCGCATCGAGGTAGGGGTGATACGACCCCTCCATCCCGAGACCCTGGTAATCCGACACCGCCACCACGTAGCCGGATCGCACGAGCGCGGTCACGATGGGCGAACTACCGAGCAGTTCCGGATCGGTCGACGGTCCGCAGTCCGGTAGCACACCCGTGGTGCCGTGGCCGTAGGCGATGATCGGCCAACCGCCCTCGGGCGCTTGGCCTTCGGGAGCGAAGATCGTGCCGGACACTTCGGTCGGCGAGCCGTCGACACCGGAGGTGGACGAGTACACCACCCGTGCGGCAACACTGGATATCCCACTCAGGCGCCGATCGATGGTGAGCAGCTCATCGGCGCTCACCAGGCTCCCCGGGCCCGAATCCTGGTAGTCGGCTTCGATTTTCCCCCCGAACGCGGCCGAACCGACGGAACCTGCATCGAACGCGGCGGATTCACTTCCGCACCCGGCGGCCAGGACCGTCAACGACACCGCGGCGGCGCACATCACTTTCTTCATCGAACCACTCCCCCTGAGTTGTCGAAGCTCCCCCGACTCTCGCGCACGATGTCCTCCACCTGCGCACGCGAGACGATGGAATCTCGGCGAATTCCGAACGCGAGAACCAGCACGGCAGCAACCGCAAATCCTATGCCGCCGCCGAGAACCAGATTGGACGACAGAACCGGTAGCACCGACGAATTCGGCAGTGTCGCAGCATCGATCAACGTCACGTCCGACACCGGCCCGTCCCTACCGAGATCGATCTCCTTGGTGAGCTGAATCAGATTCAGCGCCGCGGAGTTCGCGATATCGCGAGCCTGTTCGGCGTCTCCGTACGTTGCCGTGATGACGATCAACGCCGAGCCGGGCGTGGGAATCACCAGCAGGTCCGGCTTCAACTCCGCCGGCGAGATATCGAGGCCGACATCGAGAATCACCCGTCGCAGCACCTGCTCGCTCGCCAGAATACCCACGTAACTCTCCACGCGTACCAGCGAACTCCGGTTACCCTCCATCGCCGCTCGCGGCGACGACGGTCCGGGTGCGCTGAGGAAAACCCGCGAGGACGCACTGTACGTCGGCGCCACGAGGGACGTCGCAAGCCACGCAGCGCCGAGCGACAGCAGTGTCGCGGCCAGGATCAGCACCCACCCGTCGCGCAACATCCGCCCGTAATCTCGGAGAGTAGGAACACTGGTTGGCGCGATCATCGGCGCTGCTCGCAGGTATCGACCACACGCTGACCGGCGAAACGAGCTTTCACCCACGGCACCGACCGACTGCTGTCGAGGTCTCCGTGGCCCTCGCCGTTGTGCAACTCGTACTCGACCACGTCGCCGGATCGACAGGCACTCGCGAGCGCCTTCTCGGTCCACGCCTGCAGGATCAGATCGTCCTCGGATCCATACATCACCAGCAGGGGTGAGGTCGACTTCTGTTTCGGCAGAGCCATGTCCGTCAACCAACCGCGCAGGCGATCCGTTGCTTCCTGACTCACCGGCCGCAGGTCCGACGCTGTCAGCCCGGCAACCAACTCCGGCACAGCATCCGAACCGGGCGGCACGCACTGCATGAAATCGTCCCATCGATCGCGGGCGAGGCCCGATCGGTAGTCGTCGAGATTCATCTCCGGGTGCGTGATTGCCAGACCGTGCAATGCATACATGAGCAGCGGGTACTGCGCACGGGTCAGCGTGCCTGCTGCAGCCGAATCCGCGAGCCCTGCCATGTCGGACACCGGCACGATCGCCGCCGTTCCGACGAGGTCGAGCCCGCCGCCGTATTCGGCGTTGCGGTCACTGGCAGCCCAGGCAGCCATGCCGCCGAGCGAGACACCGTAGGCCGCCCATCGCGTGCTCAGTGTGGGCAGGAAGTTCCGGGCAGCGCGTACCGCATCGATCATGTTGTAGCCGAACGTCTTCGAATCCAGATACGGGTGATAGCTACCGTCGAGACCGAGGCCCTGGTAGTCCGTCATCGTCACTGCATATCCGTTGAGCACCAGTGCGGCGACGATCGGTGCACTGCCGAGCAGGTTGACGTACTTCGACGGTCCACAGTTGTTCAGCACGCCGGTGGTGCCGTGCCCGAACGAGACCACCGGCCAGCCGCCTTCGGGCGCGATGCCGCCGGGGATCACCACGGTGCCCGACACGTCGGTCGGCCGACCGTCGGTGCCTGACGTCGATCGATACACCAGTCGTGTTGCCGTAGCGCCGAGTTCGGTGATGTCCTGGGCGATGTCGTCGAGAGGTTCCGCCGATACCAACGAACCGGGCGCGGTGCCGCCCATGATCGGGGCCGGCGGAGCGACGGGCGGTACGGTGGTCGCCGTCACCGGCGTCGTCGCCGCACCGGGCGGCAACACCAACGCTTCCTCGCGCGCGCACGAGGCGAGCAATGATGCGGACGCCAGAAGGGCGACCGTACTCACTGCCCAGGAACGACGCATCGCCGTCAGCCTCGGCCGGCGGTGGACGCCGGCGCCTCGCGGCCCTGGACCTCGATCTTCGGCTTGCTCACTGCAGCAGGACTGTTCGGGTTGCGTCGACGACGATGCGGCTCGAACGTGGTGACGACACCGAGTACGAGAGCGCCGACACCGCCGAGGACCTTCACTGCCTTGCGAAGCTGCTCACGGGTAGTGCGATTGACACGAGCGAGCACCAGGCTGCCGTCCGACAGAGCACTGAGAACGGCGCCGTCGGACACCTCGAGAAGAGGAGGCGTGTCGATCACGATGTAGCGGTACTCGTCGCGGAGCGATTCGAGCAGAAGCTGAGCGCGGTCGGAGCCGAGCAGCTCACTGGGGTTCGGCGGGACCGGCCCCGCGGGGAGGACGTTGACACCGTCGACGACGTTGGTCTGGATCGCGTCGTGCGCATCGTGCTCACCCGAGAGCACCGTGCTGAATCCTCGGTCCTGCTCGATTCCGAGTCGGTCGGCGAGAGCGGCCGTCCTGATGTCTCCGTCGACGAGAAGAACTTTGTGACCGGCCTCGGCCAACACCGCGGCCAGATCGATCGCCGTCGACGTCCGACCTTCGCCGGCGCGCGGGCTCGTCACCGCGATGACGCGCACCGGAGTGCCACCACCGAGGAATCGAATATTGGTGCGAAGAGTTCGGAGCGGCTCGCCCATCTTGGAGAAGGATGCCACCGGCGTCTTCGAGCGCTCGTTGTCGAGTGGCAGACCGCCGAGAACCGCGTTGCCCGAGATCTCCTCGGCACGTGCCCGATCTCGCACCGAGCGATCCAGCAGTCCGCGAAGAAGAGCGAGGACGACACCGAGGATCAGACCGATGACCGCGCCGAGACCGAGCAACGTCACCAGACCCGCGCCGAGCGGACTCGACGGCACGTCCGCCTGATCGACGATGGTGGCGCCTGCGGCCGGGCTGCCGCCGCGCTGCGAGGTCTCGAGTTCCTGAACGAGTTGGGTCAGCTGACCCGCCACTGCGTTGGTCAGAGCCTGTGCAACCTCGGGGTCGGCATCGGTGCCGCAGAGATCGAGAAGAACCGTCTTCGCGATCGGCGTCGCAGTCATCTTGTCGCGCAACTCGTTCGCCGACAGCGGCAGCTGGAGCTGATCGACCGCGCGCTGCGCGACCTGAGTACTGGTTGCCAATCCCGCATACGACGTGACGCGCTCCTGCGAGAACAGATTGTTCTGGTACGCCTCACCGACCGAGCTGCCGCCCTCGGTGGTGACGAACAACCGCGCGCACGCCTGGTACTGGGGCGTCGAGACGACGGAGTACGCAAACCCTCCGACGATGCCGAGTACCGTCACCACAGCGACGATCCACCATCCGGCACGGAGAATCCGTCCGTACTCTCGAATCTCCACGAATGCTCCAATCAAAAATTCCGGTCCGCCAGAAAGAATAAAGTGCCGACAACAATTCAGCATCACTTAGCAGTTGCGAGGGCGTGAAAGCGTGACAACATCAGTGCCCATGAGCATCTCGAAACGAGTCGACGCGGCGGTGATCGTCGTTGTTCCGATTTTCGTTACATTTCTGATGATTCTCGGCGGAACACCCGGAAAGCTGGGTGCGTTCGCACTCGTCGGACTGACAGTGGGAGCCTACATCGGCTTGCGCCATCCGCTGTATTTGACTCGTGCTCTTGCATTTTCATTGGGCGCATTGCCGTTCGGTTACGTTCCGGGGGTGCACGCGCCCCTGGTGTTCACCTTGGGCGGCGCCGTAATTTTCGCCTCGGTGATTCACCGCACAGCTGTGAGTCGCATCACATACGGCGAAATGGCGGTCATCGTCCTCATCGTCACTTCGGCACTGTCGGTATTCGCAACCGGCGGCGCGACAGTGGATTACGCCGAATTCGGTAAGTGGCTCGTTTCGACACTCGTAGTAGTGTCGCTGCTGAGACTTCCGCGGAGCGAACTCGAACTGTTCGGACGAATCTACGTCTATTCGGCATCGGCGGCCGCAGCACTCGCCGTCGTCATCTTGGTCGCCGATCCGGAGGGCAAGCTCATTCGGTACCTCTCACCCTTCGGGTACGGCGTGGAAGAAGAGAGCACACGCTTCGTGTACGACCCCGACGGCGCGACCACGGTTCGCCTGGCCGGGACGTACATCGATCCCAACGCCGCGGGTATCGGCCTGTTCGTCGCGCTCATGCTGTGCGTGCTGCTCATTCGCGGACGACTCCGGATAGCGCTGGCGCTGCTGCTCTTCGGCTCGATCGTGCTCACTCTCTCGCGCGCGGCCCTGTTCTCCGTCGTACTCGGGGTGCTGCTGATGCTGCTGTTCCAGAACCTCCGAACCAGGGAGCGCGCAGCGATCATCGGCGGATTCGGACTCGCCTTCGTCGGCGCCCTGGCGGTGCCCTCCGTCCGTAATCGTGTGTTCTCGTCCTTCGGAAGCGGCGACGCCGGGTCCTCCGCCCGCGGCGACGCTCTCGTAGATTTCCCTGGTCACATGGCCGGACATTGGATGTTCGGGCTCGGCTGGGGACGTGCCGAATTCAAGGATCCCGGCACCGCCTTCGACGTGAACTACGTTGCGAACGCGCCGCTGCTGACGGTCTATCGAGGCGGGATTCTCGCCGGACTGGCATTCGTCGCCATCATCGTCGTCGGTGCAATCATCGGTTATCGCTGCTTGCGCTCCCGCAACTGGGAACACGGATTCATCGGCGGCGGATTCATCGGATTCTCCATCGTCGCGTTGCAACTGGATTTCCCCGTCGTCACCATTCCCGCGACAACGATGGCCTTTTCCATACTGATCGTTTTTCTTGTCCTTGCGTGGGAAAAAGCCACCGATAACCTGCCTGAAGACCACAAGGAACCCGCATTCACGGCATCGCGACCGGTATCCAGAAACAGTGCCTGACCTGCAGTTTCCTCTAACGAACAATGGTCGTTTACATTTGTACAAATGCGGGTTGCTGGTGGAATGATTTCGTGAATCGGCTCACGTACCCCCCTCGTACGAGCCCCTCGCGGAGAGATTTGCGCTCATGAACAGGTCTCGAATTCGATCGATACTCGCGGCGGCCGCCGTCGTTCTCGTCGCGGGCTCCGTCTGGGGTGGCACCCCGCTCCTGTCGTCATCGGACAGCGCGACGGCACCGCCGACAGCGCAGGCACAGACCTCGGCAACCTCGGTCGGCATTTCCGACAGCGGATCACTGCTGTGGTCGAGCGACGCCGAACTCAACACCACACTGTCGATGCTCGCCGCCGCCGGGATCACCTCGTTCCGCCTGTCGATTCCATGGTCGAACGTCGAATACACCCAGAACCAACTCGACTGGAGTGCCGTCGACCGGGTGGTCAACGCCGTCAATGCGCGCGGCATCTCGATTCTGGGAATCATCGCCTACACCCCGCCCTGGGCGACCTCACCCGTCGGGCAACCGCTCAACACGCGACCCGCCTCACCTGCACTTTTCGGCCAGTTCGCCGGTAAAGCCGCCGCCCGATACGCCGGCAAGATCTCGGCATTCGAAATCTGGAACGAGCCGAACGGATCGATGTTCTACGGGCCGTCCCCCGACGCGGCCGGGTACACCCAACTCCTCAAAGCTGCGTATCCGGCGATCAAAGCTGCCAATTCCTCCGCCACCGTCGTCGGCGGTGTACTCGGCGCCGTCGAAGACGCCGCGGGCATGCAGAACCCGGTCACCTTCGCGAACCAGATGTACGCCGCCGGAGCAGCAGGCTACTTCGACGCGCTCTCCTACCACCCGTATCAGTACTCCCTGAAATTCGCCGACGGCGTCTACGTCGATCACTCGCCTGCACGTCAGATGATGGATCTGCACGCGGCGATGGTGGCCAACGGCGATGGCGCCAAGAAGATCTGGGCCACCGAATACGGCGTGCCCACCGCGTACGTATCGGAATCCGTCCAGAGCGACATGATCACGCACTTCATCACCAAGTGGCAGGAACTGCCCTATGCAGGGCCCGTCTACCTCTACCAACTGCGCGATCAGCAGACCGGCAGTGGCGACCCCGAGATGACATTCGGCCTGCTCAGAACCGACTGGAGTGGCAAACCCGCATTGTGGGGCGTGATGTCGCTGATCATGAACAACGTCCCGAAGTCTGCCGAGTACAACCGCTTCCAGGCCGTGCCGAGCGCGCTCGGATCTGCGCTGAGCCCCATCTTCACGATCCGAGACACCTGGGCCCAGATCCGTGACTACGCCGTCGTCTACGAGATGCCCGCCGGGTTCATCGCCGCACCACGCCAAGTGGCCGAGGCGGTCCGCTACACCTCCTTCCTGCCGACCACCGGCTTCAACGGCACCTGGCAGGACTTCGACAGCCCCTTCGGACTTCGCGTCTTCTCCACCAGCATCGGCGGCACTCACCTCATCGGCGGCGGCATCGTCGCTGCTTGGGACCCGACGCTCGGCCCGGCGACGTCGGACGAGACCCCCGTCGCGGGCGGCGGTGTGCGCGTGAGCTTCCAGTACGGGTCCATCACCTGGACTCCCGCTGCCGGCGCTGTCGTCACCAGATAAGAAACAATCTTTCGGTACAGAATGTTGGATGGAATCCAATCCAATTGCCCATATCGTTGTTCGAACGAGTAAAGTCCGAAGAATTACCGACTCGTCCTCGGCTATTTCATACAAGGGCGAACGGTATCTATTCTTTTCAACCAAAATCGATCAATTTCGTCGGTCTCTCGGAGCAAATATTTCCGCTATGTAAATTCTGAACAAATGAAAAGTATCCATACATGCCCCGTGCAGCAAAAACACTGTGAACCACCTCACTTAGTGCTACCAATTAGCTCGCTTAACAGATACTTATATACAGCGAACGAATGACACAGTTCTCCAGTCGTGTCTGACGTTCCCATCCTGTCGGGGGATGACGGATGCGACCTTCCTCATGCCAACGTCGGCGGGGAAGATCCGAATTGTCCTGCCATACGGACGAATTCACTTCGGTCTCGGGGCTCCACCGCGGATATGTGCTCAGTTCGAACGACGGGTTGACGATGAATACTTCCATCAGCACTACCACGCACCATACGATCAGCCCTCGGCTCATGAACCGGCCGCGCGAATGACAACCGCGTCCCCGCCGATACGCGTCGCGATCGCTCACGACTATCTGACGCAGCGCGGCGGAGCCGAGAAGGTCGTGCTCGCCATGGCCCGCGCGTTCCCCGGCAGTCCCATACACACCACCCTCTTCGAGCCGTCCACGACGTTCCCCGAGTTCGCCGACCTGGACATACGCCCATCGCGGCTCAACCGAATCGGGTTCCTGCGCAAGAACCACCGAGCCGCGCTGCCGCTGCTTCCGTTCGCGTCGAGATCCATCAGCATCGACGCCGACGTCGTACTCACCAGCACCAGCGGCTGGGCGCACGGCTTCCGCACCTCCGGTAGCAAACTCGTCTACTGCTATTCACCGGCGCGTTGGTTGTACGAGGCCGAGATGTATCTCGGCGAGTCCAGCAGCACCGCGAAGCGAATCATGTTGAAAGCGCTGACACTTCCGCTCCGGCGGTGGGATCGTAGTGCAGCGGCGTCCGCCGACCGCTACCTCGCCATCTCCACCGTCGTGCAGAAGCGCATCACCGCCGCATACGGGATCGACTCGACGGTGCTGCCCGCGCCGTTCACGGTGGACGCGGCGCCGGAGGAGACCATCCCGGAAGCCGAGGCCTGGCTCGACGGCGACGCCTTCTACCTGTGCATCTCCCGGCTGCTGCCCTACAAGAACGTCGACAAGGTGATGGCCGCTTTTGCCGGGACCACCCGCAAGCTCGTCGTCGTCGGACGTGGCCCCGAAGCCGATCGGTTGGGAAAGCTGAAGTCGGACAACGTCACGATGCTCAGCGACCTCTCGGCCGGTCAGATGACCTGGCTCTACACCAGATGTAACGCAGTCGTCGCCGCGAGCTATGAAGACTATGGACTCACCCCCATCGAGGCCGGCTATCACGGCAAGCCCAGCGCAGTTCTGAGATGGGGCGGTTTCCTCGACACGGTCGAAGAAGGCGTGTCGGGGGTCTACTTCGACGAACCTGTCCCCGAGGCCATTCGGGAAGCAGTGGAGTCCTTGGAGCGAACCAGCTGGGAGCCGTTGAAGATTCAGGCTCACGTGGAGCAGTTCAGTGAGGAACGCTTCGCAGCAGAACTGATTGCGGCAGTCACGGAAATACACGAACAATCAACCGAAAGGACGCTGTCGCGATGACGAAGAGGGCACTGATCACCGGAATCACCGGCCAAGACGGCCTTTACCTTGCCGAACTGTTGCTCAGCAAGGGATACAAAGTTTTCGGATTGCTTCGCGGACAGAACAATCCGAAGGCCGCGATGCTCGAGCGAGTGCTTCCCCAGGTGGAAGTTCTCACCGGCGACCTCCTCGACCTCTCCAGCCTGATGCGCGCGTTCGCCGTCTCCGACCCCGACGAGGTCTACAACCTCGGCGCCGTCTCGTTCGTCGCGTACTCGTGGGAGAACGCACGCCTGACCACCGACGTCACCGGCGGCGGCGTGCTGAACATGCTTGAGTCCACGCGCCTCTACCAGGACGTCGCCGGCAAGCAGGTTCGCTTCTACCAGGCGTCGAGCTCCGAGATGTTCGGCAAGGTCCAACAAGTTCCGCAGCGCGAAGAGACCCTGTTGTGGCCTCGCTCGCCCTACGGCGTCGCGAAGGTCTACGGGCACTACATGACCATCAACTACCGCGAGTCCTACGGCATGCATGCCAGCTCCGGTATCTTGTTCAACCATGAATCTCCCCGGCGCGGTGTCGAATTCGTCACCCGTAAGGTCACCCAGTCGGTTGCGAGAATCGCGCTCGGCCTGCAGAACGACATCGCTCTCGGCAACCTCGAAGCCAAGCGCGACTGGGGCTTCGCCGGCGACTACGTCGAAGCCATGTACCTGATGCTTCAGCAGGACGTCGCCGACGACTACGTCATCTCGACGGGCGAGACCCACTCCATCCGCGAACTGCTCGACCATGCCTTCGCGGCAGTCGACATCGCCGACTGGGAGCAGTACGTACGCATCGACCCGCGCTTCTTCCGCCCGGCCGAGGTCGATCTCCTGGTCGGCGATTCCGCCAAGGCTCAGGCACAGCTCGGTTGGAAGCCCAAGGTCGGCTTCGAAGAACTCGTCAAGATGATGGTGCAGAACGACTTGGCGGAACAGTCGCCCCACACCGTCAAGATCGCGTGAACTCGTCGCGGCCGACGGCCCTCGTCACGGGAGTCGCCGGGCAAGACGGCAGCTACCTGTCCGAGGCCCTTCTCGCACTGGGGTGGTCGGTGCACGGAGTCGCCAAACCGGGTTCGACGCACGCCGTCGACAACGTCACGATGCACCCGTCGGATCTCGGTGAGCCAGGTGCAGCAAAGGAACTGATCGCCGCCGTCGATCCGGACTACGTGTTCCACCTCGCCGGAATCTCGTCCGTGTGGCGCTCGTGGAACGACCCGGTACTCACCACCCGGGTCAACGGTGTGTCGGCCGCATCGCTGCTCGACGCCTGTTACACGCACCAGGAGGCGTCGGGCAAGCGTGTGATGGTGATCAACGCATCCAGTGCGGAGATCTTCGCCGGCTCGGGTATCTCGTTGCAGAACGAGGACACCCCGATCGCGCCGACGTCGCCGTACGGTGCATCCAAGGCGCTCAGCCACAACATGGTTCAGGTGTATCGCTCGCGTGGTCTCGAAGCCACCAACGCGATTCTGTACAACCACGAGTCGCCGCGCAGGCCCGACACCTTCGTCACTCGCAAGATCACCAAGGCAGCCGCCGGTATCGCCCGCGGTACCCAGAAGACGCTCGAACTCGGCAGCATGTCCGCCGAACGAGACTGGGGTTGGGCACCGGACTACGTCGCGGCCCTGGTGAAGATGGCGGAATACGGCAAGGGTGAGGACTTCGTCGTCGCGACCGGCCTTGCGCACAGCGTCGCCGATTTCGTTGCTGCGGCGATGTCGGCCGTCGGCATCGGCGACTGGCAGAATTACGTGCGCGGCGATCCCGACATGCTCAGGCCTGCGGATTCGGCGAGGATGGTCGGCGACGCATCCAAAGCGCGAGAGTTGTTGGGGTGGACTCCGACCATGACGTTCGAGGAAATCGTCGCAGCGATGGTCGAATTCGACATGACCGAGGAGATGGCAGCATGACCGCAGTAGAGAAGCCCACAGACGTGGGCGACATCCACCACGTCTCGGACTACAAGATGCAGGACATCACGTTGACCAGGAAGATCCGCAACCGGATCGGGACACTGGCGTTCAACATGATCGTCACCTACATCCCGTCGCACCTGATCCGCCAGAACTTCCTGCGCGCATTCGGGGCGAAGATCGGCAAGGACACCTCGATCTTCCGCGGAACCACCATCCTCGACATCGAGAACCTCGTCATCGGCGAAGCGTGCTCCATCGGCTTTCGGTGCATGTTCGACGCCCGAGGCGGCATCACCATCGGCGACAACGTCGTCATCGCCAGTGACACCCACATCATCGGCGGCTACCACGATCACAACGATCCGACCTTCAAGCCGATCCTCGAGCCGTGCGTCATCGGCGACTACGTGTGGATCGCCAGTCGCAGCACCGTACTGAGCGGTGTGACCATCGGCCGCGGCGCCGTCGTCGGCGGTTGCTCGATGGTCCGCAAGGACGTCGGCGAGCTCGAAGTGGTGGCAGGCGTGCCGGCCCAGGTCCGCGGAACGCGTGATCCGAATGCTCTGCAGTACCGCCCCAAGTATCGGCCACTTTTCTACTGATCCCATGTGAGTGCGAATACATAGCAGGTCATGTATTCGCGCGCACATGCTCCGAAGGAGCTTCACCAGGTGATCCTGAGCGACTACCGCCTCGTATACGTCGCCCCCCGATCCGGGGTGGGCGGCGTCGGCGATTATGCCGACGACTTCGCCGATGCCGTGCGACCTCACTTCCGCGAGGTCGTCGAGTACCGTCACGACGGACCCGGCAGCGACTCGGTGCGCGATATTCTTGCTCACCGCCGAGCGATTCAGACTCTCGTCGACGACCCCGAACGCACCATCGTGCACTGCGAACTCAGCGGTGGATCGGTGGTCCCGTTCTGGGCGACGCGCAGACTCACGGGCAATCCTCCCGTGACCGCGACGGTGCACGATCCCCCCGGTCTGGTCTGGTGGCCGGCTCGCACCAAGTTCTTGGCAGGACAGAAGATCCTGAATCACGGGATTCACTACCCGTTTCGCGCCCTGTGGCGCAGGCTGGAGCGCGCCGCCGCCGGTGACCGAACGTTCTTCGCTCTCACCAAGGCCGGAGCCGACTCGCTGGCACGCGAATATCCTGCCGCCACGGCCAAGGCGAGCACCCTCTTCGTACCCGAGCGCCCAACCTTAACGCCCGCCGAGCAACGCCCCCCTGCAGTCGGCCTGTTCGGTCTCGTCTACCGCGGCAAGGGTTTCGATCAGATTCAACAACTGCGTGACGCTGTGCCGCGCGACATCGCGATCCGCGTCGCCGGCCGTGGCACCGAGCAACTTCCCCCGGTGAACGGTGTCGAGATCGTCGGCGAAGTGAACGGCCCCGACGAGGATGCGTTCTTCGCCTCGATTCGAGCCCTCGTCGTTCCGTACGGTCGACGCACCATCTACGGCGACGCCTTCCCCGCATCGTCCGTCGTCACCCGCGCCATCGCCTATCAGACACCCATCGTCTGCATGAAGTACGGCGCTCTCGCCGAATCCGACGGCGGCGCCGTGGTGGTCGACGGCGACATCGCCGACATCGCACGCGCAGCAGCATCTCTCGTCACCGACGACGCCGCACTCGCCGAACTCCGCCGCGAAGTGGAGGCACTCCGAGCCGCCAACACTCCGGACCAGGTCGCCCACGATTTTCTCGACGAGTGGCAATCGCTCGTCTCGTCGGCTCACTCCACTCGTGTCGGACCGCGATGAACGCCAACCTGATCAAGGCAGGCATCGCCGCGCTGTGGACCTACGGCGGCCGCGGAATCGGTCTGCTGTGGACCGTCGCGCTGATCGCGCAGCTCGGAATCTCCGACTACGGCCACTACGCAATGGCATTCGCGCTCGCGGCCATCGTCGCCGCGCCGCTGGACCACCCGTTCGGCGTCAGGTCGATCCGCGTCGACGAGGACGACTATCTCGGCGAGCGCACGACCCGCGCGCTGATCGGTGTCGGACTCATCGCCGCCGGCCTGTGCCTGATCGAGGTCAACTACATCGCTTGGTTCGCCCTCGTCGTCGCCGGCGGCGAGATGACGTTCAATGCGTACAAGAGCCGTGCACTGCGCGACGGACACCCCAACATCACTCAACGCATGGATACCGTGCGGCAGGCGTCGAGCATCGCGGCGGCGTCGGCATACCTGTTCGCCGTCGCCGAACCGACATTGCTCGTGGCCAGCTTGCTCTATGTGGCACCGTATTTCGTCATCGCGGTCGCCGCACTACTGCAGGCACGGGTCGCGCGGCCACGGGTCCCCGGATCCTGGCGCGAGATGTCGATGCTGTTCTCGGAGAACCTCGCCAACGCCGTCTACGTGCAGGGCGACGTTCTGCTGCTCGGCTACCTCACCGACAGCACCATCGCGGGCTACTACTCCGTCGCATCCGTCACCGCGTGGGCCGTCGCGTTCATCGGACAATCGTTCGGTCACACATTCCACGAGAAACTGCGTCTCGCCGACGGCAGCGTCACCGCCGGGCCTGCACTCAAGCACACCGTCGTCCTTGCCTGTGCCGCAGGATCCTTGCTTCTTCTCGCCGGCATCGCGGTGTTCTTCACTCCCGCATCGAGTCAGATCGCCGGAGCGCTGGTGGTGATGTCGTTCTTCGTCGTCATGAGAGTGATGAACTACGTGTTCACCACCGTGTTGTATCTGCAGCATCGCGACCGCACCCGCGTGCTGGCCGCCGCCACGCTTGCGCCGCTCAAGATGGTGCTGATCCTCTGCCTGTTCCCGCTCGGCGCCGTCGGTGCTGCCATCGCCTCGGTGGTCACCGACGCCGTCCTGCTCGTCTGGTTCACCCGCGCTCTCTATCGCGAGCCTGTCAAGGAAGAGGTACCTTCGTGAGGCGAGCAACATTCCTGTTGTCCAAGGACCCCGTCACCGAGCACGGCGGCGATATTGCGTTGTCGCGCTTGATGATGCAGCTCGCGCGCGAAGCATTCGAAGTGCGATCCCTGTGCCTGTCCAAGGAAACCGCACCCTCCCCCGACCCCGACGTCACCCGGGTGGCGAAGCCGGGAGTGAACGCCTCACTGCTGCTGAAGTCGCTGCGCCCCACACGCAGCGTCGTCCACGGGCGTTACGACGTGGACGCATTCGTCGACGCCATCGAAGCCTCCGAGTCGGATGTGTACGTCGCCGAACACAGTTACATGGCCGAGCCGTTCATCCGGTCCGCGAAGTACGGATCTCCGTTCGTGATCAACACCGTCAACACAGAATCCCAGGTCTGGAAAGTCACCCGCGGGCTCGTCGGACGCATCGAGGCGCCGCGCATCCTGCGCGACGAAATCCGAGTAGCGCGGAAAGCCGATGCCGTCGGAACGTACGACGTCGAAGAAGCCGAAATGTACCGCGACAACGGCGTACACGACGCGCGGTGGATCGATCTCACCCTGGAGCCTGCTCCGAAACTCGACCTCACCGAGACTGCGCGACGCCTCGTCTTCATGGGCACCCGAGGCTGGCCGCCGAACCAGGAAGCATTCAAGATCGCACTGAAGTACTGGCCGCAGATCTCCGCGGGTATCGACAACGCGGAGCTGTGCATCATCGGCGCCAAAGCGGACGGTGCTGCCGATCCCGACTACCCGGCGGGCGTCCGAGACCTCGGATTCGTCGACGACCTCCAGGAATTCCTCGGAACGTGCCGAGCCCTCATCGCACCGGTCGCCACCGGCGGCGGTGTCCGCGTCAAGATTCTCGACGCCGCAAGCAAGGGACTGCCCGTTGTCGGCACATCCGCGGCGGTGGGATCGCTCGGCTCGATCTTCGAACTCCCCACGTTCGACGATCCCGAACAGTTCATCGCCGAATGCCGCCGCTACCTGCTCGACCGAAACACGGCCGTCAAAGCTGGTGAGCGGCTCTACGAACTCAATTCCGAACGCTGGGAACAGCGTGCACCGCACACCAGCGTCGCCTCGCTGATCGGCGCGTCCCTACCAGGCACTCTAGGATTACCGTCATGACAGTTCGCGTTCGTCTGATCACCGTGGCCGCTGCCGCCGCCCTCACACTGGGGCTGACGGCACCCACCGCACAGGCGGCACCGCCGTCGGGACTCGGTTTCTCGAGCGGTGCACCGTTCCTGCTGCTCGACGACGCAACCCTCGGCAACGAGCTCGGAGCCGGGCGCGACGCAGGCGCGTCGTGGGTACGTATCGTCGTCAACTGGGCTTCGGTGGAGACCGCGCCGGGAGTGTTCGACTGGGGCAACACCGATCGAGTCGTCAACGCGGCACGCGCACAGGGCTATTCGGTGCTGGCGGTACTCGCCGGCACCCCGCCGTGGGCGCAGGGACCGTTGCCGTCAATCCTTCCCGGTGCTGTTCCGTTGGACCCCAACACCTACGGAGCTTTCGCCGGCGCTGCCGCAGCGCATCTCGGTGACCGTGTGGATTCCTACGAGGTGTGGAACGAACCGAACATCCCGACGTTCTTCGCTCCCGTGGACGCCGCACGGTACGTCGGGCTGCTACGCGCGGCGTACCCGGCGATCCACAACGCCGATCCGGGTGCCACCGTGCTGAGTGCCGGACTCGCCACCACCATCAACGCCGGAGCCTGGACCGTCGCTCCGGTGACGTTCCTGCAGCAGATGTACGCCGCGGGCGCCGGCGGATTCATGGACGCCGTTGCACTGCACCCGTATACATTCCCGTTCACCGTCGAGAACGACCCCAACGGCCAGTGGGCGCAGGTCGATCAGGCGTACGGCACCATGGCGGCGAACGGCGACGGCGGCAAGAAGGTCTGGATCACCGAACTCGGAGCACCGACCGGCAACGGTCCGATGGCAGTCTCCGAGGACGCGCAGGCCGCGATCATCGGCAGCAGCCTCGCGCAGGCATCGCGGCTGCCGTATGTCGGACCGATATTCGTACACTCGCTGCGCGATGCCGGAACCGATCCGGTCGACTCCGAGCAGAACTACGGACTACTGAGGAGCGACTTCAGTCCGAAGCCGTCCTTCGGCGTCGTCCAGGGCTCTTAGGCGCTACAGCCCTTCCGCCGAGATCGAGGTTGTGTCACCGATTCACAAGATTCGGCGACGCAACCTCGATCTCGCGCAGAGGACGCGGGACCGAAAAGCCTAGGCCAACTGCACGGTGGCGGTGGCGCGGTGACCGAAGATCCTCTTGCCCTCGAACGTCGCATTCAGTGCGATCACAGCGGTGCGGCTCTCGGCATCGAGCGACTTGATCTTGCCGTCGAACTGGATTTCCGCCGCCTTGTGGGAATCGACCGGAATCGGCGCGGTGAAACGCACCGTGTAGTCCTTGACTGCGCCCGGATCTCCGAGCCATTCGGTGATGTAACCGCCCCCGAGGCCCATCGTCAACATTCCGTGAGCCAACACGTTGTCGAGGTCGATCAGCTTCGCGAACTCCTCGCTCCAGTGGATGGGATTCGCATCGCCCGCGACGCCTGCATAGTTGACGAGATCGCCCCGAGTGACACGGAACGTTTTGCTGGGCAGAACATCTCCCACCGAAGCATCGTCGAACTCGATCCTGGCCGAGGCAGGATTGTCGACGACGACGAGCGGTGGATGCTCGATCTGCGCGTCATCGTCGTCGTCGGCTGCACTCGCTCGCGCCGCGAGAGTCGTCGCTCCCTGCATGACGAGGTTCTCGGCGGCGTCGACGATTCCCTTGTCCACATCACCGTCGCGACCGATGAGCAGCGTGGTGTACGTGATCTGCACGAGCTCGTTGCGCTGGTTGGACACGATGTTCTTCGTGACCATCATGTCCTTGCCCATGACCTCTTTGTACGAGTCGAGGGAGACATCGCAGTACAGGTGATCGCCGGCGACGATCGGCTGGTGGAACTCGAGAACCTGATCGGTCTGCAACATCTGGCTGAGATCGAAGCCGACTGCGATCTTCTGCAGCAAGCGACGCTGGGCAAGAGTGCCCACCAGCGACATGAAGGTGAGCGGTGCAATCACATTGCCGTAGCCCAAGGCCTTCGCGTCGTCGCCCTCCCAATGAACCGGGTTGAAGTCCTGCACTGCGCGCGAATACTCGCGGACCTTCTCGCGACCCACCTCGTAGTAGTCGTCGGTGCGGTAATGACGACCCACCATCGCGCGAACATGCTCCGCGGGGTCGAACGTCTCGGTGACTGCCACATTCTCACTCATTAGTGGCAACCTACCGGGCGGAACGCTGTCAGTACACGCGAGGGAGCCGGCTTGTGCCACGTCATAGGGTCCGACGGGAGACCTCGTTGACCGGCACAGACCTCATGCCGTCCGGTGCCGCGGCAGCGCGTCGTACCCGCCCGATTCG
Organism: Rhodococcus sp. (in: high G+C Gram-positive bacteria); assembly: GCF_023264675.1. Classification (GTDB taxonomy): domain Bacteria; phylum Actinomycetota; class Actinomycetes; order Mycobacteriales; family Mycobacteriaceae; genus Rhodococcoides. The sequence continues at coordinate 93,093 of NZ_JAHFVG010000008.1, forward strand.
AATGTCCCCTGATTCGGCGCCGTAATGGTTGTGACCGCAACCAGTGGACGATTGGATCTCCGCCGCATGGCATCGGATGCCAGCAGCGCGGCGCCGTGCGCGGTGAGCGAATCCGGCATGGCCGGTACCAACACCGGCAATCTCAGATCGCGACGAAAAACCCGCCGGAGCGCGGGGATGTGCGCACAGCCACCGACCAGGACAAGAGCGTTGACGGCCTTCGGCGCCTCGACGATGGCGCTTGCCGTCCAGTCCTCGATGAAGCGAACGGCGCGATCGACGATGTCGTCGAAAGAACTGCGCCACAGCCGAACCGGCCCGCCGACGAAGGGCCCCGGAATCTCGGCGACCCGAAGGCTCGACAACTGTTCTCGTGCATATCTGATGGCAACGACGAGGTCGTCCAGCGCGGCACTCGAGATCAACTCGTCCGCGCCGTATGTCGCGAGCAGGTAGTTGCGCACGGCCTCATCACATACGTTGCCGCCGAAGCCTGCGGTTCGGACCGACCAGAACACATTCCCGGTCTTCGGATCGGCGACGGACACCGTGGTGCCCGAGGCACCCACATCGCAGACGGCTACCGTCCGAAGGCCCTCCAGCTGCCCGGTGCCGCGCAGAAACCGAAGTTGCGCGCCGAGCTCCGACACCACCATGAATCGATCTGCCTGATGCATCGAGTACGCCGAGGTCTGTGACCGCCCAGCAGGATCGTCGGGTACAGCCAAGATCGAATCTGCAGGCTCCACCTGCTGCGTCCTGGCCATCGTGTCGAGCAGGTCCAACGCTGCCGAGACATGATCCGCCGGCTCGAACGAACGCGAGACATTGGCCGAACACACCGAATCGTCGGCGACATCGAGGGCTGTAGCCCGGGCCGTCGCAGAGCCGACGGACACTCCCAGCACCGTTCTCATAGCTTCCTCGACTTCTGACACGCCGTTCCGACAGATTCGATGGTAGCCGCCAAATCCTTCCATGGGTAGACTGAAATGGGACTTTTCAGGGATTTGGTTTGTTTCTCCGGTGCCAGGCGGCCACATCACCGCTGAACGCGCAATCGAATCGAAGATCGGATGGCCGCCCGGGAGCCGTCGGACACAATCGACGCTCCCCGATCGCGTGCAGACACCGGACTCCCGGCGACCGAGCCTTCCCTAACTGGTGCGCCGAAACGATCCCGATCGACATGTACAGCGTCATTGCGAGTGGATCTTCCACTGCAGCGTCAGGCCTTCTCGCCTCGATCGCGACGAGCACACACCGATGTCGCCGACACCCGTCCAGAAGCGTGGCGTCGGATCGGCCGTCGATGAGAATGCGTGAATGCACTGCGCCGCAGATCGATTCGATCGAACCGGTGGTGTCCGAAGGACAAATGCAGTCGGCGACGACCCGTCAGGCGACGTTCTCGATACCGCCGTCCACCGGCCGACGATCGGCGAGCAGACCGCCCCACTCTCGCTCGGTCGACGTGACGGGCAACGATTCTGCCGCCACCTCACGCGCCGTTGCAACGAGCGAACGAGCAGACTGGAGCAAGCTGACATCGAAATTGTAGCTATGCGCGACCAATTCTTCGAATGCCTGTTCCGGGGAATATCCCCGCAATGCAATCAAAACTCCAACCGCCCAGTCGATACTGGTCCGAGAATCGGTCATCAGGTTTACCTTCATTCCATGAGATGCGAATCTTATTCGGTAACAACCACTTCGAGATGTGCCATGAGAACGAAGCTCGAGTTACGAACAGCGCATACAACACATGAACAACGAATGAACGGGGGTGGACCCGGCCTGATCGTCGCAGGAATTCATGACCCGATGGTAGCCCGACACAGCCGTAACCGGCCACCGATATTCGACGGAAAGCGACTGGTCCCAGAATAATTCACACGTGCGTCACACAAAGGAATTGTGCCGTAAGCACGGCGCGCTCGGCGGCATACTTTCCACGACGGCCGGCTCACCTTGCCGCGCAAACGCACGTGCGTTCGCGTAAGAGCCGCGGCAACACCTAGCCCACCACACAAACGCACGTGCGTTCGCGTACGAGCCACGGCAACACCTAGCCCACCACACAAAAGCACGTGCGTTCGCGCAAGAGCCGCGGCAACACCTAGCCCACCACACAAACGCACGTGCGTTCGCGTAAGGGCTTGACGCTACAAGCTATTCGACGGGCTCCGGATCGACCACGGGAGGCTCCGGGGCCACCGACGTAGTCGTGGTCTCAGTCGGCGAAGACGTCGGCGACTCAGGCTCGGGATCCACCTCCGGGTCGGTACCACCGCCACCGCCGTTACCACCACCGCCGCTGTGGGAGGGCGCCGTCGTCCGCGTCGGCGCCGCTGCCGTCGACCGTGTCGGCCGCGAGGGAGCAGGCGCGCTCTCGTTCGCCGACTCCGCCGGGGCCGCGACCTCCGGCACGTATGGGTCGACGAAGATCTGGTCGACCTCCGGCACAACCTCGGGGCCGATCGCGGGCGTCGGCTCGACCGACGGCGTCGCCTCGACGGTGGTCCGCACGACCGAGGACGACGAGGATCCCGGCATCGTCGTCGGCACGGCCATCTCGGCGGCCGGTGGCTCGCCGGACGAGGGGAACGACTCTGCGGTCATCGCCCAGGCTGTGACGCCGCCGAGCGCGGCGAGTACGCACGCTCCGACGGCAGCGACAGGCCAGATCCCGCGATGCTCGACGCGCTGCGCCGGCGCCGCCACGACATCGACCTCACCGACCAGCAGAGCCGCACTGACATCAGGAGTGTGGACGTCGGAGAGGCGGTCGTCGAAAATATCGACGACGGGTATCGCGCTGTCCTCGGAGTCGGCCAGGGCATCGGCGACGATTTCACGCTGCAATGCGTTCTCGCACACGACGGCCGCGCCCTCGACCTTCAGACCGTTCTGCCTCGCCTGCACTCGAATGAAACCGAGTGCGGTGGCGACTGCACCACCGATACCGCCAGGCGTGGCGGCGACCGCGACGGTTCTGCTCGCGATCGGCCCCAATTCCGGCAGCGTCGTGTCCACGAGCGAGGCGACGACGTTGTACGTGCTCACGTGCACGCCCACAGCTACGCGCATGCGTTTCGGCACCCCCGACGTCGGACATCCGTTATCGACGCAGAGTGCGGGCGATCAGTCGGATTGTTCGGCGATCAGATTACCCGCAACCCGGATTGGACGCGCATTCAGAGTGCGTAACCGGATATCTCGTTGCGCGCATCCACCGCCGCCTGCACTTCCCTGGCGTACATCAAACCGAAGGTGAAGCCGTTCTCGTCACCGGCGACACCGGCCTTCCGACCGAGTACCAGCAACGAGTGGGCGGCCACGACGGCATCCTGGTGTTCGCCGAGGATCTCTTGAATATCCTTGTATCGCGCGATCCGGCCCTTCGCCTCCTTCTTCCCCACGATCGGCTTGACCAATTCCGCGGCGTACCGCGCTCGCTTGGCTGCCTTGCGTGCCCGGTGAAGTGCGTCGTCGTCGCCACCGTCGATTGCCGCGGCCACACGTTTGCCCGCCTTCTTGCCCGCCTTGCGCGCCACTCGGTCGAGCTCGTCCTCGCTGATCTTCGACGCCCCCTCGTCGAGAGGAATTGCCCGCGACCAGGCCGCAAGTTCGGTCAGCAGATCCCGATAGCGATCGCCGTCCAGCTCGGCCGCGACCACTGCGCGGAACCTGATCTGCTCGGCAAGCAGATCGTTCTCGATGCGGGCGGCAACGGGACCGAGCACGAGATGGTCGGGGAGGCCTGCGACGACGTCCGCGAATCTGGCACGCTGCACCTGACGGTCCCTGACCTCGCCGAGAATGCTTGCATACCAGGATAGTTCGGACTCCAGCCGGACAGCCCTCTCCTCGTCGAACACGTCCCCGAACACACGGAGGGTACTGCGGTAGCGGCGAATGGCGACGCGGGTGGAATGTATCGGGTCGAGTCCGCGGCGAAGATATACATCTCCCGCGAACACCGCCCTCGTCTGCTGCTGCAGATAATCTGCGACCACACCGAGAGCGCCGGTGTGGACGAGAGCTTCATCGGACCGTAGTGCCCGATGCAATTTCGACGGATGAAGCCCGCGCGACGCCCCTGCTGCCTTCAGCACCTTGCCGATGCGTTTCAGATCCCCCTCGGAACCCGAGGGACCTAGTTCGACCTCCAACTCCCGCCAGCCATGGCCGTCGCTTCCGGCCACGTCGACACCGACCGAGTCGTCGGCGAGTTCGGCGACCACACCTCCGTCGGAATCGCTGAGAACGTGCACCCGGCGCAGCGAGACCAACGTCGCGACCTGATGCAACGGCTTGCCGAGCGCCGCTCCTCGAAGGATGCCTGCCAACTCGTCGGGCACCGTTTCGTCGTCGCCCTGACCGAGCGGTAGCCGAATCTCGGTGCGCGCCTTCTCCGCGGGTACCTTCGCGTGCCAGCCGGTGTCGGCGTCGCCGCGACGCCTTCTGACGGTGATGCCGCGACGAAGCAGGTCGAGTTCATCGGTGTCGTAGTAGGTGCTGATCAGCTGCACTTCCGACGTCTCGGCCGAACCACCCTCGGTGGTCACCTGCTCCAGCGGAGGCAGAACGAAATCGGCGGCCGCGTCGAATTTGTCCTCACGCTCGGTCTGTATCGAGTCCATGAGACGAGTCTGCCGGAGCGAGGTGAACAATTCACCGATGTTCGTGTCGACGCGTAGTCGGCGCAGGCGAGGGTGCACGCGTCGGCGACGCGGCAGTGGCGACCTTGGTGGTGGTCACCGCAGGGGGGACCGTCGTGACCGGATCCTGATCACGTGTGCGCGTCGGCCTGTCCACCGTGGTGGTGGTAGTCGGCGCCGCCGTGGTGGTGGTGGTCTCGCGTCGGCGATCCGTCGTGGTGGTCGGTTCCTCGGACGTGGTGGTCCGCGGAGTTTTCGTCTGCTCGGTGGTGTCCTCGGCGGGAGTGGTCGTGGGCGTCTCGATGGCGCTGCTGTCCGGCGATTCGACCGCCGGGACGGCGATCTGCACCCCGGATGTCGACGGCACGGCCTCGGACGACGTGATCACCTGGGTGTACTCGACTTCGGGAACATCCGTCCTGCTGGACGCCGCCGCGATCGACAACGCGACGCCGCCGGCGACCAGGGCTGCGACGGCACCTCCGAGATAGCGCGAGCTCCGTAGCCGGGTCAGGCGCCGCGACGAGGTGTCACTGTGCCGCGGGCGCCCGGCCCGCCCGGCAACCGCTGTGCTCGCGGCGTGCCGTCGAGCCATCCCGGCTGCTCCTCGCGTTGCGAGTAGTTCCGGCTCCCGCGGCACGAACACCGGAACGGTGAGGGCATCGAGCAACGATTGTCGGACGATCTGCATGTTCGCGCCGCCGCCGACGGCATACAGCGCGTCGACGCGGGGGCCGGCGTCGAGCATCGCAGCCGCCATCGTCACTGCATCGAACACGGCGTCGCGAATCAGAGCGTCGAGCTCGGATCGGTGTACCAGCACAGTGCCGCCACGAAATGGGCCACTGACCTCGACTGCGGTGAGCGTCGACAACGTTTCCTTGGCCGAACAGACCACCTCGACCATCACGTCGACGGCGTCTTGGCTGAGCCTGCTCCTCGGACCGTGGTTCTCCAGAAGGAACGTCGAGAGGGCGGCGTCGCACCCGTCACCGGACAGAACGGTGCTGCGCCGCGACGAATGAACGTGTCCGGTGGCCACGTCGACGATCGACATGGTCACGCCGCCCGCACCCACATCGAACAACGCGACAGTCTGCTCGCCTGCAACGTCGCCTGACTCTTGAAGAGCGCCGATCTGCGCACCGAGATCGGACACGAGGATCAGCCCGTCGGACTGCTCGACCCCGTAGGACTCGGTGGGACTCTTGTCGCGCAAGGCGAGGACAGGGGTGCCCGCCTCGGCATTCTGCTCACGCGCAAGACGGTGAACAGCCCAGGTCACCGACCCCCACGGGTCGTCGGAACCATCGGGGATGCGCATGAACGACTCGGTGCTCAGGGGTGGGTCGACGGACAGATCGAGTGATACTGCACGTATTCCGCCCACACCGAGCGATGCGCCGAGAACGGCATTCATCGAAAGACCTCGCTCCGGTAAGCCCCAACCCACGTCGGCAAGTTTCCAGTTTAACTACAAAACCGAACCATTGACAGCCGAACGGGGTATAAACCGACCGCAGGTTCGTCAGTCGACCGGAGACTGGACGAAATTCAGGTATGCCTTCGACGGCGTCGGACCGCGCTGGCCCTGATACTTCGACCCGACCTCGGCGCTGCCGTACGGATGCTCGGACGGGCTGGACAGGCGGAACAGGCACAGCTGCCCGATCTTCATTCCCGGCCACAGCGTGATCGGCAGATTAGCCACATTGGACAACTCGAGCGTGATGTGTCCGCTGAACCCCGGGTCGATGAATCCCGCCGTCGAGTGAGTCAGGAGCCCGAGGCGACCCAGCGAACTCTTTCCCTCCAACCGGCCGGCCAGATAATCGGGAAGCGTCGTCAGCTCGAGGGTCGACCCGAGCACGAACTCACCGGGGTGAAGAACGAACGGCTCACCCTCGGCCGGCTCGACGAGCGTCGTCAGCTCGTCCTGCCGTTTGGACGGGTCGATGTGGGTGTACCGCGTGTTGTTGAAGACACGGAACATCTTGTCCAGACGTACGTCGACGCTGGACGGCTGAACCATCGAGGCGTCGAACGGCTCGATGCCCAGGTTGCCTGCGGACACTTCGGCACGGATATCGCGGTCGGAAAGCAGCACAGGGAAGGTTAACCCGCCGGCGTCTCGGCGGATCACTCCGTCGGCCTGTTCATCGGCAATCAGGCGCAGACAGGACGCGCTCGGCGTGCGCACGATCTTCGACATCACTGTCCCACTACAGAACTCGAGGGCGAGGACCACGGACGCCGGGAAAGGGAAATTCGATCGGGCACCTCGATTCGCTTCCGACCTGGATTCGGACCTTCAGCGGCCGTATCCAGCTGCCGCTTGGCCTGCTGCTAGAGTGGTCCAGCGTCGAACCCCGAGTGGGTTCGGCTGCGCCGGTGTAGTTCATTGGTAGAATGCGACCTTCCCAAGGTTGAGAGGCGGGTTCGATTCCCGTCACCGGCTCTCCCTCGTCGCCTGCGGCAGAAACAAACCAAAACACAGGCGTCGGCCGCCGAAGTGGAAATTCTGACCGTAAATATCTGGGCGTATCCCTGGACAAGATGCAGAATTATTTGTTCTCAACATTCATAACCTGAACTTGGCTAATCCTGTGCTAAACCTCTCCTCGTGCATTTGTTTCCCCCGACAATTGACATGACAGGACAGAAATCATGAAGTGGATTGCGCTTGCTTTGGCCCCGATAGTCTTGGCGGCCCCGTATACGTACCCGTTCAATCCGCCACCGCCGAGACCGACGGTTCCGACTTTCACCTATCCCACAAAACCACCCGTCACCACCCCTCCTCCCGTGACCACCCCGCCCGTCGTCACCACGCCCCCCGTCGTCACGACACCCCCCGTCGTCACCCAACCTCCCACTTCGGGCGCGTTGCTCTGGGAGGACCAGTTCAATGGCAACGGTGCGGTCGATCCCGGCAAGTGGGGATTCCAAACCGGAAGGTGGGGAGCGTCTTCCGGCGAGCAGCAGTACTACACCGACAGTCAGAGCAACGCAACGGTGGCCGGTGGCGCCCTACAGATAACAGCACGACGAGAAAACGCGCCCGATGGCAAGGGGGCACCGAACAACTTCACGAGCGCCCGAGTCGTGAGCTTCGGAAAACAATCCGTAACACCGCCAGTAAGGATCGAAGCATCCATCAAGATGCCGAGAGCGGCCGGTTTGCTACCGGCATTCTGGTTATTGGGACTGCAACCGGGCGGTGAATTCAATTGGCCGAGTCAAGGCGAAATCGATGCCGTGGAAATTCCGGGAACTAACGGGCCGTCCTTTAATTTGCACGGTCCGGCGAAAAATAATGCGAACACCGATGTGAAAACCGGGAGCGGAATGAATCCTCTCTCCGACGGCTTCCACAACTACCGGGTCGACTGGCTACCCGATCGCATCACCTGGTTCGTCGACGGTGTCGCCCAATACACCGTCACCAAAGCCGATTACGAAGCCAAAGGCGGGAACTGGAAGCCATTTTCCGGCGCCTGGCCCCACTACGTTCTGTTCAACGTGGCGATCGGCAACAACTGGGTCGGAAAAGCGCCGTCCTCGACGCCGTTTCCGCAGACCATGAGCGTCGACTGGGTCAAGGCGACGCGGATTTCGTAGAGCCGACAGTGCGAGCGTTCCGTCGGGGACCGCTCGCCAGTCGTGAATAATTCTTATCTTTCATCCATTTCACTGTGAAGTTTCACAACAAGGCGCCTACGCTTGAGTCGGATCACCCACCGAACAATCGAAGGTGTCTGCGTGAAAATCCGACTTCCCCTCGTTCTCGGCGCGCTCTGTGTCTCGTCGATCATCGGATCGCCTCTTGCCGGCGCAACGCCTGCCGTTCCGTCCACCCCCGGCCCCGCACAGGCCGGCCACGGCGACGCGATCCGATATTCGAACGCGAATCCAGGGGCGACGCCTCCCGGAGTCAACGACCCGGCCTGCGTTCCGTCGGGGGAACATCCACACCCGGTGGTACTGGTACACGGGACCGACGCCACGGCGTACGCCGATTGGGCAGGACTCTCACCCGTACTTGCCGCCGCAGGCTACTGCGCCTACGCGTTGGACTACGGCGTATCACCGGACGGAAGCAGCTACGGGTACAGCGACATTCGGGACAGTGCCGCGGAACTACGCGACTTCACCAACTCGGTGCTGGCATCCACGGGAGCTGATTCCGTCGATCTGATCGGCTACTCGCAGGGCGCCGCCGTCACGCGCTATTACACCAATCGCCTGGGCGGGGCCGCGGTAGTGGACAAATGGATCGGTATCGCGTCTCCCACCTACGGCGGCAATGCCTACGGGTTCTCCCCGGTGGTGCAGGCGGTTCCGGTAGCGACCAAGGCCGTGTCGAGTGAATTCGGTCCGGCGCTGGTTCAGCTCATGCAGGGTTCGACATTTCTGGCGGATCTCAACGCCGGCGGCGACACCGTCCCCGGAGTCGAATACACCAGTATCGCAACGAACGTCGACGAGACCATCCAGCCCTACACCAACGCGCTGCTACGCGGGCCCGGCGCCCACAACATCGTCGTCCAGGACGTCTGCCCGGGCGACAACGTCGCTCACTTCACGTTCACCTACGACCCGACGACCATCGGCCTGGTGCTCGGAGCCCTCGATCCGTCGGCGAACATCGTCCCGCCGTGCGGCCCGGTGCCGCTGGGCGCAGGCATTCTCGACGTCGTCCTGGCGAGCCATTAGAGCGGCCGGTCACCGGCTTGCCCGTTCGACCTCCGAGTCGAGCTTCAGAACTCGCTGACCGTCGGACTGTTCGATGAGATAGGCCGGAGTCTCCTTCGACCCGTTTCGGGTGATCTCACTGCCGGAAATCGTGCGAGTCACCTTCTCGGTGTGCACTTCGACGATCGTGCCCTCACCGGTTCCCTGACCCCAGTTCCATTTCACTGTCGTGCCTTGTCGATGCGTCATACCGACGCGGGTACCCCGAGTGTGCCCAGTTGATACGCGCGAAGTCCGACGAACAATTCCGATGCCGCCGCTGGATCGAGAAAATCGCGGCCGGTGAGCTCGCCGATCCGTCGCAACCGATACAGCACGGTGTTGCGGTGGTAATGCAACGCCGTCGCCGCATCGCTCGTCGACCCCTTCGCTCGAAACCATGCATCCAATGTATCGAGGAGGCTGCACCGCTCGTCCTCGGGTAGATCGAGCAGCGAACCCAGGATCTGCTGCGCGGCAATGCCGCTCGCGGTCGGACTCGTGGCGATCAGCAACGGGACAGGGACGGAGTCGTAACGAGTGCTCGGTGCGTCGTCCACCGCAGCGCACGCCCGCGCCAACCGAGCCTGGTCGACGGCAGCCGGCGTCCCCGACGCCGTACCGAACACCGCGCTGACGCCGATGTTTCCGTCACCGTCGGCAATTGAGTCGAGTGCAGCGTCCAACGCCGAACCGGATTGTGCGAACAGCAACCCGAACACGCCGTCGACGGCACTGTCCCACACGGCATCGACACCGGGAGTCGCGATGTCGGCACACCGCGTGTCGGCCGCGACCACGACGAAACTTCCCCGATCCGGAATGCGGAACGTACGAAGCGCGTCGGCAACCATCCCCGCGTTGGAGTTGTGGTCGGCGAACAACGCCCTGACCAGTCGCCTCCGCGCGTCGGTGTCGCGGGCGGCCCTCGCGTCGATGCCGAGCCGATACGCCTCGGCCGCCGCGTCGGAGCAGACGTCCACCAGGGCCCACACCTGGGCAGCCATCTCGAGCAATGCGCGCGGAGCATCGTCGTCCGAGCGCGTCATCAACGACTCCCAGACCAGACGTCCGCCCAACCGAAACGCATGAAGCAACGCCGCCAGCGGCACACCCTGTTCGGCTTTCAGCCTGCCTGCCTCCCGAGCGGCGTCCAGACGGATCGACCTGATTCCGGCGAGATCGGCGATCATCTCGGTGAGATTCGAGGTGCAGGCATCGAGCAGTTGCTCACGGCTGAGCAGCGTCGACTCCAGATACGCATGCTCGGCCGCCAGTATGCGGCGAACCAATTCCTCCGCCAGCGCGTCCACCTCGTCCATCAACGGTGCGGCCAGCTCGAAAGCGCTGGATACGGTAGCCGGACTCGTCGACGTCATCTCATGAGACTAAACCCAACGCTGTTGCACGCGCCACACCCTCGACTGTGCCGCGGCACAAGTGCCGTCATCACATCCACAGCGCCTGCCTATGGCGCCATTCACCGCGCGCGATGAGAATCACAGCACACGACGATCTACGAAGAAGGGGCGAAGCCGAGTTGACCGAGCACATCGCATCCCAGCACCTGCACGTTGCCGACGCCACCGACGCCGCGGCGCGCACCGCCGTCGATTCGGCACTGGCCGAGCTGAAAGCAGGCGAGAAGACATGGGCCTCGACCAGCCTTGCCGATCGAGCAGCATTGATCGAGCGGGTCCGAGATCTGACCGTCACCCACGCTTCCGAATGGGTCGACGCGGCGACGTCGGTCAAAGGCCTCGACCAGAAATCTCCGCTCGTCGGCGAGGAATGGATCTCCGGCCCGTACGCATTCGCCGGTGGTCTGAATGTGCTCGCCGAGAGCCTGCACCGACTTCATACGGGGAAGAGTCCGCTCGACGGCGCCCACTTCGGGCAGGCGCCCGGAGGTAGAACCACGATCCAGGTGCTGCCTCGTGGCATCTTCGACAATCTGCTCCTGAGCGGCTTCAGCGCCCAGGTCTGGCTGAAACCGGGCATCGACGAGGCCGCTGCCAGACGGGCCGCAGGCCTCGCTCAGCTCTCCCCGCGGAAGACCGGCGGGATCGGCGTCGTACTCGGCGCAGGCAACATCATGTCCATCGCCCCGCTCGACACCCTCTACGAACTGATCGCGAACAACCGCGTCGTAGCGCTCAAGCTCAACCCGATCACGGACCCGATGCTCCCCGTGCTGAGAAAAGTACTGGAACCACTCATCACCATCGGTGCTGTTCGAGTGTTCACCGGTGGCGCGGAGACCGGCACCTATCTGACCGGACATCACCTCGTCGATCACGTCCACATGACCGGCAGCGCTCTCACCCACGACACCATCGTGTTCGGACCCGGCGATGCGGGCGCCGAACGCAAGGCCGCCAACGATCCGATCCTGCGCAAGCCGATGACGAGCGAACTCGGTGGAGTCTCACCCACCATCGTGGTGCCCGGCGAATGGAGCCGGGCCGATATCGAGTTCCAGGCGGAACACGTTGCCACCCAACGCCTTCACAACGGCGGGTACAACTGCGTCGCCTCGCAGGTTCTCGTCGTGTCCTCGGAGTGGAAGCAGCGCGACGAGTTCGTCGCCGCCGTCAAGACAGCTCTCGCCGCCGCACCCGCCCGCCGGGCCTACTACCCGGGCAGCGACACCCGCGTCGACGCAGCGATGCGCAGTTACCCGAAGGCGAGTCGCGTCGGCAGTGGCCGCGTACTCATCGAGGACATCGACCCCGGTGAAGAGACAGCTCTGCTCAACACCGAGTACTTCGCTCCGGTTCTCGGCGTGGTCGAACTTCCTTACAGCGGTCAACAATTCCTTCGCCGCGCCGTGGACACGGTCAACGACACGTTCGTCGGAACTCTCGGCGTCAACATCCTCGCGGAACCAGGGTCGATCCGCGCGCTGGGATCGACGTTCGACGATCTCGTCGCCGACCTCCGCTATGGGACCGTCGCGATCAACGCGTGGACCGGACTGGGGTTCCTCAGCCCGGCGGCGACGTGGGGCGCGTTTCCCGGGCACACCGTCGACGACGTTCAGAGCGGCATCGGGATCGTCCACAATGCCCTGCTCATCGACGGCGCCGAACGTACCGTCGTGCGCGGGCCGTTCCGACCGTCGCCGCGTTCGCTCGTGAAGGGCGAGCTGTCGATCTCCCCGAAGCCACCGTGGTTCGTCACCAACAAGACAGCGGCGACGACGGGACGACTCCTGACAGCATTTGCCGGAAGTCCTTCATGGTTCAAACTTCCTGCCATTTTCGCGTCCGCACTGCGAGGATGAGTCCCATGACACAGCCTTCGATCGCCGATTACGTCGTCGTGGGCGCCGGTTCTTCCGGTGCCGTCCTGGCCAATCGCCTCAGCGCCGACCCGCGCAACACCGTCGTACTGCTCGAAGCGGGGCCGGAGGACAAGAACAAGTTCGCGCACATCCCCGCTGCGTTCTCCAAGCTCTTCCGCAGCGACGTGGACTGGAACTACGACTCCGAGCCGCAGCCGGAATTGAAGGGCCGCAGCATCTTCTGGCCACGCGGGAAGATGCTCGGCGGATCGTCGTCGATGAACGCCATGATGTGGGTCCGCGGTTTCGCCGCAGACTACGACGAGTGGGCGTCGTTGTCCGATTCCTCCTGGTCGTTCGAGAGCGTCGTACCGTACTTTCGCAAGATCGAGAGCATCGAGGGGACGACGGCACTCGATGCAGGCACCGCGGGCCCGCTCGTGGTCTCTCGTCAACGCAGCCCGCGAGCGCTGACGTCCGCCTTCCTCGACGCCGTCCGCGAGGCGGGTTATCCCGTGGAGGACGCGAATCTACCCGAGCCCAAGGGTTTTTCGCAGACCATGGTCAACCAGAAGCGCGGCGCGCGGTGGAGCACGGCCGATGCGTATCTGAAGCCGATCAGAAAGCGCTCGAATCTGACGGTTCTGACCGAATCGCAGGCTGTGCGAATCGTGTTCGAGGGTTCTGCCGCCGTGGGCGTCGAGTACGTCAACGGCGGTTCGACCCACGTCGTCCGCGCTGCGCGGGAGGTGGTGCTCGCCGGTGGTGCCATCAATTCACCTCAGCTGCTGATGGTCTCGGGTGTCGGCGACAGCGCTCAGTTGGCGGCGCACGGTATCGACGTGCAGCACAATTCGCCCCAGGTCGGCAAGAACCTCACCGATCACCTGTCGGCGTTGATCGGGTGGAGCGTCGAGAACGACTCGCTCTTCTTCGCCGAGAAGATCCCCGAACTCGTCAACTACCTGACACGTAGGCGAGGAATGCTGACCTCGAATGTGGCCGAAGCGTACGGGTTCATCAAATCGCGTCCCGAACTCGATCTTCCCGACGTCGAACTCATCTACGCTCCCGCACCGTTCTTCGACGAGGGACTCATCGCTCCCGACGCCCATGCTGCGGTCATCGGGTCGGTCCTGCTGCGCCCGAAGAGCCGCGGCGAGATCAGCCTGCGTTCCGCAGATCCCCTCGCGAAGCCGATCATCGAGCCTCGCTACCTCAGCGATGCCGGTGGCGTCGACCGCGCCGCGATGATCGAAGGACTGCGGGTCTGCACCGAGATCGCCGGGCAACCGTCACTGAAAGGACAGCTCGGCGACATCGTCCGGCCGCCAGGCAACCCGGACGACCTGCTCACCGAGGCGCTCGAACGCAACGCGCACACCCTGTACCACCCTGTCAGCACCTGTCGGATGGGCAACGATTCCGCCAGCGTCGTCGATCCCGAACTCCGGGTGCGAGGCGTCGACAACCTGCGGGTGGCCGACGCGTCGATCATGCCGACCATCATTCGCGGGCACACCCACGCTCCGAGCGTGCTGATCGGTGAGAAAGCCGCCGATCTGATCCTGCAGAAACGCTAGATTGCCTTACCCGGGTTGAGGATTCCCTGTGGATCGAACACAGCCTTTATCCCGTGCATCAGTCCGCCGACATCACTGCCGAGCTCGTCACCCAGCCACCGCTGTTTGAGGAGCCCGACGCCGTGTTCACCGGTCAGAGTCCCGCCGAGCGCGAGGGCCGTCGCGAAGACTTCACTCGCGGCGTCCCAGACCTCGGCGGGTATCTCGCCCCCGGGAACGACGAAAATCGGATGCAGGTTTCCGTCGCCTGCGTGGGCCATCGTCGCCACCGTCACGTGATGCTTGTCGGCAATCTCGACGATTGCCTCCGTCATCGCCCCGAGCCGCGACCGCGGTACGGCTACGTCCTCGATGAGTACCCGGCCGAGCTGTTCGAGCGCGGGCAGAGCGCCGCGGCGCACGCGCACCAACTCGTCGGGATCGTCGGAGCGTTCGACGGCTGCGATCGGCGCCAGAATCTTCTCGATCAGCTCCGCTTCGGCGCGGGATCCCGGTCCGTCGGACTGGACCAGTAGAAACGCGTTTCCCCTCTTGGACAACGACGTCCCCTGATGGGCATCGATTGCCCGCAGACAGGCGGAATCGAGGAGCTCGCACACCGACGGCTGGACACCGGCGGCGGTGATCGCGGACGCCGCAGCGGCGGCCTCGGTGACCGATCCGAAGAAGGCTGCGATGGTATCGGTCGAGGCAGGAGCAGGTCGAAGGCGCAGTGTGGCCTCGGTAACCACCCCCAATGTGCCCTCGGAACCGACCAGCAGCGACGTGAGGTCGTATCCGGCAACGCCTTTCACGGTGCGTCCCCCGGTCGAGATGATGCGACCGTCGGCGAGCACCACCTCCAGCCCGAGTACCGAGTCTTTCGTCACGCCGTACTTGGCGCACCGCAACCCCCCGGCGTTGGTGGCGATGTTGCCGCCGATCGTCGAGATCCCGACGCTGCCCGGATCGGGCGCATACCTCAGACCGACCTCGGCTGCAGCATTGTCGATGTCGATCGTGATGACACCTGCCTGTGCTCGCGCAACCTGGTCGGTCTCGGAGATTTCGAGGATGCGGTTCATGCGTTCGAGGCTGAGCACCACCTCGCCGTTGCGCGCGACGGCGCCACCGGACAGTCCGGTACCCGCACCTCGCGTCACGACGGCGACTCCGAATCTACCTGCCAGAACCAGAAGTTCGGATACATCCGCGGCGCTCTCCGCGTAAACCACTGCGGCGGGCGCACCCTCGGGTTCCCATCCCGAACGATCGATGCTCGCGGCCGCGAGAGTGACCGGATCGAATACTGCCTTGTCCCCGAAGGCCGCGTCCAACTCCTTGGCGAACACCGTCATCGCGGCGAGGTACCCGTCGCCACCGGACGAGAGGGGTCGTTCGACCATTGCGACCACGAGCCGGGGAACAACGCGGCATCGATGCCCGCGATTGCCAGTGCGGCAACCTGGTGCGCCGCCGTCACGCCCGAACCGCAGTAGACCCCGACGGTGTCGACCGCGCCGAATCGCTCCTTCAGTGCCGAGGCCGGCAAGAATGTGCCGTCGGCATCGAGATTCTGTGCCGTCGGTGCACTGATTGCGCCCGGGATGTGCCCGGCCTTCGGGTCGATCGGCTCGGTTTCTCCCGAGTACCGCTCGGGTGCACGCGCGTCGAGCAACGTCCCCGAATCCGGCAGCGCTGCAGCCTCGTCCGCGGTCAGCGTCGGGAGATGACCGGCACTCAGTTCGATATCCCCGGTGGCCGCGGCGGTCTCCTCACCTGCGCTGGTGCCGAATCCGGCAGCAGTCCAGGCTTTCAGTCCGCCGTCGAGCAATGCGACGTCCGAGACACCTGCCCACTTCAGCAGCCACCACGCCCGCGCGGCCGCGAGGTTGCCCGTGTTGTCGTACACCACGACGGGCACCCCCGAGGTGACTCCCCACCGGCGCGCTGCTGCCTGCAGATTCTCGATCGACGGCAACGGGTGACGCCCCGACTCGGGGCCTCCGTGCTCGGCGAGTTCGGTGTCGAGGTCGACGAACACGGCCCCGGGGATGTGCGCGTCGAGGTAGTGCTGGTGGCCCGCGGAATCTCCTAGTGCCCAGCGAACATCCAGCAGAACGGGGGGAACCAGACTGCCGAGCGCGGACTTCAGATCGGCAACGGTGCGTGTGACACTCATTCGGCATTCTCCTGGTGGACGAGTTCGGCGCCCGCTTTCAGCGACTCGAGGAACACCACGACCGACGCTGCAACACTGCGGTGATTCAGCGAGTTCAGCACGTCGTGCCTTCCCTGCGCCACCGACAGCACGCGGGCATTGCGTGCTCCAGCGTATCGAGCCCTCGCCTGAGTGAGCGGGCTGACCGCGTCGTCCTGCCCGTGCAGTGCCAGAACCGGAAGATCGGTGTCGGGGGTGACCGTCCGAAGGTGCTCGGCAACATTGGTCGCCGTCAACTGTCCGCGCTCCAGGATCGCGGTATCGGCCAGCCGAGCCTGCTGCGTCGGGCAGCTGGCGCGGGCCGCAACTTCCTCGTCCCAGTCGATCGGGCCCTCGTCGCCCGCATCCGGCAGTCCGACCAGCACCAGGCCGGCAACCTCGGCTCCCTGGTTCTGCGTCAGGTCGAGTGCTTCGAGTGCCCCGGTGTCGATACCGACCAGAATCACCGGAGCCAGCGCATCCGCGAGCACCGCCTGTGCGGCCTGCTGATCGGCAACCACGCGAACCTTGTACGCGTCCACCGCGATCCGCGCGCCGAAACGGTGATAGACACTCGGCGTATCGCCACGTCCCGGGAGTACGACGAGTGTGCCGCGGGGTCCGACGCCGGTCGGCTCGTCGAATTCGAGGGTCTGCCGGTCGAGGGCGGTGGTCATGGGTGTCCTTTCGACTTCAGCGCTGAGGCGCCGATGATGGCGATCGATGTGTCTTCCTGCGGGGCGTGCACGGACGCCGACTGCACGTTTCTGAAATGCCTCTGCAACGGATTGTCCTGACTGAGGCCGGGATTCCCGATGGACTTCACCGCGAGCCCCACTGCGCTCGTGAGGTGCCGCACGGCCAGTACCCGAGCACCGAGCAGAGCCGTCGGGGCGGTGTCGGGATCGGCGACGGCGCCGAACAGAAGCGTCTCGGCACCCGTGAGCAGCAATTCGATCTCGCCGGCAAGGTCGCGGAATCGATCGGTGGTGGCCAGTGGCCGTCCGAGGTTCGCCGGAACCCGCTCGTGGGCGAATCGATGAAACTCCTCCTGCGCCGCCCGGCCGACACCGAGGTACAACGCAACCAATCCGGTGTTCAGCCGGGCAGCAGCGGAGTTGTCCTGCGCACCGAACGACGCATCCACCAGATCGATGACGTCGCCCACCGGCACCTCGACGCCAGAGAAGTGGACATCCACCGATCCACTTGCCCGTAGCCCCAACATGTTCCAGTTGTCGACGATCTCGATTCCATCCGAGGACGCATCGACGACGAACGTGCCGACCCTGCCGTCGTCGGTGCGGGCCCACACCAGAAAGTAGCTCAGTCCGTGCGCACCGGTGACGAATCTCTTCGTCCCGCTGATCGCCCAGCCCGACGGCGTACGCCTGGCAGTGGTGGCGGGTAGACCGCCGCGGGCAGGCGAACCTAGGTCCGGCTCCACGCGCGCCGCATTGAGCAGAGTCGGCGCGCCCGCGGATTCGGCCACTATCCTGGCATAGAGTTCCGCAGGCCATTTCGGAGCGCGTGCCTCGGCGGCGTGAACGAACATCGTCATCGCCGAGATCAATGCGACCGACGGATCACCCCGACCGAGGGCGTACAGAATCCGCGCAGTCTCTTCGGGCCCGATCTCCTTGCCGCCGTGCCGTCTCGCCACGGTGCTCGTCAGCAAGCCCGCCGCATGGACCGCATCGATGCCGGCCTGCGGGAACAGGCCGGTGCGGTCGTAGTACTCGGCATACGAGCCCACCGCAGCTCCGACGTCGGTCAGCCTGGTCTCGACGCTCGTCACGAAGCGGGCTTTCCGAGCGCGTCGGTCAGATCGCCGTCGAGCCCGTCCGACCACAGCTCGGCGGTGTCCACCGACGACGGCAGCGCCCCGATCTCTTCGAGGGAATCCGCGACCTTCTGCTGGTTGGCGCGCACCGCGTCGGTCGAGACCTGGAAGTGCGTCGGATTCTGCGCCTCGCCGTTCTGGATCTGCTTCAGCGCACTCTCGACAGGCTGCTTCGTCGCCTCGGCAGTCCGCTCCGCGAACTCCTGCTGGTGGCCGTCCCGAATGTAGGCATAGGCGCGATCCAACCGCGAGAGGAAGTCCGCTACCGCTGCGCGCTCGTCCGGATCGGCGAGGACCTCGTCGGACACGCTCCACGGGAAGTTGCCGGACAGGATGTCCTCACCCGAACCGATTGTCTTGGCGCCTGATTGGTGTGCACTGATGATGGTGTTGCCATAGCTTGCGAACGCGTCGATCGAGCCGCCGTTGAGCGCCGCAAGACCGTCGTTGGGCGCCAGTGGCTGGGCGTCGATGTCGCTCCAGGAGAGCCCGTTCTGCTTGAGAAGTTCGTTGAGGAAGTACGCCGCCGTGGTGTTCTTGACGTATCCGACCTTCTTCCCCGTCAGATCCGCGATGGATCCGAGCGAGGAGTCGGGCCCGACGATGACTTCCTGCAGAAGAGTCGTACCCGTCTGCACCGCAACCTCGTTGAACTTCACGGTTCCGCCGGCGGCCGCGAAGATCGGCGGGATCTCGCTGGACTGCGCGACGTCGAGTGCACCGGACTGCAGTGCCTGCAGCTGTTGGTCACCGCCCGAGAACACGGCGAACTCGAGGGAATACGGAGTGTCGTCGAGGCCCGCGACCTGCAAAGCCTGCTGGGCGGTGTTCCAACCCGTAGCACCGATCTTCAGCGAGACCGGACCCGAGCTGTCCGACGCGTCGGATCCGCTACACGCTGCGAGCACCGTGGCGAGAACGGCAACTGCAGCGGTAGTGAGGATCTTCATGGTTGTTCTTCCTTGTTACTGGGTGGGGTAGAGATCGGTGACGCTGGTGGCAGCGACATCGACATTCGGTTGGAGCAGTCCGACTCCGTTCATCGTGTCGGCGACGGCTTGGATCTGGGCAATGACATCGGGCGTCAGCGCCGTGGTTGATCGAGTTCCTTGATCGACAAGGATTTTCGCGGTGTCGAGTGGTGTGTTGTTCGCTTTCGCGATCGCTTCGGCCCACTCGTCCGGGTTCTCCTGGGCCCACGTCACGGCTTTGTCGAGGCGAGCGACGACGTCGCGCAGCGCCTCCTTCTTCGCCGGATCCGCGAGAGCGGTGTCCGTCGCACTCAGGAGGCCGATGCCCGTGGTGCGCCCCTCGGTACCGTCGACGAGCAGTTTGCCGCCGCGCGAGAGGCCGGTGGCGCCGAAGATCCCGAACGTCGCCCACACATCGATGTTTCCGCTGACGAACGCTGCCTGCGCGTCGGTGGGAAGCAGGTACTGAACGGTGACGTCGGAGTACTTCAGTCCGGCATCTTCGAGAGCGCGTACCAGTAAGTACTCGGCGATGCTGCCCTTGGCGGACGACACCGTCACCGTCTTGCCCTTCAGATCGGCGATGGAGTTCACCTCGGAATCACCCTGGGCAATGATCACGTTTCCGTTGCCCTCGGCCTGCAGGCCGACGATCGACTTCACCGGAACACCGGCACTGATCGCTTGCAGCGTAGGAACCTCGGCGGCGTAGCCGGTGTCGACCGAGCCTGCTTTCACGGCCTCGAACAGTGGAGCCGCGCCCTGGAACTGAGCCCACTCGATGCCGTACGACGTGTCCTCGAAAGCACCGGATGCCTCGGCCAGCACCTGCAGACCCTTGACCTGATCGCCGAGCTTCAACGTGAGCGACTTCTCGGGTCCGTCGTCGGAACTACAGGCACTGAGGGCGAATACGGCAGCCGAGACGACTGCGATGGTACGGAGAGCAACTTTCATGACACCGTGGTTCTTTCCTTGGAGGCATCGGTTACACCGAGCCAGTTCAACAACAATCGACGATTCGTGACGAACTCGGGCGATCCGATGTCGCGCGGGCGGGGTGTATCGATGCGGATCTCGTGCTCGATGCGCCCGTTGTCCATGACCAGAACACGGTCGGCGAGCAGCAATGATTCCTCCACATCGTGGGTCACCAGCAGCACCGCACAGCCGTGCTTGCGCCACAGGTCTGCCACGAGCGCCTGCGCCTTGGTACGGGTGAGCGCATCGAGCGCACCGAACGGCTCGTCGAGAAGCAGCAAGTCGGGCTCGCGAACGAGGGCGCGTGCCAACGACACTCGCTGCGCTTCACCGCCGGACAGAGTCTTCGGCCACTTGCCCGCGCGATCCTCCAGACCGACCTCACCGAGATACTTCTTCGCCAGCGCCTTGTCCGGCCGACCGGGAAGACCGAGCACGACGTTGCGCCACACACGCTTCCACGGCATCAGCCGCGGCGCCTGGAATCCCACCGCACGTTTTGCCGGAACGAGCACCTCACCCTCGATGTCGCGGTCGAGGCCGGCCAGAATGCGCAGCAACGTGCTCTTGCCGCAACCGCTGTGACCGAGGAGAACGACGAATTCGCCTGCCTCGATGTCGATGTCGAGATCCTCCAGAACGGTTCGCTCACCGAATTTCTTGGACAATCCGCGTAGCTTCACTGCGAGAGCCATCGGTCTACTTTCCATCGAAGGATGCTTGCCAGGACAGCAGCACCCGAGACAGCAGGCGCACCGCCTGATCGGAAATCAGACCGAGGATGGCGTACACCGCAAGGCACACGACGATGACGTCGGTCTGGAAGAAGTCGCGGCCGGTGTTCATGAGGTACCCGATGCCTGCGCTGGCGTTGACCTGCTCGGCGAACACCAGAGCCAGCCAGGCAGTGCCGAGCGCGTACCGCAAACCCACCAGCGCTCCCGGCAGAGCAGCGGGCAGGATCACGTGCCGAATGAGACCGAGCCGCTTCAGCCCGAGGGTCTCCCCTGCCTCGATCAGTTGAGCATCGACCGTCCGGATCGCGCCGTAGATGTTGAAGTACAACGGGAAGCAGACACCGAGCGCGACGAGAGCGATCTTGGGTTCCTCGTCGATACCGAACCAGATGATGAACAGGGGAATCAGACCGACCCACGGAATCATGCGGATCATGCCGACCGTCGAGTCGAGTAGATCCTCACCGAGCCGGAACAACCCGGCGAGCAAAGCGAGGACGAGTGCAATCACCCCGCCGATCACGAAACCGAAGATCACCCGCCGACCGGACGCGAGGATGGCGTCGGGCAGCTGTCCGTCGGACCACAGATCGGCGCCGCGGGACGCCACGTCGAGCGGTGCCGCGAGCACATCCGGGTGAAGCAGACCGGTCACCGAGAAGACGTGCCAAGCGAGGACCAGAAGGATCGGACCGAGCGCTCGCCGCACACCGCGAGGCGGACTCCACCGTCGGCGAGTCGCCTTCGGGGTGATGGCGACCAGGCCGGACGTGTCCGCAGGCGTGCCCGTGGTGTCGGTATCGATTGTGGTCTTCTCGTCGACGAGTGTCATGCCGCACGCTCCCTGGCTGCGAGTTCCTGACGGACGAGCGGGAGGACGTACCGGCCGTAGTCGATAGCGTCGTTGAGGTTGTCGTAGCCGCGGATCGAGATGAGGTCGGCACCGAGGTCGACATAGTCAAGGATCGCGGCGGCCACCGTTTCCGGCGTTCCGACGAGTGCCGTCGAGGCACCACGCGCGTTGGTGGCCGTGGCCGTCGGCGTCCAGAGTGCCCGGTCGTGGACGTCGCCGCGCTTGGCGATGTCGAGCAGTCGCTGCGAGCCGACATTCTGCGGGGCGGCGGCGTCGATCTTCGTCGCCGACCACCCTCCCGACTGCTGCAGACGGTCGAGTGTTCGGTGCGCCTTTTCCCAGGCGAGCTCTTCGGTGGGGGCGATAATCGGGCGGAACGTCACCCAGATCCGCGGGCGATCGGTACGGCCGGCCAGCTTCGCCTGCTCGAAGACTGCGTCGATCTGCTCCTTCGTCTCCTTCAGCGGCTCACCCCACAACCCGAAGATGTCACCCTTCGCGCCGCCGACCCGGTAGGCGTCCTCCGACGATCCGCCGATCGACACCGGAATGGTCCCCGCCGCCGGACGAATTGCCGAGTGGAAGTCCTCGAAGCTGTAGTAGGTGCCGCTGTGATCGAAGGGCTCGGACGACGACCAGGTCCGACGCAGGATGTCGACGTACTCGGACGAGCGGTCGTAGCGTTCGGACTTGCCGAGACGGTCACCTTCCCTGGCCTGCTCCGCAGTGTCTCCGCCGGAAATGATGTGCACGGCCGCACGGCCACCGCTGAGCTGATCGAGAGTGGCGAGCGCCTTGGCGGCGACCGTCGGGTACATGGTGTTCGGCCGCAGCGCGATGAGCGGACGCACCCGTTCGGTGTGCTGGCTGACTGCAGCGGCGACACCGAACGGATCCCACCCCGAAGAGCCATAGGGAAGGAGCGTGTAGTCGAACCCGGCATCGTCGAGAGCCCGGGCATATCTGACCAGGAACTTCGGATCGATTCCGACGCTGGAGGTGGGGTTCAGCTCGGTGGAGTCGTTCACGAAGCTGGCACTGATGAACTCGACGGGCATGGGTTTCCTAACACGAATAAGCAGTGCCGTCCGCGACAAGGCAGACGACACCGAAGGGACCTGAAGTAATGGCGGCGCGGAGGAATGGCAGCGCAGGAGGCTGCAGGGAGTGAATCGAGTCAGCGACAGACCGCGCCGACGAACGTCATGAAATCCACGACGCGTCGGCGGGTGAGGGGAATCCCTACTGGCTGCATAGGCAATAGACAACGCGACCGGAGGGTGACCTGTCAAGGGCCTCACACGGTTGTGATCTGCTCAACATGATTTTAAGTCGAACGATCGGGTTGACGGCGGTGTTACCGGTGAGCAACAGTGGAAACAGATACCGATCCTGAGGAGTTCATCGTGTCGCGCTCACCCGTCGTCGAGACCAAAGATCAACGACGACTGGGCTTTCCATTCCGATCCGGCAGTCTCGCACTGGATTTCATCGCCACCGTCGCCAAGCGTGACATGGCCGATCGAGAAATGCTCGCCGACGACGAAGCCCTGCACACCTGGCTCTACGTTGCAGGCCTACCCCCGGCATGCGAACCCTTGGCCGTCGACCGGCTGAGCGAAGCCCGCGTATTGCGTGAGGCCCTCAACACTCTGACCCGCGCCCGCGTCGACGGAGGCCGACCGTCGGCATCGGACATCGACATCCTCAACCGCGCCGCGTCGTACGGACCTCCGTCGCCCGTCCTCGCCTACGACGGCGTCACCATCTCCCTGCCGGAACCGGCGGATGTGCGCAGCGTCCTCTCTCTCGTCGCCCGAGATGCCGTCGAACTCTTCTCGGGTCCACACCACGACCGAATCCGGCGCTGCCTCGGACACGAATGCTCCCTCTACTTCGTCGACCGCTCCCGCCAGGGGAACCGGCGCTGGTGCTCCATGGCGTCGTGCGGGGAAAAAGCGAGCTCCAAGGCGTACCGCGAGCGGGCGCGTCAGGGTTGAGGCGGTCCGGGGTTCGGTCGAACAAGCCGGCCACAGACGAAACCGAACCCCCGGTTAGCACGCCTCGAGTAACGGTGCGGACTCCGAACGGTCTCGGACGGGTCACGGCCCTACTACCTTTGACTCCTCGGCGCCCATAGGCTGTTCCCGCACGGTTGAGCGTGAGAACCTTTGTCCACCAACGCGATTTCTTCCACACCCTCGGGGGAAGACGGGAAATCGCTTGCGCTCGAAGCCGAAAGATTTGCCCTCTGCCGAACATTCCATGCTCGGACCCATCCGGAACCGGACCGGCGGCGAATCACCATCAACGCTCAAGACGTGAGCAACGAAAGGTAGATCCGACATGATCTCTATCCGTAAAGTCATGGCCGCCACCGCAATTGGTGCATTGACGCTCGTACCACTCGCCGCATGCTCCAGCGACGACTCGTCCAGCACAGCCAGCACCACGTCGGCAGCAGCTGCGACGACGGAAGCTATGCCGGAGCCTGCAGCCGAGGTCGACGATCTCAGCAACGGTGTCAGCACCGCCGTGGCACTCGATCCCGGATTCACCGGAGCATTGACGACCCTCGGCCTCACCCCCGGCGTCGTCGGAACCGCAACTCTCGCAGACGGTTCCATCAGCTTCCCGATCACGGGCGGCAACGTGAAGTACTGGGAGCCCGGCACGGTCGACCCGTACGTCCAGGGCGAGATCATGCACGACGGAAGCGGCCTGTCCCTCACTGCAGGTGAGACCGTCGTCGAGCTGACCGACTTCGACATCGATCCGGGCACATCGCTGCTGACCGGAACGGTCACCGTCAACGGTGCAGTCGCTGCCGAGGATGCAGTCCTCTTCGACCTCGACGGTCGCACCCTGAACCCGCTGGCAACCGGCCCCAACGGCACGGCCATCCTGCAGGGAACCCAGGTCAAGATCTCCGAGACCGCCGCAGGCCTGCTCAACGACACGTTCAAGACCGACGCTGTCACCCCCGGTCTGCTCGTCGGCGTTGCGACCATCACCGTCGCCACTGCCTGATGACCACCACCGTCCGCGCGGGGTCACCTTTCGAGGTGGCCTCGCGCGGACGGCTGCGTTGTAGCTACTCGCGTGGAGGCGCCCGATGATCGGATCCCGGGTTCGCCTCCTGTTTGCCCGTCTCTACGGCGCACATCCACTGCACCTGCTGGCCATGTGTTTCGCCGCAGCTCTTGTGGGCTATACGGTCTACGTGGCCGGCATCGATACTCTGTGGAATCGCACTGTCTGGTGGCAATCGATCGCCGTGTGGTTCGCAGGCGCCGTCGTCGCACACGATCTTTTTCTCTTCCCGCTCTATGCGCTGGCCGACCGATCTCTGACCTCGGGCCTGAATGCGGTTCGTGGCCGCGCACCCCGAATCGCGTGGACGATCTCACCGCTGAACTATCTACGGATTCCCCTCATGGGCACGGCACTCACGTTCGTCGTGTTCTTCCCGGGAATCATCTCCCAGGGCTCGCAAAGCTACACCACCGCAACCGGATTGACGCAAGAACCGTTCCTCGGCCGCTGGCTCGCGTTGACCGCCGCCCTGTTCGGCGTCAGCGCTCTTGCGTACGCACTCCGAATCGCGCGCTCCGTTCGTTCGGGCACACCACGTCGTAACGAGACCTTCAGGAGACCAGCGTGACCGTGACGGCTGACGAGCTCTTTCGCCGGGCATCCACCGGCCTCCCCTGTTGGATGGGACGATCCGACGGCACCCGTGACCCCCTGCCCACCGCCCGCTGGATGGGCGGCGCCGCATCGAGCATCGAAGACCGCGACGCCGACAACCGCATGATCAGCCAGTGCGCAGGGCCGACACTCGATCTCGGATGCGGTCCAGGCCGTCTCACCGAAGGCCTTGCCCGACGCGGCATCTCTGCTCTGGGCGTCGACACCTCGCGTGAGGCCGTCGACCTGACCGTCAACCGAGGCGGACGAGCCGTACTCCGCGACCTGTTCGACCCCCTGCCCAACGCAGGCGAATGGGAATGCGTTCTGCTGGCCGACGGAAACATCGGCATCGGCGGGGATCCGGTGCGCCTGTTGCGGCGTGCGGCCGAACTGCTCCGACCCGACGGTGTGGTGATCGCCGAGGTCGATTCGCCCGGCGACGCACGTGTTCGGCAACAGACCGTACGCTGGGAGACCGATACGACGGTCGGCGACTGGTTCGCGTGGGCCAGCGTCAGCGCCACGGCGACAACAGGTCTCGCACAGGCGGCCGGGTTGACCGTCGTCGACATCGCCCCTGCTCACGGCCGCTACTTCGCGTACATGCGCTCCGCACCCGTACGTGAGACGTGAGGCCCGCTCGCCGCTACGACTACCAATTGGTGAACAGCAGATGATTGATCGCGAGTGCCGCGAGAACCTGCAGCGCCAACCAGAACTTGTGAGTTCGCTTCGGCAGAACCGCAGGCGCGAGCAGCATCCACAGTGCGAACGGCAGCCAGATCCTTTCGGTCTCGGCTTTGCTCAACTGGCTGAGATCCGCCATCACGACAGCGGCCAGCGCGGCAACGACCAACAAATTGACCGGCGCCACCCGCGTGACGATGCGCGGAAACGCAGCAGGCACGGCGATACCGAGCGCACAGAACAGCGCTGCGATGTTGGCCCAGCCCCAATACGCGAACGGCCGATCCGTCGCGATGCCCTGGTAGTAGCGTTCCTGCACGAGTTGGTAGCCGTCGAACCACCAGAATCCGTACGCGGTGAAGACTGCGGCGACGGCGAGAGCGCCCACGACGGCACCGATCAGTGGCCACGCCGTCCGCGCCGCGATCAGGACCGCGAGTGCAGGCAGGCCCATCAGCACGAGTCCGTAATTGAGATAGATACCGAACCCGAGCAGCACACCCGCCCCGATCGAGGCAGGCCACAGGTACTTCTTCGTGGAGATTGCGAGCAGCGCGACGCCCCACCCCACAACTCCGGTGTAGAACGCATCCGCCGACACCCCGAGCCAGATCGCGGCAGGAGCCAGAGCCGCGAACGGTGCAGCCCGACGGGCCATCGTCTCGTCGCCGAGGGCACGTACCGCCACGATCACGGCGACGGCCGCGCTGGTTCCGACGAACACGCACAGCGCGGCGGCCCACGCACCGCCGCTCAGCCCGAGCCGATCGAGCCACACGAACGTCAGCAGTGCACCGGGAGGATGCCCGGACACATGCGTCGTCCAGGAGTCGGCCTGGAAGTCGAGAATTCGATCCGAGAATCCACGCAACGTCGCCGGAATGTCCGTGATGCCGGGGACCTCATGCAAGTACTCGTCGGTGGAGGCGAGCCTGGTGGCGAAACCCCGCCGCCAGCCGTCGATCATCGCCAACGACATCGTCCACGCACCCGACGTCGCCCAGGTCGCGAGCAGGAGCCAGCGCCAGGACAGTCGTCGGGCGATCTCTGGACCCCACAGGACGCCGCAGACGGCAATCAGGATTGCGAACGGCGTGCCCCAGCCGACGTGAACGTCACGGAATCCGAAAAGCGGTGCAGCGTCCGCAAAATCGCGTACCTGCTGCGGAGTCCGGTTGATGATCGGAGTGATCAGTTCGTTTCCCATGTACGGGACCGCGAATGCCACCGCCACGAGCGCGACTGCAAGCACAGCTGCGACGGATTCTCTCCAGTACCGGATAGCGTTCACCTAACGTTGGGCGTTTGTCGTTGCGCTCAGCATAGAAGGCTCAGGAGTGGAAGCCTGCGGAACGACCCGGGGCTTCGGGACGGAAGAGTGGAATCATGACAGCACATCACCGAGCCGACATCGCCGTGATCGGCGGCAGCGGCTTCTACTCGTTCTTCGGCGACGACGCGGACAGTGTCGAGATGGAGACTCCGTACGGCGCGACGAGCGGGCCCATCACCATCGGCGATGTGGGTGGCAGGTCCGTCGCATTTCTGCCGCGGCACGGAGCGCATCACGAGTACTCACCGCACACGTTGCCGTACCGAGCGAACATGTGGGCATTGCGGATGCTGGGAGTGCAGCGTGTTTTCGCCCCGTGTGCCGTCGGCAGTCTCGTCCCGGAGTTCGGTCCAGGAACCATCGTCGTGCCCGATCAGCTGGTCGACCGCACCAGTGGGCGGGTGCAGACGTACTTCGACAAGGGCGGCGTGCACGTCGAGTTCGCGGATCCCTACTGCGCCGACCTTCGCGTCGCGGCCGTTCAGGAGGGTGTGGTCGACGGCGGAACGATGGTGGTGGTCGAAGGCCCTCGGTTCTCCACCCGCGCCGAGAGTCAGTGGTTCGCCCGACAGGGCTGGACTCTGGTGAACATGACCGGCCATCCCGAGGCCGTGCTGGCCCGCGAACTCGAGCTCTGCTACGTTCCGATCGCGCTCGTCACCGATCTCGACGCCGGAATCGAAGCGGGACAAGGTGTTCGCGCCGTCGACGTCTTCGCCGAGTTCCAGAAGAACATCGAGCCGCTCAAGACTCTGGTTCGCGGAGCAATCGGTTCTGCGCTGATGGGGCCGTGCGAGTCGTGCCACGTCCACGCCGGTGTCGACCTGCCGATCGAGCTACCATGACACGCGTACTCCTCACCGGTGCAGCCGGTTTCATCGGCGGCCACATACTGTCGGCGTTGCAGGGTCACGACGTCGTGGCGATCGATGCACTGCTCGCCTCGGCCCACGGCAGCACCGGGCACGTCGAGGGTGTCGACGAGGTGGATGTTCGCGATCACGATGCTCTCGTAGCTCGGTTGGCCGGGGTGGACGTGGTCTGCCATCAGGCTGCCGTCGTCGGCGCAGGCGTCGACTCGGCCGACGCCCCCGCCTATGCGAGCCACAACGACTACGGCACAGCAGTTCTGCTCTCGGCAATGGCCGAGGCCGGCTGCACGCGCCTGGTGTTGGCGTCGTCGATGGTGGTCTACGGCGAGGGAAAGTACCGCAACTCCGCCGGCGACATCGTGACTCCCGGCCCGCGAACCTCGCTGGACGAGGGCATCTTCGACAACGTCGATCCGGGCACCGGCGAGATTCTCGATTGGGCCCTCGTGGAGGAGGATTCGCGATTGCAGCCCCGAAGTACCTATGCGGCGAGCAAGTTGGCCCAGGAAAACTACGCTCTCGCATGGTCTCTCGCGACGGGAGGTTCGGTGACGGCACTGCGCTACCACAACGTGTACGGGCCGAACATGCCGAGAAACACTCCGTATTCAGGGGTGGCGGCGATGTTCAGGTCGTCGCTGGAGGCGGGGAAAGCGCCCCGAGTATACGAGGACGGCAACCAAGCGCGAGACTTCGTTCACGTCACCGATGTGGCCGCCGCGAACGTACTCTCCATCGACGCTGCCCTCCCGGGATTCACCGCACTCAACGTGTCCTCGGGCCAGCCGATCACCATCGGTGAGGTCGCGGACGCGCTGGCGAAAGCCTGCGGCGGACCCTCGCCCGAGATCACAGGCCAATACCGCTCCGGCGACGTCAGGCACATCGTCGCCAGCCCTGCGCTCGCGCGCACCGAAATCGGCTTCACGGCGTCGATCTCACCGGCCGACGGTCTCCGAGAATTTGCGACGGCTCCACTGCGCGACGCCGAAGGCACCGGGGCGCCGCGTGTCTGAGGTGACGGTGGTCATTCCCTGCATGAACGAGGCCGGGTCGCTTCCCGGCGTTCTCGCTCGGGTACCCACCGGGTATCGAGTGATCGTCGTCGACAACAACTCGACCGACGAGACGGCGAAGGTTGCCGAAGCAGGTGGAGCCACCGTGGTTCGAGAGAAGGTACCCGGCTACGGGTCCGCTGTGCACGCCGGCGTTCTGGCCGCGGACACCGACGTGATCTGCGTGCTCGACGGCGACGGCTCCATGGACCCCCAGGATCTGCCTGCGTTGGTCGCCGCGCTCGACGGCGCGGATCTCGCAGTCGGCCGGCGAGCGC
This sequence comes from Rhodococcus sp. (in: high G+C Gram-positive bacteria), assembly GCF_023264675.1. GTDB lineage: Bacteria > Actinomycetota > Actinomycetes > Mycobacteriales > Mycobacteriaceae > Rhodococcoides. The sequence continues at coordinate 122,842 of NZ_JAHFVG010000008.1, forward strand.
GCGGCAACTCCCCGCTCCACGCGCGGCTGGGCAACGCTCTACTTTCGCTACGACTTCGAACGAAATACAAACTGCCCGTTCATGACCTGGGTGCAGTCCGGGCGGTCAGGCGACAGGCGTTGATCGACCTCGACGTCACCGACCGGCGCTCGGGCTACCCGCTGCAACTGCTCGTCCTCGCCTCAGCCGCAGGATGGACGGTGACCGAACTGCCGGTCACCTACTCACCGCGCACAGCCGGAACCTCGAAGGTATCCGGATCGGTCAAGGGCACCATCGTCGCCGTCCGAGACTTCTGGAAGGTGTTGTAAGTGAAGGTCACCGCGCTCGTCGTCGCCAAGGCTCCGGTCCCCGGACTCGCCAAGACCCGTCTCGCCAAGACCCTGGGAATCGACGCCGCCGCGGACATCGCCGCCGCCGCACTACTCGACACCCTCGACGCCGTGTCGGCCGCCGACTTCGAGACGATTGTCGTCGCTGTCACCGGCGATCTCGAAAAGGCAAGCCGCCGCGAGGAACTGGAAGCGGCGCTGGCGTCGTACACCGTCGTTCGGCAGCGCGGAGAAGGCTTCGCCGAGAGGTTGGTCCACGCCCACTTCGATGCCGCGGGCGATCCGGTCTTCCAGATCGGGATGGATACACCCCAGGTGAGCGCCGAACTGCTCGACCTCTCGGCGCGAAAGCTCACCGAACCTGGGCAATCGGTACTCGGCATGGCCGAGGACGGCGGGTGGTGGGCGCTCGGCATCCCCGACCCGGCGCTGGCGCAAGGTTTGCTTGACGTTCCGATGTCGCACCCCGACACCGGCGCGAACACCCTTGCCGCGCTTCGTGCATCGGGCGCCCGAGTCGCATCGCTACCGGTCCTGCGCGACGTCGACCACGAGGACGACGTGCACGCGGTGGCCGAACTCTGTGCGCCTGCCAGCCGATTCCGAGCAGCAGCGCTTCGCTACGCCGATAAGCCCGTCCATGACGCATGATGGTTCGATGACGTGGACATCACCGGCCGTCGACGTACCGAGCGGCCCCATGACCGGCAGCGACCGAGACATCTTGATTCCGTATCTGGATGCCCAACGACACTCGCTGCTCAATATCTGCGCTGGGCTCACGGCCGAACAACTCGGCAGCCGTGTACTGGCACCGTCCAGATTGTCTCTTCAGGGGCTGGTTCGACATGCCGCGAAGGTCGAGCGAATCTGGTTTCGGATCCGCGTGGCCGGTGAGGACGTACCGAACCTGTACGGCGGTCCCGGCGACCCGACGGATTTCGAAGATGTCGATCCGACGAGGGCGCCGGAGGAAGTAGAGCAACTGCGCACCGAATGGGATCTGTGCAACGACGCCGTCCTCACGCTTCCCCTGGACCTCGAGTTTCTGTGGCGAGGTGAACCGATGTCGCTTCGAATGGTCTACGTCCATGTGATCGGCGAGTACGCGCGGCACAACGGTCACGCCGATCTGCTCCGCGAAAGCATCGACGGAACGACGGGTCGCTGACCGCAATAGTTCCGCAAACTCCCCCGAAAAGGGTAGTTTAGGCACTTATGGGGAACGACTTCTATACCGCCGAACAGGTTGCCGAACTGCTGGGCCTGCACGTGCGCACGGTGCGCAACTACATCCAGGACGGGAGACTCCCCGCTGTCCGGATCGGTAAGCAATACCGCATCACCCCGGACGGCCTCAACGCCCTGACCGGTACCGGCACACCCGCCGACGCACCACGAATCGACGTCACGAGCATCGTCGACGTCGAGCACATCGACCCGAGTGCAGCCTCCCGAATGGCGACGTTCCTCTCCGCCTCGGCGATGGGCCGCACACCCGGCGCCCGACGCCTCAAGATCGACACTGCCTACGACGAGGCACACCTGACCCTCAAAGTCGTCGCCATCGGTGGGCCGGGTGATGTCGCGGAGATTCTCCGTCTGGTCGAGACGTTCGTGGAGGGAAGTCGATGACCATACTGTTCGTCGCCGAATCGGGTCCGCTGCTCGGCTCCGAAACCGATGCACTCGACATCGTCGGAGACGCGTACGGACGTGAAGCGGCCATCGCGGTGGTGCCGGCAGCGCGGCTGCGCCCCGAGTTCTTCGATCTGAGCACCCGACTCGCAGGCGAATTCGTACAAAAGCTGGTGACCTACAGGATTCGATTGGTCATCGAGGGGGACATCACCCGATTCACCGAGGCCAGCGAGCCTCTCCGCGCATTCGTCGCCGAGTCCAATCGGGGCCGACACATATGGTTCGTTCCCGATCGGTTATCTCTCCAGGACCGTATTGCAACAATCCAATAGCCGCTTTCTCCGCTTTTTCACAGAACCAAGTGCTAGAAAAGACGTGTGAGCGGGGTACTGATAGGCGCAGCGATCTGGCTGGCGGTGGCACTGATGGTGGCCGTCGTGCTGGGTCGCGTGTCCAAGCGCGCCGACAGTGAAGAGCTCGGATCGACGCTGCACTGGGACGCCAGCGAGATCGACGAAGCCGTTCAGCACGATCGCTAGGATCACTCGACCCGTTCGACGATCCCGATCATGATGGTCGACGCCTCGGCAAGCACCGTTCGCTGCGCTGGAGTGAGCGAACTCAATTGATCCGCCAGCACACGCTCACGTGCGGCGACATCCTCGGCAGCCACCCGAGCCCCTTCCTCGGTGAGGGTCAACACGACCTGGCGTCGATCGGTGGCATGCGGAACTCGCTCCAACAAACCCATCTCGACCAATGCGTGGGACGAGCGCGAGATCGACGGCGGTTTGATGCGTTCCCGCACCGCCAACTCGCCGGTGGTGAGCGGCCCTTCACGGAAGATGGTCGTCAGAATCGACAATTGTGCAACGGGAATTCGATCGCTCACGTGGCGCAATCTGAGCCTGCGCGTCAAACGCATGGCCGACACCGACAGGTCTCTGGCCAGGTGCGTGTCCGATTCCGAGCTCACCCCAACAGGTTAGCGCGCCAAAGGTTCGATGTCGGACATCACCCTCGAGTCGCCGGATGGTTCATTCGTTCGGTCGCCTCGAGAAACAGCGGACGTGAGCTACAATTCCGGCGATTCGAAACCGCACGTCCGGAAACCTTGGGGGCTTCGTGAAGCGTTCGACGTCAGCGTTCATTGCCGCACTAGTGTCGTCGCTGGTGTTGGCGGGGCCCGCTGCTGCCAACCCGAACACCGTGAACCCCATCCCCGGGCTGAACGGCACATTCGGAATCCCGCAGCTGACCGGCCGGACGGTCGCCGTCGCGCAAGCCACCGGCATCGGTAGTCCCAACCGCACCGAGAACTACAACATGCTCGGTACCGACCTCGGCATCATGTGGGACAACGGCAACGGCGAAATACTGACTGCGTTCGGAGACACCGCAGGCCTCGGGCTCCCCAACCTGCTCCAAGGCAGCATCTGGTCGTGGAAGAGCAACGCAATCGTTCGAAGCCGCGACACCGACCTCGCCGACGGTATGAACTTCGACAGCATCGTCAAGGACCCCATCGGGCAATCGAAAGAGGTCGTCCCGAGCCCCAAGATCCCCTTCGTCGAGATCAGCCGGATTCCCACTGCAGGCGTCGCGCTCGGACCGAACCAGTTCATGAGCCTGATGTCGGTGAACAACTGGGGTCCGGCAGGCACGTGGGACACCAACTACTCGGGGCTGGCCGTTTCGGGCGACAACGGCGAAAGCTGGGCGCCTGCTCCTCAGACTCAGCGTCCGAGCGAAGCCGGTAACCGCAACTTCCAGCAGAACGCATTCCTGAAGGACGGCGGCTTCGTCTACGAGTACGGGACGCCTCCCGGCCGCAACGTCCTCGGGCACGTCTCGCGGGTCCTCGAAAAAGACATTCTGAACCTCGCCGAATACGAGTACTGGAACGGCCACGAGTGGATCAAGAACGATCCGAACGTGGCAGCACCGATCGTCGACAGCGTCGGCGAACTCTCCGTTGCCTACAACCAGTACCTCGGGCAATACCTGATGCTCACCACGGATCCGAACAACTCCATCGTCATGCGACGGTCACCGACACCCGTCGGGCCGTGGAGCGCCCCCGAGGTGTTGGTCGACACTCGCCAGCTTCCGAGCGCCTACGCGCCGTACATCCACCCGTGGTCGTCGGGACCGGATCTGTATTTCCTCGCGACCGTTCACCAGAACTACAACGTTCTGCTGTTCCGCGCGACGTTGTGATGGGCTGCGCCCCCGTGTGCGCATAGTCGTGCTCGGCCCCTACTACCCACACACGGGCGACGACGTCGCATACTCGCTCACATGGATGCCGCCGCCTGGGATACCAAGTACGCCGCCAAGGACCTCGTCTACGGCGCTCCGCCGAACAACACGCTCGTCGAGTTCGCGACGGCTCTTCCACGCGGCCGCGCCCTCGACCTCGCCTGCGGGGAGGGGCGGAACGCGCTGTGGCTCGCGACGCGCGGCTGGGAGGTGACGGCCGTCGACTTCTCCGAGGTCGGCCTCACCAAGGGCCATCGCATCGCCCAGTCGTCACCGCGATCCGTCCGTGAGCGCCTTACCTGGGTCCACGCAGACGTGACGTCCGTGACACCGGAACCTGAATATGACTTGGTTCTCGTCCTGTATCTACATCTACCTCGCGAGCAGCGCCTGAAAGTGATCCAGAAGTCGATCCAGGCATTGAAACCTGACGGAATCCTCATGATTCTGGGCCATCACTCGATGAACCTCACCGCCGGCGTGGGCGGACCTCGAGATCCCGAGATACTCTATGCACCAGAGGATTTGGCTGCCGATGTCGGGGATCGAGCCGAAGTGCACCTCTGCGAGGAACGCTACAGAACCACCGACAGCGGTACCGCCATCGACGCATTGCTACTCGCCGGTAAGTCCGGTCTTGGCACTACGCGAGAACGGGAGTAATATCTTTCTATGTTACCGACGAGTAGCTAGAACTTGGGCGGTACTTACTACGAGACCGCACCACACCGACTGGAGAGCGAACGCGCAATGGGCCATTACAAGAGCAACCTTCGGGATCTCGAGTTCAACCTCTTCGAGCTGTTCGGGCTCGACGAGTCGCTCTCGGGTGACAACTTCGGCGACCTCGACGGTGAGGCAGCCCGCGACATGCTGCGCGAGGTCGTGCGCCTGTCGGAGGGCCCGCTCGCGGAGTCCTTTGCCGACGCGGACCGCAACCCTCCTGTGTTCGACCCCGAAACCCACACCCTGAAGCTGCCCGACTCCTTCAAGAAGTCGTTCAAGGCGCTCTACGACGGTGAGTGGTGGCGCGTCGGCCTCGACGAGGAAGTCGGCGGCATCCCCGCCCCGCGCAACCTCGGCTGGGCCATCAACGAAATGCTTCTCGGCTCGCAGCCCGCTGCGTTCATGTACTCCGCCGGACCGTCCTTCGCCAACGTGCTCTACCACAACGGCACCGACGAGCAGAAGGAATGGGCGAAGGTCATCGTCGAGCGCCAGTGGGGTGCCACCATGGTCCTCACCGAGCCCGACGCCGGATCCGACGTGGGCGCAGGCCGCACCAAGGCCATCAAGCAGGAAGACGGCTCCTGGCACATCGAGGGTGTCAAGCGCTTCATCACCTCGGCCGTCTCCGACGACCTCTTCGAGAACACGATGCACCTCGTTCTCGCCCGCCCCGAGGGCGCAGGCCCGGGCACCAAGGGTCTGAGCCTCTTCTACGTCCCGAACACGCACTTCGACTTCACCACCGGTGAACTCGGTGAGCGCAACGGCGTCTTCGTCACCGGCGTCGAGCACAAGATGGGCCTCAAGGCATCGGCGACGTGTGAGCTCACTTTCGGTGGCCACGGCATCCCGGCACAGGGCTGGCTCGTCGGCGAGGTCCACAAGGGCATCGCGCAGATGTTCGACGTTATCGAGCATGCTCGAATGATGGTCGGCACCAAGGCAATCGCCACCCTCTCCACCGGCTACCTCAACGCACTCGACTACGCCAAGCAGCGCGTCCAGGGTGCCGATCTGACGCAGATGACCGACAAGGCTGCTCCTCGCGTCACCATCACGCATCACCCCGACGTTCGTCGTAGCCTCATCACGCAGAAGGCGTACGCCGAAGGCCTGCGCGCGGTGTACCTCTACACCGCGGCTCACCAGAACCCGATCACGGCCAAGCAGGTCTCCGACGCCGACGAGGACATCGCCTACCGGGTCAACGACCTGCTGCTCCCGATCGTCAAGGGTGTCGGCTCCGAGATCGCCTACAGCCAGCTCGCCGAGTCACTGCAGACCCTGGGCGGTTCCGGCTTCCTGCAGGACTACCCCATCGAGCAGTACATCCGCGACTCGAAGATCGATTCGCTGTACGAGGGCACCACAGCCATCCAGGCTCAGGACTTCTTCTTCCGCAAAATTGCTCGTGACCGCGGCGTAGCGCTCGCTCACGTTGCCGGACAGATCAAGTCGTTCATCGACAGCGAAGCAGGCAACGGACGCCTCAAGGCCGAGCGTGCACTGCTCGCCACCGCGCTCGAAGACGTGCAGGCCATCGTCACCACGATGACCCAGCAGCTCATGGGTGCGCAGGAGCAGCCGACCGAGCTGTACAAGGTCGGGCTGGCATCGGTTCGCTTCCTCATGGGATTCGGCGATCTGCTCATCGGCTGGCTGCTGCTGCGTCAGTCCGAGATCGCCATCACCGCGCTCGACAACGGTGCCGAGGGCAAAGACAAGTCGTTCTACGAGGGCAAGGTCGCCGTAGCGTCCTTCTTCGCCAAGAACGTTCTGCCCGAGCTCACCGCAACCCGCCACATCCTGGCGAACGTCGACCTCGACGTCATGGAGCTCGACGAAGCAGCATTCTGATCCTTCTCACGTAACAGCAACGGCCGCATCCTCTCCGGGTGCGGCCGTTGTCGTTGGCCGTGCCGGCCGCTTAGGCCTCCAAGCACCACGCGAAAGCACGTGCGTTTGCGTGTTTCGAGGGGTGGGGACGCCACGTGTTACGCGAAAGCACGTGCGTTTGCGTGTTCGAGGGGTGGGGACGCCACGTGTTACGCGAAAGCACGTGCGTTTGCGCGTTTCGAGGGGCGGGGACGCCACGTGTTACGCGAAAGCACGTGCGTTTGCGTGTTCGAGGGGTGGGGACGCCACGTGTTACGCGAAAGCACGTGCGTTTGCGTGTTCGAGGGGCGGGGACGCCACGTGTTACGCGAAAGCACGTGCGTTTGCGCCTCAAAGGTCGGTCCCATCCGGCGGATCCGCGGTTCGAAGGGCGATCCTGCCCACGGGTTTCGGGAGCATCGCGGCTCGATCGACCGCGCGCTCGAGCCGTTCGACCACTGGGGCGAAGTCCCACAGATCCGACCACGTCATCCGCACGAACTGATAGCCGAGGTCCCGGACGGCGTCCTCCCGCTTCTTCTCGTCGAACACCACGTCCTCGGGACTTTGCCTCGCCGCGCGCAGACTGCCGTATTTGACCTTGCCGTCGAACTCGAGAACAACTGATTCTTCGATCATGAAATCCACTCGAGCAATTCGCCCCACGCCTGGTCCAAGAATTGTGACCTGTAGGTCGAAGTTTCGAAACCCTGCATTCAGCAATCGAATACGCGTCAAGGATTCGCCGACGCTCTCGCTACGTCCATCGAGGAGCTCGACAACATCGCGAGCAGTCCCGACCCCTTTGGTTCCACGAGCGCGTTCGAGTTCTGCCCGTAGTTCGACCATTGGGAGGCCGTTGCGCACAGCCGCATCTCCCACTGCGACAGCGGTGTCGATCGACTCTGTGCGTGCGAGGTCGACGACAGTGCGCGCCACGGAGGTAACCCGGCGACCATCCAACAATTCGACTGCGTCGGTTCGAGCGCAGTGAACTACCGAACCCGCCGTCGACCTACCCCCGCCACGCCGATCACGAGTGAGATGGACTTTGCCGAGGTCGACACCCGTCAGGGGAAGACCATGCAAGACTGCCGCGGACTGATGGCTCACCACCACACTCGACGCCATGCTCGGTAAAATCGCGTCGATGGCTAATCGATGCTGTCCTACATCGCTCAACAACGCGTGTCTGCCCGCCTCGACATACGTCCCGTGGCCGAGACGCCGCCACCCACCTCCGGTGTACAACAGGCGAAGCTGAAAGTCCGTCACGCCTGCTTCGAGGGCTGCGGCACGCGTCAGTGTCTGTTCCGGATCCGGCCTCATCACGTCAGCATGCAGGATCGATCACCCTGTTTTCCGGCGCAAAGACAATCTGTGGATAACGTCGTCAACTATGATCGATCTATCCACAGATCACGAAAAGGGTCTGGTGTGCAGAAGCTTTCAGTGGTAGCACCCCACCAAGCTACGCAAACGCACGTGCGTTTGCGTAGCGACGGGGCCGATCAGCTACGGCTACAGACTTCGCTCCAACCGCCCGGGCAGCAGGTGACCCATCAGATCGCGCTTCGTCTCCAGGTACCGCACGTTCGCGGGCGCCGCACCGACGATCAACGGGATTCTCGCCGAGACCGCGATTCCGTTGTCTCGCAATCCGTCCACCTTGGCGGGGTTGTTGGTCAGCAGACGCACACTCTGCACGCCCAGGTCCTCGAGAATGGCCGCCGCTCCGCCGTACTCGCGACCGTCGGCCGGCTCGTCGAGTTCGATGTTCGCCTGCATCGTGTCGAATCCCTGATCCTGCAGGCGATACGCTGCCAGTTTCTTCAGCAACCCGATTCCGCGGCCTTCGTGCCCCCGGAGGTACACAACGACTCCACCTTCGCTCGCGACGCGAGCGAGTCCAGCATCCAATTGTGGTCCACATTCACATCTTTGAGAGGAGAAGGACTCACCGGTGAGACATTCCGAATGCACTCGCACCAACGGCGAGCCTGCGAGATTGCCGTTGACGAGCGCAATGTGTTCGGCCCCGGTTTCGCGATCGGCATAGCCGTAGGCACGAAAGTCACCGTGCGCAGTGGCAAGCGTGGTCTCGGCGACGCGCTCCACCCGCGGAGCCGTCGGAACCGAGGCGACGCCATGCACCAGTCGGTAGTTGGCCAACTGCTCGATCGTCAGCACCGGCAGCTGCATGTCGCGGCCGAGCCTCTCGATGTCGGGGAACGTCATCATCGAGCCGTCGTCGGCGACCAGTTCGGCGATGACGCCGACCGCCGGAACTCCGGCGAGCAGACACAGATCCACTGCAGCCTCGGTGTGGCCTGCGCGTTCGAGCACGCCGCCGGCTCGCGCGCGGAGCGGGATGACGTGACCCGGCCTGATCAAATCGGTTGCTGTCGAGACCGGGTCGGCAAGAACACGCAGAGTACGCGCCCGGTCCGCCGCACTGATCCCCGTCGACACGCCACTGGCTGCATCCACGGTGACGGTATACGCAGTCTTCTTCGGATCCTGATTGTCCGACACCATCGGCGGCAGATCGAGTGCGTCGGCCCGTGCAGCCGTCATCGGCGCGCACAACAGGCCAGACGTATTGCGGATAGTCCAGGCGGTCCACTCGGGTGTCACTCGGTCCGCGGCGAGAATCACGTCACCCTCGTTCTCGCGTCGGGCGTCGTCGGTGACGAGAACAGGTTTGCCCGCGCGCAGCGCCTCCAGCGCCCGATCGATCACTACCCGGCCTCGACGGCGAGTCGGCGGAACTTGCTGCCGTGGAACACGATCGGTGCGACGTCCTTGATCTCGAGCTCGTTGATACGCAGCAGCACGATCGCGTGGTCGCCTGCGGGGATCTCGTCGGTGACGGTTGCGTCGAGCCACATGCTCGCGCCGCCGATGAAGACCGCGCCGTCGTTCGTGGTGGTCACCTCGAGTCCTTCGAAGCGATTTCCGGTCTTTGCCGCGAGGGTTCGAGCGGCAACGTCGTGAGCTTCCCCGAGGACACTGATTCCGATGCGTTCCGCCACGGCGAATTTGGGCCAGGTCGTCGACGTGTTCTGGACACAGAACGCGACGATCGGCGGCTCGATCGACACCGCCACGAAGCTGCTGGCCGCCATACCGACAGGAACACCGTCGATTTCGGCACACAATGCGACAACGCCGCTGGGAAATTGGCCGAATGCTGCACGAAGAACACCCGAATCGAGTTCGGTGGTGGCGAGTGTCATGAGATGTCCGTTCTGATGGTCGCTGCTGCAGTGAGTGCGCCGCCCCAGCGGCGGGCATAGTCGTCGATGCGAGTGTCGGTGGTGTAGGTGGTGTCGATCAGATACAGCCCGGGAGCCGGCGTCACAGCGCCCAGTTCGACGAGTGTGTGCTTGAGAAACAGATCGGGGGCCATCGCGTGCGCCGGGCCTGCACCGAGCATCAAGGGAACCGCCACAACGTCTTTCAGGCCGTCGCCGCCGGCGAACTGGTCGAGGAACAGCTTCAGCACTCCGGTGTAGGTCGCCTTGAACGTCGGACTCGCGAAGACGACCAGATCGGATGTCCTGACGGTGTCCACGGCTGCCGCGACGCCCGCGTCACCCCACCCGAGCAGGCCGGCACCGAGCGTGATGACGTCGATGGTCTCGTCGACCCCGCGGCCCGTCACTTTCTCGGCCACGGTGCGTGCCGCATCGAGCGTCCGCGACCCGGGCTTGGGGTTCCCTGCTACGACGGTCAGTTTCACTTCGGGGCCTCCAGCCACATCGGTTTCTGCTGTGACCGCTACTCAACACGGTGGTCGTGTCGAATGTGCAACCCCGACATGGCAGATGTATTGCGCCACGAAACCCGCCGAAACCTGCCGCCTGACCAGCGTCGACGCGTAGAAAGTCGGCCAGAACGCCACCAAATCCCGCAAACGCACGTGCTTTCGCGTAGACACAAGCGCCACACACGCCTGTCCCCGCAAACGCACGTGCTTTCTCGTAGACACAAGCGCCACACACCCCTGTCCCCGCAAACGCACGTGCTTTCGCGTGGACAGCGGGAGAACGACTACGCCTGCAGCTTGCGGAACTTACTGCCGTGGAAAATGATCGGATCGATTTCGCTCTGCACTTCGAGTGAATGGATCCGCAGCAGAACGATGAGGTGATCCCCCGCAGGCACCTGCTGATCGATGGTGGTTTCGAGCCATGTCGTCGCGCCTTCGATGAACACGGCGCCCTGCTCCGACGTCTGCAGTTCCAGTCCAGCGAATCGGTCGCCGGTCTTGGCTGCCAGCGTCCGGGCGGCGTCGTTGTGCGCTTCGCCCAACACGCTGACGCCGATGCTCGCGAGCCCTTCGAGCTTGGGCCAGGTGGTCGAGGTGTTCTGGATGCACACGGCGACGAGGGGAGGTTCGATCGAGACCGCAACGAAACTGCTGGCCGCCAGCCCCACGGGCACTCCGTCGATCTCGGCCGCGATGGCAACGACCCCGCTGGGGAACTGGGCGTACGCCTGACGAAGCGTGGCCTGGTCGAGATCGGTGTGTGTGAGCGTCATGCCGATGCTCCCTTTCGTGCGTCCGCGGCGGCTGTGATGACGGGGCCCCATCTCCGCGCATAGTCCACGATACGAGTGTCGGTGGTGAAAGTCGTATCGATCAGATAGAGACCGGGCGCCGGGGTGATCGCTCCGAGTTCGACGAGAACCGGTTTGAGCAACAGGTCGGGAGCCAGCGCGTGCGCAGGGCCTGCGCCCAGCATGAGCGGGACGGCGACGACGTCGCGTAGCCCTTCGTCGGTGGCGAACTGGTCGAGGAAGAGCTTCAGCACTCCGGTGTAGGTGGCCTTGAACGTCGGACTCGCGAACACGACGATGTCCGACGACGACACCTTCTCCACCGCTGCCTTGACCTCATCGTCGCCCCAACCGAGCAACCCTGCGCCAAGGGTGATGACGTCGACCTGCGCGTCGGCGGGCGATCCCGTGATTTCCGAGGCGAGCAACGTCGCCGCGGCGAGCGTCCGAGATTCCGGTTTCGGATTACCTGCGACCACGGTGACCGTCATGCGCCTACTTTCGATCGAGAACAGAATCCGTTCCAGACAACTCCTTGCCAGCCGTGGAGTCCAGGGCCAGAATCACGAAGATTCGAAGGCCGGGAATGTCGAGAGCCGAAAATGCGTCGTACTCTGACGGATAGTTAGCAGTACTCATGAAGGATGGTTGCAGTGTCGAGGATCGATACCTACATAGCGCTCGGAGACTCGTTCACCGAAGGAGTCGGTGATGCCGACCCCACCAGCCCGAACGGCGTCAAGGGTTGGGCAGATCGAGTCGCCGAACAGCTTGCAGTCGGCAATCCATCGTTCCGGTACGCCAATCTCGCCGTTCGCGGCAAGCTGCTCGATCAGGTGATCGAGGACCAGGTGAACACCGCGATCGACGTCGCTCCCGACCTGATCACGATCTACGCAGGCGGCAACGACATGATGCGCCCGAAGGTCGACATCGACGGCATCGTCGAGCGCTACGACGCCGCGCTGGCCCGACTGACAGCCACCGGGGCGCGCGTACTCGCCTTCACCGCCTACGACGCCGGCTGGTCTCCCATCTTCCGGACCTTCCGCGGCCGAACGGCCATCTACAACGAACTGCTGCGCGAAGTCGCCGACCGCCGCGGCGTCGAACTGATCGACTACTGGCGTTTCGACGGCTACGACGACTCACGAATGTGGGACTGGGACCGACTGCACATGTCGACCCTCGGACACACCCGGATGGCAGCCGAAGTGCTCGATTCTCTCGGCGTCGAGCATTCGATACGACTCGAAGAACTGGAACCGCTGCCGCCGATCGATCCGGCGATCAAGCGCCGGGAAAATGCCGCATGGGTGAAGTCCTTTGCCGCACCCTGGGTGTCCCGACGCCTACGCGGTGCGTCCTCGGGCGACGATGTCTCCCCCCAAACACACGTCACCTCAACCTGTCCGAGTCTGAACTATTCGCCTTCTGCCGGAGGAACTGTGGCCGGAGGGGCTGCTGCCGGAGCATCGTCGGCAGGTTCTTCGGCGGGCTTCGGTTCCGGTTCGGTTTTCGGTGATTCGCATTTGACGATCGGTATCGGGTCGTACTTGACCGTTCGCGTGTTGCGGGAGACCTCGTTGCCCGACGCGATGTCGGTGATCACCCGGGTGTCACTCGCCGTGAAGCCCGGCCCGCCGCCCGATGCGATGCAGCCTGCTCCCGCGGGCAGTGTGATGGTGTTGGGACTCGTCGGGTTGGTTCGAGCACCCGTGCTCGACTCGACGTCGACCGTCTTGGTTCCCCACAGTCGAACGGTCACATCGGAACTCGTGGCGAACGATTCGATCACCACGCCGGTCTTCGCAGGATTGGTGAACTTCAGATCGATCGCACCCTCGAAGACCGTCGCCTCACGTGCTTCGGGGTACCGACTGATGTAGTAGCTGTGCTCGGTATGTCCGGCGTCGTCCATCCCACCGAAGTACGCCGCGTTGTACAGCGTGGTCGCGAACTGGCTGATGCCGCCGCCGACCGCGCGATCCGGTCGACCGTTGTCGATGATTCCGGACTCCACGAACCCCTGAGCTGTGCCGCGAGGTCCGGTGTAGTCGTTGAGCGAGAACGTTTCCCCCGGCTTCACGAGCGCGCCGTCGACGATATCGGCGGTGAGTCCGATATTGACTCCCGACGCGTACTCGAACCCGCCCGTCGTATATTCGCCGATAACTTCCTTGATACCGAGTGCACCGGCGCCCTCGGTGGTCAACGCGGGTTGAGCCTGGTCGTAGACGGCGTCCACGGTGCGCGCATCGGACGAGGACAGCAGCGACGGCAACTGTTCGAGAGTCTTCGGCCACTGCACCAGTTCGCCGACGACACCGGGCACGACCGTCGGGACTCCACCGCCAAGCGCGAACGACGCATCCTTGGGCGGAGTCTCGGTGGAGGCCAGCTGCGGCGCGAGAATTCCAGTGGCAGCGGCGGTATCGATCCGAGTGGCAAGAGTGCCTTCGTCGTCCGGTTCGAACGACAGCACGCGCGCAATACTCTCGGGCGCCAGCTGCGCGGCGGAGCCGTTTCGTCCCGAGAAGACGACGGGAGCCGACACCGCAGGCGTGGCAACCTCGGCAAGAACGCGATCCACCTCGTCCTGATGAACGGTGACGTCGACCGTCTCGACCGGCATCTCCAGTGTCCCGAATGCCCACCGCGATTCGATCGCTGCACGTGCTCCCGCAGTATCCATCGTCTGGCCAGGTGCAGGCGTCACCCCGACAGGAGTGGTGCCCTCGAAGATCACGTCACCTTCCGACGGCTGCCTGTCCGTCTGCGCCCGAATGGATTCGACGGTCCCATCCAGGGCCGCCGCGTCGACGGTCGACTGCACGCCGATCTCGGTGTCGGAGAAGAACGAGGCGATCCGGCTGAACGGATTGATCGGTTGAGTGCCTGCCCGATCGAGAGTAGTTGTCCAGTCCACACCGAGACCTGCTGCGGCGGGAACCAATTCGAGCTTCTGATCCCCTGCATCGACCTGCACCGGCTGCTCGACGCGTGGACCGAGATCGGACCGCAGACGCGCCTCGGCATCGTCGTGGCTCAGCCCGCCGACGGCAATACCGGCAACGGTGACTCCGCGGGGAACCGAACCGCTGGACGACAACATGTCGGCCGCGTAGAAAACACCGAGGATCGCCACAGCCGCGCCTGCGAGCACCGCGATCTTCGTTCCGCGCGACACCGCGGCAGAATCGGCAGGCTCGTTGGGCACGGTGGCCTCGGTGGCCCGAGGCTCGTCGCCAGTGGCCCGAGGCTCGTCGCCCGTGGCCCGAGGCTCGTCGCCAGTGGCCCGAGGCTCGTCGCCAGTGGCCGGCGGCACCTCCGCCTGCAACGCATCAGTGGCCGGCGCCTCGGCGGCGGCAGATTCGCCTGGAACCGGATCGGCAGCGGGTGTGGGAAGTCGATCGTCGGACTCGAGCGCGGAATAGGCCCCGGTTGGCTCACCGACTACAGGCGGCTGACCGACGGCCGGATCATCGGTACCGTCGTCGGCTTCGGCGGCGTCCTGCGCCGGAGGCGGCTCGTTCGGATCGATGGCACGCATGACCTCGGTGACCGCGTCGTACGGCGCAACATGCTCGGTGGCTGCATCCTCGGCTGACGAAGCTACATCTTCCGACGGATCCGGCCCCTTTTCGTGCTTACCTCTGCCGTCTCCACCGACGCTCACGTTTCTGGCCCTCCCGAAAACCCCGGAACTCCTGCTGGACACACTCGGGCCGAGCTTACGCAACGGCAGCACCGGATACCGCGTCCAGACCCGAGGTGTGACCGAAACAAAGGTGGCTCCACACCGCTGCCGGGTCGGGGGTCGGGCAGCAGTGTGGAGCCACTACGAGTATCGCGGAAGATTGTGATGCGTTACAGCCGGACTTCGGGTGTTGCGCTGAATTCATTCGAGTGAATGAACAGACGAACGACCACCGGAGTTGTACCGGGCACCTGACCAGTACGAAGACGTGAAAATGTCGAGCCCGTCGGGGCAATCGCCGAGGCGGTCCTCGCCGACGACGGCAGAAAGAACATCAAAGCTGCACGGTCGGCAGATCCGTAAACCCCTCGCTGACGGATCCGCCGACCGTATGCCCCCTGGTTCGAGCGCTTTTCAGCTCTCGTGGTTCGGCCCTGCTCAGCGCTCGATGATCGCGGTGACGCCCTGGCCACCAGCAGCACAGATGGAGATCAAGCCGCGGCCCGATCCCTTCTCGGCGAGCATTTTCGCGAGCGAAGCGACGATACGTCCGCCGGTTGCGGCGAACGGATGTCCTGCGGCAAGCGAGGATCCGTTGACGTTGAGCTTGCTGCGATCGATCGACCCCAACGCGCCGTCGAGGCCGAGACGCTCCTTGCAGTACTCGTCGCTCTCGAATGCCTGCAGCGTCGCGAGCACGACGGATGCGAACGCCTCGTGGATCTCGTAGTAGTCGAAGTCCTGCAGCGTAAGCCCGTTACGAGCGAGAAGACGCGGAATGGCGTACGTCGGAGCCATCAGCAGACCGTCCTTGAACGAGCTGTTGCCGTGGATGTAGTCGACAGCGGCGGTCTCGGAGTCGACGAGATGCGCGAGCACCGGCAGGTTGCGCTCGGAGGCCCACTCGTCCGTCGACAACAACGCCGCCGAAGCGCCATCGGTCAGCGGCGTCGAGTTGCCTGCCGTCATAGTGGCGTCGCCCAGTTTGGTTCCGAAGACGGGCTTGAGCGTCGAGAGCTTCTCGACGGTCGATCCCGGACGCAGGTTGTCGTCGCGGGTGAGGCCGAGGAACGGCGTCACCAGGTCGTCGAAGAATCCCCGGTCGTACGCAGCGGCCATGTTCTTGTGGCTGGCGGCGGCCAGTTCGTCCTGATCTTCGCGGCGGATGCCGAATTCCTTGGCCGTGATGGCAGCGTGGTCACCCATCGACAGACCCGTGCGGGGCTCGCCGTTACGAGGAATCTCGATTCCGAGCATGGACGGACGAACGTTGCCGAGGAGCTTGAGGCGATCCGTCGTCGACTTCGCGCGGTTGAGCGAGAGCAGGAACTCACGTAGTTCGTCGTTGACGCCGATCGGGGCGTCCGAGGTGGTGTCGACGCCGCCACCGATACCGGCGTCGATACGGCCCGACGCGATCGCGTCACCGACAGCGACGATGGACTGCAAGCCGGTGCCGCACGCCTGCTGGATGTCGTAGGCCGGGGTGTACGGGCTGAGCGCGCTGCCGAGGACGGTCTCGCGAGTGAGGTTGAAGTCGCGGCTGTGCTTGAGGACGGCACCGGCGACGACGAGACCGAGGCGCTCTCCCTGCAGGCCATAACGGCTGACCAGCCCGTCGATGGTTGCGGTGAGCATGTCCTGGTTGGACGCCAGTGCGTATTTCTTGTCCGAGCGCGCGAACGGAATGCGGTTGCCACCGACGATTGCGACCGGTCGTAGCTGCTTGCTTGTCACTGACGTCTCCAAACATCGTGTCTCCACAATTGTGGAGAATGGCCGTGGTGGAGTTTCATCTTACTGGCGAGTAAGTTGGTTGTCGACACCCGGTCGTGCGCTTCGCGCCCGTGCGTGGGTAGTAGGTCCGTGGGCCTACTACGCGCACACGGGGCGCGCAGCGCCATACTGAAAGGCAGGACAGTGGCAGCCACCAAGGGAGCCCCAGACCTCTATTCGACGTTCCTGGCATCAGCGCCGGGAGCTTTCATCGCCAAGCAGGCCGGTCTCCCGCAGCCCGAGAAGCTGCGTCGCTACAAAGCAGGCGAACCGCCCCTGGCCGGTCCGGTTCTCATCGGCGGAAACGGCCGTCTCGTCGAACCGCTCCGCGTGCTGCTGTCCGACTACCCGCAGGCCCAGGCTCACGACGACAAGTACGGCGGCCTGGTCTTCGACGCCACCGGCATCGGCAACGTCGCCGAACTGGAGCAGCTCTTCCAGTTCTTCCAGCCGGTCATCCGCAACCTTGCACCGTCCGCCCGCGTCGTCGTCATCGGCACCACACCGGACGAAACCTCCAGCGTCGACGAGCACATCGCGCAGCGCGCTCTCGAAGGCTTCACCCGTAGCGTCGGTAAAGAGGTCAAGCGAGGTGCGACGGCTCAGCTCGTCTACGTCTCCCCGAATGCATCCACCGGTATCTCCGGCCTCGAATCCACGTTGCGGTTCCTGCTCTCGGCCAAGTCCGCCTTCGTCGACGGCCAGGTCATCGCCGTGGGCGACGCCGACTCCGAGGCTCCCGCATCCTGGGACAAGCCGCTCGCCGGAAAGGTAGCCGTCGTCACCGGCGCAGCCCGCGGCATCGGCGCCACCATCGCCGAGGTGCTCGCTCGCGACGGAGCAACCGTCATTGCCGCCGACATTCCCGCTGCCGGAGAAGCACTCTCGCAGACCGCCAACAAAGTGGGCGGCACTTCACTCGCGCTCGACGTGACTGCCGAGGACGCCGGTGAGGTTCTGTCCAAGCACCTGCTCGAGCGTCACGGCGGCGCGGACATCATCGTCCACAACGCAGGCATCACCCGCGACAAGACTCTCGCCAACATGGACGAGAGCCGCTGGAACTCGGTCATCGGCGTCAACCTCGCTGCCCCGCAGCGCATCACCGACCACCTGGTCAAGACCGGTGCTCTCAAGGAAGGCGGCCGCGTCGTCGACGTGTCCTCCATCGCCGGCATCGCGGGCAACCGCGGCCAGACCAACTACGGCACCTCCAAGGCAGGCGTCATCGGCCTGGTCCAGGCATCGGCTCCCGTGCTCGCGAAGAAGAACATCACGATCAACGCGGTCGCGCCGGGCTTCATCGAAACGGCCATGACGGCAGCGATTCCGTTCGCCACCCGTGAAGCAGGCCGACGCATGAGCTCGCTTCTGCAGGGCGGACAGACCGTCGACGTCGCCGAGTTGGTCTCGTACTTCGCGAGCCCGGCCTCCAACGCCGTCACCGGTCAGATCGTCCGCGTGTGCGGTCAGAGCCTCCTCGGCGCATGAGCGTCGTCCAGCTCACGGAGCAGCCCAAGACTTCGGAGATCTACACCGCCGCTGCGCTCGGAGCGGTGCCGTTTCTCGCATCGAAGTCTTCGACCGTGCCCAGTACGGTCTACGAGCTGCGCGGCCTCCGCGTCGACCCGGACAATCTCGCGGGATACTGCCGGGCCACGGGTCTACGTTTCGGCGACACGTTGCCGGTGACGTACCCCTTCACCCTCGTATTTCCGACGGTGATGAAACTGATGGTCTCCAAGGGATTTCCGTTCGCGGCCATCGGCTCGGTTCACGCCGAGAACGTCATCGAACAGTTCAGGAGCATCTCGTCCTCGGAGCCCCTCGACATTCGAGTGCACGCCGAGAACCTTCGTGAGCACCGCAAGGGACTGCTGGTCGACGTGATAAGCGAGGTCAGCGTCGGACGCGAACTGGTGTGGAAGCAGACCTCTAGCTTCCTCAGTCTGCAGAAGACGTCACTGTCCGGTGGTCCGCGAGAAGCACCGCCCGCCGACGAGGTTCCGCCGCCTCCGACCCGCACGCTACGTGCCGATCAGAAGACGATCAGCCGGTACGCGTCGATCTCGGGCGATCGCAACCCGATCCACGTGTCCTCGCTCGGAGCGAAGGCCTTCGGCTTCCCGAAGACCATTGCTCACGGAATGTGGAGCGCGGCAGCTGTTCTGCAGACCATCGAAGGTCGAATCCCGGACAAGGTCACCTACAACGTGCGGTTCGGCAAGCCGATCGTGCTGCCGGCAACGGTGAACGTGTACGCCGAGTCCGTCGGAGACGGGTGGGACCTGTCCCTCAAGAACCCGAAGAAGGGGTACCCGCACCTCACGGGGACGTTGCGCTAGTTCGAAGTTTTGGGGAGCGAAGGCGTCGTTCGGTCACTCTGAGTGACCGAACGACGCCTTCGGTGTTCGAGATGGGATGACAGCTCACGCAAACGCACGTGCGTGTGCGTACCACCAGCGCGCACCGCCCCCGATCTCCGCACAAGCACGTGCGTTTGCGCGGAAAGAAAGAAGACCTACAACGTCGTCGCGGTCTTCTTGCCCGCCAGACCACGCCACGCGAGGTTCTCCAACAGGTCCGCCGCAGCGTCGACCTCGATCTCCCCGCCGGCCACCCGGTCGGCGACGGCTTCACCGGCGCCGACGAGGGCCACCGCCATCAGCGCGAAGTTCTGGCCGGGATCGGGATCCTTGGTGCTCATTTCGAGCAAACCCGCGGTGAGTTCGATGAGCCGATCGCGACTGCTCTGAACCTGCGACGCGAATGCGGTCTGCCCGATTGCCTGACGGTAGAGCACCATCCACGACTTCCGGTGTTCGCCGACGAATCCCAAGAAGCCAAGAAGCGCGCTGCGCAGCTGTTCACGAGGGGTGAGGGTGGGATCGGCGGCAGGAGTGAGAGCCTCGACGAATTTGACGCCCTCGCGGTGGATACACGCCGCGAACAGCTCGTCCTTCGAGCCGTAGTACAGATACAGCATCGGCTTGGAGATGGACGCCTGCTTGGCGATCGCATCCATCGATGTCTCATGAAACCCGTTGTCGGAGAATACATCGACCGCTGCGTCGAGCATCTGCTGCTCCCGCACGGCCCGGGGCAGTCGCTTGGTGCCGCCAGCCATGTGTCCTCCCAAACGATGTCGAACACAAACATGTAAGAACCCATTACCTTACTCCCTGGTAAGGAGGCGTGCGTCACGTGTGGAGATTTCAGCAGGCTCGCTTGAAACGCGCGACCGTTGCTGCCGAACGATCCACCTGCTCGCCCGACAATCGTCCCGACGCGACGGCGTCCTCGAGATTGTCGAGGACCTGCGGGACGTCGTCCGTCGTCAACCAGAGCGCGACGTCTGCCCCAGCGACCAGTGCAGCCTCGACGGCAGCGACGATTCCGAGTCGATCGGTGATCGCTGCCATGCCGCTCAGATCGTCGGTGAAGATCGGGCCGGTGAAGGGAGCTGCGCCGTAACCGACTCCGTCGCGCAGCAGCGACATCGCGGCAGGACTGATGCTGGCAGGCTCACCCGGCTGAGTGAGCCCGGGGACGTCGAGATGCCCGACCATGACGCCCACGCCCGTCGGCGACAACTGCGCGAACGGAATCAGATCCGTCTGCATCAACTGATCGAGCGGAGGAGTCGTCACCGCCCCGGTGTGCGAGTCGCCCGAACCCGAACCGTGGCCGGGGAAGTGCTTGATGACCGGTTCGATCCCGGCGTCGCGCAGCCCGTTGGCGTAGGCGCCCGCGTACGCAACGACCTCGGCGGGATCGTCGGAGTACGACCTGTCGCCGATCACCGAATCGTCGGGTTGGCTGCTGACGTCGACGACCGGTGCGAAGTCCACGGTCACTCCGAGATCCTTCAAGCCGCGCCCACGTTCCAACGCCATCTGATAGGTCTCGTCGACGGACATGGTCTGGGCGGTTTCGCGCGCCGACGGGTCGGTTCCGAGGAGATCCTCGACGCGCGAGACCCGGCCGCCCTCCTCGTCGATCGTCACCATCGGCGGCACCGCGGACGCTGCGGCGATCTGCGGTACCTCGCGATTGCCGAGCGTGGACGTATCGGTCCAGCTGCCGACGAAGATGCCTCCGACCTGCTCGCGCGCCATGATGTCGACGGCATCGGCCGTACCGGTCACCCCGACGGTGAGCAGCTGCGCGAGACGCTGCCGCTCGGTGAGCCCTCCCACGAACGTCGCGCAGGCATCTACCGGTGCGGGCGCAGGCGCGACGGCCGTGGTCGTCGGCAGCGCCTGCGACGTCTGCGCCACCGTTGCCGGAGCAGCCGTCGCGGACTCGCCCCCGCCGCCGCTGCACCCGGCCACGAAACCGACTCCGACAACCAGGGCGACGACAGGTACGGGCGAGCGGAACTTCATCATGGGCTCCGACGGTAGCCGAGGCGACGGCGCTCACGCGATTCGCTTACCGGTGTGAAACCCGAGCCGCTCCGCAGCGCGGCCTCACGCGATAACCTTGGACAAAAGCGACATCAGAAGGGACACACGATGCCTGCAGATCTGATTCTGATCGCGTACGACGGCTCGGACAACGCCAAACGCGCCATCGAGTACGCCGGACGATTCCTGACGACGACGAGGGCGATCGTCGTCACCGCCTGGGAACCGATGGTGCGCCAAGCAGCACGAATGTCCGGACTCTCCGGCGTCATGCAGCCCGAATGGGTGCCCGAGGACGAAGCCGAGGATGTCGCTCTCACCGACGCCAAAGTGACCAACCTCGAAGGCGTGCGGCTCGCAGAAGAGGCAGGACTGGTCGTGGAGGGTCACTGCGCCGAGTGCACCACCGCGATCTGGAGTGCCATCGTCGAGAAGGCCGATGACCTCGACGTCGACATCATCGTGACCGGGACGCGCGGTACGACCGGGCTTCGATCTCTTCTCCAGAGTTCGGTGGCCGATCATGTGCTCCGCCACAGTCACCGCCCCGTCCTGATCGTTCCGCCGGGCAAGTAGGCGCGCGTGCACCGGGGCATCACCCCGCTCGGGTGATAGCGTGAGCCGCGCGCGGGGGAATCTGGCCGTCGCACTGGTAGCTGTCGACGAAAGTGGAGAACCGAGATGAAGTTCGCTGTCCCGGGAGTTGTTGCTGCGGTAGTCGGCGCGGTGCTCGGCGCCGGAGTCGTGTTCGGAGTGACCGCTGCGGCGTCGGACAACACTCGTCCCGATATCGACCGCTCGGGCAACGCCGATTCCTCGCTGCTGAACCAAGTTGAGTACGGCAGCCGCTGACGCTCCTGCTTCGATCTCTTCCGAACCACTCGGTCGTAGGTGGTTGCTCGGCGTCTCGGTTCTGGCGTTCTTACTGTCGTTCCTGCAGGTCCCCGGTTACACCGTCGCGGACACCAAGTACGACCTGACGCAGAATCCACTCGGTTTCCTGGCGCGCGCGTCTCATCAGTGGACGTCGCAGGCCCCGCTGGGCCAGGTCCAGAACCAGGCATACGGATATTTCTTTCCGCACGGTGCATTCTTCGCACTGGGCGAAGTGCTGTCGATTCCGCCATGGATCACCCAGCGGATCTGGTGGGCGCTTCTGCTGATCGCCGGATTCTGGGGCATCGTCAAGCTCGCCGAAGCTCTGGGGATCGGTAGTCGGAGTTCGGTCGTCATCGCGGCTGCCGCGTTTGCGCTGTCCCCGCGGGTGATCACGACGCTGGCGTCGATCTCGTCGGAGACGATGCCGATGATGCTCGCGCCGTGGGTGCTGATTCCGATCGTTCGAGCTTTCGGCCCGGCGGATTCGGCCGGAAGTAGTCGCGGAACACGCGCACTCGCGGCTCAATCCGCGCTGGCCGTCGCCCTGATGGGCGCGGTCAACGCGGTAGCGACGGCAGCGGCGTGCCTCGTGGGCGTCATCTGGGTCCTGTGCCATCGCCCCAACCGTCGCTGGTTCGTGTTCTCCGGCTGGTGGGCAGGGTTCCTGCTGATGGCGACGCTGTGGTGGATCGTTCCGCTACTTCTCCTCGGCCGAGTCAGCCCACCGTTCCTCGACTACATCGAGTCGTCCGGAACGACGACGCAATGGGCGTCGCTGGCCGAAATCCTGCGAGGCACCAGCAGCTGGACACCCTTCGTCTCCCCTGAGCGGGTGGCAGGCGCGGTGTTGGTGACGCAGCCCGCAGCAGTGATCGCGACGGGTGTCATCGCCGCCGCCGGTCTCGTCGGACTCGCCATGCGTTCGATGCCGGGACGCGGACGGCTGACGATCATGCTGTTCGTCGGCATCGTCGGACTCACGGCCGGCTACGTCGGCGAGCTCGGCTCACCCGTCGCCGGCACCGTCCGGCTGTTCCTCGACTCCGCGGGCGCACCGCTGCGCAACGTGCACAAACTCGAACCGCTGGTTCGTATCCCGTTGGTACTCGGCATCGCTCACCTGCTGGCCAAGGTTCCGCTGCCCGGTTCGGTGCCCGGACGAACATGGCGCCCGGCCATCGCACGTCCCGAACGAGACAGAATGGTTGCCGTCGCCGGACTGGTTCTCGTTGCGTTGACGTTCTCCACATCGCTGGCCTGGACCGGCAAACTCGCACCACGCGGCGCCTACGAAGAGATCCCCGGATACTGGCACGAGGCCGCGGACTGGCTCACCGACCACGCATCGGGAACCTCCCCCGACGGCTCGGATGCCGAACGCGCGCTGGTGGTTCCTGGTGCGCCCTTCGCGATCCAAACGTGGGGCCTGACCCGCGACGAGCCGCTGCAGGCTCTCGCCACGACGCCCTGGGCCGTGCGCGACTCCGTTCCCCTTACCCCTCCGGGCGCGATCCGCGCGCTCGACTCGGTACAACGGCTCATCGCCGACGGCAGGCCGTCGGCCGGACTCGCCGATACCCTTCTGGGACAAGGCATCCACTACGTGGTGGTGCGCAACGATCTCGATCCCGAGACCTCACGTTCCACCCGTCCCGCCCAGGTCCACGCCGCACTCGACGGCTCGCCCGGGCTCGCGAAGGTAGCGCAGTTCGGCGAGGACATCGCGCCGGGAACAGTGGAGGGCATCACCGTCGACGGTGATCTCCGGCCCCCGTACCCGGCCGTCGAGATCTATTCGGTCGGAACAGCGGCAGACATCTCGGGGCCGTACGCCGTCGATCTCGACCGAGTTCCGTTCGTCCAAGGTGGCCCCGAATCGGTCCAGCGACTCGACGAGGAACGCCGCAACGGCGCACCGGGTCCGGTGCCGCAGGGACCGATCATCCTCGCATCCGACGCCGCAGCGGCAGGCATTCCCGTCTCGGCGGTCACCGTCACCGACACCCCGATGAACCGCGAGACCGACTTCGGTCAGGTCGACAGCCACAACTCGGCGCTCCGATCGGCCGACGAGCCGCGGCGATCCCTGAATCTCGCAGCCGACTATCCCGTGTACGGCGCGGACACCGTCGACGGAGAATGGGAGGGGGCCACGATCACGGCGTCGAGTTCGGCGTCGGATTCGACTCAGATCGGTGGCACCAAACCCGGCAGCGGTGTCGCAGCCGTCGTCGACGGAGATCTGGCGACGAGCTGGGTCAGCAACGGCATCGAAAGCGCTGTGGGCCAATGGCTTCAGGTCGACTTCGACGAACCCATCAGTGGTGGACTTCTGCATCTGCGCACCAGCCCCGGCACCATCGGCGATCCGGTGAAGTGGCTGGAAGTGACTACCCCCAACGGCAGTACCGCCGCGCGCATCGACAAACCGGGCGATCCGTTGACGGTGTCTCTTCCCGGCGGGGACACCCCGTGGGTGCGCATCACCGCCAAGTCGACGGTCGACGGCACCAGAGGCAGCCAGTTCGGTATCAGCGAACTCACGGTCGACGACTACTCGAATCGCGATCAGCCCAAGACCGTGTCGATCGTCCACCGCGCAGTGCTGCCCGCCACCCCCGATGGCGCCGACGTGACCGGCTGGGAACTGGGCCAGGAGTTCCCCGGCCGATCGGGTTGCCTGGATACAACGGATCGAATTCGCTGCAGCTCTGGACTGTCCGTGGCACCCGAGGAACTCGGACGATTCTCGCGCACGTTGTCGGTACCGGCCGGGACGGCAGTGCTCCCCGAACTGACGCTACGCACACGGCAGAGTCCCGAGCTCGAGGCTCTGCTCTCGCAGCCGGGCAGACCGGCGGCGTCTGGCACCTCCGATGTCGCCGATCTGCAGGGCTCGGCGTTCGCGGCAACCGACGGCGACGATCGAACGTCGTGGACCGCACCGGAGAAGAGCATCACCAAGCGCGCGGGCACTTCGCCGACACTGACCATCACACTCGACCAGCCGACCCTGGTGGACGGACTCACACTGTCACCCAGCCTCGGCGCTCTGCCTGCTCATCCGACGTCGGTCGCCGTGAATCTCGGTGCCGGGCCTCAGGTCCGCGAGGT
Organism: Rhodococcus sp. (in: high G+C Gram-positive bacteria); assembly: GCF_023264675.1. GTDB lineage: Bacteria > Actinomycetota > Actinomycetes > Mycobacteriales > Mycobacteriaceae > Rhodococcoides. The sequence goes on from NZ_JAHFVG010000008.1 coordinate 148,125, forward strand.
GGATCCCGACAAGCCGACGACCATCGCTCTGTCTCCTCGGGTCACCGACCGCATCGTCCTGTCGATCGTCGGATGGGACGACGTGCTCGACAAGAACTCTCTCGGTTTCGTCCTACCGCAACCACCGGGGATCGCCGAGGTATCGGTTCTGTCCGGAGGACGCGAAGTCGGGACTCCCCTCGACGAGGATCGTCCGATCACCGTCGGTTGCGACGTCGGCCCCATCGTGTCCATCGCAGGCCAGACCATCCGTGCATCCGTCACCGCCACCGCAGCGCAGTTCCGTTCCGGCGAACCACTGCAGGCGACCATCTGCGAAGGCCCGTTCCCGGTGCCGAATGCGACCCTCAATCCGATCCCGCTACCGGAAGGCAGGGCCGACATCGTCGTCGATCCGGGTGCCGCGTTCTTCGTCGACGGAATACGGTTGCGCACCATGCCCGTTCCGGCGATCGAACCGACGAGTTCGGCACCGGCGGCGGTCTCGACGAGTGCATGGACTGCCGACCACCGCGAGATCACGACGCCGAACAAGGACACCGACCAGCTGCTCGTGGTGCCGGAGAGCAACAATGCGGGCTGGAAGGCCACCGCGCCCGACGGCTCCGAGCTGAAAGCCGTCACAGTCGACGGGTGGCAGCAGGGCTGGATCGTGCCCGCCGGGGTCACTGCGATCGCCCTCGATTTCCCCACCGACACCTGGTACCGACTGGGAATCTTCGGCGGACTGCTGCTCCTGATTCCGTTGACATTCTTCGCTTTCCGCAGAAGTCGAGTGCCCGAAGGCGCTGGGCCGCGGCCGTGGCGCAGCCCGAGTGCCGGGTGGATTGCGCTGCTCGGGGCGGCGGCGATCATCGCGGGAATCGCCGGCGTCGTGACGACGGCGGTGATCGCACTCGGCGCGGTCGTCATCGGCCGTCGCTACGGGACCGGCATCGCCGCCAGAGCACTGTCGGCAACGGCGGGCGTCGGAACGCTCCTCGCGATGGCCCTTCTCTCCAAGGGTCCCTGGCGTGCTCCCGACGGATATGTCGGGCACTCCTATCTGATTCAGCTGGCCGCGCTGGTGGCTCTCGTCGCCGTGGCGGTGTCCGCTCTACCGCGGTGGAGGGCCCGACGAGCAGGTTCCTCGACGAGCGAATAGCTCGCCGCTGCAACAGGAATCGACAGCGCGACGGTGACGATCAAGACCAGGACGAAGTGGCCCGAGAACGGAATGATGCCGAACACCGGGAACACCATCGCCAAGATCACCAGGTGCCAGATGAAGATTCCGTACGACCACCGGCCGAGCGCCAGCGTCACCGGGTGCTCCAGAATGCGATGGCGTCCTCGATCAGCCAAGACGAGCGGCGCGAGCAACGCCAGCGCCAGAACCGCGCCGAGCACGATCTTGGCCTCGAACTGCCATGGCTCGGGCCGAACCAGCCCTTGCGGCCCGGCGAGCGGCGTCGCCGACAGCACGAACGCCGTCAACGCGATACCGGCAACGATCACCCGTCGCGCCGCCAACCGATGCAACCAACTCTCGCGACGAGTCGAGTACTCCGCCAGCAACATTCCAGTCGCGAACCACGGAAAGTAACCGGGTAGCCAGTTGTCGTGATGGATGGCTTCCGGAGTAGACACCGGAACGAAGGCCCATGCAAGAGTCGCAATCGCAGCGAGGAACAACAGCGGTATCCGGTAGCGAGTTGCCGCACCGCGCAGACCAGCCATCAGCAGCCCGAGCAACGGCAACAGCAGGTAGAACGAGACCTCGACCGACAGGCTCCACATCTGAGTCATGCCCTCGGTCAACGTCAACGGCACGAACACCTGTGTCAGCGACAGGTTCGCCGCCCACACGCGCCAACTGCCACCGGTGTTCGGCAAGAACAACAGGACGAGAACGACGACCACCCAGTACGCGGGAAGAATACGGACAGCCCGCGACCACAGATACTTCGTAATCGGCTGCGCGCTGCCCTGACCCCTGGCCTGCGCCGCGTGCGGACGCCACAGCAGAAACCCCGACAGCGCGAAGAAGATCGCCACCGTCAGATCGAAACGTCCCCAGATACGCCCCATCACCGGCGAACTCGCGGCGCCCGTCTGAAACGCGACGTGCGTGACGATGATGCCGATGGCGGCGAACGCGCGCATTCCCTCCAGCGACGGGATGAAGCCCCGCAGCGGTACGACGGCACGCGGCAATGATTCGGTCGGTGTGTTCATCTCGCCACCAGTCAAACATTCCGTGGACGGCTCCGCAGGCGGCGCTCCCACGAGGACGCCTCGACGGCTGTGAAACTTGACCATCCTCGGGCGTGCCCGCGACTACGCGGGGTGATCACTGTTACTGTCACCTGCGACGTGGCGATACCAATCGGACACTCCAGGTGATGCGTTACCCAGCGCCCGCCTGACGGGGGTGGAAGCAGCGGCACGCCGGGAAATAACACTAAGGAGATTCTCACATGGCGGAGCGCTCAGGGCCGAGCCGGATACTTGCCCTCGCACTCGTTGGTTTGGGCGCATTCCTGCTGGTAGCGGCGATTCTCATTCCGACGTACACGGTCTCCCGCCTCGAGAAGACCCCGTTGGACCTCGAGGTCACCACGGTGTCCGACGGCACCGGCAGCGTGCTCAATGCCGCATCGCTTGCCGCGGGCCGAGCCGTCGTCGACCAGAACGTGAACCTCGTGTCGCAGCGTTTCGTGACGGTCGAGGATCCCTCGAACTCCGACGAGATGACGCTTCAGGCAGGACAGACGTTGCGCCGCACCGACAAGCAGGGCGATACCGGCTTGCTCACCGCCAGCGTCGATCGCGTCACCATCGACCGTGTCACCTCGATGCCCGTGGAGAACCCGGTCGGCACCATCCAGATTCAGGGTGACAAGCCGGCAGAGGAAGTTGCGCACACCGGCTTGCAGTACAAGTTCCCGTTCAACGCGGAACAGAAGTCGTACCCGTACTTCGACATCAATGCGCGCGCCACCAAGGACATCGATTTCGTCGAAGAGACCGAGATCAACGGAACCAAGGTCTACAAGTACGAGCAGACCGTCGGACCGGTCGACCTCTCCGGCGTCGTCAACCTTCCGACCAACAAGGTCACCCTCCCCGCGTCCACCTGGGGCGTCGAGGGCGGCGACACTCCTGTGACGATGACTCGGTACTACGAGAACACTCGCTCGGTGTGGGTCGAGCCGGAGACCGGCGTCGTGGTCAAGGGCGAGGAGCAGATTCACCAGTACTACTCCCGCACCGCAGGCACTGCCGAGGTCGATGTTCTCAATGCTCCGATCACGTTCGACGAGAACACCATCGAATACCAGATCCAGCAGGCGAAGGACGGCCAGGACAAGCTGTCGCTGTTCGGACGCACCATCCCGATCATCGCAGGCATTCTCGGCGTCATCGCCTTGATCGCAGGCGTCATCCTCGGACTCCGCGGCGGTCGCGGCAGCAACGGCCAGCCTGCCCGCACCGGAGCTCCCCGTGAGACCGACGGCGGCGGCGGAGCAGCCCACACCGACACACGTGGTCGCGACTGGACGACGGATCAGACCGAAGTCATTCCCCGAACCAACCTCTCGAAAGAGTAGGGACCAACCTCTCGAAAGAGTAGGCACGACGAGACGACATCTCATCGAAGGCGCGGCCCACACGGGCCGCGCCTTCGGTGCTTTCAGGCCGGCCGGACCGATCGGATTCAGCTGCGTCTACTGAGCGCGGCCGCACTCACCACGGCGGTGGTGACCGCCGCGACGGATGCCGCCACGACGACGAACTGCACCAGGGTCGACGCGACGAAGACGAGCAGCACCACCTCGACGGCCACACCGAACCACGCAAGAAGTGCCAGCGGAGTCCGCTCACCGGCAATTGCCCACAGCAATACGCTCTGCAGCAGCGCCAGACAAGCTCCCTGCAGCGCGAAGATCCAGATGTAGCTCTGCACACCGCGGTAGTCGTCGCCGATCACGACGGGGATCAACCCGGCGGCCACGACCGACCCGACGACGAGCACAACGCCGATTCCGCCGACCACGGCCATCGCGGATCGCAATGCCCGAGCGGAGTGGACCGGGTTCGCCATCCGCGGATACAGCACGACGCCGACGGCCTGCGGGAGCCAGAACGCCGCCTTCGTCGCGACGGCGCCCAACGCATACAACCCGGAGTCGCCGCTGCTGAGCTGCACCCGGGCGAGAACGAGGTCGAGAGAGGACAGGGCGATGAGCGCCAGCTGCACCTGAGATGCCCGCAGCACGGTACCGACACCGAGCCGCGCCGCCCCCGAATCGAGGACACTCGCACCGCCGCGATCGATGAGCCGGGCACCGAGGGCGACCACACCCGTGCCGACGGCACTCGCGGCGAGCGTCACTCCTGGCCCCGCGCCGAGCGCCAACGCGATCACCGCCGGAATCACCTTTCCGAAGCCGGCGGAGGCCAGCACGATGCTCAACCGGCCGAACTGTCCCGATCCCTGCAGCAACCCCTGCTCGCCCGCCAACACCACCAGTAGCGGCGCGACGACGAGCGCCGACCCCGCCGCCAACACACTCGTATCGAGCGCGAACGCCACGATCGGGGCGAGCACGATTGCCAGCACCGAGACCACTGCGGCGCATCGATATCCGAGTGCCCGCAACGACTCCCGACTACGCCCGTGCACCACTTCGCGCGCCACCACGGACTGCAGCGCGAGCGCCGATACCGCCAACACCAACTGAGCTGCGAGGAGCGAGGCGAACTCGCCGTAGCCTTCGACTCCCAGCAAGCGGCTCGCGGGGACCTGCAGCAGATACGACGCAGCGTTGGCCGTCATCGACCCGATGGTCACCATCGTCATGCCTGCCACGGCGGACGTGGTGACCGGGCGAGTAGGCATGCGCCCACGGTATAGGGTGCCGATCATGGCGTCGTCGAGGTCCGGGTGGGCGCCACCGCTCTACAGTCTGGCGCTCTCCGCCGCGGTCCTCGGCCCGCTTCTTGGCCCCGGGTATCTTCTGCTGCGCGACGCCGTGAGCACGCCCCGGTCGTACTTCACCGACTCTGCTTGGGGAACAACCGATGCCGCTGCTCGTGCGGTGCCGCAGGACGCGGTGATGGCTGCGCTGTCCACGGTGGTCGACGGCGGCATCGTGGTGAAGTCCATTCTGCTGCTGGCGTTGTGGTGTGGGGGCTGGGGAGCCGCGGCGATGGCACGGGCACTGTTGCCGAGCGTCGGGACGCCTGCCCTTCTGGTTGCGTCGACGGTGGCGATCTGGAATCCGTACGTCGCCGAGCGGCTGCTGCAGGGTCACTGGAGTCTGCTCGTCGGATACGCGGCGCTTCCGTGGACCGTCGTGGCCGCGCTGTCACTTCGCCGCACCGGTCGGTGGGGATGGCTCGCCGTGGTTCTTGCCGCTGCCGGGCTCACCCCGACGGGTGCGATCCTGGCGGCTGTCACCGCGCTGGTCGTCGCCGGCTGGAAGAAGGTGCCCCTCACACTCGGGCTGTCGGTGCTCGCTTCCCTCCCGTGGCTCGTGGCAACGGCGATGTCCGGCGGCGGCACCACCGGAACCGATCCGGCAGGCGTTGCGGCGTTCGCGGCCCGTGCCGAGCCGGGTCTCGGCACGGTGGGCAGCCTCGCGGGCCTTGGCGGCATCTGGAACTCCGACGCCGTCCCGACCTCACGGACATCGCTGTTCGCGATTCTGGGCACCGTCCTGCTGCTCGCGGTGGTAGCCCTCGGCGTCGCGCCCCTGTGGCGTCGACGCCGAAACCCGGTGATCTCCGCAGTGGCCGTGATGGCGATCGTGGCGGTGCTTGCCCCCGCGCTCGGGGCGACCGGGCCGGGTCTACGGATCGGCGAATGGGCCGCTGCCGATGTGCCGGGCGCCGGACTGCTGCGCGACGCCCAGAAGTGGGTCGCGTTGGCGATGCCGTTCTACGCGCTGGCCGCGGCCGCCGGAGTTGCCTGGGCCGCAGCCAAGCTTCGCAACCGCTGGCTGCCCGCAGCCGTCGCCGTCGCCGCGCTTCTCGTTGCACTCCCCGACCTCGTGTGGGGCGTCGGGAACCAGCTGAAACCCGTCGACTATCCGTCGTCGTGGACGTCGGTGGCTGCCGCGCTGGACGACAAGGAGGGCGACGTCGCCGTCATGCCCGCGGGCATGTTCCGGATATTTCCCTACAGCGGCAACGTCCCGGTACTGGATCCGGCGCCTCGGATGCTGCCTCTCGACGTCCTGCAGACCGGCGAACTGCTCGTGGCCGGTGGTTCGGTGCGCGGTGAGGGCACGCGAGCCGAGGACGTCGAAAAGGTTCTGCTCGACGGCGGCAGCGCCGATCGACTGAGCGCCCTCGGGGTCGGCGCGGTGTTGGTCGAGAAGAACACGCCGGGAGAGACGGGAAAGTCTGCGCAGACGCTCGACCCGTTGCCCGTGCTCTACGAGGACGACGAGCTGGCGCTCTACGAGGTGCCGGGGGCATCACCGGTGTCGCAGGACAATCGGGTGGTCATCGCCGCACACCTCGCGTGGCTGGCGCTACTGGTGGGCGGACTCGGCTGGGCGATGCGATCCCGGCACACTCACAAGTCCTGAGAGGTGCGCGCCGCTCACCGACGCGGCCAAGACGCTGCGCACTCCGTGCGAGGTCTGCTCCCACGAGAACTCGAGCGCGCGAACGCGAGCCTTCTCGCCCAGGTCTGCGCGCACATCGTCGTCGAGCAGCAGTTCACCGACTGCATCGGTCAGCGCCTGGACGTCGCGATCTACCCCCTCGGCGCCGACGAGCACGCCGGTGACGCCGTCGATGATCGAATCCGACAGGCCTTTGGAACTGCGGTAGCCGACCGTCGGGACGCCGTGCTGCGCCGCCTCGACGACTGCGAGGCCCCACCCTTCCTTGCGTGAGGGCATCACGTGCACCCACGACCGGCCGAGCAGTTCGTGTTTGCGGGCTTCCTCGACGTGGCCGTGGAACGTCACCGCGCTCTCGATGCCGAGCTCGCCGACGCGCACGCGGAGGTTCTCCTCCCACCAACCACCACCGATGATGTCCAGGTGCAGCCCGGGCACCCGGAATCGCAATGCAGCAACGGCCGCGAGCGCATCCTCGATCTGCTTGTGCGGAACCAGCCTCGACAGCACCGACAGCGACGCGTGTGGCGTCCTGGTGTCGACCGGCGTGGCGTCGGGGATCGGATCGGCGCCGTTGCGGACCACCGCGACGCGTTCCCGGTCCACTCCGAGGGCCACCAACTCGTCCGCCGACGGCAACGACACGGTCAAATACTGGTTACGACGATGGACACGGGGAGACACCGCGCTCTCGAGCCACCACCCGAGCTTGGCCATCAAAGGCCCGGCCACCGGCCACTGCTCACGGTGGCAGTGATGAACGAGCAGAGTCACCGGCGCACCGGCGACGACCCGCGAGAAGAAGGGAATGCCGTTCTGAGTGTCGATCACGGCGTCGGGGCGAATGCCACGCAACGAGCCGAACCCGAGCCTGCCCGCAGCGATGGCGGCCAGTGCACGCGGGTACACGCTCAGCCGGCCACCGGCCCGACTGATACGAATACCGTCGACGAACTCCTCGCGAGGGGCACCGGGATACGCCGCCGTCCGCAGCGTCACCTTCACACCCTGGGCCGCGAGACCCGCACCGACCTGCTCCAGGTAGCGCTCGCTCCCACCACCCTGAGGGTGGCCGGTATCGCGCCAGCAGAGCAACAGCACCTCACGCAAGCTTCCGACCCCCATCCGGCATTCGCACATGAACTCGAAGACACCCTAACGGTTCACCCGGACCCACGAAGGTCCGACATGTCCGCCTCGCCTAGTCTTCTTCCTCGTGCGCAGTGCAAAGGGGGTCACTCGGCTGTTCGCGCGGCGTGCGACGCTGCGGCGATCGGTGAGCCTGCTGCGCGACTTCGGCCACGAGCAGACCGCCCCCGACATCTTCTACGGTGCCCTCGCCCGTGACTCCGTCGAGCTGATCGGAGACCTGTACGAGGGAATGACGGGCGACTCGCTGCGAGATCGCGTGATTCTCGACGTCGGCGGCGGACCCGGCTACTTCGCCGAGGTCTTCCACGAGAGCGGTGCCCGCTACGTTCCCGTCGAACCGGACGCCTCCGAGATGCACGCCGCCGGGCTCTCGGTCCACGGCAGCGTCCGCGGATCCGGGATGGCACTGCCTTTCCGCGACGACAGCGTCGACATCTGCTTCTCCTCGAACGTCGCCGAGCACGTCGCGCATCCGTGGACCATGGCCGAGGAGATGCTGCGCGTCACCAAGCCCGGCGGAATGATGGTGCTTTCCTACACCCTGTGGTGGGGCCCGTTCGGCGGACACGAGACGAGGCCGTGGCACTACCTCGGCGGCGAATACGCGGCCAGGCGATACCGTCGCACGCACGGCCACGAACCCAAGAACCGATTCGGGGTGTCACTGTTCGACATCGGCGCCGGTGACGGATTCCGTTGGGCCCGAAGCACTTCCAACGGATCGCTGCAGGCCGCTTTTCCCCGGTACCATCCGCGCTGGGCCTGGTGGATCATCAGAATTCCGATGCTGCGTGAACTACTCGCCAGCAATCTCGTTCTCGTCTTCCGCATCCACTGACCGCACCACCAGTACGTTGGAACGATGACTGCGCTGGCATTGGATATCGGGGGAACGAAGATGACTGCGGCCGTCGTCGGCGAGGACGGACGGCCGGGAGAACCCCTGACCGTGCCGACGCCGCAGGCCGGAGTCTGGAACGCATGCTCGGAGCTGCTCGACGCCGTGGCCGTCGGCGCCGAGGTGGGCAGCATCGGCGTCGCCTGCGCGGGTCCGGTCGACACCATCGCCGGCGCAGTCGCGCCGATCAACATCGACGAATGGAAGAACGGCTTTTCTCTCACCGAATCCGTCCAGCAGAAGTTTCCGGACGCCACCGTGTCCTTGGCGATGGACGGCGGATGCGCAGCGTTGGGCGAGCACAAATTCGGCGCAGCCCAGGGCGTCGACGACGTACTGAGCCTCGTCGTGTCGACGGGCATCGGCGGCGGGCTGGTGCTCGGCGGAAAAATCGTGCACGGCCGCAGCGGCAACGCAGGCCACATCGGCCACATCGTCGTGCCCGGGTCGACGACGCCGTGCACGTGCGGCGGCCTCGGATGTGTGGAGACGGTGTCGAGTGGCCCGTCGGCGGTGCGGTGGGCCCGGGAACAGGGGTGGACGGGCACGACCGGCGCCGAGTTGGCCCAGTCCGCGGCAGACGGCGACGTCGTAGCGATCACCACCCTTCAGCGAGCAGGCGTCGCGCTCGGCCAGGCGATCGCGTCCGCCGCAGCGCTCGTGGACGTGAACCTGGTGGTGATCGGCGGCGGCTTCGCGCAAGCAGGCCCACCGCTGTGGGATCCGATCCAGGAGTCGGCGGCGCTGCACGCACGGCTGAAATTCCTCGACGGCCTCGAGATAGTGCCGGCGAAACTCGGTGCCGTCGGAACGTTGACGGGAGCGGCGGTGCTCGCGTCTTCCCAATTTCTGTAACGTGTTCTAGTCTCGACGAATGACCGATTTCGACACGTTGTTCATCGGCGGACACTGGATCGCTCCGTCGACCGAGGAGACGCTCGAAGTCTTCTCCCCCGCCACCGAAGAGCGCGTCGGGATCACCCCGGTCGCCGCTCCCGCCGACATCGACGCGGCAGCCGCGGCAGCGCGAGCGGCAGTCGACTCGGGCCCCTGGTCCCGATCGACACCGGCAGAACGAGCACAGGTTCTCGCTCGTGTCGCCGAGCTCATCGAGACGCGAAGCGCCGAGCTCACCGAGGTGATCTCCGACGAAATGGGCGCGCCGGCCGCCATGGTCGGAATGCTGCAGCAGACTCCCGCACTCGCCGTCTTGAACTACTACTCCGCGCTCGCCGAGACGTTCCCCTGGAAGGAAACACGCCACGGAGCCTTCGGTCAGACGACGGTCACCCGCGAACCCGTCGGCGTCGTCGCCGCCGTCATCGCATGGAACGTGCCGCTGTTCCTCGCCGTCAACAAGCTCGCGCCCGCACTGCTCGCCGGCTGTGCGGTTCTGCTCAAGCCCGCACCGGAAACCCCGCTCGGCGCGAACCTTCTGGCGGACATCTTCACCGAAGCCGGGGTTCCCGAGGGCGTCCTGTCCGTCCTCCCCGGCGGCGCGGAGACCGGCGAATACCTCGTCTCGCACCCACTCGTCGACAAGGTCACCTTCACCGGCAGCACAGCCGTCGGCAGGACGATCGGAACCATCGCAGCCCAGCAGCTCAAACGATGCTCGCTCGAACTCGGCGGTAAATCCGCGGCAATCCTGCTGGAGGACATGGACATTGCATCCACGATGCCGATGCTCCTGCTGTCCGGACTGATGAACAGCGGGCAAGCGTGCGTCGCGCAGACGCGCATTCTCGCACCGCGTTCGCGCTACGACGAGGTCCTCGACGCCATGGTCGCCGGCGCCGGATGGATGGCCGTCGGCGACCCCAAAGATCCCGCAACGCAGCTCGGCCCCCTGATCTCCGAGAAGCAGCGCCGACGCGTCGAGAGATACATCGCCAAGGGTATCGAGGAAGGCGCCCGGGTCGTCCTCGGAGGCGGACGACCCGAGGGCCTCGACACCGGCTGGTACGTCGAGCCCACCATCTTCGCGGACGTGAACAATTCGATGACCATCGCGCGCGAGGAGATCTTCGGGCCCGTCCTCGCGGTCATTCCGTACGACTCCGAGGACGAGGCCGTCAAGATCGCCAACGACTCCGATTACGGCCTGGCCGGCTCGGTGTGGACAACCGACATCGAGCACGGGTTGGAGGTTGCCGCGCAGATTCGCACCGGAACCTACGCAATCAACTGGTACGCCTTCGATCCAAGCTCACCGTTCGGCGGGTACAAGAACTCCGGTATCGGGCGGGAGAGCGGGCCGGAAGGCCTCGACGCCTATTGCGAGCTCAAGTCTGTCCTGATGCCGCCGGGGTATGCGGCGTCGCCTATGTGAGTGCGAATACATGAAGGGGTATGTATTCGCGCTCACATGCGCGTAGCGCGTCACCACACGAACACACAAAAATGGGGCCCACCAGGCGGTGGGCCCCATTTTCGAGAAGTCGGTCATGTGAGTGCGAATACACGACCTGCTATGTATTCGCGCTCACATGCGCGTAGCGCCTACGCTCCCAAACGCTGCTTCAGCGCGTCGAACTCGTCCTTGATACCGGTGGGGAGCTTCTCGCCGACGAAGTCGAACCACTCCTGGATCAGCGGGATCTCGGCCTTCCACTCGTCCACGTTCACAGCGAGCGCCTCGGCGACATCCTGGGTGGTCGTGTCGAGGCCCTCGATGTCGAGGGCATCGGCCGTCGGGACAACGCCGACGGGTGTGTCGACGCCCGCAGCCTTGTGCTCGATGCGCTCCACGATCCACTTCAGGACGCGGGAGTTCTCGCCGAATCCTGGCCAGAGGAAGCGCTTGTCGTCGCCGCGGCGGAACCAGTTGACGTAGAACACCTTCGGAAGCTTCGACTCGTCGGCGTTCTTGCCGAGGTCGATCCAGTGCTGGAAGTAGTCACCGACGTTGTAACCGAGGAACGGAAGCATTGCCATCGGGTCGCGGCGGATGGTTCCGACCTTGCCCTCGGCCGCTGCCGTCTGCTCGGAGCCGACGGTGGCGCCCATGAACACGCCATGCTGCCAGTCGCGAGCTTCGGTGACCAGTGGGACGGTCGTCTTGCGGCGTCCACCGAACAGGATCGCCGAGATCGGAACACCCTTCGGGTCGTCCCACTCGTCGGCCATCGACGGGCACTGAGCCATCGGCACGCAGTAGCGCGAGTTCGGATGCGCCGCAAGCGAATCCGAATCCGGAGTCCAGTCGTTGCCCTTCCAGTCGATCAGGTGCTGAGGATCGCCCTCGAGGCCTTCCCACCACACATCACCGTCGTCGGTCATCGCGACGTTGGTGAACACCGAGTTGCCCTGATCGATGGTCTTCATCGCGTTGGGGTTGGAGTCCCAGTTGGTGCCCGGAGCGACACCGAAGAAGCCGAACTCGGGGTTGACTGCATAGAGACGGCCGTCGTCACCGAAACGCATCCAGGCGATGTCGTCACCGATGGTCTCGGCGCGCCAGCCCGGGATGGTCGGCTGGATCATCGCGAGGTTGGTCTTGCCACACGCGGACGGGAACGCCGCGGCGATGTAGTACGCCTTGTCCTCGGGCGAGATCAGCTTGAGGATCAGCATGTGCTCGGCGAGCCAGCCCTCGTCGTGCGCCATCGCCGAGGCGATGCGCAGCGAGTAGCACTTCTTGCCCAGCAGAGCATTGCCGCCGTAACCGGAACCGAAGCTCCAGATCTCGCGGTCCTCGGGGAAGTGAGTGATGTACTTGGTGTCGTTGCACGGCCATGCCACATCCGCCTGACCTTCGGCGAGCGGAGCTCCGAGCGAATGAAGAGCCTTGACGAAGAACCCGTCGGTGCCGAGCTTCTCGAGAACTGCAGCACCCATGCGGGTCATGACGCGCATGGACACGACCACGTACTCGGAGTCGGTGATCTCGACGCCCAGCTTCGGGTCGTCGGCGCCGAGCGGTCCCATGCAGAACGGGACGACGTACATCGTGCGTCCGCGCATGCACCCGCGGTACAGACCGTTCATGAGATCGCGCATCTCCGACGGTTCCATCCAATTGTTGGTGGGCCCGGCGTCGATTTCACGCTTGGAGCAGATGTAGGTCCGCGACTCGACACGAGCCACGTCCGACGGGTCGGAGTTGCCGAGGAACGAGTTGGGCTTCTTCTCGTCGTTGAGGCGAGTGAAGGTGCCGGCGTCCACCAGCTGAGTGGTGAGACGCTCCCACTCCTCGTCGGAACCGTCAGCAAATACGACCCGATCCGGCTCGGTGAGTTCTGCTACTTCCTGCACCCAGGCAAGGAGTTCCTTGTGCTGGGTGGGAGGTGCGGCGTCAGTGCCGTTCAAACCGGGAATGGTCGCTGAGGTCATCTAACTCTCCTGGGGTGAGCCGGAACCAGATACTCGAACCATCCGCGACGGGCAGTGCAGCGGGTGGAACAGATCCGATCTTCCCCTCTCGGTGGGGAGCTGCCCGATCACTCGATTCGCGTATACCGCATCATAGACGGTCACGTCAATTCGAGGACACGGGCGCCGGGTGTCCTGGTCCAAGGTTAACGCCGGACGTCGCCAATCCGGAACCAGGGTGTTGTCCGATTGGTCACAAGAACGATTCAGTTACTGGAAAGTAGGTGTTCAGAGGCCCCGACCTGGCGCAATTCCTTGTGCAGACATCAGAAGAAACCCCGTCCAATTCAGTCGAAGGCATCACCCGACGACGTGCACTCCCACCTCGATGTTCCCTCTGCCGAGCGAAAAATTTCCCAAGATTCGTAATGCCCACCACGTCCGACGGCTGTGAACGTATCGATCACACCGTCGCCGTCCCCATCGACGGCCACCGTCATTCCGTCCTCGGTGTAGCTCACGCGAGTCTCGTCGAATCCGTCCCCGTCGACATCGAAGACATCCACCGACGCGGGGTCGGCCGACAGCACGGTGTGATCGGTAGCGGCAGAAGTATCGACATCCTCGACGGAACCGTCGGCCGAATCGGCGTCCAGAAAGAACGCTTCCCCGAAGTCCACAGAATTGCTCCGATCGTCAGAGTTCGTGAGTGGCCTGATCTGCCGCCTACACGTTCAGACGCGTCGGGACCGGATCCGGTTCCATCGAACGAGAGTCAGCGCGAGGAGGCCACACGCACCGGGCCGCCGAACTTCTCGATCCCACGATCGAGTGTCAGCAGATCCCTGTCGCACGCAGCGAGGACCGATGCTCGATGGTCGGCCGCGGCCCGCAGTTCGGCGTCGACGCGTTCGAGTTCCTTGTCGGCGTCCACCGACGCCGACCGGGTAGCCGAGTGAGCCGCCGCGGTGAACACCGTTTCCGCTCCCAGCAACTGTGAAACCGAGCGTTGCTCGAGTGACGACTTTGCGCTCGCTGCCATATCCGCTGACCACCGTCGAAGATGCGCGCGATCGGCGACCAACCTTCGCGACCGCACCATCCACCACGCGCAGACGGCCCCGAGCATCAGCGACACCGGGACGACGGCGATATCGAGGGCAGGCAGCATCGAGAGTGGCGACACGAGAATTCGGCCGAGACCGACGCCGGCGGACGCACCGACGACGATCATCATCTTGTCCTCGATGTTCTTTCGGCGCGGCACGGGAGCGGCGACGACGGTCGCTCGGTCCACGAGAACGGGCAGGTCCGCCGAGAGCCCCAGGTCCACATCGATCGCTTGCAGACGGCCGATCACCCGAGCCTCGATGTCGACGACCGTGTCGGCCAACTGTTCGGAAAGCCGGTCTCCCAAATGATTCAACTCGGCACGCTTCGCGGAATCGATGGATTCCCTTGCAGCAGAACTGAACTCTCGCATCCGCTCGTCGATGTCGTGGCCGGTGTCCGATCGCGCCAACTGCAATCGGGTACGCAACGCCGAAGCGCGCTCGACCCGCCCGCGATCCCTGACCGCCATGAGCCTGGCGCGCTCGGCGCGCAATCCAACCGTCGCCCCGACGCCGGTGACAGCACGCGCCTTGGCGACTATCGCTGCCCGGGCACCCTCGGCGGCAGCGCGGACGGCGGCGTTGTATTTTCGCTCGCGCAGAACATGGTTCGGCTGATCGAGCGCTGCCTTCACGAATTCGAGCACCTCGCCGATGCCGGACTCTTCGGCGAGGGCTGCGCTCATCTTCGGATCGACGGCAATGCGCGCTCGCTCGGCGAGTTTTGCCGAAGTGGGGAGCACTGCCGCGTCGACCGAACGGGGGACGTGCTCGCCGATCGCTTCGGACACAGCCCGCTCGACCTCACGCCAGTTGCGATGAACGTCGGTTTTGTTTATCAGCAGGCCGGTCGTGGTGGATTCCAGTACGGGCGCGAGATCGGCCAGAGCCGCCCGGCCCAGCGGTGCCGCGGCATCGAGAACGAACAACACCACGGCTGCCGACGCCGAATCGCGAGCACGGGGCACCGGAGCTCCCGCCATGGCGTCGAGCTCGTCGGACACGGCACCGACCCCCGACCCGCGCGTTCCGGTGATGAAGAGACCTGCCGGAGCAGCCTGCTTCCCCTCGGCGATCACATCGACTCCGGGGGTGAACCACCGTCTGACCACACTGTCCAGATCGGCGGGGACATCCTTCATGGCGTACGCAATCGGAGGTAACCCCTAGCGATCGCGAGCGACGCTCGTGCGTGACCGGGATCTCGGGCACTCTGCCACCGATCGCGCCACAGCTGCACCGTGGCGAGCACCGGCGCCGGGTCCTCCCGCTCGTCGAGCGCCCGCAACGCCGAGCGCATGATCGCGACGACGGCCTCGTCGGTCGCGAGATACTGCTCGAACTCCGGCAGATGCGGATACTGTGCCGCCCATTCGGTCAGACGATGCAGCAGTCGCCCCTGACGATCGACGTGCACCGCGTCCACCGCGCGCGTGACTGCGCGGGCAGCAGCATCGATTCCGCTCTTGTTCACCAGCATCAGGCGCAGCGTTGCGTCGTCGACGGCAGGGTTCCCGCGGACGGCGTCGACGACGAGGCCGACACCGCGGGTCTCGATCGACTCGACCAGTTCGAGCCGAAGTCGACGTGAGATGGGCAAGTGCGCCTTGAGAAACCGCTCGGGCGTCAGCAGAGCTTCGGCGCTGACGTCCGCCGTGGTCTCGGCCGCAACAGGGCGAAGGGGATCGAAGGTGTCCGGTCGGCCGCGCATCACACTTGCCGCGATGGTGCCCATCACCGGATACACCGTCGTGCCGACCGCGGTGCTCAGACGCCGAACCACGGAGTCGAGGTCGTCGATCGTGTCCGCCTTGGCCAGAACCGCCACGACGTCGGACGAGGCAGCCACCACGTCGAGGTCTGCCTGCTGAGCCCCACCGGTCACCACGTGGACGACGACATCACCGTCGAGAACCGGATCAGGTGAGCGCGGCACGTCGATGGACGCCGTCTCGACGATCTCCACGCCGTCGATGCGCAGATCCGGATGGAGCTTCAGCACGGCTCGGACCGAGGTCTTGCCGACACCCGACCGACCGGACACCTGAACTCGAACTCCGGAAAAGCAGCGATCGGCCGCGGCGTCGATCTCACGCCCGAGCCCTTCATCGCGAACCGAGATCGAACGCGCGATCTCGCGCACTCGCTCCACCGTCACTCCGGTCACCCGAATCCCCCCGTACTTCGACTTCGGCACACACTCCGCACGCCCGGTCCCCACCGTCGCGCTGCGCAATTCTGGCACAGGAGACCGACAGATTGCCGACGGAAGCACGCGGCTGGCCTGCACGAAAACGACAAGTCTCAACTTCAACTCGAGACCCACCTGTCACACACTCGCGCGATGGGCGACAATGGAGCCGTGAACGACGCACGAAGCACTACTCGAAACCTCGACGCGGAGCCCTCAGGGACGCGGGACGTGGGGGATTCTCGGTCCGAAAATCGGGGGTCGAGGCTGTATCCACGGGTGACGAGTTTTCGCTCCAGGCGAGGCGCTCTGACCGATGCACAGCAGACGACGTGGGATGTCCTGTGGCCACGAATCGGCCGCGACGTTGCCGACGACCGCATCGACGTCGACGCCTGGTTCGGACGCTCCGCACCGACGATCCTCGAGATCGGTTCGGGCACGGGCACCGCGACGACGGCGATGGCCACGGCCGAACCGCACGTCAACCTCATGGCCGTCGAGGTCTATCGGCCGGGGCTCGCGCAGACGCTGCAGCAGATCGAACGGGACGACATCGAGAACATCCGTCTGCTGCGCGGTGACGCGATGGACGTGCTCGAGAACATGCTGACGTCGGAATCCTTGACGGGCGTTCGCGTCTTCTTTCCCGATCCGTGGCCGAAGGTTCGCCACCACAAGCGCAGGTTGCTGCAGGGGCCGACGTTCGCGATGATCGCCGATCGACTGAAGCCGGGCGGAGTGCTGCACGTCGCCACCGACCACGCCGATTACGCAGAGTGGATCGCCGAGGCAGGGAACGCCGAGCCTGCACTGACCGTTCTCGACTGGGAATCTCCGATGACACACGAGCGACCTGTCACCAAGTTCGAGGGCAAAGCCCAACTTGTAGGCAGCTCGGTGACGGAGTTGATATGGGGGAAGAGTCCACGATGACGTACACCGGAGATGCTCCCGATACGACGCTCGCTCCCGTTCCCGGTCTCGACACGAGTGATTCTCGACACACCAAGCGGGTTCTTCTGGTGTGGGATGCCCCGAACCTCGACATGGGCCTCGGCGCCATTCTCGGCGGCCGCCCGACGGCGGCGTACCGCCCGCGGTTCGATGCGCTGGGACGATGGCTGCTCCAGCGCACGGCGGAACTCTCCGTGGGCGAGTCGGCAACCCTCGAGGCCGAGGCCACCGTCTTCACCAACATTGCCCCTGGTAGCGCCGATGTAGTTCGCCCATGGGTCGAAGCGTTGCGTAACGTGGGTTTTGCGGTGTTCGCCAAGCCGAAGGTCGACGAGGACAGTGACGTCGACGCCGACATGCTCGACCACATCGAATTGCGTAATCGCGGTGGTGGGCTTGCGGGCGTCATGGTCGCGTCTGCGGACGGTCAGGCGTTTCGTGAGCCGTTGGAAAGCATCGCTGCAACTGGCGTGCCCGTGCAGGTGCTCGGATTCCGTGAGCACGCAAGCTGGGCGGTCACGTCGGAGACGCTGGAGTTCCTCGACCTGGAGGACATCCCCGGCGTCTTCCGCGAGCCCCTGCCGCGCGTGAGCCTGGACTCGCTGCCGGACGAAGGCGCATGGTTGCAGCCGTTCCGCCCACTGTCCGCCCTGCTCGTCGGGCGCCAAGGAGTTTCTTAAGTGTTCGCCAGATGGGGAGATCTCGTCTACCGCATGCGGTTCACGGTCATCGGAGTCATGGTGGCCGCCCTTCTGGGCTTCGCAGCATACGGTGCAGACCTGAACGACCACCTGAGCCAGAGCGGCTGGGACGACCCGGGTTCCGAGTCGGCGGCGGCAGCTCGCCTCGCCGATCAGACGTTCGGACGTGACAAGCAGGGCGACGTGATCGTCCTGTACACCGCGCCCGAGGGCAAAACCGTCGACGACCCCGACTTCAACGCCAAGGTCACCGACAGCCTGAACTCACTCGTCTCGGATCATCCCCAGCAGATCGAGAAGATCAACGGTACGTACTTCAAGCTCAACGGCGTGGTCAGTGCGAATGCTCTGGCAACCGAGGATCGTACGCACGCCATCGCGAGTGTCGCCATGCTCGGCGCGAACGACACCGAGCTGACCAACAACTTCCAGGCCGTCAAGGACGCCTTCTACATAGATGGTGTCGATGTACAGGTCACCGGTCTCCAAGCGGTGGCGGGTGCGCTGCAGTCGACGATGGCGGGCGACATCCATCGCATGGAACTCCTCGCCATCCCGGCTGTCGCGGTGTTGCTGTTCTTCATCTTCGGCGGCGTCGTCGCGGCGGCCCTTCCCCTGATCATCGGTGGCCTGACGGTCGTCGGCGCCAACGGCATCGTGAAGGTGTTCACCAACTTCACCGAGATCAACAGCTTCGTCGCTCCCGTCGTATCCCTGGTCGGCCTCGGTCTCGCCATCGACTACGGGCTCTTCATCGTGTCCAGATTCCGTGAAGAACTCGGCGACGGGTACACACCACGGCAGGCCGTGCGGCGTTCCGTGATGACCGCAGGACGCACCGTCGTCTTCTCGGCGACGATGATCGTCGCCAGCCTCGGCGGACTCCTGCTCTTCCCCCAGGGCTTTCTCAAGTCGGTCGCCTACGGCTCGATCGCCACGGTCGCCCTGGCCGCGCTGACGGCAATCACGATCCTCCCCGCGATGCTGGCAGTCCTCGGCACCCGAGTCGACGCCCTCGGCCTGAAGTTCATGCGCAAGACCAAGTCGTCCGAGGAAATCGAGAACGGCATGTGGGGCAAGCTGACCCGGTGGGTCATGCACAACCCGCTCAAGGTCGTCATCCCGATCGTGCTCGGTCTCGTGCTGTTGACGCTTCCGGTCGGCAACATCAAGTTCGGCGGCATCAACGAGACGTACCTTCCGCCCGACAACGTCACCCGCCAGGCCCAGAACGAGTTCGACGAACTCTTCCCCGGCCAGCGCACCGAGCCGATCAAGCTCGTGGTGGAGAACGCTCAGGGCGCCAACCTCGCCGCGATCACGAGCCAGGCGAACGGCGCTCCCGGCCTCATCGAGAAGTTCACTCCCAACGGAGCGAGCAAAGACGGCGTCATCGTCTTCAAGGCCGGTCTGATCGACCGAAACGACTCCAAACCCGCGATCGACTACCTGCGCAGCATCGACGTGCCCGAGGGTTCGACGGTGATGGTGACGGGAACCCCGGTGATCGAGCAGGACTCCATCAGCGCGCTGATCGACAATCTGCCGCTCATGGCGATTCTCGTCGTGTTCATCGTGACGCTGCTGATGTTCTTGACCTTCGGATCGTTGGTGTTGCCGATCAAGGCCGTCCTGATGACGACGCTCGGGCTCGGCGCGACGATGGGCATCCTGACGTGGATCTTCATCGACGGCAACGGCGCAAGTTTCATGAATTTCACTCCAGGGCCGATCATGGCGCCTGTCCTGGTGCTGATCATCTCCATCGTGTTCGGGTTGTCGACCGACTACGAAGTGTTCCTGCTCTCCCGGATGGTCGAAGCGCGGGAGAAGGGCGCCAGTACCAGCGAAGCCATTCGTATCGGAACCTCGCATACCGGGCGGATCATCACCGCGGCTGCCCTCATTCTCATCGTCGTGACCGGCGCATTCGCGTTCTCGGATCTGGTGATGATGAAGTACATCGCCTACGGCATGATCGCGGCCCTGATCATCGACGCCACTCTGATCCGAATGTTCCTCGTGCCGGCGACGATGAAACTTCTCGGCGACGACTGCTGGTGGGCACCGCAGTGGATGAAGCGGATCCAGCAGAAGCTCGGTCTCGGCGAGACGATCCTCGAAGACGAACTCATGCCTCTGGACGTGCCCGAACTTGCGATGGCGGGCGCGGTGCCCCTCGTGAAGGGTGCGGCGCCGCATCTCGCTCCTCAGCAGCGTCCCGCGCCGCGGCGCGACGAGCCTCTCACCGAGCCGATCCCGGTGGTCGCGCCCGTCGGTTCCGGTCCGATCCGTGCCACCCACACGGCCAAGGAAGACGAGCGTCGATCGGCAACGGGCAAGCCTGCGCACGCCCCGAACGACGAGCAGCCGATACCCGAGGTTCGACGCCACGTTCCGCCTCCTCCGGCCGAGGAACCCAAGCCCGTCGTTCCTCCGGCGCCGAAGCCGCGTGAGGTTACGCCGATCAACGGAACGAACGGCACGCACGTCGGAGCCCCGGATCCCCGGTCCATCGAGAGTTGGTTGGCCGATCTGCGTGCGCCGGCCGACAAGCCGCGGAGTGAGCCGGTCCGCTCGGACACTCAGCGCGCCGATGCGCGCGGTCCAGAGCAGAAAGCAACCGAGAGGACTCCGGAGGAGAAAGCAGCCGACCGGGCTGCCGAAGAGAAGGCAGCAGGCAAGAAAGCCGCGGCCGACCGCTTCTTCGGAGATCGGTCCGCCGACCGATCCCACGACGACGCAGCGTCCAACGGAGCACCGGCGTCCAACGGAGCATCGGCGTCCAACGGAGCATCGGCCTATGCGGGGTACTACGCACCTGGCCGCAGCAACGGCTCCAACGGCAACGGCTCCAACGGCAACGGGTCCAACGGCAACGGCTCCAACGGCAGTTCGAGCTACGGCACCGGTGCGGACTCCAACGGATCCCCGACCAGCTACGGCCAGCGCGCCAATACCGGCGGCATCCGTGGCTACTCCTCGCAGATCAACGGCACACCCACCGGCGGCAGCAGGTCCGACGGCGGCGCATCCAACGGCTCCAACGGCAACGGGTCCAACGGCAACGGCTCGAACGGCTCCAACGGGTCCAACGGCAGTAGTGCCAACGGGTCCACCGGAAGCGGCGCCACCCGACCGGAGGCGCCGTCCAACGGCCAACGCACCCCGAGCGCTCCGCGCGCGCGTTACGACATCACCACCAGAAACGCACCGCGCACCCCGGAGCCGACTCCTCCCGAGCAGCACTCCCCCACACCCGACCCGGCGTCCAGCGACACACCGACGCCGCGTTCGGCCCGCCGTGGAAATCCGTCCGACAACGGCGACGTCGACCCGGACAGTGGTCGTCACCGCGGCGGAGACGGCCGTCAGGCATTGAGCGTCAGCGAATTGCTCGCGCGGGAGAAACGGAAATAGTCGCGCGAAGAAAGGCCAGCTCGATAGCCGTCGAGCTGGCCTTTTCGTGTATCGGCAGCACTGTCCACCCCAACCGTTGTCCCATGTCACAGCCGAGAGTTGGAACGTGGCATCCTCACCGCCCGTTGGCTAGAGGACTGTGGCAGTCTCCACAAGCGGAACGAGATCCACAGTTCAAATAAAACCCCGCGTACTACCACCGACATCAAGGAGCCGCTAAGAGTGTTCGCCGCATGGGGAGACACAGTCCATCGTTGGCGCTACACGGTTCTGGGGGTGATGGTCGCCGGCCTTCTGGCCATGGCTGCCTACGGAGTCGGCTTCGAGGATCACCTCAGCCAGGGCGGGTTCGACGATCCTGGTTCGGAGTCGGTGAAGGCAGCCGCTCTCGCCGACGAGACGTTCGGACGTGATGCCGAGGGCGACGTGATCGTCCTCTACACCGCCCCCGAAGGTAAAACCGTCGACGATCCGGACTTCACCGCATCCGTCACCGACAGCCTGAACACGCTCGTCGCCGCCCATCCCGACCAGATCGCCAAGATCAACGGCACCTACTTCCAGGTCGACGGCGTTGTCCGCGCCGCGGCATTGGCGACGCAGGACAAGCAACACGCGATCGCGAGTATCGCGATCGTCGGCGACAACGACACCGAGCTGACCAACAACTTCCAGGACGTCAAGGACGTCTTCTACATTCCCGACATCGACAGGCAGGGCGGCGACGTCCAGGTAGCCGGTTTGCAGGCAGTAGCGGGAGCGCTGCAGTCGACGATGTCCGACGACATCCACCGCATGGAGATTCTGGCGATTCCCGCGGTCGCAGTGCTGCTGTTCTTCGTGTTCGGCGGCGTGGTCGCCGCCGCGCTTCCGCTGATCGTCGGCGGCCTGACGGTGGTCGGCGCGAACGGGATCGTGCGCATCTTCACCGACTTCACCGAGGTGAACACCTTCGTCGCGCCCGTCGTATCCATGGTCGGCCTCGGCTTGGCCATCGACTACGGGTTGTTCATCGTCTCCAGATTCCGCGAGGAGCTAGGCGACGGCCGTGAGGTGAAGGACGCCGTCCGACGCACCGTCATGACTGCGGGAAGGACCGTCACGTTCTCGGCGACGATGATCGTCGCGAGCCTCGGTGGCCTGCTGCTGTTCCCGCACGGCTTCCTCAAATCGGTCGCCTACGGCTCGATCGCGACGGTTGCCCTTGCTGCTCTGACGGCCGTCACCGTGCTCCCGGCGATCCTGGCCATCCTCGGCAGACGAGTCGACGCATGGGGCTTCAAGTTCATGCGCAAGACCCGATCGTCGGAGGAGATCGAGAACGGGATGTGGGGCAAGCTGACTCGCTGGGTGATGCGTCGACCGATCAAGGTTGCCGTCGCCATCGTCCTGGGCCTGCTGGTGCTCACCATTCCCGTCGGGAAGATCGAGTTCGGCGGCATCAACGAGACCTACCTGCCACCCGACAATCCGACTCGCGTGGCGCAGACCGAGTTCGACCAACTGTTCCCCGGCCAACGCACCGAGCCGCTGAAACTGGTCATCTCCGGGGCGGAGGGATCCTCGCTCGGCCAGATCACCAAGCAGGCGAACGAAGCGCCCGGGCTGGTGGAGAAGTTCACTCCCGCGGGAGCGAGCAAGGACGGAATCATCGTCTTCAAGGCGGGACTGACCGACCGGAACGAGTCCTCGGACGCCATCGACTACCTTCGGGCCATCGACGTTCCCGACGGAGCAACGGTCGAGATAACCGGAACGCCTGCAATCGAATACGACTCCATCCAAGCGCTGGAGGACCGGTTGCCATTGACCGCGCTTCTCGTCGTGCTCGTCGTGACGTTGTTGATGTTCCTGACATTCGGTTCGCTGGTACTACCGATCAAGGCCGTGCTGATGACGGCTCTCGGCCTCGGCGCGACGATGGGAATCCTGACGTGGATCTTCATCGACGGCCACGGGGCGGGGTTCATGAACTTCACCCCAGGACCGATCATGGCGATGATCCTGCTGTTGATCGGTGCCATCGTGTTCGGATTGTCCACGGACTACGAGGTTTTCCTTCTCTCGCGCATGGTCGAGGCGAGAGAGAAGGGAGCCAGTACGACGGAAGCCATTCAGATCGGGACGGCGCACTCCGGGCGAATCATCACTGCTGCGGCCTTGATACTCATCGTTGTCACCGGGTCGTTCGCGTTCTCGGATCTGGTGATGATGAAGTACATCGCCTACGGCATGATCGCTGCGCTCATCATCGATGCGACCGTCATCCGCATGTTCCTGGTGCCGTCGATCATGAAACTTCTCGGCGACGCCAGCTGGTGGGCTCCGAAGTGGATGAAGCGAATTCAGCAGAAGCTCGGTCTGGGCGAGACGTTCCTCTGACCGATCCCACGATGCCGATCGTCCCCACGCAAACGCACGTGCGTTTGCGTGGGGACGATGAGGGACGGAGTCAGACGCTCTCGGGCTGATCGGCACGATCGGCGAACACCTTCGCATATCGGGTACCACCGAAGAGCAGAAGCAGTCCGACGACGATGAATGCGCCGACGCGGAACAGCCCGTCGAGTGCGACCAGGTCGAAGAGAAACAGCTTCGCCACCGCGGCCGCGGTGAGCGACAGTCCCGCCAACAATGCTGGGTGAGCATATGTTTCGCTGCGCAGTCCGATCACCAGCAGTGCGATCGCGGCGGCCATCCATTCGATCGTTGCCGCGCAGTGGCCTGCGATGAATCCGGTATCGCCGCCGATCGCCGCCACTCCGAGAGCGACCGTCGCCGAAGTCAGTGCGTACAGCGACACCGCGCCTGCCGCGATCCACGACTGCAGGTTCTTGGTCGCGATGGACAGATCGGCGGCGACGAGCACCATGGCCACGGCGATCCCGCTCAACAGAATTCCGGCGATCACCACACCGAATTGCCCGACGGCATAGTCGGATCGAGTCAACGCCTCGGGCGGCGACACGGCAGCGAAGCCGAGCGCACCGACCGCGGCGAACGACGCGCCGACCCAGAACGCGATCTTCGAAGTCATCTGTCGAGCCGCAGCGATCATCGCCGCTGCCACGATCAATACAGCGAGTGGACGCAGTTCGGTGGACGTCGGAACGAGAACAGCCTGCACCAGTGCGAGAGAGCCGATGGCTGCCAGTACGGCCCGGGCATGCGTCGGCAACGCGGTGACCGCCGCGAGCGTCACCGCGCAGACGATCGCAACGGATGCTTCGACGAGACTGTGGGTCCACCGCTCGAAGAGGGCGCCCACCAGCAGTACCGGAACGGAACCTGCAGCGAGCATCACCGTGGCCATGAGGTCGTCGGCCTTGCGACGCAGCAGTTCTGCCGAGCTCCCGATTGCGAAGGCTCCGACGACGGCGCAGACGACGAGCAGTTTCACCGCGTCGGCGCTCGTCACGCCGACCGAACTTGCCATGGCGATGCCGGCGAGGGTGACGACGACGATCGGCAGTGTGCGAGCCACATTGAGCAACGGCCAGTCTCGGCCGAGCTGCGCCGGGAAGCTCGCGATGAAGGTTGCAGTGAAGAATGCGATGAGCGAGAGAGTAATTCCGCCAGTGACGACCGGTGCACACACGGCAACCCCGGCGAGGATCAGCGCAGCCATCGGCTGTGAACGCCACGAGACAGCGAGGGCGACACCGGCAGCGGTGATTCCGAAGGCTGCGATCAGCCCGATCACGGGTTCGAGCCAGTCGTACACCACGGTCACCGCGACGACGTCGAGATACAGTCCTGCAATCCCGGTGGCGGCGATGGCGATTCCGCCGACGCGACCACCCGAGCGTCCGAAGACCCGCGAACCGATGTAGATCAGTGTCAACGAGAACACTGCCCCGGCGCCGACCCTGAGTTCCGGGCCGAACCATCCGGCTTGCGCGGCGAGGACGAGCAGCATCACCACGCCGACGAGAGTGACTCCGGCTCCGGCGACCGCGAGCACACGGCTGATGACACCGTCACGCTGCCACCAGGGCTCCTTCGGGCTCACCGCCACACGCG
The DNA here is from genome assembly GCF_023264675.1 of Rhodococcus sp. (in: high G+C Gram-positive bacteria). Classification (GTDB taxonomy): domain Bacteria; phylum Actinomycetota; class Actinomycetes; order Mycobacteriales; family Mycobacteriaceae; genus Rhodococcoides. Next base: position 173,513 of record NZ_JAHFVG010000008.1, read on the forward strand.
GCGGCGCAGGCGCATAGGTCCGCGGGGGACCCTGCTGCTGCATGGGAGGCGGCGCCCACTGTTGCCGGGGCTGCGCCGCAGGGTGCTGGGCAACCGGCTGAGGAGCCGGCTGGGGTGCAACCGGCTGGGGCCGGAACTGCTGCGTCACGACGGGAGAGGTGAGCTGCGCCTGCAGCGATCCCAGATCGGCCGAGACGCGACGCATTTGCTCGCTCATCGACGCGAACTGGCCTGCGAGACCTGCCACCAAGCGAGGATCGATCCCTGGAGTTGTCATGCATCGATACTGGCTTCCGAGCAGCCCGCGGGTCGTGAGTAGAACTACCCGTTCGCGATCGATTGCTACTCGAGATGTCCCGAGTACCGCAGGCTCAGCCGCCGAACATCCTGCGCAGGGAAGTCCCGAGCGGATGCTTGGCGGTGAGCGATCCGAACCGGATCTTTCCGCGCACGACGACATGCAGTGGACCGATGGGCGGGCCGGTTCGCACCTTGTTGTTCGCACTCCCGCCGACCGTCTCGACGGCGTTGAGATCGACCGTCGCCTCCGGGGGTACGACGAGTGAGATCGTGCTGCAGTAATCGTTGACCGTCACCTCGACGACCTGAGTGGACATCACCGCCTGCGTGAAGTCGAGAGTGACGGTCGACATCTTGGACTCGATCGACAGGCTCGGCGGAACGTGCCACGGGCCTTTACGTGAGACGGTGGACATCGTTCCCTTGACGAGCTCTCCGCTGCGACGCTCGTTTCCTCCCCGATGCACTTCCGCGTGACCACGCGTCTGCACACCGTGCCCCGAGTAGTGCTGCTGGGGCCGGTACTGTTCGGCGATCTGCATGCCCGGCAGGTCGGCGACCACCGAGTTCAGTTCGCCGCG
>NZ_JAHFVG010000090.1 GCF_023264675.1 Rhodococcus sp. (in: high G+C Gram-positive bacteria)
ACGGGAAGAATGAAGCAAGAAGATGTCACACCCACACCCCAAAAGGCATGAGCACCAAAAACATTCGGCACTGACATTCATCGACACACTGTTGAGTTCTCAAAGAACACGCACACACCACACAGCCAAGAAACCGTAATTTCAGGGTGTCTGGGGCAACCGTTCCAGCCTAACCCAGCTTGGTCTCGGATGCAAGCTCCGACTCTTGGTGGGTGAAACTGTCCTTCTATGTACCATCAGGCATTCCGTACAACCTCGTGTCCAGGTCCGTGAAGACCGGGTCGGTGTCCGTGTCGCTCTGACTTGAAGAAAGTTACGCGAGCGGATCCCACTGCGCAAATCGGCTGGTAAACCGGACCCGCATCGGCATTTCCCCAGGTGATCCGCCCGCGTCGGGCCGCTCGCACTCCAATCGGCAAGTCCAACGCCACTGTGACGCCGGACATATCTATCGTGGGAGACCACGCGCCAGTCGGCGCACGTGCTCGGGCACAGTAAGTCCCGGCTCCACGTCTGCGGCTGTGACCGTCTCGCCTACGTGCTCGTCCAACGGCACCACTCCCGCCCACACTCCTCCGGCTTCGATATCCGCGGCATCGTCGATCGGGTCTCCGGCGCGCGCCTTGACCGATGCCTCGAACATGGGAAGCGCGAGCACCACAGTCGCGGCGAGCTCCTTCTTCGTATGGGCCCGAAGATGCGCGCTACGGCCGTCGACGACCTGATCGACGATTGCATCCAGTGCGCGCGAACGCTCGTCGTCGCCGGTGACCACCCGCGGTCGCCCCAGCACGACGGCACTTCGGTAGTTCATCGAGTGATGAAACGCCGATCGAGCCAGCACCAGGCCGTCCAGCACCGTCACCGTCACGCATATATCCGTCGCCGGCGCATCGACCAGGCTGCGTGCAGCCACGGACCCATGCAGATACAGCGTCCCTCCGCGGTCCGGTCCGTCGAAATCGACCCCGAACGCCGTCGGCAAGACACGGACAGTTCCGTCGACCGTCACTCCTAGATGGCAGATGCGCGCCGAAGCCAAGACGTCGGCCAGATCCTCCCGGTCGATGCGGGCACGCAGACGCCCTCGCTTGATCGTCGAGCGCGCCGTGGGCGAGAGAGAAGTTTGTTCGATGCTCATACACCCATGATCATCGAACAGTGGCCTACTGTCATGATCCAAAGACGACTCGATTCTCTAGGCCAATCCAGGAGCTCACGATGCTGCCGTCCTCGTTGATCATCACGCTCGATCGGTCGGCACCTCGTACGCTGTCCGTCCAGATCGCCGATCGTGTCCGCGTGAGCATCGACAACGGACAGATCGAATCCGGATCTCGATTACCAAGCAGCAGAGCGCTTTCCATCAATCTCGGTGTCGCGCGGGGAGTCGTCGAAGTGGCCTACGAGCAGCTCGTTGCCGAAGGATGGCTCGATGCGCGCGCGGGTTCGGGCACCTTCGCGCGCCGCGTACGAAGCCACATTCCCAGCCCGGCAACCACGACTCAGGTGAACTCTCGGCTCGACGTGACTTCGGAGGGCAGGATCCGTCTTGCAACGGGCACACCGTGGGTATCGGCGGGGACATCCGCGGCATGGAAACGTGCGTGGCGAGACGTCGGGCTGGCCGGCCCTCCGCAGTCGTACCCTGACGCAACCGGGGATCCGGAACTTCGCACCGGCATTGCGAACCTTCTCGGACGCGCACGTGGCCTCCACACGAGCCCCGACTCGATAGTCGTCACCACCGGGAGCATGCACGGCATGAGCCTCGCGCTCGCTGCGCTCGGCCATCGATCGGAATGCATCGTGCCGGTGCTCGCCCACGAGAACCCTGGGTACAGGGTGGCGACGACGGTCGCGCGACGGTGGGGCTGGTCTCTTCACGACGTCGGCGTCGATGCCAACGGATTGTCGACGGACGATCTCGACACCGCACCGATGTCGACTCGCGCCATCTACACGACCCCGTCACACCAGTACCCGACGGGCGGACTGCTCACCGTCGGTCGACGCCGCGCGCTTGCCGACTTCGCCCGCGCACGTGATGCAATGATCATCGAGGACGACTACGACTCCGAATTCCGTTACGACGTAGCACCTTTGCCGACGGTAGCCGAGCTGGCCCCCGACCGAACCATCTACCTCGGCACTGTCGCGAAGACTCTTGGGGGTGGTGTCAGGCTCGGCTGGCTCGTCGCGCCCCCGGACTTCGTCGAGCACATCGCCGAGGTGCGAACCGACCTCGGCGACTACCCGTCGATTCCGATCCAGCGGGCGATGGTGTCGCTGCTTCGTGACGGCGAGTGGGACAAGACCGTCCGAGCAGCGCGCAGGCTGTACCGCGAGCGCGACCGTCAGGTGTCGAGTGCGCTGGCACCATATGGAGAACTGCTCGGCGTCGGGGCCGGCATGTATACGACACTCTTGCTCGACACGTCCACTGCACACCGGGTTGCTGAGGCGGCCGCAGCGTCGGGGGTCGACGTGGACACTCTCGCGCGATCGACTCGCGGTGCCTCGCCGATGGCCGGAATCCTCGTCGGATACGGAGCTGTCTCCGACGAGGAACTGACTTACGGTCTCGACGTGCTGGTCACCGCATTGCAGGGTGTCAGCTGACGCGTTCGATGCTCCCGCCGAGCGCTGTCAGATTCTCCACGAACTGCGGGTAGCCACGATCGATGTGATAGACGTCGTGCACCTCGGTGACTCCGTCCGCGCACAATCCCGCCAGCACCAGGCCGGCGCCGGCGCGAATATCCGAGGACCACACCGGCGCGCTCGACAGCTGCGGAACTCCACGTACCACTGCGTGGTGGCCGTCGGTCCTCGCGTCGGCACCGAGCCGAATCATCTCCTCCACGAACCGGAACCTCGCCTCGAACACATTCTCGGTGATCATCGAGGTGCCGTTCGCGACCGCCGCCAACCCGATGGCCATCGGCTGCAAATCGGTAGGAAAGCCGGGGAACGGCAACGTCGCAAAATTGACCGCGGTCGGCCGCTCGTGTTGAACCACGCGGAAGCCATCCGCCTCCGAGGTCACCTCGGACCCTGCGGCACGCAACTTGTCCAGTACCAGAGCGAGATGCTTGGGATTGACTCCACGGACACGGACGTCGCCCCTGGTCATCGCAGCCGCAATCCCCCACGTGGCCGCAACGATGCGGTCTCCGATGACGCGGTGCGTCGTCGGCTTCAGGGCTGTCACGCCGGTGATCGTCAGCGTGGACGTTCCGGCACCGCTGACCTTGGCACCCATGTCGTTGAGCATGTTGCACACATCGACGATGTCCGGCTCGCGGGCGGCGTTGTCGATGACGGTCTCACCCTTGGCGAGTACCGCTGCCATCAGGATGTTCTCCGTTGCACCGACCGACGGGAACGCCAGACGAATGTTCGCGCCGCGCAGTTCCTCGGCTTCGGCCACCACGCAGCCGTGCTGAATCTCGCTGTGCGCTCCCAACAGGCGCAGACCGGACTGATGCATGTCGAGTGGTCGCGAACCGATGGCGTCACCGCCCGGCAGTGCAACCACGGCCCTCTTGCAGCGTGCGACCAACGGCCCCAGTACGCAGACCGACGCTCTGAACTGTGTCACTGCCGGGAAGTCTGCGTGGTACTTGGGCTCGGCAGGCGTCGTGATGTGGACGACGTCCCCGTCCAGAACGACCTCGCACCCGAGACCCCGCAGGACCTCGGCCATCAGCGGGACATCGAGGATGTCCGGACAGTTGGTGATGGTGCTGGTGCCCTCGGCCAACAACGCCGCGGCCATCAGCTTGAGCACGCTGTTCTTCGCACCGCCCACCGACACCTCGCCGACGAGTCGGTTTCCACCGGATACCAAAAAGCGTTCACTCACAGTTCGACAGCGTAGCCAGTCGACGCGGACGGTACCGTGGCGCCATGGCTGTACACCTGACTCGGATCTACACCCGTACCGGCGACGACGGAACCACCGGGTTGAGCGACTTCTCCCGGGTGACCAAGAACGATCCTCGTCTCGTCGCCTACGCCGATTGCGACGAGACGAACGCGAGCCTGGGAGTCGTTCTGGCACTGGGCAACCCCCCACCCGACGTGATCGAGGTGATTCGGACTGTTCAAAGCGATCTCTTCGATGCAGGCGCCGATCTCTCGACCCCTGTCGCCGAGGATCCGAAGTACCCACCACTGCGAATCGATCAGTCCTACGTAGACCGACTCGAAGCGTGGTGTGACCACTACAACGAGGATCTGACGCCACTGACGTCGTTCATTCTCCCGGGCGGAACACCGCTGGGGGCTTTGCTTCACAACGCCAGGACCGTCGCGCGACGTGCGGAACGGGCAGCGTGGGCTGCCGTCGACGAAAGTCCGGAGACCACGAGTGCGCTTCCCGCGAAGTACCTGAACAGACTCTCGGATCTGCTCTTCATTCTGAGCCGCCACGCCAACCCCGAGGGCGACGTGCAATGGGTGCCGGGAGCGTCACGCTCTACCGACACCTGAAAAAATTACGCTGCGGGCCTACCGCGCCGCGAGCGACCCGAGGGCCGGGATTCGAGCCACGACATGAACGCCGTCAATGCACCTCGATCGAGGGCGATCTCGTACGTCTGCCCGTTGTCGGTGAGCGCGAGAACCGCAATCTCGTCGGTCATGATGTCGAATTCGTCGCTGCGTGGTTTGCGCCGCTCCCCCACCTCGATGCCCTGACGGGTCATCCGGTAATCGGGGCCGGGCCGCAGGCTCGACAGTTTGAAGAAAACCAATGTGTTGTCGCCGTAGCGAATGACGCCGTGCCTCCAACCGCTGCCACCGGCAGACGGCCTCACACGCATGATCGCCGCGGTTCCACCGCGACGAAGAATGGTCAGACGATACAAAAAAGCCGCGACGAGGCCTGCGAGCAGCACAACCAGAATGATCAGAACAATCACTCCGATGTGCATCACAGAACCTCGTCGCGGCTTTCTCGTAAGACCTAGGCCCGCTCGGCGGCGCGAATTCGGCCCTTCGCGATAGCGAGCGCTTCCTTGTCGTCACCGCCCGCGTCCAGTACCGATCGTGCTGCGTCGACGTCGATGTCCTGAGCGAAGTCAGCAGACTCCGCCAGCACGGTGACGGTCTTGCCCGTGACCGACAGGAAACCACCGTGGACAGCTGCCACGATCTTCTCGCCGTCGGTCGTCGTGATGGACACCGTCCCTGCCTCGACGAGCTGGCCCAGTACGGGCTCATGGCCGGCCATGATGCCGATCTCACCCTCGGTGGTCTGAGCGCTCACCAGGGTCGCGTTGCCGGACCACAGTTTCTGCTCGACCGCGACGAGTGAAACTTCCATGCCGTTCGTTTCCGCAGAAGTCACGTCGGGCTACTTTCCGGACATCTTCTTGGCTGCTGCCTCGACGTCGTCGAGACCACCACAGCTGTTGAAGGCCTGCTCGGGAAGGTGGTCGTACTCACCCTTGGTGACCTTGTCGAACGCCTCGATGGTGTCGGTAAGCGACACGACCGAGCCTGCCTCACCGGTGAACTTCTCGGCGACGATGAAGTTCTGGCCGAGGAACTTCTGGAGACGGCGTGCGCGGCCGACCAGAACCTTGTCCTCTTCCTGGAGCTCGTCCATGCCGAGGATCGCGATGATGTCCTGCAGTTCCTTGTACTTCTGCAGGATGCGCTTGACCTCGTTGGCGACGCGGAAGTGCTCGGCGCCGACGATGCCGGGCTCGAGGATTCGCGACGTGGAGCTCAGCGGGTCCACAGCGGGGTAGATACCCATCTGCGAAATCGGACGCGAGAGCTCGGTCGTTGCGTCGAGGTGGGCGAACGTCGTCGCAGGCGCCGGGTCGGTGTAGTCGTCGGCGGGAACATAGATCGCCTGCAGCGAGGTGATCGAGCGTCCACGGGTCGAGGTGATGCGCTCCTGGAGCTCACCCATCTCGTCCGCCAGCGTCGGCTGGTAACCCACGGCAGAAGGCATGCGGCCCAGGAGGGTCGACACCTCCGAACCTGCCTGCGTGAAACGGAAGATGTTGTCGATGAACAGCAGCACGTCCTGGCCCTGCACATCGCGGAAGTACTCCGCCATGGTCAGTGCGGACAGGGCGACGCGCATACGCGTGCCCGGCGGCTCGTCCATCTGGCCGAAGACAAGGGCGGTGTCCTGAAGGACGCCCATCTCTTCCATCTCGAGGTGAAGGTCGGTGCCCTCACGTGTGCGCTCACCGACGCCGGCGAACACCGAGGTTCCGGAGAATTCGCGAGCGATACGGGTGATCATTTCCTGGATCAGAACGGTCTTGCCGACACCGGCACCACCGAACAGACCGATCTTTCCACCCTTGACGTACGGGGTGAGAAGGTCGATGACCTTGATGCCGGTCTCGAGGATCTCGGTCTTGCCCTCGAGCTGATCGAAGGCTGGTGGCTTGCGGTGGATGCCCCACTGCTCGCCGTCGCGGCCGAGTCCCGGAGTATCAAGGCAGTCACCGAGGGCGTTGAACACGTGGCCCTTGACGACGTCACCGACGGGAACCGAGATCGGCTTTCCGGTGTTCTCCACCGAGGTGCCACGGACGAGTCCGTCGGTCGGCTGCATCGAGATGGTGCGGACCAGGTTGTCGCCGAGGTGCTGTGCAACCTCGAGCGTCAGGGTCTTGGCCACCGTCGGCAGCGTGATCTCTGCGTGAAGTGCATTGAACAGGGCGGGGATGGCGCCGCGCGGGAACTCGATATCCACAACGGGGCCGATGACCCGAACGACACGGCCGGACTGTGTGTCCGATCCGCTCGCGTTCTCTTGGGCTACTGCTGCGGTCATTGCTTAGTCACTTCCTGCGCTGTCAGCCAACGCGTTTGCGCCACCAACGATTTCGCTGATTTCCTGGGTGATCTGGGCTTGCCGAGCCTGGTTTGCCTGACGGCTCAGGGTCTCGACCAATTCGTTCGCGTTGTCCGTCGCGGCCTTCATGGCCGTACGACGAGCGGCCGACTCGGACGCAGCCGCATCGAGCAGCGAGGAGTAGATCCTCGTGCTGATGTACTTCGGCAGCAGAGCCGACAGGAGAGTTCCGGCCTCGGGTTCGAAGTCGTACTGGGCTTGCACGTCTGAAGCAGAAGGCGAATCGGTGAGTGAATCGGCACCCATCTGAATCTCTTCGTCCGTGTAAGCGATCTCCAGCGGAGCCATACGACGAACCTCGGGCTTCTGCGTCAGCATCGACACGAAACGTGTGTAGACGATGTGCAGTTCGTCGACGCCCTCGATGGTTCCTTCACCATTGGGAGCTTCGACGTCGGAACCAGAGCCGGCCATGAACAGCTCGACAAGGTGCTTGCTGGCCTTTGCCGCATCGGCGTAGCCAGGCTCCTGCGAGAAGCCCGTCCATGCACCCTTCACATCGCGCTCGCGGAAGGTGTAGTAACCGAGACCCTTCGCGCCGAGCACGTAGATGACCGGATCCTTGCCCTCTTTGCGAAGAAGCTGGAACAGCTCCTCTGCTTCCTTGAGGACGTTGGAGTTGTAGCCACCACACATACCGCGGTCACTGGTCACAACCAGGACAGCGGCACGCTTGGGCTCGGCCCGCTCGTTCAGCAGCGGGTGGTCCAGCGAACCGGACGCACTCGCCAACGCGGAGAGCACCTTGGTGATCTCTTCCGCGTACGGCTTCGAAGCAGCAACACGGGCCTGCGCCTTGGTGATTCGCGATGTAGCGATCAACTCTTGCGCTTTGGTGATCTTCTTCGTCGAGTTGACCGACTTGATCCGGGAACGCAGCTCGAGAATGCTTGCCATCTAGCTGTTCACGCTCCCTTCTCTACTCGTGAGAACACTGGTCATGTCGCCGACCTACTTGCTGACTGTCTTGCGAGTGACGTTGACCTGCTCCTGGCTGACCTCGTCCGGGTTCAGCGTGTCCGCTTCTGCCTCGTTGACGACGCGGTTGCCCTCGGAGTCGAGGAAGCCAGCCTTGAACTTCTCGGTGGCCTCGGTCAGTGCCTTCTGAGCGTCGTCGTCGAGAGCCTTGCCACCGGCAATGCTGTCGTAGACGCCGCTGGCGTTGCGGTGCAGATCCTCGAGCAGTTCGCTCTCGAAGCGACGGACGTCGCCGACGGGAACGGAGTCGTACGTGCCCTGGCCGGCAAGCCAGATCGAGACGATCTGATCTTCGACGGCAACCGGGGAGTACTGATCCTGCTTGAGCAACTCGACCAGGCGAGCGCCGCGCTCGAGCTGAGCCTTCGATGCAGCGTCGAGGTCGGAAGCGAATGCCGAGAAGGCTTCGAGCTCACGGAACTGAGCGAGCTCGAGACGCAGCGAGCCGGAGACCTTCTTCATGCCCTTGGTCTGCGCAGCGCCGCCGACTCGCGACACCGAGATACCGACGTTGATGGCCGGACGAACGCCCTTGTTGAAGAGGTCCGACTCCAGGAACACCTGTCCGTCGGTGATCGAGATGACGTTGGTCGGGATGTACGCCGAGACGTCGTTTGCCTTGGTCTCGATGATCGGCAGAGCCGTCAGCGATCCGCCGCCGAGCGCGTCGGACAGCTTCGCCGAGCGCTCCAGCAGACGGGAGTGCAAGTAGAAGACGTCACCGGGGTATGCCTCGCGGCCCGGCGGGCGACGCAGCAGCAGCGAGATGGCGCGGTACGCCTCGGCCTGCTTGGTCAGGTCGTCGAACACGATGAGGACGTGCTTGCCCTGGTACATCCAGTGCTGGCCGATGGCCGAACCGGTGTACGGAGCAAGCCACTTGAAGCCGGCCGAATCGGAAGCGGGAGCCGCGACGATGGTCGTGTACTCCAGTGCGCCCTGCTCTTCGAGCGCAGCCTTGACGCCTGCGATCGTGGAGCCCTTCTGACCGATGGCGACGTAGATGCAGCGAACCTGCTTCTTGTCGTCGCCCGACTCCCAGTTGGCCTTCTGGTTGAGGATGGCGTCGATGCAGACGGCGGTCTTGCCCGTCTTGCGGTCGCCGATGATGAGCTGGCGCTGGCCGCGGCCGATCGGTGTCATGGCGTCGATGGCCTTGATACCGGTCTGGAGCGGCTCTTCGACCGGCTGGCGCTCGAGCACCGAGGCAGCCTGCAGCTCGAGAGCGCGGTTCTCGGTGGACTCGATGTCGCCGAGGCCGTCGATGGGCTGGCCGAGTGGGTTGACGACGCGACCGAGGTAGCCGTCGCCGACCGGGACCGAGAGAACGTCGCCGGTGCGCTTGACTTCCTGGCCCTCTTCGATGTGCTCGTAGTCACCGAGGATGACGGCACCGATTTCGGTGGCATCCAGGTTGAGCGCAACACCGAGTACGCCGCCGGGGAACTCCAGCAGCTCGTTGGACATCGCCGACGGAAGTCCGGACACGTGCGCGATTCCGTCGCTCGTGTCGGTAACCGTGCCGACCTCCTCGCGGGAGGACTCCGGTGAGTAGCTCGCGGTGAAGTTCTCGATCGCGCTACGGATCTCGTCGGAGGAGATCGTCAGCTCCGCCATATTTTTTCCTGCTCTTCCTTCAATGATCGCGGTTCGAAGTGATTCGAATGTCGAAACGCTTCTTTTGGTGACTGTGGTGTCCGAATTCGGACTACTTGAGTGTCTTTCGCAATGCAGCGAGGCGGCCTGCCCCACTACCGTCGATGACCTCGTCGCCTATCCGGACCACGAGTCCGCTGAGCAGTTCGGTATCGACCTCGACATGAACGGTGACAGGCTTGCCGTAGGTACGCGTCAGAGTCGCTGTCAGCTTCTCGAGCTGACTGTCGCTGAGCGGCGCCGCGCTGCGCACATGCGCCACAGCCCGATCACGAACCTGTGCAGCCAGCCCGGCCAGCTCGTCGAGTGCATCGGCAGGCGCCGACTTCTTCAGACGACTGACCGATTGGATCGCCAACGCCTCGGTGACCGCAGTCACCTTGCCGTAGAGCAGACGTCCGAGAAGCTCGCGCTTCGCCTGAACGGGCTTGCCGAGATCCGACAATGCCTGCTCGAGTTGTGGGCTGGATGCGACGATCCGGCCGAGACGGAACAGTTCGTCCTCGACGGTGTCCAGTTGATCCTGATCGGCTGCGGCACGAAACAGTGCTTCGCGTCCCAACTCGATCAGAGAGTTCAACAGGTCCGACGTCTTGGACCAGCTTTCCGACACAGCCGCCGTCAGGATCTTCGCGGTGATCTCGGAGATCTGTCCTGCGAACAACTCCTGCGCGAGCGCGCTGCGACGGTCGGCGGACACCGAGGAATCAGCCAGCGCGGTTCGCAGCGTGCGCTGACCGTCCAGGGTCTCCACTACAGCGAAGAGCTCGGCACCGGTCTGCGCGGCAGCAGCAGTTGCCTGCCCTGCCGACGCAGATCCGAGTGCATCGTTCGCAACCGAACGCGTGCGGGCGAGAGCCTCACGAGAAGTTGCGTACATGGTTATCTCACTTTCCGGCTGCAGAGTCAGCGGTGACGGAGTCGAGTTCGCTCAGGAAACGATCGATGGATCCTGCTCGCTTCGCCTCGTCGGACAACTGCTCTCCGATGACCTTCTCGGCGAGTTCCACTGCCGTACGTCCGAGATCCCCACGAAGCTCCGTGACGATCTGCTGACGCTGAGCAACGAGCTGGCTGTGGCCTGCGGCCACGATCCGGTCGCTCTCTTCCTGCGCCTTCGTCTTCATTTCGGCGAGAATTGCCTGGCCCTGAGTACGCGCTTCCTCACGGATCTGCGCTGCCTCGGAACGGGCGTCGGCAAGCTGCTTCCGGTACTGCTCGAGAGCAGCCTTCGCTTCTGCCTGAGCCTCTTCGGCCTTCTTGATTCCGCCTTCGATCAGTTCACTGCGCTGAGCCATGACTTCTTGGAACTTCGGAAGGATGTACTTCCAGAAGACGAAGCCGATGACTGCGATGCAGACAATTGACCAAACGATGTCGTATGTCGCGGGGAGGAGAGGATTGATCTTCTCTTCCTCCTCCGCGGCCAAGATCGCGATGTTGGTTGCCATGTCGGATTAACCGAACAGGAAGCCGGCGACGATACCGATCAGCGCGAGCGCTTCGGTGAACGCGATGCCGAGGAACATGTTGGTACGGATGGTGCCCTGGAGCTCGGGCTGACGCGCGATGCCCTCGATGGCCTTGCCGACCACGATGCCTACACCGATGCCAGGTCCGATAGCTGCGAGGCCGTAACCGATTGCACCGTATCCAGCGCCGGTCACCGTGCTGGTCGTTTCCTGTGCCAGGTACGCGAGGCTCATTTGATTTCCGTTCCCTTTCTGTTGCCCACCACCGGTCGGTGCGTGGGTCAGGTAGATCTTTTCGGTCGTGCGGTCCAGTGAGAGTCGGCGTGCAGTCTAGTGAGAATCTGCGTGCAGGGCGAGATCGATGTACACCGCTGTCAGCAGTGCGAACACGTACGCCTGCAGTCCGATGACGAGCATCTCGAACAGCGTGAAGCCGAAGCCTGCTGCTAGGGAGAACACGCCGAAAATCTTCATTCCCGCCGCGGCCTGGAAGAAGAAGAACTGAGTCGCGCTGAAGAACAGCACGAGCATGAGGTGGCCGGCCAGCATGTTGGCCATGAGACGCACGGTCAGCGTGAACGGCCGGAGGATGAACGTCGAGATGAACTCGATCGGGATCAAGATGATGTGAAGCGCAACGGGAACGTCGGGAACGACGACGCTGCTCTTGACGTACTTGAAGAAGCCGTACTTCTTGATGCCGACGTAGTTGAACGTGACGTACGCGATTGCCGCCAGCACGATCGGCATGCCGATTCGGGCATTCGGCGAGATATTGAGGAACGGGATGATTCCCGACAGGTTCATGAACAGCACGGCGAAGAAGATCGTCATGATGATCGGCAGGAAACGCTTGCCCTGCTCCTTGCCGAGAATCTCGTCGGCGATCTGGATCTTGACGAAGTCGAGCAGATACTCGACGCCGTTCTGCAGACCCCGCGGTACGACCTTCGGGCTGCGCATCGCCACCGCGAACAGCACGACCAGCAGGAGGGTCATGAGAATGCGGATGAGCATCAGCCGGTCGAGTTCGAAGGGGGTGCCTTCGAACAACACAGCGGGAGGAAAGAAGTCGGATAGTGACGGCGGGTGGAACTCCGCAGCCAGGTTGGTGACGCTCAGCGGTCTCTCCCGTGTTCGGGCCGCAGAAGTCAAACGACTGCGGTTCGATCGGACATTGACGATCTATCAAGTCGACGATATCGGCTCGAGGTCGTCAGCAGCTGAGGCCTGGTCTTCACTGGCCAGCGTCTGTCGGGTGTCGGCGACTCAC
>NZ_JAHFVG010000053.1 GCF_023264675.1 Rhodococcus sp. (in: high G+C Gram-positive bacteria)
AAACGACAGAAAGGGTGCCTGCTGTGAGCACGCCGCACAACGACGCCACCGAAGTGGCCGCATTCGACGCCGATGTCGAGGCGACCAAACAGGGCCTCGAAGCGGAGCAGGCCGCTCAGGACCGCGAGACCGACGAGGCCATCGCTGCCGACGTGGCAGCGGCCAAGGGCGACGACGCCACTACCGACGACGTCATTGCCGACGACGCCACCGAAGATGCAGCGGCAGAGGACACGACCGATGTGTCGGCCGAGTCCGAGGATCCCGTCGCGGACATGAAGGCTGCGCTTCGCCGCGCGCCCGGTGACTGGTACGTCATCCACTCGTACGCAGGGTACGAGAACAAGGTCAAGGCCAACCTCGAGACTCGCGTCCAGAACCTCGACGTCGGTGACTACATCTTCCAGGTCGAGGTTCCGATCGAAGAAGTCACCGAGATCAAGAACGGTCAGCGCAAGCAGGTCAACCGCAAGGTACTGCCCGGCTACATCCTGGTCCGTATGGAGCTCAACGACGAGTCGTGGGGCGCCGTCCGCAACACCCCTGGCGTCACCGGCTTCGTCGGAGCCACCTCTCGCCCGTCCCCGCTGACGATCAACGAGGTCGTCAAGTTCCTGATGCCGCAGCAGGGCCAGAAGAAGGACGCCAAGGCTGCCGGAACCACCGGAGACAGCGGAACCGAGTCCACGTCGAAGCCGACCATCGAGGTCGATTTCGAGGTCGGCGAGTCGGTCACCGTCATGGACGGCCCGTTCGCGACATTGCCGGCCAGCATCAGCGAGGTCAACGCCGAGCAGCAGAAGCTCAAGGTGTTGGTATCCATCTTCGGCCGTGAAACTCCGGTCGAATTGGGCTTCACCCAGGTCGCGAAGATCTAGCGGCAGGCCCTCACAGAACTTGCAGTAGTAACCGCAAGAAACCCGAGCGAATACAAGGAAAAAGAAATGCCCCCGAAGAAGAAGAAGCTAGCCGGGATCATCAAGCTTCAGATCCAGGCCGGCGCCGCAAACCCGGCACCTCCCGTCGGCCCCGCACTGGGCCAGCACGGCGTCAACATCATGGAGTTCTGCAAGGCGTACAACGCAGCGACCGAGTCGCAGCGCGGAAACGTCGTGCCGGTCGAGATCTCGGTCTACGAAGACCGCACGTTCGACTTCAAGCTGAAGACTCCTCCGGCCGCCAAGCTGCTCCTCAAGGCTGCAGGCGTCGCCAAGGGCTCCGGCGAGCCGCACAAGACCAAGGTCGCCAAGGTGACCATGGATCAGGTCCGCGAGATCGCCAAGACCAAGGCAGAAGACCTCAACGCCAACGACATCGATCAGGCCGCGAAGATCATCGCCGGTACTGCACGCTCGATGGGCATCACGGTCGAAGGCTGATTCAGCCACCCCCAGCTCTACATGTGGGAGGGCCTGCCAGGCCCGTCAACCACACTGAACTCACGATTGGACAGCAACACATGGCAAAGCGCAGCAAGGCCTACCTCGAGCAGGCCGCAAAGGTCAACGCCGACAACCTCTACTCGCCGCTCGAAGCAGCGAAGTTGGCGAAGGACACCGCGTCGAGCAAGTTCGACGCAACGGTCGAGGTCGCAGTGCGCCTCGGCGTCGATCCTCGCAAGGCAGATCAGATGGTGCGCGGCACCGTCAACCTTCCCCACGGCACCGGCAAGACCGCTCGGGTCATCGTTTTCGCCGCTGGTGAGAAGGCTGCCGAAGCTGAGGCAGCAGGGGCCGACGTCGTCGGCGCCGAAGATCTGATCGAGCGCATCCAGGGCGGTTTCCTGGACTTCGACGCAGCGATCGCTACCCCGGACCAGATGGCCAAGGTCGGCCGCATCGCCCGCGTCCTCGGACCGCGTGGCCTGATGCCGAACCCGAAGACGGGCACCGTCACCAACGATGTGACCAAGGCCGTCAACGACATCAAGGGCGGAAAGATCAACTTCCGCGTCGACAAGCAGTCCAACCTGCACTTCGTCATCGGCAAGGCATCGTTCGACGACACCAAGCTGGTGGAGAACTACGGCGCCGCACTCGACGAGATCCTCCGCGCGAAGCCGTCTTCGGCCAAGGGCCGCTACGTCAAGAAGGTCACCGTCTCCACGACCACCGGACCGGGAATCCCCGTCGATCCGAACCGCACGCGTAACCTCCTCGAGGACGACGCGGACGCGTAAGCACCAAGCATCGAAAAGGCCGGCTCCCCTCGGGGGCCGGCCTTTTTCGTTGTTCCCGGAGGTTCGGACCGAATGCCGCCCTCGCTCGGTGGTGAGACCGAATGCCGCCCTCGCTCACGCCCGCGCGAAGTTCGAGCCCAACTCCCCGAGGATTTCGTCCCACAGCGGCCGCGGGAGGTCGTGACCCATTCCGCCGATCAGGTGCAGGGACGACCCCTTCACCGCCCGGGCGATCGCCTTACCCCCGGAGGGGCGCATGAGCCGGTCCGCGCGCCCGTGGATCACGACGGTCGGCGACGCGATCTGCGCCGCGATACGACGAAGACTTCCGGTACCGGTGACGGCTGCCATCTGGCGGAGCGAGCCGGCGGGATTGTAGTTCCTGTCGTACATTTCGCCCGCGGTGACGAGCAGTTCGTCGATCGGCGTCGGGTAGGCGGGGCTACCGATGATGCGTCGGGCGTTGGCCGAGTGCGCGACGATCTGTTCCCGCGTCGCCGTCGGGCCAGGTCCTTTCATCAGAGGCAGCAGGGCTCGTGGATCGGGCGGTGGAAGGAATGCTTCGTTGGTGCTGGAGAAGATGATGGCGGTGCTCAGTACTCGCTCGGGGTAGAGCCCGGCGAATATTTGAGCGATCATTCCGCCCATCGAGGCGCCGACGACGTGCACCTGCGGAATCTCCAGGTAGTCGAGGAGCCCTTTGGTGTCGAGTGCCATGTCCTGGAGCGTGTACGGAACCTTGCTCGACGCCCCGAGTTCGGTGCGGAGCAGACGGAGCAGAGTCGAGCCCTCGATGCGCTGACCGTCCATCTTCGTCGACAGTCCGATGTCTCGGTTGTCGAATCTGATGACACGAAAGCCTTGTTCGACGATCCGCTCGCAGAACTCCTTCGGCCACAGAGTCATCTGCGCGCTGAGGCCCATGATCATCAGAACCACAGGATCTTCGGGGTTGCCCATGTCCTCGTAGGCGATCTCGATGTCGTTCGAGGGTGCGAAACCTGTGCGTGACTGCATGTATCTCCTTCACCAGCCAGGGTCGTCGAGCAGTGGCACGACGAGGTAGCTGGGGTTCTCGGTGTCGATGTCGACGTCTTGCGTGGCGCCGCGGGTGCGCAGCAGGTCGGGGAGTATCGGCATGAAACGTGGTGCGTCGGTGGCGAAGACGTCGACGCGGAGTCGGTGGCCGACGGCGATGAGCGCTTCGGTGGTGAGCAGATCGATGTCGAGTTCGATGGGCTCGCCCAGTGGCACCGGCAGTAGCGACTCCTCGGTCAGTGGGTGGTGCGGGCGGGTGTAGTCCCCGTGGGGGGCGAACAGAGACAGCTCGTCGTCGACGGCGCGGCGCGTCGCCAGGAGGGCGCCGTTGGTCAGTACGGTCGACTTTCCTTCCGGGTCGACGTCGCAGACCATGATCGCCCAGAGTGCCTCGGGCGCATGGCAGATCACTCGCAGGTGCAGGTTCATCGGACCGGAGAGAACGGTGGGCGCCTGCGCCGCCGCGGTGGTGAAACTGATCGCGCCCTTCTCGGCGAATCGATTGTCGTAGGTGAACCCGCCGCCGAACAGTGCGGTGACGCCCGCAAGGACCTGTGTCGTGTCGCGAGAGACGATCGATCGAAGCGTCGGCCGCACCGAGAAATGACCGCGCGATCCGTCGTTGTGCGTGGTCAGGCTTCCGTCGGCGCCTGCATGGCGTGCTGTGCCGGACGATACGGCCGACAGATACAGGCGCGATGGCGTGGCCCTCGGGGCGGGGAACCGGCCGTGCGCAGTCCACCCTCCGCCTTGCCGTCGCAACGTCACCGGTCCGTACTTCTCGATGCCGTTGTCCTCGTCGCGAAGCCAGCGGTCGAACCACGCGCGTTCGAGGACGTCGAGACGAGGGGGGAACCCGGGATCGCCGAATCCGATTCCGGGATTGCCGTGGTAGCCGTCGCCGACGAGGAGTTGTTTGTGTCCGCGCTCGAGCGAGAGGCGGTTGTAGATGTCGGGGGCCGAGCCGCCGAAGATGTCGTGCCAGCACCCGTAGACGAACGTCGGAGCGGTGATGTCCTCGATGTCCGCGTCGATCTCGGCGTAGTAGGGATCGTCGTAGATCCTCCGATCACCGCCGGTGAGAAAGCCTTTGGCGAGATCGAGAAGATTGGTGGCGGGGGACGAGAGCCTGTCGTGCAGCCAGGTCGCGATGTCGAGATCGCGAACCGAGGGCACCCATTTGAGCCCGTTCACCGCGGTGAGCCACAACGGAATGAACAACGACGGTGCGCCGCCGGTCGCGAAGATCTCGCGAACGATGTCCACCGAACCTTCCACGGCGAATACGGCTTCGAGGCCTGCAGGCTGTTTCGCTGCCGTCTGCAATGCGTTGATCGCCGAGTAGGAGATGCCCGACATTCCGATTCGGCCGTTGCACCACGGTTGAGTGCTCGCCCACTCGATCACCTCGAGTGAATCCTGTTGCTCACGCGACCCGAGAATGTCCCAGACGCCGGTGGAGGAACCGGTCCCTCGCACGTCGACCATCAGTTGGACGTAGCCACTGCGCACGAGATGTCGATTGACGGAGAGGAGGTCGGCGGCGCCGCCCGCGACCACCCGGGTGATCTCGGTGATGCCGTCGAACGGCCTACCCGACAGATCGAAGCGACGGGAGAGAACTCTGAGCATCGGGCCGACGACGGGCGCACTCAGGATGGTGTCGACGCTCTTGATGAGAAGTTTGTTGTAAGGCGTGATGTTCAGGACGGTGGGGAAATCACCCTCGATGGCGCGTCCGGACGCATCCGCGGGTCGAAAGACGTACGCGCGGAGTACGGTTCCGTCGCTCATCGGTATCGGCACATCGGCGGTGACCAGGACGCGTGGGTAGCGGGGAGTATCGCGAGCGATCTCGCTCCAGATCAACGCCGCCTCGCCGCCGCTCGGATCCCGCTCTTGCCACGGGGGCACCGACTGCCCTGGGCGAAGGAGGGGACGTGGCTGCGCTGCCGTCATATATTTGATTGAACAGTCAGCAATGCCCTTTTGTCTCGCTCAGCCGCATTGTTGTTGCCGCTGACAATCTCCGTGCGTGGTCGTGGTGCGTGCTCACAGTGCGCTCGTTTTGGAGTTCCTCGCCGACCTGGGGTACTCTCACCAACGGTTCTGGATCGGATAGTTCGGCTTGGAACCGCCCAATCAAGTTCTACCCAAGACCGTTGGTCACCGCTTTCTCGAGGGCATGTCCTGACAGATGCGCGGTTGAAGGTCCGAGAAGTTGTCGGACGGCCCACGCAGGAGAACGAGGTAAGGGACCTGTTCGACGCTCCACCGGTGCTTCTTCAGACCAGCGGTTGTCATCCATGTCTACGCCCCGTGTGCTCCTGCACCGGGGCGTTCGTCGTTTCTGCCGGACCTCTCGCGATCGACATTACTTCCCACGAGAGGAGGCGAAGTATGGCAAAGCCCGAAAAGATCTCCGCAGTTTCGGAGATCACCGAACAGTTCAAAGGATCGACGGCTGCCGTCGTCACGGAATACCGCGGACTGTCGGTATCCGGTCTGACACAGCTCCGGCGTGCGCTCGGAGACAGTGCCACTTACTCCGTCGCCAAGAACACCCTGGTCAAGCGCGCTGCTGCCGATGCTGGCATCACCGGGCTGGACGAGTTGTTCGTCGGACCGACCGCCATTGCATTCATCAAGGGCGAGCCGGTCGACGCAGCGAAGGCCATCAAGGCTTTCGCCAAGGACAACAAGGCCTTGGTCGTCAAGGGCGGCTACATGGACGGCGCAACGCTGTCCGTGGACGAGATCAACAAGATCGCGGACCTCGAGTCCCGCGAGATCTTGCTGGCAAAGCTCGCAGGCGCCATGAAGGGCAACTTGTCGAAGGCTGCAGGCCTGTTCAACGCTCCCGCATCGCAGTTCGCCCGCTTGGCGTTCGCGTTGCAGGAGAAGAAGGCTGCCGGCGCACCCGCCGCGGCCGAGGCACCTGCAGAAGCAGAAGCACCGGCGGAAGCTCCCGCCGAAAGCTGATCCGCTGGCATTAGCGAACAGCTCAACCCACCACCATGTCGCGGATCAGCGACTCGGTACTTATAGGAAGGACCCGCCACCATGGCGAAGCTCAGCACCGAAGAATTGCTCGACCAGTTCAAGGAGCTCACCCTCCTCGAGCTCAGCGAGTTCGTGAAGGCATTCGAGGAGACCTTCGAGGTCACCGCAGCCGCTCCCGTCGCCGTTGCAGCAGCAGGCGGCGCAGGCGCACCGGCTGAGGCAGCCGAAGAGCAGGACGAGTTCGACGTCATCCTCGAGTCGGCCGGCGACAAGAAGATCCAGGTCATCAAGGTCGTCCGTGAGGTCGTTTCCGGCCTGGGCCTGAAGGAAGCCAAGGATCTCGTCGAGAGCGCTCCGAAGGCAATCCTCGAGAAGGTCGCCAAGGACGCAGCCGAGGCTGCCAAGGAGAAGCTCGAAGCAGCAGGCGCGAAGATCTCCGTCAAGTAATTCTTGCCGGACCGATTTCGGTCAGTTCTTCTGTTCGTCACGAAGGGCCATTCCCGTCAGGGAGTGGCCCTTCGTGCATTTCCGATCAAGGTATTTGTCACCTGTCCGGTGCAATTTTCTGTGTCGGTTCACAACGGTTGGACATTGGGTTCTGTCACAAATCGGGCGAGTCCTGCGCGTGTTGCCGTGATATGAGCCACACTGAGTCCAGGACCGCAGCCCGGGTCGGGGAAGTTATTACTGGGCAGTAAGCTCCTGTGTCGGTGTGGACACTCGTGTGCGATAGAGTGACCCAACCCACATCCGGGTCGATGTGAACGAACTGTGGAGGTCAGCGTGGGAGTCGAGGTTTCGGTCGAGGGATTGACCAAGTCTTTCGGAGTCCAGAAGATTTGGCAGGATGTCTCTTTGACGTTGCCCTCGGGGGAGGTCAGCGCACTACTCGGTCCGTCGGGAACGGGTAAGTCGGTGTTTCTGAAGTCGTTGATCGGGCTGTTGCGGCCTGAGCACGGCAAGATCTTCATCGACGGCACGGATATCCTCCAGTGCTCCTCGCGTGAGCTCTACGAGATCCGGAAGTTGTTCGGGGTGCTGTTCCAGGACGGTGCCCTGTTCGGCTCGATGAACTTGTACGACAACGTCGCGTTCCCGCTTCGTGAGCACACGAAGAAGTCGGAATCCGACATCCGCAAGATCGTGATGGAGAAGCTGGAGCTCACCGGTCTGATCGGGGCCGAGGACAAGCTTCCCGGTGAGATCTCCGGTGGTATGCGTAAGCGCGCCGGTCTCGCTCGTGCGCTGGTGCTCGATCCCGAGATCATCCTCGTCGACGAGCCCGACTCCGGTCTGGATCCGGTTCGTACGACGTACATTTCGCAGACGCTGATCGATATCAACGCCGAGATCGATGCAACGATTTTGATTGTTTCCCACAACATCAACCTGGCGCGTACTGTCCCGGACAACATCGGGATGTTGTTCCGTCGTCAGCTGGTGATGTTCGGGCCTCGTGAGGTGTTGTTGACCAGTGACGAGCCCGTGGTGAAGCAGTTCTTGAACGGCACGATGATCGGGCCGATCGGAATGTCGGAGGAGAAGGACGAGGCGCAGATGGCGCACGAGCAAGCGCTCGTCGACGCTGGTCACCACGCTGGTGGTGTCGAGGACGTGGAGGGCATCGTGCCGCAGATGAAGGCGACGCCGGGTACTCCGGTGCGCCAGGCGGTCGGTCGGCGGCAGGAGCGGGTGCGTCAGATCATGCACACACTGCCGCACAACGCACAGGTCGCCATCCAGGAAAGCCTCGATTCGACGGACCCAGGACATCACGTTCCTGCCTACGGCGATTCCGGTCAGCAGACACAGGGCAACGAGAGCTACGACAACTCGGGCTACGACAACGCCGGCTACGACAACGCCGGTTACGACAACTCGGGCTACGACAACTCGGGCTACGACAACTCCGGTTACGACAATTCGGGATATAGCGACCAGGGCCACGGCCCTTCGCAAGGGCGGGGACAGTAAGGGCTATGGGGGGTTCCAAGAAATCCGCACTCGCTCCGGCGAGCGCAGCACTTTCGCAAGCCGGAAACATTGTCGAACTACTGGTGGAGGTCGCACGGGCGACGTTCCGTCGTCCATTTCAGTTTCGTGAGTTCATCGAACAGGCGTGGTTCATTGCCAGCGTGACGATTCTGCCGACGGCGCTGGTCGCCATCCCGTTCGGCGCGGTCGTGTCGCTGCAGACAGGTTCGCTGATCAAGCAGCTCGGCGCCGAGTCGTTCACCGGCGCGGCCAGCGTGCTCGCCGTGATCCAGCAGGGCAGTCCGATCGTGACGGCGCTGCTGATTGCAGGTGCCGCAGGATCGGCCGTGACCGCCGACCTCGGATCTCGCACCATCCGTGAGGAAATCGACGCGATGCGGGTTCTGGGCATCGACCCGGTGCATCGCCTCGTCGTGCCCCGCGTTCTCGCGATGATCCTGGTCGCACTGCTGCTCAACGGCCTCGTCTCCGTCGTCGGCATCGCCGGCGGTTATTTCTTCAACGTCGTGCTCCAAGGTGGTACACCCGGCGCTTACCTCTCGTCGTTCTCGGCGCTCGCGCAGTTGCCGGATCTGTATGTCGCAGAACTCAAAGCCGCGATCTTCGGTGTGATCGCCGGAATCATCGCGTCGTACAAGGGTCTCAATCCGAACCCGGGACCCAAGGGCGTCGGCGAAGCGGTGAACCAGACGGTCGTCATCACCTTCCTGCTGCTGTTCTTCGCGAATCTCATCCTCACCCTGGTGTACCTCCAGGTTGTGCCGGCGAAGGGAAGCTGACCCGCAATGACCATCGCCAAAGGTCGTGGCGACCGTACTCTCATGCGCGCGAAGCGAATTGCGAGTGCTCCGCTGACCATTCTCGACAACGCGGGCGAGCAGATGTCGTTCTACGTGCGCGCCATCGGTTGGATACCGCGCACACTCGTCCATTACAAGAAGGAAGTACTGCGGCTCCTTGCCGAAGTCACCTTCGGTAGCGGCGCCCTCGCTGTCATCGGCGGCACCATCGGCGTCATCGTGATGCTCTCCGGTGCAACCGGCGTCGTCGTCGGCCTGCAGGGCTACGCAGCACTCGAACAGCTCGGTAGCTCGGTCCTGACCGGCTTCCTGTCCGCCTACGTCAACACCCGTGAAATCGCGCCCGTCGTGGCAGGTCTCGCGCTCTCGGCAACCGTCGGCGCCGGGTTCACCGCGCAGCTCGGTGCCATGCGAATTTCAGAGGAGATCGACGCTCTGGAGGTCATGGCGGTACCAAGCGTGCCGTTCCTGGTGACCACCCGCATGATCGCCGGCTTCGTCGCCGTCATCCCGCTCTACATCGTCGGTCTGCTGGCGTCGTACATCGCGTCGCGGGGGATCAGCACGATCTTCAACGGGCAGTCCGGCGGATCGTACGACCACTACTTCAACCTGTTCTTGCCACCGGAGGACGTTCTCTACTCGTTCCTCAAGGTGTTGATCTTCGCGTTCGTGTTGATCATGATTCATTGCTACTACGGCTTCCATGCCTCGGGCGGACCCGCAGGCGTCGGCGTGGCCGTCGGTAGGGCCGTGCGAACGGCCATCGTCACGGTTGCTGTTCTGGACTTCTTCCTCAGCCTCGCAATTTGGGGAACCACCACCACAGTGAGGGTTGCTGGATGATCGACTCGACGTCGCGCTTGAGGCGACTGCTTCTCGGTCTTGCGTTCTTCCTGGTGCTGATCCTCTTCCTCGGATGGTCGGTCACGTCCTACAACAAGACTTTCAAGAAGGTCGTCAGCATCGACCTGATCACGGACTCGGTCGGTAATGCGTTGCCGTCCAACGCCGACGTCAAGGTCCGCGGACTGATCGTCGGCGAGGTCCGGTCGGCCTCCACCGACGACGGTGTCGTCACCGCCCACCTCGCCATCGATCCCGACAAGGCGGAGCTGATTCCGTCGAACACCACGGCCCGTCTGCTGCCGAAGACACTGTTCGGTGAGCGCTACGTGGCGTTGATGATTCCCGAGAACGACACCGCGTCCCCGATCACCGACGGCACCGTGCTGAAGCAGGACACCAGCGGAAGCGCCATCGAGGTCGGCGAGTTGCTGGACAACCTTCTTCCGCTGCTCGAAGCGATTCCGCCGCAGGATCTGGCGAACACGCTCGGCGCACTGGCGCAGGGCCTCAGCGGGCGCGGTCAGGAACTGGGGTTGACGATCGATCGCCTCGACAACATCTTCAAGGGACTGAACACCGAATTGCCGAACATCCAGGAGGATCTGCGTGGTCTTGCCGACTTCTCGCAGACCTACGCCGATGCAGGCCCTCAGTTGATCGATGCTCTGGACAACCTGACCGTCACCGGAAACACCTTGGTGGAGCAGCGTCCGGCAGTGGACACGTTGATCTCCTCGCTGACGGCGACGAGTGCGTCCACAGCGGACTTCCTGCAGGCCAACTCGAACAATCTGATTCGCATCTCGGCGGATTCACGAGAGGCTCTCGAGTTGCTGGCTCAGTACTCACCGTCCTTCGGCTGCACGTTCGCTCAGTTCGTGCCGGTCGTCCAGCGTGCGCAGAAGGTCATCGGTGTCGGCGACGAATACCGGGGAATCAACGTGACCGCATCGTTCGTCAATCCCAAGGGGCGCTATCTCCCCAATCAGGACGAGCCGCGCCTGTTCGACAACCGCGGGCCTCGGTGCTACACGCCGGCCGATACCGATGCAGGAGAATTCTTCCCGCAGTACCCGGGTGGTTCGGCCAACGACGGCTCGTACCAGGTTCCGTCGAGGAACCCTGGGCCGCAGGATATTCCGGAGCTGCCGGCGCCGCAGTACTCGCCGTTGCCTGGAATCACCGATTCGACTCCCGTCAGCTACGAGGGTTCCGACTTCGAGCGTGACACTCTTGCCGTTATCTACGGTGAGGCAACAGGAACGTCGCCGGACGACGTTCCGTCCTGGCTGACGTCCGTCGGTGCGCCGGCGCTCAGGGGTGCGGAGGTAACCATCAAATGAGGGGACTACTCGCTCCGCTCGTCAAGCTGATCGTGTTCGCCGTGGTGACCATTCTTGCCACCGGAGTGCTGGCCTTCTCGATCGCGAACATCAGTGGTGGTGGCGGCGAAACATACAGCGCCGTCTTCAGTGACGTCGCCTCGCTCAACAAGGGCGACGAAGTGCGCATCGCCGGTGTTCGCGTCGGAGATGTGAAGAAGATCGAGATCGTCAACGAGCGCGAAGCCAAGGTCGAATTCTCGGTCGACGGAAGGGACTACCTGCCGGCGAGCGTGACAGCAAATTTGCGCTATCGGAACCTCGTCGGGCAGCGGTACATCGCAATCGAGCAGGGAACCGGGGATCAGGGGGGCAAGATCAATCCCGGTGACACGATTCCGTTGACACAGACCAAACCCGCCGTCAACCTCACGACTCTGTTCGACGGATTCCGTCCGTTGTTCCAGACGCTGAGTGCCGACGACGTCAACAAGCTGTCGTACCAGATCATCCAGGTCTTCCAGGGGGAGTCGGGAACCATCTCGGAACTGGTACGCAACACCGCCAGCCTCACCAACACGGTGGCAGACAAGGACGCTGTGATCGGGGCGGTGATCACCAATCTCAACACGGTGCTCCAGACGGTCAACCAGAACGACGACCAGCTGGATTCACTGCTGGTCAATACCCAGGCATTGGTGTCCGGGCTGTCGGCCGACCGCGACGTCGTCGGATCGGCGGTCACCTCTCTTGCGGGTCTGACCGATGCAACGGCGGATCTGCTCGAACCGACTCGTCCGGCGATCCAGGGATCCATCGCAGCCCTGAACACCCTGGCAACAACGCTGAACAGTCGTGAAGACGACCTCACCAAGGTCATCCAGACACTGCCGAAGAAACTGGACAAGCTGGTGCGCACAGCGCAGCAGGGCTCCTGGTTCACGTTCTACCTGTGCGGCATCGACATTCAGGCCGGTCCTGGAACGTCGCCCAATCTGAATCTGCCGACGGGACTGCCGACCGTGAATCAACCGCTCTACACGAATGCGGCTTCGCGTTGCAAAGCTGGGGGGATCAAGGAATGAAAAAGCGTAGCCCCGTGGTTCTCGGCGCACTCGGCATCGCCATTGTGCTGCTTGCCACGATCTCGGTGTTCTTCCTCGACAAGCTACCGATCCTCGGTGCCGGGTCCACGTACACCGCGCAGTTCACCGAAGCCGCAGGCCTCAAGCCCGGAAACGAAGTTCGTATCGCGGGTGTGAAAGTGGGCAAGGTCAGCTCGGTGGAACTCGACGGAGACAGGGTCAACGTCGATTTTCAGGTCCAGGATGCATGGGTGGGCAACAACTCCTCGGCGTCGATCCAGATCAAGACGTTGCTCGGTCAGAAGTATCTCGCCATCGACCCGCGTGGTGACGACGTACTGAAGCCGAAGGAGCCGATTCCCGTCGAACGGACCACATCGCCGTACGACGTGATCGACGCCTTCTCCGACGCGGCCTCGACCATCGAGGACATCGACACCAACCAGCTGGCGTCGAGCTTCGAGACGTTGTCGCAGGCGTTCTCGGAGACCCCGACCGACATTCGTGCTTCTCTCGACGGAGTCAGTCGACTCTCCGAGAGCATCGCGAGCCGCGACGACGAACTGCAGAAGCTGTTCGAAGCGACCGGCAAGACCTCGAAGGTGTTGGCGGACAGGAACGAAGAGTTCAACCGCCTGATCACCGATGCAGGCCCGTTGCTCGAAGAACTGAACAATCGCCAGCAGTCGATCTCGCAGCTGCTCACCGGAGTTCAGCGACTCTCGCAGCAGCTCACCGGTCTCGTGCGGGACAACGAACAGCAGATCACCCCGATGCTCCAGCAGTTGAACGGAGTCATCGACATCCTGAACAAGAACAACGACGCGTTGTCCAGAGGCCTCGAACTGTATGCACCGTTCGTTCGTCTGTACTCCAACGTCGTCGGAAACGGCCGCTGGCTCGATATCACCTTGGCCAACCTCACACCTCCCGGCCTGCCGCTGATTCCGGGCTACCGCGAACCTGCGCGAGACCTGGGGGGCAACTGATGAGTGATTCGGGAGAAACCGTGAAGAAGACCGGCGGCAGCCGCGCCGTCATCGCGGGTGTCGTCATCGCCGCACTCGTCATCGCAGGCGGCCTGTGGTGGTTGTTCACCCGGGCGGGCGCCACCAACATCACCGCGTACTTCGACAAGTCCGTCGGCATCTACGAGGGATCTGACGTCCGCGTTCTCGGCGTCTCGGTCGGCGAAGTGACGTCGGTGGTCCCTCAGGGTGACCAGGTCGAGGTCAAGATGCGGGTTCAACGCGGCGTCGACATCCCGTCGGATGCGAAGGCCGCTCAGATCACGCCGTCGCTCGTCTCCGATCGTTACGTCCAACTTGCTCCGGCCTATTCGGGCGGAGACAAGATGTCGGGCGACACCGTCATCCCGCGGGAGCGGACGGCTACACCCGTCGAGGTCGACCAGATCTACGCCAGCATCGACGAACTGTCCAACGCGCTCGGACCGAACGGCGCGAATGCCAACGGTGCGCTCACCGACCTGGTGAACACGGGCGCCGCGAACCTGGACGGTAACGGTGCTGCCCTGGGCGACACCATCACTCAGCTGTCCGATGCGTCGCGCACCCTCAGCGACTCGCGCGGCGATCTGTTCGACACCGTCAAGAATCTGCAGACCTTCGTCTCGGCGCTCGCGGCCAACGATCAGCAGGTTCGAGAGTTCAACAACCAGCTTTCCGATCTGACGAGCTTCCTCAACGGGGAACGGGACGATCTGGGAGCTGCACTGAACCAGCTGTCCATTTCACTCGGCGACGTCGCCGGATTCGTGGCGGACAACCGAGATCAGTTGGTAACCGCCGCGAACGGACTGGTGCAGCCGACTCAGACGCTGTCGGATCAGAAGGAATCCCTCGTGGAGACCTTGACGATTCTGCCGCTGGCGATCAGCAACCTGGTCAACTCCTACGACGCGGAGTCGGGGACACTCGCGTCGCGAGCGAACCTGCAGAACGAAACTCAGGATCCGCTCGGAACGGTCTGCCGTCTGATCGACCTCGGCAAGCTGGTCCCGGGAGACCCGCGCTTCGAACAGCTGGGTGCTCAGATTCAGCCGGTCATCGATCGCTGCGGTGAGTTCACCTCACTGATTCAGGGACCGGTACGAGATTCCGGACTGGTACTTCCGTTCGGCGTATTGACCAACGACACCCAGCAGGACCAGGTCGTCCCTGGCACCGTGCCCGGCAATGTCTCACCACGACTGGGCGAAAACAACACGATGCCCGGTCTGCAGCAATCGCTTGGAGGGGGACAGTGATCTTCTCGATCAGAACATCGCTGAAGGGCAGAGCCCGCGATGGGGACTCCCCGTCGACCGGACGACGCCGGCAGTTGACTGTCGTCGTCGGCGCCACGATCGTCGCTCTCTCGGCTACCGCATGTTCACAGGGCGTCTACGGGATTCCGCTTCCCGGCGGCGCCGACACCGGGAGCAACCCGATTCGGTTGACGATCCAGTTCCAGGACGTGCTCGATCTCGTTCCGCAGTCCACCGTGAAGGTCGACGGTGTCGAGGTCGGCCGAGTCGATTCGATCTCGGTGCCCGACGGTGAGTGGACCGCCAACGTCGACGTGGTCGTGAACGACTCGGTGAATCTGCCGGCCAACGCCACGGCTGCCGTCGAACAGACATCGATCCTCGGTGAGAAGTTCATCCAGCTGACGGTGCCCGCCGGTGATGCCGATCCGAAGAAGCTCGCCGACGGTGACACGATCCCGCTGGATCGAACGCGTGTCACCACCAACATCGAACAGGTGCTCGGCGCACTGTCGTTGGTCCTCAACGGTGGTGGCGTCGGCCAGCTGGCTCCGATCGTCAAGGAGTTGAACGCCGCTTTCTCGGGCCGCGAGGGTACGACGCGAAACCTGTTGGAAGAGGCCAATACTCTGATCGGCGGTCTGGAGCAGCAGAAGACCGACATCACGCGTGCGCTGGACGGTCTCGACGTACTGACCACCCAGGTCAGCGCTCAGACGGACAAGATCGATCGAGTGCTGAAAGATCTTCCGATCGCCACCGGCGTGCTGGAAGAACAGCGTCCTCAATTGACGCAGATGCTCGGGCAACTCGATCGTCTCGGCACCGTCGGAACCGACGTGATCGACCAGTCCAAGGACGACCTCATCGCGGATCTTCGTGCTCTGCGGCCGACCTTGCAGGCTCTGGCGGCGTCGGCCGACGACATCGTGACCACCTTGCCGCTCATTCCGACGCTTCCGTTCCCCGACGGCATCGAGCAGGTCACCGAGGGTAACTCGGCGAACCTTTTCCTCTCGCTCGACCTGTCCATCGGTACCGCTCTGCGCAACTTCGGTGTCGGAGAGGGCGATCCGGTCTACATTCCGCCGAAGTACGGTGACAAGTTGCCGCTGGTGGATCCGTCGAACCCGTATTACAACGGCAACGGTCCGCGTCCGGGTTGGCCGACCATCTCGCTGCTGCCTCTGCCACCGATCATTCCGAACCCGACCCCGGCACCAGGTGTGCCGGTGGAACCGGGAACCGAACCGGACGACGGTGAAGTTGCTGCGGCACCGACACCCTTCGCACCTCTGAACGATCTTCTCGAGCAACTCGGAGGTGGGCTGTGAGATCGCGGCTGGTCAAGATTCAGCTCATCGCATTCGTCGTGGTTGCCCTGGTGGGCATCGTGTACGTCGGTGGAAAGTACGTTCGGCTCGACAACCTGCTCGGCTTCGGGCAGTACCGCGTCAACGCCGAGTTCGCCGATTCGGGTGGCATCTTCTCCAATGCGGAGGTCACCTACCGCGGTGTTCCCGTCGGTACCGTCGGCGAACTGTCGTTGACCCAGACCGGAATCCAGGTCGAACTGCTGCTCGACAGCGGTGGCCCGGATATTCCGGATTCGGCGAAGGCGGTTGTCGCCAACAGGTCGGCCATCGGCGAGCAGTACGTCGATCTGCAGCCGACCAGCGACGAGGGTCCGTACCTCGACGACGGTTCGACGATCGCGACGGCGAACACTCAAACGCCTGTGCCGGTCGAGGACGTTCTCGCCAGCACCGATCAGCTCGTGAAGACGGTTCCTCTGCAGAACTTGACCACGGTGGTCCAAGAACTCGGCACCGCGTTCAACGGCAAGGGCGACGACTTGCAGGTTCTGGTCGATTCGCTGAGTTCGTTGTCGGAGACCGGCAACGAGGCGTTGCCGCAGACGCTCTCACTGATCCGAGACAGCACGACCGTGCTCGATACGCAGTCCGAGCAGTCGTCGGCCATCCGTCAGTTCAGCACCGATCTGAACTCGGTGACGGCACAGCTGCGCAGCAGTGATCCCGACATCAGGCGACTGATCAACACCGGCACTGCCGCAAGCGACCAGATCGGAGCGCTGATCGCCGAGGGCGGCCCCGCTCTCACGACCGATCTCACGAACATCAACTCGGTCACCGAGCTCGCTGCTCCGAGGGCGCTCGCCCTCAAGCCGCTGCTGATCTTCCTGCCTGCACTCGCGGCAGGTGCCAGCACCTTGGTGCCGGGCGATGGGACCATCCACCAGGGGCTGCTGTTGGAGACGAACAATCCTCCGCCGTGCACCCAGGGATACGAGGGCTCGCAGGCAATTCTCGACGAGGAGAAGGCGAAGAACCCCAACTTCGATCTCACCGAGGAGAACTACCCGCTGAACCTGCAGGCGAACTGCACGACTCCGGAGGGCAGTGTCACCGGTGTCCGTAGCGCCAATCGCATCGTGTTCGCCGATCCGGAAACGCCGCAACCGTGGGACGACAAGCCCAAGGTCGATCCGGAGAAGCTCAACCTGAACCCGATTGCGTCGCAGCTCGCGCCGCTGCTCGGTGTTACTCCGAAGTAAGGGTCGTTCCGAAGTACATTGATCCACGAACAGCACTGACTGTGCGGGTGGCGGCAATCCTGCTCGACTGCGGGGTTGCCGCCACTCGTCGTCGGGTGCAGAGAAGCTTCGGTGGTCGGGCTCGAAAGAGCGCGTGTTACCGGAGAGTAAGGTTGAACTGTGACGTCAAACACGGAAACTCGGGAACCGGATGAAACGGAACCCGAATCGAAGCAGAACTTCGCCAAGCCTGTATTGATCGGCGCTTCCATCGTTGCGGTGATCGCACTTGCCGCCAGTGTGTGGTTCGGCATCGGCTGGAAGTCCGCGGCGGACGATCAGAAGATCGCCGACGTGAGAAACTCCGCCCTTGCGGGTGCACAGCAGGCCGCCATCAATCTGAGTTCGGTGGATTCCGCGGATCTCGACGGATCGCTCGACACGATGATGACCTCGGTCACCGGCGACGAGATGACCAACTACCTCGACGAGACACGGTCGTCCATCAGCGACGACCAACGTAACTCGGGACGCAAGATCACCGCCGAGCTGATCGGGTCGACACTCACCGAACTCAGCGTCGACGACGGAACTGCCACTGCCGTGGTCATCGTCGCCAACGTGACGACCGGCCCGGGTGACACACCTCCCGAGCGCAGCCGAGCCGTGATGCGGATGTACATGCAGGACGTCGGCGGTACGTGGAAGGTGAACAAGCTTCTGCCCGTAGGCGACCGAGCACCGATCGGCGACGACAACTCGCGGACCTACAATCAGCAACCCGCGGAGTCCGGTACAGCAGATCCGAACGCTACCGCCGATCCGAACGCGCCTGCCGACCCCAGCGCGACCCCCGATCCGAGCGCTCCCGCAGCCGTCCCCGATACATCCGCCGGCCCGTAGGCGATCAGGCCGGATTTCAGCTCAGTCATACGTGATTTCCTGACGCGCCCCGACGAGCAGGTTGCCGAGCGTCAGTAGCAACTTTAGGAGTACCGCAGTGCCCCCACAGCGCCGGAAAATCGTTCCCCCGAACACCACGAGTCAGTCACGCAAGAAAGTAGCGGGGGCGAACCGTAAACCGACGTCCCCCGAGAGTGTCGATGCGGACACCGCGGATACCATTGCGTCCGCCGATGCCGCTGCGTCCGCCGATGCCGCTGCGCCCGCCGAAACCGCTGCGCCCGCCGAAACTGCAGTGAACGATGTGGTTGCGCCCGGCACCGCTGAGTCCACCGAGCCTGCGGATGCCACCGCAGTGTCACTGGACAAAGCCGACTCGGCATCTGCTGAGTCCACATCTGCCGAGCCCGAGTCCGTCGACGTTGTCGAGGAATCCCCGCGCGGCCCGTCGCGCCGGATCGGTTGGGTTCCGGCATTGGTGGTGGCCTTCGTGGCTCTGGCTCTCGTCGTGTTCGCGGTGGTTGCTGCGCTGAAGCCGGGCACCGGGGACGACAATCAGGCCTGGGTCGATCAAGGTGCGACGTCCGAGGTGACCCGATCGGCCACGGACGCCCTTACCGCTATCTACGGCTACAGCTACGACACGGTGGACGACCAGTTCGCCGGTGTCGATGCATTCCTCACCGAGAAGATGGCTCAGGAGTTCGACAGTCAGTCCGAGACGATCAAGGACTCGGCGCGGCAGACCCAGGCAGCGACTCAGGTCGACATGCAGGACATCGGTGTGAGCCGCCTCGAGGCGGACAACGCAGAGCTGATCATCGACATGAATGTGAGCACCACTCAACAGGGTGTCGCGCGGGGCAACGTCGTGCTCCCGTTGATCGTGAACATGGAGAAGGTCGACGGGAAGTGGCTTCTGTCGGCGATCGATCCTCGCTGACGAAAATGTGACTTCCGCTACATCTCGTGAGGCTAAGAAACTATATAAACCGACCGTAGATGATGTTTATTCTGGTTTATCCGTAGATCGCGACTGATTCGTTCCGGTTCGCAGTCGATGTGGCAGTTAACATCGCGCTTGCGCCCCAGAGCGGGGCGAGCTCTGGTTGCGCGAGAACGCCTCCCGGCTGCTCGTGTGGCCGGAGTCGGTTACGCGAGGACACGGAGTACACATGACCGGCACCACCATCGGAGACATCTCCACTCATTTTTCGCCCGGCCGCGCGGGATACGCGGAGAACGTGAATCCAGAACTGGTTCGGCTGCTCGGCGCCGTCGATCTCGATGTCGAGTACACCTCGGGCAAAGGCACCGAACTGTACGACGCTTCGGGGCGTACACATCTCGACTTCGCCGGCGCGTACGGAGCGCTTCCCTTCGGCCACAACCCCCAGTGCGTGTGGCACGCGATGGACGCCGTCCGTGAGCGCGGCGATGCTGTGTTCGTCCAACCGTCGGTGCTGTTCCCGGCAGGCGAGCTCGCCCGGAGACTCGTCGCTGTTGCCCCGTCGGGGCTCGGGCGAGTGACCTTCGTGAACAGCGGCGCCGAGGCAATGGAAGTTGCGATCAAGATTGCCCGTTCGGCAACGGGCAAGCTCGGCATCCTGAGCACGCACAACAGCTTTCACGGCAAGACTCTCGGTGCGCTTTCGGCGACCGGAAACAGCAGGTATCAGGACGGTTTCGGGGCCCCGGTCGCCGGATTCGAGAGCATCGCGTTCGGCGACAGCGACGCACTCGATGCAGCGTTGTCCGCGGCCCCGGGGCACTTCGCGGTGTTCGTGGTGGAGCCGATCCAGGGCGAAGGTGGAGTCGTGACTCCGCCGGCGGGCTACCTGGCCCGCGTGCGAGAAATCTGCACCGCGCACGGCGTTCTCCTGGCCGTCGACGAAGTCCAGACAGGGCTCGGACGTACCGGAACACTGTTCGCGTGCGACCACGAGGACGTCGTCCCGGACATCCTGGCATTGGCGAAAGCGCTCGGCGGTGGGGTACTTCCGAGTGGTGCGGTGCTCTGCAAGCCTGAGCTGATCGGCGAAAGCTTCGCGCTGAGGCACACGTCCACGTTCGCGGGTAACGCGCTCACTGCACGAGTCGGGGTTGCAGTGCTCGACGAGCTCACCGCGAACAACAGTGCTCTGGTCACTCGGGTGCGAGAGGTCGGTGAGACGTTGAAGCGAGATCTACAGGATCTCGCGCGGAAATATCCGTCCGTGGTCACCGATGTGCGGGGCACAGGACTACTGCTCGGTGTCGAGCTCACCGACGACATCAACTTCGTCGGTAGGCAAGCGCTGTTGGGTTCCATTGCGGATCAGCAGAATCTGGCCGTGATGACCGCGTCGTACCTGTCCGTCGTCGAGGGCATCCGCATTGCGCCGACGTTGTTCGGTGCCCGGGTGCTTCGGGTCGAGCCGCCGCTGACGGTGACGGACTCGGAATGCCGTCGATTGGTGGCTGCTCTCGATCGCGCACTCTCGTTCGCTGCGGCGGGTGATCTCGTCGGGCTGGTCGGACATCTACTCGGCAAGACGCCGAAGGATGCACCGAAGGCGCCGCCGAGCACGCCGCGACGGCTGCCCCACGTGCCGAAGGTACCCGGGGACCAGTCGTTCGGGTTCATCGCGCATCCGTTGGACCTCGACGTGTTCGAGGCCTTCGACCCCGAGTTGGGCGACCTGTCTCACCGCGAGCGCGCAGAATTGTTGAAACGTTTCGCCTCCGGGACATCTCAGATCAGTCCACTACCACTCGTGATCGGTAGTGGGCGCACGGTCTCCGCCCACGACGGCAGTGCCCACGGCACCCTCATCGGCCTCCCGTACACCTCCAAATCGCTGCTGA
The DNA here is from genome assembly GCF_023264675.1 of Rhodococcus sp. (in: high G+C Gram-positive bacteria). GTDB lineage: Bacteria > Actinomycetota > Actinomycetes > Mycobacteriales > Mycobacteriaceae > Rhodococcoides. Next base: position 20,848 of record NZ_JAHFVG010000053.1, read on the forward strand.
CGCTGCCGCCGGAGGTGGCCATCGCTTCGGTCGCCGCGGCGGCGAACCTTGCGTTCGAGCGTGGCGCGGACGTCGTCGGGCTCGGCGGATACTCGTCGGTCGTGACGGCGAACGGTCTGGCACTCGGTGAGATGTCCGGGGTCCTCACCACGGGCAACTCGTTCACCGCAGCGGCCAGTATCCGCGCTGTTCGACGAGTGTGCTCCGAACGAGGAACCGACCTGAAGGACATCCGTGTGACGATCCTCGGCGCCGCGGGAGCTATCGGCCGGACCATCGCCCGGGCGCTCGCACCGGACGTCGGTACCGTCACCCTCGTCGGGCGACCGGGCGAACACGGGCAGATCGCACCCAAGCTGTGGGCTGCGGCCGGGGAAATCGTGGCAGCAGCGCGGGGCGGCTCCGGCGACTTCGCCGGCGCCGCCGAACGGTCTGAAGGGTCGGTCGACGATCTCGTCGCATCCGGTCACCTGGAGTTCTTCGACGACCCGGCCGCAGGAGTAGCGAAGGCGCACATCGTCATCGCGGCGACGTCGGCACCGCGTTCGCTGATCGACGCTACCGATCTCGCTCCGAACGCCATCGTGTGCGATGTGGCGCAGCCGCCGAACATCCCGCACGACGTCGGCCGCATTCGCCCCGACGTGACGGTGTTCGACGGTGGCATCGTCCGACTACCCGCGGGTTCGGACTTCGGATTGGAGTACGGTCTGGCGCCGGGACTGACCTACGCGTGCATGGCCGAAACTATGCTGCTGTCTCTGTCGGGGCGTTTCGAATTGCGCAGTATCGGAACTGCTCTGGACAGCGAAAATGTCGAACAGTTGGGAATCCTCGCCGATCGTTACGGCTTCGAACTGGCCGAAGCGACCCGGTGGCGTGAGGCCAAGAGCTAGATTTCTTCGCCGTTTCGTTCCGCCGGCCCGCTGTGCACGCGGGCCGGCGGGCGGTTCATCCGGTACACGAGCGGCCCCTTGGGGCCGATGGTTGCAGTGCCTGCTTCTTCGAACCCCATTGCGGTCCAGAACGGGATGTTGCCGTCCTTGCAGATGCCGAAGGTGGTCCGGCCCTCGCGATCCATTCGATCGAAGATGGTCCGCGACAGTGCAGCACCGACACCGGATCGGTGCAGACTCGGCTCCACTCCCAGATAGACCCACAGGACGGCGTCCTCGTCGGGCGCACCGTCGTCCAGCATTCGATCCATCTGAATTCCCGCTCGCACACCGCGCTTCATCGCCCACAGCAGATGCGGACCGGCGACGAGACCCCGCCACCAGGGCCCGGGATGTGCGCCATGGGGATGCCACAGGCTCACGCCGACGATTTTGCCGTCCATCAGAGCGACGTCGGCGCCGCCGATCGGGAGGTAGCGATGACGGATCAGCGCGGACATCATCCGGCGCTGCATGGTCGGCCGTCGTGACTCGTTGGGAAAGAAGTATCCGCTGACGGGATCGTCGGACTGGAAGGCGCGAGCCATCATCGCCGACATCTCGCGGATGTCCGCCTTGGTGGCAAGTCTGATGTCAACCGACATTCTGGGTGTCCTTGTCTGTGGTGCTGCTGTCTGTGGTGCTGCTGTCGGGCGACGTGCGATGTTCGGGGACAGTTCGTTTCGGGTGCAGCCACCAGTTCGCTTCACCCATGAGTTTCACCGTGGCCGGTACGAGCAACATGCGCACCACCGTCGCGTCGAGAATCAGCCCGACGATGACGCCGATGCCGAGCAAGCGCATCATCGCGAGCTCGGACAGCGAGAAGGCAGCGGTGACGGTGATGAGCAGCAGTGCTGCTGCGGTAACCACCCGCCCGGTCCTCGAAGCCCCGATGCGGACGGCGTCGTGGGTACTCGCTCCGGCGTCGTGGGCTTCGACGATCCGCGAGAGCAGGAAGATCTCGTAGTCCGTGGAGAGTCCGAACACGACGGCAAGTATCAGAATGCTCATCGTGGCTTGGAGTGGGCCCGGAGTGATACCGACAGCGCTCGCTCCGTGCCCGTCGACGAATATCCAGGTCAGCACACCGAACGTTGCGGCGAGACTGATCATCGCCATCACGATTGCCTTGATGGACAACACGATCGACCTGAAGGCGGCGGTGGTCACCAAGAATGTCGCCGCGATCATGATGGCGAACATCGCGGGCACGGTGTCGTAGATGGATTCGATTCCGTCCTGGCTCAGCGCCGTCGGACCACCGATTCTGATGATCGTGCCGTCCGGTGCCGGAATCGCTCGTATCGACTCCACGGTGGCGAGAGCAGGTTGGGTTCGGTCGGGCGAGGTCAGGATCGCCCGCACCACGGCGTAGTCGTCGGCAACCCCGCCGGGGGCAGCTCCCGCGATGCCGTCGAGTGCAGTGATCTCGTCGGTCACCTTCTGAACCGATCGGGAATCCGGCATGGCACCGTCGGTCGACTGGATCATCACAGTGACGCCGGAATTGGCGAGAGGAAAGTCCGAGAACAGCGCGTCGGTGGCGATCCGGGCCGGTGAGTCCGGGGGAAGGCCCTTGTGGTCGAGGTCGCCGAGTGTGGCACCGAAGACCGGTGCGCTCAGCAGAGCCAGGAAGGCGAAGATACCGACGGCGACGACGATCGGCCTGCGCATGACCGCGGTGGCTACCGAACCCCAGAAACGTTCTGCGCGTGCGTCGCCGCGTTCGATGGCCCCCTTGCGCCAACTGAGCGAGTTGATCTTCGGGCCGAGCAGCGCCAGTGCCGCGGGCAGAGCCGTGAGCGAGACGAATGCTGCTGAGGCGACAGCGGCCATACCGCCGTAGCCCAGCGATCTGACCATCGCCTGCGGGAAGATCAACATGCCGATGAAGCCGCACACGAGCAGTAATCCGGAGAACGCCACCGTGCGGCCCGCGGTGCCCATCGTGCGGCGGACGGCATCCGTGGTGGAGGCACCGTCGCGAATCTCTTCGCGGAAACGTGTGAGCACGAACAAGCTGTAGTCCACGGCCATCCCGAGGCTGACGAGAGTGGCGATGTTGGTGGCGAAGATGCTGACTTCGGTGAACATGGTGAGGATTCGCATCACCGCCAGCGAGGCGAGGATGCTGAGCCCTCCGATGCAGAGTGGAACCGCCGCGGCGGTGACGCCGCCGAATATCAGCAACAACAGCACCATCAACACCGGGAACGTGATGGTCTCGGCGCGGACCAGATCGGCGCGTGCCTCGGTGTTGTAGGCGTTGGCGATCACCGAGAATCCGCCGAACTGTACGTCGATGCCGTCGATCGCACGCGCGTCGGCGATGTCGCGGTATGCCTTGACCCGGGTGCCCTCGTCGCCGGCGAACGTCAGCACGGCAAGAGCGGACCGTCCGTCGAACGAGACGAGTCCGGATGTGAAGGCCGGTGGCACGTTCCAGTACGTCGTCGGCTGTCGTACGAGCAGACCTGTATCGATCCCCGCGAGATTGTCGGCGACCTCCTCGCCGATGTCGTCGACGCTTCGGCCGTCGGTGGGGGTGTAGACGATGGCGACATCGGGGACGGTGCGACCGAATTGTGCATCGACGATGTCGTCGACCTGTGCAGCTTCGCTGTGCGGGTCCGAGTATCCGCCGAGGCTGAGATTCGAGACGACTCCGACGCCCCAGACGCCCGCGATGACGACGACCACCACGCACGTCGCGAGCACATACCGTGCATGGGTGATGATGGCGTCGACGATTCGGTCACGTGCTGTGGACAAAGCGGAATCCTCTTCGGTCGACTGACGCAGAACGCTCGAAACGAAATACGAAGAACGAATCGAGACCAGGACAGGCGGTGGCCACCGAGTCTCGGTGCACCGAGTGCCCCCCAGCAGCGCCGCTGAGCAGCCTCGACGCCGTGACATTACACCGATCCGCACGAGGCGTCGAGGGTGCTGCACTGCACGGGGTTCGGTTACGATATCGACCACGGCTCGCTGCGCCCCCGCAGATCGCAAGTCGTTCCCCTCCTTCGCTTTTCGTTCGATTATGGTCAACAATTCAACTGCTCCGGGATGGACACACGTGGATCGACTTCGAACTCACTCGGCTACCGCGCAATTCTTCGTCGACGCACTCCCACCGCGGGTGGTGACCAACGAGGAATTGTGCCGCGATCTCGACACCGACGAGACATGGATCGAGACGAGAACCGGTATCTCGAGCAGGCGATTTCTGGAACCGCACCGCGCGGCCTCTGATCTTGCATTGGAGGCCGCGGCACGCGTGCTCCATGAAAGTAATACTGCCGCAATCGATATCGATGCAATCGTGTTGGCGACAGCCAACCCCGATCAGCCGTTTCCCTCCACGGCTCTCACCGTCGCGCACGGACTCGGCGCACGCCGCGCGGTGCCCATCGATCTGACACAGGCGGCGTGCACCGGCGGACTGCTGGCGCTCGAATTGGCGTCGACGATGATCGGCGACCGGTATCGGACCATTCTCGTGATCGCTGTCGAGGTGTTCTCGAGGCAGACCGATCCAGGGGACAGAACCACCAGGATATTCTTCGGCGATGCGGCAGGTGCTGCGCTCGTCGTTCCGGAAGGCCGAGAGGGCAAAGGGATTCGGTCAGTGGTGCTGGAATCGGAATTCGACATGTCCGTCGGGATTCGCGGAGGTGGATCGCGTCGTCCGCTCGATGTCGCGGCAGTCTCGCGCGGAGACCACTACATCTACATGGACGGTCCACGCGTGTGGAAGCTGGCCACGGCGCTGCTGCCGGACGTTGTACGTCGAGCAGTGGCGGATGCGAAGCTGACGTTGGGCGATATCGACAATTTCGTTTTTCATCAGGCGAATCGGAACATCATCGAAGACGTGATGGATACTCTCGGCCTCGATCACTCCCGCGCTCACATCACCCTCGACGGTCTCGGAAATACGGGAGCAGCAAGCATTTTCACCGTTCTCGCGCAATTGTCCCGTGAGGACCGGCTCGCCGCGGGCCGGGTGACGGTGATCGCTGCCATCGGCGCAGGGTTCATCTGGGGCGCGATGGTGCTGGTTCACTGAGCGGTGCTGGTTCATCGAGCCTGGATCTGGTGACCACTTGAATGGTCCATTCATGTTGTCTGGCAGCATGAATGGACCATTCACGCGGGGATGGTTACAGCTGCTCGAGCACCGACGCCACTTCGCTGATCGTGTGATCGATCTGTTCGGTGGTGTGCTCGCTCGAGACGAAGAGCCTCAACCTCTCTTCACCGGCGGGAACCGAGGGGTAGGTGATCGCATTGAGATTGATCCCCGACCCCAGGAGAGTGACAGCCGCGATGACAGCCTTCTGGGTGTCCCCGACGATGATGGGCAGAATCGGCGTGCCCTCGGCCAATCCCGTTCGCAGGCCGAGCGACTGCGCCTGCGCGAATGCCCGTGTCGCATTGGACTGCAATCGTGCAACCCGATCCGGTTCGCTGTCGATGATGTCGAGCGCGGTGAGCGCCGCGGCGATCGACGCCGGTGCGGGTGCCGTGGCGAACATGCTCAGCCCGGGCGCCGAATACTTGAATGCGCGGATCAGCTCACGACTTCCGGCGAGAAATCCTCCCACACTGCCGAGCGCCTTGGACATCGTCCCCATCCACACGTCGACGGCGTCGCCGTCCAGGCCGTACAGATCGCGTATACCGTGGCCGTGCTCGCCGAGTACCCCGAACGCGTGGGCCTCGTCGATCATCACCGAACAGTCGTATTTGCGTGCGACGGCGACCAACTGGGGAAGCAGCGCGACGTCGCCGTCCATGCTGTAGTGGCTTTCGAGGATCACCAGAGCGCGCTTGAAACTGGCACGTGACATCTTGAGGATCGCTTCGAGGGCAGCGGGATCGTTGTGACGGAACGTCACTCGCCTGCACCCCGCCCACTCGGTGCCGGAGACGATGCTGCTGTGGACCAAGGCGTCGCAGATCGCGATGTCGCCCTGACCAAGCAGGTACCCCACCGCCGCAGCGTTGGTGAGGTACCCACTCGTGGTGATGACGGCGTCGTCGACGTCGTAGATCTCCGCGATCCGTGACTCGAAATCCGCGTACAGCGGGATCTGCCCCGAGACGATGCGACTGGCCGACACGGACGTTCCGTACCGGTCGATCGCATCCTTGGCGGCGTCGGCGACGCGGGAGTCCGCACTCAGCCCGAGATAGTTGAAACTCCCGAAATTGATCATGTCGCGATCGAGCTGCCTGATGATCGGCCCGCTCTTGCCCTCGTGGGGGAGGTACAGCGGATTGGGAACTCCCAATCCGGCGAACATCTGATCCACACCGTCGAATTGGGCGACCGTCGAAACGATGTCCGGGTGATCCAGCAGTCCGCGCCCTTCGGTCCTGGCGATCGCTACCGGGGCAGCGGTGGGAGCGGGCGCCGCGGTGCCCGGATCGTCGACCGGGACGGTGGAGTACCCGCTCCTGGACAACAGTTGCCGGGCGATTTCTCGCGAATCGGTGGTCATGTCAGTTACCTCCGGCCGAATCGGACGAGGTCAAGGCAGGTTCCTGGTCGACGTGTGAGATGTCCGACGCCGCGATCACTTCGACGGCAATTGGATCGCCCGGCGGTACTGCTGCTGCCGGCGCGGCGGGAGGGCCGCCCTCGCCACGTGCTGTGAGCCCCGCGGCCAGTTTCGCGCCGATGGCAGCGAGTCCGTGCCCGCGCCCGAACTCGAGAACCGACAGCTCGAGCCCGACGGTCTTGCCGACCCTGGCCGCGAACTCGACCGCCATCAGCGAATCGAGTCCCAACTCCGGAAGCGGTGTCTGGACGTCGACCGCCTCGGCGTCGACCCCCATCACCAGCGCAAGCTGCTCGGCCAGGATGAACGTGAGAACGTCCGCCCGCTGGTCCTCCGGCAGCGCGAGGATCTCCGCGTGCAGGGCCGAGATCCCCGATCCGCCGGTGCTGGCCGCGGCGATATGGGCCGCGAACCGCGGAATCGACGCCGACGCGGGATTCGCGATACCCCACTGTTCCCAGTCGATACCGACGAGCGCGACGTGCGGAATGTCCAGCGTCAGGCACTCGCGTAGGAAGTGCGTCGCTTCGTCCATGTCGATGTTCTTGAAGCCCAGCATGTCCAGGTAGCGAACCACTTCCTGCTTCGCCTCGGCCATGCCGCCGCCCGCCATCGATCCCCAGCTGACGGTGAACCCGGCCTTGCCTCGCTGACGCCGTGACCATGCCAGTGCGTCGAGCACGGAGTTGGCTGCCGAGTAGGACACCTGCGGGGCGCCGCCGGTGAGACTGCTCATCGAGGAGAACATCACGAAGACGGCCGGGTCGATGCCGAGTTCGTCCAGCGCACGGTCGAGATGGACGGCGCCGTCGACCTTGGGTAGGAAGATGGTGCGCAGCGACTCCTCGGTGATGTCGTTGATCGCGTAGTTGTCCACGAGACCTGCCGTGTGGAACACACCCTGCACCGGCGCTCCGCTGTCCTTGGTCCTGGCCAGCATTGCGAGGACCGAGTCGTAGTCGGAGATGTCGAGCAACTCCTGCACCACGGTGACCCCTGCCTCGGCGAAGTCGGCGAGGGTCTGCGTCGCCCGGTCGGTGGTGGGGCCGCTTCTCCCGATCAGAACCAGGTTGCGTGCGCCTTCGGCGACGAGCCACCTCGCGACCGCGGTACCGAAGGCACCGAAGCCGCCCGTGACGACATAGCTTGCAGCCGGGTCGATCCGGACGGTCGGAATCTCGGGACGTACGACGGGGGAGTCCTCGGTGAAGCTCAACACGACTCGACCGGTGTGGGTGGAGCGGATGACCGAGTCGAACGCCTCGCCCACGCGGTCGAGGGTGAACGTCGTGTAGGGCAGGTGCTGGTATGTCCCGGCCGACATCTTGTCGAGCACTTCGCGGGTGACCTGCCGTGCGAGCGCAGGCTTGTGTTCGAACATGCGGTCCATGTCGACGGCGTAGAAGGTGATGTTGCGGTCGAAGGGTTTGAGATCCATGACGCCGCCGAAGTAGATGTCGGCCTTGCCGATCTCGATGATCCGCGCGAATTCGCCTGCCACGTGAAGATTCTGGGCCATGATCTCGCCTGGCGAGGAGTTGAAGACCACGTCGACTCCGCGTCCGTCGGTCAACGCCATCACATCTTCGGAGAAGTTCAGTGACCTCGACGCGAGTACCTCGTGTGCCCCGGCCGCGCGGGCTACCTCGCGGCGCTCGTCGGTACCTGCGGTCGCGATGACCCGGGCGCCCATGAGACGTGCGACCTGCACAGCCGCCAATCCCATGCCTCCTGCTGCGCCGTGGATCAACACTGTCTCACCCGGCTGGACCCTAGCCAGGTGAACCAGACCGTATTCGGCACACAGGAACGGCAGAATCGAGGAGCACCAACCGGTTTCCCATCCAGCGGGGATCGTCATGGTGCCGCCCTCGTCGACCCCGATAGTGACGTACCGGCGCATCATGTCTCGCGCGCAGACACCCATGTGGTCGCCCACGGCGACATCGCTGACGCCTGCTCCCACCCTGGTGACGATTCCCGCGCCTTCCAGCCCGAGCGTGGTGCCGAAATAGGTGCCCGAGAGTTCTTTGTCGGTGAGAACACCCATCACCTTGAGCGGATCCTTGTAGTTCAGACCGACGGCCTCCATCCGCACTTCGATCTCGCCCGGACCCGGTGCACGACGAGCATGCGCGCGGAACGCGAGTTCGGACAGCAACTTCGTGGACGGCACCTCGATTGCGAACGACTGCTCGGGATCCTTGGACACCGTCGGTTGATCTCTCACCGCGAGATGGTCGGTCAAGTTGTTCTGCAGGATCACCACCCACCGGGAGCCCTGACGAAGCGCGACCTCGTCGACGGGGTCGGACCCGAACGGCCCGAACGCGAACGTCTCGGTGGCGATCTCGGAGATCGTCGTCGACGGTTCGGTATCGATGAATCGCCATGCGGCGGGGGATTGTTCGTTGCGCATCGACCGCCGGGCGCCGACGAGCCCCGCGTGAGCGAGGTCGGCTCCATCGAGGTCACCCGGCATGCAGAAGGCTCGCTCGGTCACCACGACGGCCGAGACGCTCCCCGGCTCCCGCGCCGGTCCGCTCTCGTCGCCGTAGATCGCGACGTGCACGGTGCGTGCGACGGTCAGCAGCGACCCGACGGCACTCGCCGGGTCGGTGAAGGTGCCGGCAACGGCGATCACCGTCGCTCGGTCGATACCGTCGACGGCCAATCCTTCGCGCAGAGCCGCGACGAGCTCGTTCACAGTGCTGCCGTCGGCATCGACGATCTTCGACAGCGGCCGTGAGGCTGCGATGGCCTCGGCGCGCTCCCGTGCCCGACGATCGGGTGTTCCGAGGACCACGACGAGGGCGAAGTCGCGCGCAGCCTCGGTTCCGATCGCCGCTGCGTCGCGGTTGTCGCGCAGCTCCCACGTCGGTTCGTAGAACACTGCGTTCAACCTTTTGTGCAGTGACTGCGGCGGGGCGATCGGCCGGAACTCGACGCCTCCGAGCGTGACGGCGGCTCGTCCTTCGGCGTCGGTGACGGCGATGTCGGCCCGCATCGGGTCGGTGCTGGTTCGCGTGACGACGACAATGGCGTGCTCGGGAATCGGCCCGAACCGCCTGACCGTCCCCATGGAATACGGAACGACTGCTCCGGACACACCGTTCGGCGAGGCCAAGGTGGCGACGCACTGAAGCGCAGTGTCGAGGACGGCCGGATGGACGAGGTGGCCACTGCCGGCATGGCGCGCACTGTCGATGGTGGCCACCACGGTGTCGGCGCCGATCCGAGCCGTTTGGATGCCCTGGAATGCCGGACCGTACTGCAGCCCAGCGGCGCTGAGCAGCGGGTAGAGAATCTCACCGGTGATGTCGGTGGTGACCTCGCCCGTGTCCGAATCCGGTAGCGCCGAGTCCACGAACGGCGCGTCGAAATGGCCTTCGACGAGGCGGCCGATCGCGTTGATCGTCCACACCGAGTCCGCGGCGGATCGCGAGCGGATGACGAAACGTCGGGTGCTGTCTTCGACAGCGACCTGGAGAACGGGCACGTCGTGCTTGTCGACGACGAGCGGGGCGACGAACTCGACGTGCTCGAGTCCTACCTCGCCGCGGCCCGACCGCACCGCAGCAGCGCTGAGGGCAGCATCGAGGTAGGCCGTGCCCGGCAGCAGCACGAGACCGTCGACGACGTGGTCCTGTAGCCACGGCAACTGTGAAACGGCAAGTTCGGCTTGCCATTCCGACGCCGCCGCGCTGGTCCTGTCACCGAGCATCGGATAGACGGTGTCGGTGCCCATGCGGTCTGCGATCGACGCCGCGTCCTCGGTCCACACCCGAGTCTTCTGCCACGGGTACGCAGGCAGCGACATGTGCGGCGATGCGGGTGAGTTCTCGGCGGCGAAGACGCTGCCGTCGAAGGATCCAGCGGCGTAGAGGTTCGACAGCGCCGTGTCGAGCGAGGCTGCGTCGCTCTCCTTGCGAACCAGCGTGCCGATCGACGTGCCGGGATCGCCGGTGCGAATGAGAATTTCACGAATATTGCCGGACAGCACGGGATGTGGACCGATCTCGAGGAACACGCGGTGCCCACGTCCGATCAGCGCACTGACGGTGTCGGCGAACCGCACCGGTTTCCGGACGTTGTCGCACCAGTACGCAGCATTCCACTGCGCCCCGGTCACCTCCTGCGCGGTGACCGTGGAGAAAAGCGACAGTTCCGGTACCTGTGGATCGAGGTTCTTCAAGCGATCGGCGACGTCCGCGAGAATCGGATCCATCAAGTGGCTGTGGTACGGCACCTCGACCTGCAGGCGCTTGGCGAAGAACCCGCCGTCGGTGAGTGCCTCGGCCAGCGTGGTGAGGTGCGGGGCATCGCCGGCGAGCGTCACTGCCGTCGGGCTGTTGATCGCTGCGACCGAGACGTGCGCCGCCATGTCCTCGCCTGCCGCCGCCAGATAGGCGAGTGCATCCGCCTCGGACAGATCGACCGCCAACATCGAACCGCTGCCCGCGGTCGTCGCCTGAAGGCGCGCTCGATGGCAACTGACGAGCAGGGCGTCGTGCAGGCTCAGAGCACCGCTGACATATGCCGCGCTGACCTCGCCGACGCTGTGGCCGACGACCGTCTCGGGTTCGATTCCCGCCGCGCGCAATTCGGCGACGAGGCCGACCTGCACGAGGAAGTTGGCGGGTTGGGCCACCTCGGTGTCGGTCACGCGCGAGTGTTCCTCGTCGCGGCACAGTTCTTCGATGATGGACCAGCCTGCGATCTCGATGAACGCGTCGTCGACGATCTGTGCGGTGCGCGCGAACTCACCACCGGCATGCAGGAGTTCCCGCGCCATTCCCCACCACTGTGGTCCCATTCCGCTGAAGACGAAGACCGGGGCTGCGCCCGTGGTGTCGACGACATGCGACGTCGATCCGGTACCGCTTGCAAACTCACGGAGTTCGGTCAGCAGATCGGCGCTGTCGGTGAAGCTCAGCGAGGCCCGGACGGGATGGTGGGCGCGTCTGGTCCACGCGGCTGCGGTGAAGGCGCGGACGATGCGGTCGGCACTACCGGGATCTGTGTCGGCGACGAGCGAGTCGAGTGAATCGGCCAGTGAGTTCGCCAGCGCGCGCACCGCGGCGTCGGTGCGGGCGGACAACGGGAACAGTCGAAGCGGAAGTGGACGCGCCTCGGCTGTCTCGGCCGGGGGAGCGGTGTCCATGACGACGTGGGCGTTGGTGCCGCCGTATCCGAAGCCGTTGATGGCGACGACAGGCCGGTCGTAGTGGTCGGGGAACGGTTCGAGTTCGGTGGGGATTCTGATGGCCAGGTCGTCGAACGGAATCGCTGGATTCAACGTGTCGAGCCACGCCTGCGGAACGATGGTGCGGTGGTGGATGGACAACGCACTCTTGATCAGGCTCGCGATTCCCGCCGCCGCCTCGGTGTGCCCGATCGACGCCTTGATCGAGCCGACCACCAGCGGAATCTCGCGACCCTCGACCGCTCCGTACGCGCCGCCGAGCGCTTCCATCTCGAGGGGATCGCCGACGGAGGTGCCGGTGCCGTGCGCTTCGACGTAGCCGACGTCCTTGGGATCTATCCCAGCCTCGGCGCACACGCGCTCGGCGAGGACTCGCTGCGACACCGGGTTGGGGACCGGGATCGCGATGGTGCGACCGTCCTGATTGACGCCGGATCCGCGGATGACCGAGTAGATACGGTCCCCGTCGCGCAGTGCATCGGCGAGCGGGCGAAGCAGGACCATGCCCGCGCCCTCGCCGCGGCCGTATCCGTCGGCGGCGGCGTCGAAGGATTTGGACCTGCCGTCGAACGCCAGGAAGCGGCCCTTGCACATCGAGATGAAGGTTTCGGGCCTGATCATCGTGTTGGCACCGCCCACGAGGGCCATCTCGCATTCGCCACGATCGAGGGCGCGCACTGCTTCGTGCACGGCCACCAACGACGACGAGCACGCGGTGTCGATCGTCATCGACGGTCCGACGAGGTCGAGGCAGTACGAAATTCGGTTGGACAGCAGCGTGTGCGACGAGCTGGTCGCGCTGTGCGCGTTGATGAACGGGCGTCCGGACGACGAGGCCCGCAGGCCGGCGGAGTCATTGGTGAAGCCGCCGATGTACACGCCGATCGGCTGGCCCGACACCCGTCCGGCATGGCCCGCGTCGTCGAGAGCTTCCCAGGCGACTTCGAGGAGAAGGCGCTGCTGAGGATCGGTGACTGCTGCTTCTCGAGGGGAGATGCCGAAGAATTCGGGGTCGAAATCCCAGAGTGACTGTGTCAGGAACCCGCCCTTGCGGGTGTACATGCGGCCCGGTGCATCGGGATCGGGATCGTAGAACCTGTCGGCGTTCCATCTGTCCGCGGGGATATCGACGATGCCGTCCCCCTTCGAAGTCATGAACTCCCAGAAACTCTTCCCGTCGTGAACTCCGCCCGGGAACCGGCACCCGATACCGACAAGTGCAATCTCGACCATGACTCTCCCCTGATGCTCCGATGGCCTGATGATTCGCAGGCTCGGTAGGGCCCCGCTCGACGACCGTGCGCTCTGAACAGAGCGGTTCGATCGTCGTGTTCCCCCCGAAACGCCGCGTGCGCAAGGGGTGGCGTCCTCATCGACGTCGACGTGAAGTTGGCGAGATGTTGTAGTGGCGGCCCCCGGCGCGTAGTGAATACAACCAGACTCCTCCGGGATTCGCTATAGGAAACTGCACAGTTACTCGGACTACGATCGCTGTCTCAACGAACGATGACAAGGTCAAGTTTTCAACATGTTTCGTGCATTCGGGTAGGTGTAGAAGTGGGCCTTCGGTGAGCGCCGGCTCGGGTTGGATTCTGCCGAAGGCTCTGGTGTGCAGTAAGTTTCGACTCGATACAGTGTGCAGCTTGTGAATGATGTTACGGCGCAGTGTGATTGGGTATCGCTTGCGTCCAAGCGTGTGCGCGGTTGGCGGCTCGGCCGGCGATTCGCGCACCTTTCGTCGATCTGCGCATGTTGCAGGGTGCGCTGCCGGCTGGAACGTGCGCGGATGGGTTCGGCGGTGTGGGTGAGGTGTGGGTGAGGTGGCTCGGGCCGCGATTCGCGCACCTTTCGGCGATCCGCACGTTGCAGAGTGCGCTTCCGACTGGAAGGTGCGTGGATGGGCTCGGCGGTGTGGGTTCGGCCGCACGGGTCCGGCCGCGCGGGTTCGGCCGCACGGGTCTGCCCGCATTCGAGACCGGACGGTCCGGTGATCGGGACGAACCGCAGGAAACCGGCACGGCGCAGGATTCGCCCGTCCTTTCCTCTTGACGCGGGCGCGCGCAAGGTTCACTCTTGTCCTCGTAAGGCACCCCCGCAGCGATCGGCGCACTCGATCGCTCGACCCGCGACACGCCGCTTCGAAGGCGCCGCAGGATTCGATCCCGGGTGCTACTTTTGATGCCCCTGTTGCGCCCTGCGCACATTTGGGGTACCTTTGGACGTTGCGCTGGCTGCCTCCTGTCCACCTCTCGATTGCCGTGTCTGTGAAGCGATTGCTTCGGAGAAATTGCGATGGGGATTCGGTCTGGTTGTGACCAGCGAATTCGCCCCACATTAAGCAAGCAGATACAGCGGCGGTCGCACTGCACGAGCGGCCCGCGTGAGGTGCTGGAAGGACGCATCTTGGCAGTCTCTAGCCAGACCAAGGCAGTTGTCGGAACACCGGGAGCCCCGAGGAGGGTTTCGTTCGCGAATATTCGCGAGCCGTTGGAGGTACCCGGTCTCCTCGATGTACAGACGGATTCTTTCGAATGGCTGGTAGGTGCGCAGAGTTGGCGCGACCGTGCCGCCGCGCGCGGTGACAGCAATGTCTCCGGCGGTCTCGAAGACATCCTGACCGAGCTTTCTCCGATCGAGGATTTCTCGGGCTCGATGTCGCTTTCCTTCTCCGATCCACGGTTCGACGAGGTCAAGGCCTCGATGGACGAGTGCAAGGACAAGGACATGACGTACGCAGCGCCGCTGTTCGTCACCGCCGAGTTCATCAACAACAACACCGGTGAGATCAAGAGCCAGACGGTCTTCATGGGTGATTTCCCCATGATGACCGACAAGGGCACCTTCATCATCAACGGAACCGAGCGCGTCGTCGTCTCGCAGCTCGTCCGTTCGCCCGGCGTCTACTTCGACCATTCGGTCGACAAGACGACGGAGAAGGACCTGCACAGCGTCAAGGTCATTCCTGGCCGCGGTGCATGGCTCGAATTCGATGTGGACAAGCGCGACACCGTCGGTGTTCGTATCGACCGCAAGCGTCGCCAGCCCGTCACGGTGCTGCTGAAGGCTCTCGGCTGGACCACCGAGCAGATCACGGAGCGCTTCGGCTTCTCCGAGATCCTCATGGCCACGCTGGAGAAGGACAACACTGCCGGTACCGACGAGGCACTCCTCGACATCTACCGCAAGCTGCGTCCGGGCGAGCCGCCCACGAAGGAGAGTGCGCAGACGCTCTTGGAGAACCTGTTCTTCAAGGACAAGCGCTACGACCTCGCTCGCGTCGGTCGCTACAAGATCAACAAGAAGCTCGGCCTCAATGCGGGCCAGCCGATCGTGGCGTCGACCCTCACCGAGGAAGACATCGTCGCGACCATCGAGTACCTCGTGCGTCTGCACGCAGGTGACACCTCGATGACGGCACCGGAGGGTGTCGAGGTTCCGGTCGAGGTCGACGACATCGACCACTTCGGCAACCGTCGTCTCCGTACCGTCGGCGAACTGATCCAGAACCAGATCCGCGTGGGCCTGTCCCGCATGGAGCGCGTCGTTCGCGAACGTATGACCACTCAGGACGTCGAGGCCATCACGCCGCAGACCCTGATCAACATCCGTCCCGTCGTCGCTGCGATCAAGGAGTTCTTCGGAACTTCCCAGCTCTCGCAGTTCATGGACCAGAACAACCCGCTGTCGGGCCTGACGCACAAGCGTCGTCTGTCCGCCCTCGGTCCCGGTGGTCTCTCGCGTGAGCGTGCAGGCCTCGAGGTCCGCGACGTTCACCCGTCGCACTACGGCCGCATGTGCCCCATCGAAACCCCTGAAGGCCCGAACATCGGCCTGATCGGTTCGCTGTCGGTGTACGCACGGGTCAACCCGTTCGGTTTCATCGAGACCCCGTACCGCAAGGTCGTCGACGGCCAGGTCACCGACGACGTCGATTACCTCACCGCCGACGAAGAGGATCGCCACACGCTCGCGCAGGCGAACTCGCTCGTCGACGACAGCGGTCACTTCACCGAGGACAAGATTCTCGTCCGTCGTAAGGGTGGAGAGGTCGAGTTCGTCTCGTCCTCCGACATCGACTACATGGATGTCTCGCCTCGTCAGATGGTCTCGGTCGCAACCGCGATGATTCCGTTCCTCGAGCACGACGATGCAAACCGTGCCCTCATGGGCGCGAACATGCAGCGTCAGGCTGTCCCGCTGGTGCGAAGCGAATCCCCGCTCGTCGGAACCGGCATGGAACTCCGTGCCGCTGTCGACGCCGGTGACGTCGTCATCAGCGAGAAGACCGGCGTCGTCGAAGAGGTCTCCGCCGACTACGTCACGGTCATGGCCGACGACGGATCGCGCAAGACCTACCGGATGCGCAAGTTCGCGCGCTCGAACCAGGGCACGTGTGCCAACCAGCGTCCGATCGTGGACGAGGGACAGCGCGTCGAGTCCGGCCAGGTCCTCGCCGACGGCCCCTGCACCGAAGACGGTGAAATGGCGCTCGGCAAGAACCTGCTCGTGGCGATCATGCCGTGGGAAGGCCACAACTACGAGGACGCGATCATTCTGTCGCAGCGCCTCGTGGAAGAGGACGTTCTCACCTCGATCCACATCGAGGAGCACGAGATCGATGCCCGCGACACCAAGCTCGGTGCCGAGGAAATCACTCGCGACATCCCGAACGTCTCCGACGAGGTCCTCGCTGACCTCGACGAGCGCGGCATCATCCGTATCGGTGCCGAGGTTCGTGACGGCGACGTGCTGGTCGGAAAGGTCACGCCGAAGGGCGAGACCGAGCTGACCCCGGAAGAGCGCCTGCTGCGCGCCATCTTCGGTGAGAAGGCACGCGAGGTTCGCGACACGTCGCTCAAGGTTCCTCACGGCGAGAACGGAAAGGTCATCGGCATTCGCGTGTTCTCGCGCGAAGACGACGATGATCTGCCTCCCGGCGTCAACGAGCTCGTGCGCGTCTACGTCGCTCAGAAGCGCAAGATTCAGGACGGCGACAAGCTGGCCGGCCGCCACGGTAACAAGGGCGTCATCGGCAAGATTCTCCCGCAGGAGGACATGCCGTTCATGTCCGACGGCACCCCGATCGACATCATCCTGAACACCCACGGTGTTCCGCGTCGTATGAACATCGGTCAGATCTTGGAGACCCACCTCGGGTGGATCGGCAAGACCGGCTGGAATGTTCAGGTCGCCACGGACGGCACGAGGCCCGACTGGGCCGAGCGTCTGCCCGAGGAGATGCTCTCGGCTCCCGCGGACAGCAACATCGCCACCCCGGTGTTCGACGGCGCCAAGGAGAATCAGCTGACCGGCCTGCTCGGCAGCACGATCCCCAACCGCGACGGCGAACAGATGGTCGGCCCCGACGGAAAGGCCACCTTGTTCGACGGCCGCTCCGGCGAGCCGTTCCCGTACCCGGTCTCCGTGGGCTACATGTACATCATCAAGCTGCACCACTTGGTCGACGACAAGATCCACGCTCGTTCGACCGGGCCGTACTCGATGATCACGCAGCAGCCCCTCGGTGGTAAGGCTCAGTTCGGTGG
>NZ_JAHFVG010000091.1 GCF_023264675.1 Rhodococcus sp. (in: high G+C Gram-positive bacteria)
ACTGATGCCCGGGATCTCCCGATCGAGCACCTCAGCGGTGACATCCGGGGTGACGTCGCGAGGTGAGACGCCGGTGCCGCCGATCGACACGACCAGGTCGACACCACCGATGACAGCGGTGTTCAGCGCGTTGCGCACGTCCACCTCGTCCGAGGTGACCGCGACGACACCGTCCACCAAGAATCCGGCTTCGGTGAGCAGTTCCGTGACCAAGGGGCCGGTCGAATCCTTATCGCTACTGTGCGCGGTCCGATCGTCCACGATCACGACCAATGCCCGCCCAGCCAGAGGTGCCTCTAGTTCCATACTGCCCACCGTAGTAGTAGGCCCGTGCTGGGACTCGCGCTGTGCGTAAATCGTTGCAACGGTGGCCAGAGAATCGGTGTCGACGATCATCAGCGGCCGCCGGGGAATCCGGGAATCTGAAGCGGCGACTGCTGCGACGGAGATTCCTCGGTCGGCGCCTGAACTGCTGCGGTCTGCGCCTCGGCGGTACCGAGCGTGACGTTTGCGGTCTTGGTGCTGCCGCCGTCCGTGTAGGTGATGGTGACGGAGTCGCCGGGAGCGTGCGAGCGGACCGCTGCGATGAGCGCGTCACCGGTGGCGATCACGCGATCGTCGACCTTGGTGATGACGGCACCCTTGGGAATGCCTGCCGCTGCCGCCGGGCCGCCGTCGGTGACCTCGACAACGGTCGCGCCGTTGGCGTCGTCCTGGGACGGCACCTGCACGCCGATCATTGCCTGCGTCGCCTTACCCGTCGTGCTCAGCTCGTCGGCGATGCGCTTTGCCTGGTCGACGGGAATGGCGAACCCGAGACCGATGGATCCGCTCTGCGTGCCGGAGGACTCGCTGCCGCCGAGGGATGCGATCGCGGTGTTGATGCCGATCAGCTGTCCGTCGGTGTTCACCAGCGCGCCGCCGGAGTTACCGGGGTTGATGGCCGCGTCGGTCTGGATGGCGTCGATGACGGAGTTCTGGTTGCCGGATTCGCCGCTGGTGGAGACAGGACGATTCAGCGACGACACGATGCCCGTCGTGACCGTTCCGGCGAGGCCGAGCGGCGAACCGATGGCGACGACCTGCTGGCCGACCTCCAGGTTCGACGACGAGCCCAACTCGATCGGGGTGAGGCCGGTCTTGCCGTCTACCTTGATGACCGCCATGTCCGACACTGCGTCGGCTCCGACGATGGTCGCGTCGGCCGTGGAACCGTCCGAGAAGGCAACGGTGAGTTTGCCGTTCGCGCCCGCTCCGGTAGCGACGTGATTGTTGGTGAGAATGAGGCCGTCGGAGGACAGGATCACTCCGGAGCCTTCGCCCTCGGCCTGGCTGCCCTTGACCTGAATCTGTACGACGCTCGGCAACACCTTGTTCGCGACGGCCTGAATCGAACCGTCGGGGAAGTTCGCTGCAGGCTGCGCAGCCGTGATGGTGGAGTTCAGCGAATTCGTCCCGCTACCAGAACCTTCGGTGCCTCCTGCCGCCAAAACTCCGACAGCGCCACCGATTCCGCCGCCGACGAGCACCAGAGCGATTGCACTCGCGGCGAGCGTCGCTCGACCCGGCCGACGCTTCAACGCGGCCGGCGCCTGCTGCGGTGCGGCGTGCTGCTGCGGTGCGGCGTGCTGCTGGGGCGCGGCGTGCTGCTGAGGAGACGTGGGCTGGCCGTAGCCGTAACCCTGATCGTAAGAGCCCTGACCGTAGGCGTTTTGACCGTATTGCCCGGTTGGCTGCCCCTGCTCCCCGTAATGCTGGCCGTACTGGCCGTGCTGCTGAGTGGGGAACTGCTGAGTCGAATGCTGATCGTGCGGCTGTGCCGGATTCTGAACCGTCGGATTCTGCGCCGTGGGGTTCTGGGCTGTGGGGTTCTGGGCAGCTGAATTCTGCTGAGTAGGGTCGTTATTGGAGTCAGCAGAGTCGTTCTGCTCTGAGTCTCTACGGTCGTCGGTCATCTGCAGTCGCTTCTTTCACTAGAAACCTCGGGGATTTCGAGGTCACCCGCCTTGTTATCGACAACCTTGCCTGGCGGTACTGAGAGCGTCCTGAGATGTACCTATCAGTTTGCCGTGACTATGCTCTCGACGCTGTCGAGGCCGGGAGCAGCTTCGCCGGGCAGCACGATCCGAATCAACGCGCCTCCGCGATCGGACACTTCCACGCCGATCGTGCCGCCGTGCTTGATCACGACCTGACGCACGATCGCGAGACCGAGACCCGAGCCGGGCATCGATCGCGACGCCGTCGACCGGTAGAACCGTTCGAACACCAACGCACGATCCTCTTCGGGGATGCCGGGTCCGGCGTCGTCGACCGTCAATTCGAGCAGGCCGTCGCCGATTCTGCGCATCACCACACGCACTTGGGCACCCGTCGGACTCCACTTGGCCGCGTTGTCGAGGACGTTCAGTACTGCTCGCGAAAGCCCGGCCTGATCGCCGTAGACGAACCACGGTTCCAGCGTTGCATCGAAATCGATTTCGTTGCGTCGGCGGCGGGCGCGCTCGAGGCTGCGCTCGACAGCATCGGCGAAATCGACCCGCTCGAACACCGTCTCCGGTGCATCCTCCCGGGCAAGGTCGACGAGATCGCCGACGAGAGTAGACAGTTCCTGGATCTGCGCGACGACGTCGGTGCGCAGTTCGGCCATGTCCTCGTCGGGAATCGACGGCGCACCGGGACGCCCCGAGGCGATCAACAACTCCATGTTGGTGCGAAGCGATGTCAGCGGCGTGCGAAGCTCGTGTCCGGCGTCCGCAACCAGGCGACTCTGTCGCCCGCGCGATTCGGCCAATGCACGCAGCATGGTGTTGAAACTTTCCGTGAGACGGGCTAATTCGTCGTCACCCGTCACTGGGATCGGTGTGAGATCGTCGGTGCGCGCCACTCGTTCGGCGGCCGCGGTCAATCGCGCAATGGGCCGTAGGCCCGTGCGTCCCACAGCCATTCCGGCACCCGCGGCCAACACCACCCCGAAGGCGCCCACGATCAGCAGCACCCACGCCAACCGGTCCAGAACCTCGCCGGTCGGCGTAAGTCGTTGCGCGATAACGATCGTGCTTCCGTCCTGAGTGCGCTGGCTCAGCACACGTTGATCGTCGACGGTCCGGAGCGAGAGGTCCGACACGCCTTCGGCAACCGCAATCTCGGGGTCACCGATCGGCACCTTCGAGCCCGGCGGAACGTATTTCGTCAGGTCAGGAAAGATCAGCGCCACCGACACATCGGTGCTGTAGAGCGTCGCGCCCGCCACGTAACGCGGATCGAACGTCACGACGTTGCTGTTGATCAGCGCATCGGCTCGACTGCGGAGCTGACTGTCCACGTCGCCGTAGAGCGCCCGCGACACCACCGCATACGCGGCGATGGCCATGACGGCGACTGCGATCGCCACCACCGACGCAGCAAGAAGCGTCACTCGCCACCGCAGTGAGACCGTGCGCGTCAACTGCATCGGCGGACGCATCACCGACGGATCGACACCGGCGGTCTTTCGGGTAAAAGGAGCAACCATTACGGAGGAGTCTCACGAAGCACGTAGCCGACGCCGCGGACCGTGTGGATCAGCCGCGTCTCGCCCTCGGCCTCGGTCTTTCGGCGCAGGTATCCGACGTACACCTCGAGTGCGTTGCCCGAGGTCGGGAAGTCGTAACCCCACACCTCCTCGAGGATGCGGCTACGCGTGAGAACGCGACGCGGATTCATCATCAACATTTCCATCAGCGAGAACTCGGTTCGCGTCAGGCTGATCGAGCGTTCGCCGCGGGTGACTTCGCGAGTGACCGGGTCCAGCGACAGGTCCGCGAAGGTCATCGCCTCCGAATCGGCGTCCGCATCCATCGCCGTGCGACGGAGCAGAGCGCGCAGACGCGCCAGTAGTTCTTCGAGCGCGAACGGCTTCGGCAGGTAATCATCCGCGCCCGCATCGAGACCCGCCACCCGCTCGGACACCGAATCGCGAGCAGTGAGAACGAGGATCGGCAGGTCGTCCCCCGTGCTCCGGAGTCGGCGGCACACTTCGAGACCGTCGAGGCGAGGCATCATCACGTCCAACACCAGGGCGTCGGGCCGAGAGGCTGCCACTTTTTCGAGTGCATCGAGACCGTCGACCGCCTGCTCGACCGTATAACCGTTGAAGGTGAGCGACCTACGAAGCGAGTCACGGACCGCTCGATCGTCGTCGACAACCAGAATGCGCATTGTCCTAGTTTGGACTCACGGACTGAGATCTGGCTGAGAGGGGTCGGTGTGTCGGCTACTCCTCCGCTGGCAACCGCCTGGCAATGGGGAGATTCCACCGTCGCCACAGCGCGAGAACGCGCAAACCCGTCGCCAGGACGGTGCCGATGACCAGGCCTACGTTGTCCGGCAACCCGGAGGCTTGAACGATCGCCACCGTCGTCGATCCGAGTAGCGCCGGAACCGCGTAGAGGTCTCGGCGTAGGAGCAGCGGCACCTCGTTGACCAGGATGTCCCGGATGACGCCGCCGGCAACGGCCGTCGTCGCACCGATGAGGCATGCCGACAGCGAGCTGCCGCCGCTGGCGAGTGCGATGGCTGCACCCGTCGACGCGAACAAGCCCATCCCGAAGGCGTCGAAAAGCAGCACGCCGCGCCACACGCGGTCGATCACCGGGTGAGCCACGAACACCAGCAGCGACGTCGCGAAAGCGACCGTCAGATTGGGCCAATGATCGAGCGACGCCGGCGGGTGAATGCCGAGGAGGACGTCGCGAATGATGCCGCCGCCGATGCCCGTCGTGATTCCGACGACGCATACGCCGAACAGATCGAGGCGCCGCTTGACGCCGATCAGCGCACCCGACGCCGCGAACGCCACGATTCCCACATAACCCAACACGTCCACGAGCACGGGACAAGGGTCGCATGTGGCTCCGCCACCCGTGCGTGCGTAGTAGGTCGTGGCCGCTACTTTCCGCACACGGGTGTAGGTCGGCAGCCAGCCACCGGCGGCGGCGCACCTCTCGGTCAGCCGTCTCTCCGGCCGCTCGCCGCAGCTTTCGCGTTCCAGGATTCAGTGGCACGTCGAATCTCACGACACCCGGATACTTCTCTCCCAACGAGCGAATGTCGAACCCGCGACGCAGCACCGACTGCATACGCGGACAACGACCGTTGGAACGCATCGACGGCGTTGGTTCCGGCCGCATACGCGAGCAGTCCGCGCGACGTTGCGTCCATCGCTGCCTGCCGGCGCATCGAGATCGATCTCGTCATAGGTGTGCCGACGAACTTTCTGGGGTAGTGAGCGTGTGGTGGTGACACAGGCCCGGCGACATGATGGGAATCCGTACCAGTGCAATTGTCTCTACTCGGGGGGTTCGTCGGCGTAGCGATGGTCGCTTACCTGGTTCCGGGGCCGGATTGGCTCATGGTCATCCGCGGCGCGACCGACGGACGGCGAAACGGCGCGATCACCGGACTCGGGACGCAAGCAGGCCTGCTCGTTCACGGGCTGTTGGCGACGGTGGGGATCTCGGCGCTCATCGCGGCCGCACCCCAAGTGCTCGTCGTCATCCAAGTGGTCGGCGCGCTCTACCTGCTCTACATTGCTGTCAGCGGCCTACGCAGCGGCTTGTCCTCCGGCACAAACACTTCCGTCGGATGGCGGCAGGCATTCGTCACCAACCTGACCAACCCCAAAGTGATCATCTTCTTCGCCGCGGTCGCGCCGCAGTTCATCACGAGCGGCTCGCCGGTGTGGCAACAGATGCTGGTTCTGACCGTCATCGACGTCCTCCTCGGAATTGCGTGGTGGACCCTGCTCGCGTTCGTGCTCAGCCCCATCGTCATGCGCATCGGAACCGACCGAATCAACGTCGTCGCGTCCATTGCGCTCGCAATCGTGGCCATCGGGCTGCTGATCTACACCGCCGTCGAATACGTGTGACGGCGTCGAGCTCAGTGGAACCGATTCCGCCGTCGCCGCGTCTAATCTTACGAACGACGCGACGGAGGGGGTCCGATGCAGTGGAGGCACATCGCGGTGCTGGGGGCGGCAATCATGCTCGCCGGGTGCGGGGCGGGTGCGGAGGGCACAGCCGTCGCCGACGGGCCTGCCGAGGCCTTCGACCCCTGCAGCATCCCGGACGACGCCATCTCATCGACGGGGCTGGATCCCTCCACCAAACAGGTCGGCTGGATCGATGGGATCGACGTTCCAGGCTGGGTTCGGTGTGCGTGGAGCGGACCGCAAGGAAACCATTGGTATTACTTCGTGGTCTTGTTTTCGGATCGATACGACATCACTGATGTCGAAGGCAATCCACGGCACTACGACTTTTCGGATGTCGAGGTCGGAAGCCGCGACGGAGTCTTGTTCAGGTACGACGTCACCAAAGAAAAAGAGTGCGACACCGCGTTCCAAACTTCCAGCGGCGTTGCCACCTTTGCTGTCACCACCATGGGCGGACTGACTACCGAGACAGATCCATGCACAGCGGTGTCGAAGCACACGACAGACCTCGAAACCTATTTTCCTCAACCATGACTGGAGCCAACACATGAATCCGACGCCGGAGTTGTCGGCTGCCACCTACTGGTCGAACCTCGCTGCAGCAGCAGATCAAGGCCATCTGTTTCTTGCATCCGAGGTAGCCAGATCATGCTCGCTCCACTGTGACGGCTATCTCGACAAGC
Source organism: Rhodococcus sp. (in: high G+C Gram-positive bacteria) (assembly GCF_023264675.1). Classification (GTDB taxonomy): domain Bacteria; phylum Actinomycetota; class Actinomycetes; order Mycobacteriales; family Mycobacteriaceae; genus Rhodococcoides. Next base: position 6,661 of record NZ_JAHFVG010000091.1, read on the forward strand.
TTCGACAAAGATTGGAGGCCGTGCAAGCAATGCCTCGAGCTGCAGGTTATGGCAACTTCGACTCCGGTACCCAGCTGGCCGACTTCTACTCCGACAGGATGTCGGGCGGAGAGAATTCGATGGCGGCCGTCTTGCAAAGCCACATCGACGTGGTCATGGAGATGCAGGCCGTCTTCAACAAATTCTTCACGGTAACCACCGACAACGACGAGGCCAATGGCGCCGACATCGTCGCCAACGGCCCGAACTAGCAGCAGAGCAGTTCCTACAACTCGCTGAGATGCACCTTCCCGTCGGCATCGACGCTCCAACCCGGGTTGTGACAGACCTCCCAGATCACCCCGTTCGGGTCGGCGAAGTGCCCGTTGTACCCACCGAACGCTGCCTTCTGCGGCTGCTTGATCAGCGTTCCGCCGGCAGCGACGGCGGCTTCCACCACCTGGTCCACTTCGGCTGGACCGTCGACGTTGTGCGAGAGCGTCAGACCGCCGACAGTCGCCGGTCCACCGTCCTGACCGAGGTCCTCGGTGAACTTCTGTGCATCGAACAAGCCGAGCACCAAGCCGGATGCGATCTGGAAGAAGATGATCTCCCCCGGTACATCCAGCAACGGAGTCCATCCGAGTCCGTCGCGGTAGAAAGTACGAGCCGCATCGACGTCGGGGGTGGCAAGCGTCAGAAAATCTATTCGCTGGTCCATACCCCCATTCTCACTCTCGACGGCACGATCTGACAGGCTGATTGGGTAACTTCGAGAGAAACAAGGCGGGGAGCACGTTGCCAATCGTCGACAACGCTGTCTACGTCGACGGCAAGAGAACAGCAGATCCCAAGAATCTCGACTCCACGTACGAGATCATGCGCGAACGCCACGGCATGGCGTGGATCGGCCTGTACCGACCCGAAATCGACGAAATCAACTCGGTTGCATCCGAATTCGGGCTTCATCGACTCGCCGTCGAAGATGCCATCGCGGCACATCAGCGCCCCAAGCTGGAGCGCTACGGCGACCAGCTGTTCGTCGTGCTGCGCCCCGCCCTCTACATCGACGAAACCGAGAAGGTCGAGTTCGGCGAGCTGCACGTCTTCCTGGGCACCGACTTCGTGATCACCATTCGTCACGCCGAGTCACCCGAGCTCGACGCCGTCCGCAAGCGACTCGAAGCGACGCCCGACCTGCTTGCCCTCGGCACCGAGGCGGTGCTCTACGCAATCCTCGACCAGGTGGTCGACGAGTATCTACCCGTCGTCGACGGCCTCCAGAACGACATCGACGAAATCGAGGACCAACTGTTCTCGCGCGACCCTGCGGTCTCGCGCCGTATTTACACGCTGTCGCGAGAAGTCACCGAATTTCAGCGAGCAACCGGCCCGCTGGTCTCGATGATCGAGTCACTCAAGCACGGCTCCGACAAGTACGAAGTCGATGTCGAACTGCAGAACTACCTCCGCGACGTCCTCGACCACTGCGTCCGCATCGCCGAGCGCGTCGAGTCGTTTCGCGTCAATCTGCAAAATGCACTGCAGACCAACGCAACCCTCGTCGCGCAGCAGCAGAACGAAGAGATGCAAGCCATGACGCAGGTGAGCCTCGACCAGTCCGAGCAGACGAAGAAGATCTCGTCCTGGGGCGCAATCCTGTTCGCGCCGTCACTGGTCGCGGCGATCTACGGCATGAACTTCGAGGACATGCCAGAGCTGAAGTGGCACTTGGGTTATCCACTCGCCCTGCTGCTGATGGTCCTGTGTTCGACTGGTCTGTACCTCGTCTTCAAGCGTCAGAAGTGGTTGTGACACGGAATCTCGACGAGTGCATGTGAGCAGAAATCCATAGCCTGCTATGGATTTCTGCTCACATGCGGCAACGCCGCCTCAGGTCCCCTTGACGTTGAGGATCTGCCGCAACTCGTGCTCGATCGTCACCAGATCCACCGCATCGGCCATCACGACATCGATGTCCTTGTAGGCGTCGGGGATTTCGTCGACGAACTCTTCGCCGTCACGAAACTCGATGCCCACCATCCGGTTCCGCAGGTCCTCGACGGTGTACCGCCTCCTCGCTTCGGTCCGTGAGAACCTCCGCCCTGCACCATGCGGAGCCGAGCACAGGCCGGCCGCACTCCCCTTGCCGACGACGACGTACGACCGCGTCCCCATCGATCCTGGGATCATCGCCTTGACCCCTTCATGCGCGTCGACGGCTCCCTTACGCGTCAGCCACACGTCCTTCTTTCCGTGTGTCTCCTTGACCGTGTAGTTGTGGTGGCAGTTGACCCTTTCGAGCTCACGGTGATCCGGCGTTCCCATCCACCGCGCGAACACAGCGCCGAACCGATCCATCATTTCGGCCCGGTTGAGGTAGGCGAAACGCTGCGCCCACTTCAGATCCTTGATGTACCGGCCGAATTCGGGCACTCCCTCAGGAATGTAGGCAAGATCCTTGTTCGGCAGATCGATCCACCACTGCGCGCACAACCGCTGCGCGACCTTGATGTGCTTCTGCGCGATCTTGTTCCCGACGCCGCGGCTACCGCTGTGCAGAAACAGCCACACATGGTCGGTTTCGTCGAGGCAAACTTCGACAAAATGATTGCCCGATCCGAGGGTTCCGAGCTGCTCCCGCCACTTCGGTGAGTGCGACAGATCGACGTCGTTCGACGCGGCAAGACCCTCCAACTCGGCGAGCTTCGGCGCAGTGAAAGCCCAGTCGTCGATGCGGTCGTTGTAGTTGCCCATCGACACCGGAATGCTCGCCTCGATCGCGAGCCTCAGGTCCATCAGGTTGCGACTATCGAGGTAATCCTTGGTGAATTCGGTTCGGACACCGATCATCCCGCAGCCGATATCGACGCCGACCGCTGCCGGAATGACGGCGCCGAGCGTCGGAATCACGGTGCCGACAGCGCTGCCCATACCGGAGTGTGCGTCGGGCATCAGGGCTATGTGCGGATGAACGAACGGCATCGACGCGGTCTCCCGCGCCTGAGCCAGGGTGTTCTCTTCGATGTGCGAAGCCCAGTTGAGCAGCTTCGAGCCCGCCTTCTTCGGGGGCATGATGTTTCCTTTCAGCCCCCCAAGCGTGGAGGGCGTTAGTCGAACAAATCTTTCACGAACGGAACTGAATCCGCTTGCGACTGCAATAGTGCGCCGCTGTGATCGGTCGGGTACGTGAACAGCGTGACGTCCTGCCCGTTCGCCTTCATCTGAGCAACCAGTGAAAGCGCCGCCGGCGCAGGAACATCGGTATCCGTCAGACCCTGGCCGATGAACACCGGCCGGTCGTAGCCCGAAGTGGGTACGCCCATGTAGTCGTTCACCAGACCGTAGAAGTTCGGAATCTGACTCAACGGTCTGCTGAACAGATCGCCGGAGATGGTTCCCTCGAACTCGTCCTCGGCGGCGAGCACGCAGACCCCTTCCGCGCGGTCGACGAGTTGTCTTCCCTGCTCGGTGAGGTACGAGTTCAAATCGATCTCCGGGTGGGCGTATCTCAGCCCTGCCAGGATGTACAGCAGATACGTCGTCAATCCTTTGCCTGCAGCGATCGGAAGGATCCCTGGTCCCAACGGCAGCAGCGCCAGTTCGATGTTCGCCGGCACGCCTGTCCCGACGGCACCGCGGTAGTCCAGTTCGGGCCCACCGAATTCCGACGCGTACCGGGCCGTCGTGATCGCGGCGCCTCCGCCTTGGGACTGGCCGATCACCACCCATTTGTTGGACAGCGAGCCCTCGACCTCTCGCGATGCTTTCACCGAATCGACGACGCTGTGAGCGGAGACCTTGCCGTCGAGATACGGCATCAGACCGGGTGTTCCGAGTCCGACGTAGTCGGTGGCCGCGATCGCGTAGCCCTGGCCGAGCCATGTTCCGAGATACTGTCGGTCGCGGTCTGCGTCGGCCGGACCGACGAGCGAGGGAGCGCAATCGTCGGCGAGACCCGACGTGCCGTGTGCCCACCCGATGACGGGCCAACCACCCTCGGGCGCAGTGCCTTCGGGAACGAAGAACGCACCGGTACTCAGCGCGGGATTTCCGTCGGACCCGATGGTCCAGTACGTGATCCGTTTCGCTTCGGCCGCACCGGGCAGCCACAGATCCGATGCCAATTCCTCGACGTCGACCACGGTGCCGGGCGCGGTGTCGACCTCGTCCGCTGCCGCAACGGAGGCTCCGAAAACGGTGCCGCCGAGCACGAGGGACACCGTCGAGACGGCAGCGACGAGCGAACGAGAGAGAATCGACATGCCTGACACAGTAACGCGCGTCGGGCAGAAAATGCTCGTGAATTCCTGTCAGACGCCTCCGCCGAACAACGCGCCGAGGATGTACGTCGCCCCGGCGGCACCGTAGCCGATCGCGAGCTGGCGCAGAGCACGCTTGATCGGTGGGCCACCGCTGAGGAGTCCGACGATCAACCCGGTCCCGATCAGCGCGATCCCCACCAGCACCGCAGCAACCACAAGCGCCGCAACACCTTCGAGGCCGAACAGATATGGCAGCACGGGAATCACCGCACCGGAAGCGAAGAAACAGAAGCTGGCCAGCGCCGCACCGATGCCCGTCCCGACGGATTCATGAGTGCCCACGTCGGCGTCCATCGCGTCGTCGGAGCTCACGTGGGCGAGCACTCCCGCGGCCTTGCTCTCCGCCTCCTCGGTCGACATGCCGCGCGCGCGATAGACCAGCGCGAGTTCGTTGGCATCGACATCGAGGTTCTGCAGGGCGTCACGAGCGGACCCCGCGGGCGACGACGCCTCGAGCAACTCGCGTTGCGACCGGACCGAAACGTACTCGCCCGCACCCATCGACAGCGCTCCGGCAAGCAGGCCCGCGAGCCCGGTGACGAGGATGATGTGGTTGGACACGCCGCTGCCGCTGATCCCGAGAACCAGGGCCAAGTTGCTGACGAGGCCGTCGTTGGCCCCGAACACCGCGGCGCGAAAGTTGCCGGACAACCGGTTCCGCCCGCGCGAGGCGAGACCGCGCACCACCTCGGCGTGGATCTGCTCGTCGGCGATCATCGCATCGGTTGCACCGGATTCCGGTGTGTAGGGCGAGCGCGTCTCGGCGCGCTGCGCGAGAGCGAGCACGAAGACCGAACCGAATCGCCTGGCCAAGACGCCGAGCAGGCGAGTTCGCGCGGAGCCCTTGAGCGGCATTCCCACGCGATCGCCGAGTTGGCGTCGCCAATGTTCCTCGTGGCGGCCTTCGGCGTCGGCGAGCGCCAGAAGAATCTCGCGCTCCTCGCCGGTGCGGCGGCCGGCGAGGTCTCGGTAGACGGCGGCCTCGGCCCGTTCGTCGGCGAGATATCGTCGCCACCGCTTGATGTCCTTGACGGAGGGTTCGGCCATGGGGAAAACCTACCGTCGCCCGTCCTATGTGCGTGCGAATACATGGCGGGTTCAATCGGTGGTCGCAACGAGCGCCGTGTTGTAGTCCTGCACGAATTCGGTGAAGGCCTTGGTGGGAGTCTTCCATGTCAGGGTCTTGCGTGGGC
>NZ_JAHFVG010000054.1 GCF_023264675.1 Rhodococcus sp. (in: high G+C Gram-positive bacteria)
CAACTCTGTCGCCAACTCGGCCAGCAGAACCTCGCACTGCTCCCGCGTCTCGAGATCGATCGCGGCCGGAAGCTGACCGAAAAACTTGTCGATCACCACCGCATGCGCAGCATCGATATGGCCACTGGAATGTGCGGCCGCGGTGTTCGGGTACACCGGCTCGAGGGATTCCCCCGTCATCGCCCGCCTCGCCACGAGCTTGGCAGCGAGGCGGATCCGCTTACCAGCGACACCGGCATTGATCCGCAGCAGACACGCCAACCGAGAGGCATTGGTTCGCTCCGGCATCACCGCCAACCCGTCACTCTCGACCAACTCGGTCAGCCAGGTGTGCGAGGTACCGTACATCGCCCGCGACAACGTTTCCATCCGCACCAACAACGCCCGCTTGTCCGCATCGACGAGAGCGCCGCCGGGCACCCGCGTCACCGACACCCACGCAGCTTCCATCGATTCGACGGCCGCCAGCACAGATACATCCGAGATCGCCGGCACACCCCGCGTGCCGGCCACCCCAACGTCGTCGGCGAGGCCGGCGACACTCTCCCCCGAAAGCATGCGATCAGACTAACCCAGAATCACCCGATTGTCGAATGTATGTTCGAACGTAAGTGACAACTAACGCGGCAAACCCACCGCAGGCTTGACGGCCGTCACCGGGCATTGGGCTTCGAGCAGCACTCGCTGAGAGATACTGCCCAGGAACAGCTTTCCGACGGGTGAGCGCCGGCGGATCCCGATGACAACCAGCTCGACGCCGTCGCCGAAGGACAAGTCGATGAGATTGTCGGCGTGCGAGCGACCCTGCTCGTTGTCCTGGATTTTCACCACGACACCGGCGGCACCCGCTTCGTCACGTGCCGATTCGACGACGGCACCGAATTCGGGATCGGAGGCGCTGTTGTCCTCGGCGACGATGATCAGATCGGTACTGCGCTGCAAGGCTTCTCCGAATGCGAAGGGAAGTGCGCCTTTGCCTTCGACGGTCGGCGAGTAGCCGACGACGACACTCATCGTGTGACCGGCGTCGTGAGGGTTCCGTCGGCGAGGAACTGGTCGAGATTGCGAAGTGTCAACGCCTGCATCGCTGCTCGGGTCTCGACAGTCGCGCTACCGACGTGAGGTAGCAGCACCACGTTGTCGAGCCCCAGCAGGGCGTCGGGCACCAGGGGCTCGGACGCGAACACGTCCAATCCCGCGCCGGCCAGCCCACCGCTGCCCAGCAGTTCGACGAGAGCCTCCTCGTCGACGACGCTGCCGCGTGCCACGTTGATCAGGTAGCCCTGCGGTCCGAGAGCATCCAGAACCTCGCGGTCGACCAGATGCTTGGTGCCTGCCCCACCGGAGGCAGCGACGATCAGGACGTCGACCCCACCGGCAAGTGCGGTAGGCGACGCCGCGTAGGAATACGGAGAGCCGTTGATCTCGTTGCGGTTGTGATAGCTGATCGAGCACCGAAAACCGCTCAGCCGGTCTGCAATTGCACTTCCGATGCGCCCGAGCCCGATGATCCCGACGCGCATGCCGGTGACCTGACGCGTCAGCGGCGTGTTGCCTTCGGCGATCCAGCGCCTCTCGCGCACGTACCGGTCGTTGTACGACACCTGACGAACGGTGTCGATCAACAGGCCGACGGCGAGGTCGGCGACGCAATCGGTGAGGACGTCGGGGGTGTTGCTGACGCCGATTCCGCGCTCGACGGCCGCGTCGACATCGGTGGTGTCATAACCGACGCCGAAGTGCACGATGGCGCCGAGGTTCGGCAGTCGAGCCATGAGCCCGGCATCGACGCCGGTACGACCCGACGTGACAGCGGCGGTCACGGATTCTCCGTGAAGCGCCAGGAAGCCGGCACGATCGTCGCCTTCGGGCAGGACGAGCGCGTCGTAACCGGATCCGAGCGCGTCCATCAACGACGGCTTCAAGGGCCCAACCCTGAGCACCCGACCTGCAGCACTCGAATTACGTTGCACTGCAGCCTGTTTCTCCGAACCAGCCGTTGTCATCGTTGCTCTCCTCGCGGTCGAAATGCCGTCCTGCTCACGCCACGTTCGTACGCGCGTGTTCCCAGTACGGTATGCCCGCTTTCGGATACCTGTCCAACACGTAAATAACATGGATTGATACTCAAAGCGCATCATAGGCCGCGCCAAGGTAACCCTTCCCGGGCCTCGAAAGGCCGTTCCACCTGGTCAGACGCGCAGGGATGTGATGCGCACCGCTAAAGTCCAGGTCATGTGACCCACAAAACACGCGCTGACGGGCCTCGAGCCGTGTTGACGGCTCTTTCCACCGCTCATACCGTGTGTCTACCGTCACAGATGCCGCCGACGACTTGGTCGGCGCACATCGATCCGCCCACATTCACCACGGAGGTCACCATGAGCCCTGCACGAGCAGTGCAGCAGGGACGGACCCAGCGCACGGCGGCGATCCTCGCTGGCGCACTTAGCCTTTCGTTGGTCGCAGCCGGTTGCACCGTCGCCAACTCGAACCAGAGCACCGCCGCCGACGCCGACACACTCCGCATCGTTCTTCAAGAAGAACCACCCACCCTCGAAGCCTGCGACGTTTCGCTCACCTCCGTCGGCGTCGTGACTCGCTCGAACATCACCGAGCCGCTCATGGAACGAAACCCCACTTCCGGTGATCTCGAACCGAAGCTCGCCGACTCATGGGAGCAGACCTCCGATCGCGAATGGACGATCAAACTGCACCCCGGGGTCACGTTCAGCGATGGCACTCCCTTCGAGGCAGCCGACGCAGCCCACTCCATCGAGCGGACCGTCAACTCGGATCTCGGGTGCAACGTCGAGGGGTATGTCTTCGGGGATGCGAACCTCACGGTGAACGTGATCGACCCGTTGACGCTGACCGTCGCAGCACCGGAGGCCGACCCGATCCTTCCGCTTCGCGTGTCGTTCATCGAGATGGTGCCGCGCACCACGAGCATGACCGAGAGAGTCCGCGAACCCATCGGGACCGGCCCGTTTGCGATCGACTACTGGAACGCAGGCCAGAGGCTGTCCCTCGTCCGCAACGACACCTACTGGGGCGACGCCCCCGATTACGCCCGGGCCGACTACCAGTGGCGCAGCGAAGGCAGCGTCCGGGCGTCGATGGTTCTCAACGGAGAAGCCGACCTCGCCACCTCGCTCGGACCGGAGGACGGGGCCGGAGATCTCGGAGTCGCCTACCCGAACAACGAGACCACCGCGGTGCGTATCCAGCTCGAGGAACCCCCACTAGACGACATCCGCGTGCGGCAGGCCATCAACTACTCGGTGAACCGGGACGGCATCGTCAAAGCACTGTTCCGCGGACTCGGGACACCGGCCGAGCAACTGATCTCGGAGGGTGTCATCGGCTTCAACGAGGACCTGAAGCCCTGGCCGTACGACCCCGAGAAAGCCAAGGAACTCATCGAGGAGGCCCGAGCCGACGGTGTCCCGGTCGACACCGAGATCCGGATGATCGGACGTACCGGACAGTTCCCGAAGGTCAACGAGACACTGGAGGTCATCCAGAACGCTCTGTCCGAGATCGGTATGAACGTATCCATCGAAATGACAGACTCGGCGGGAACCGCCGAATATCAGGAGCGCCCGTTCCCTCAGGTCGGCCCCTACCTCCTCGTCATCCAGCACGGCAATCAAGCCGGCGACGCCGCCTTCACCGCCGACCAGTACATGCGTAGCACCGGATTCCAAAGTGCCGGCGGCACGCCTGAATTCGACGATCGCGTCACCGAGGCCGGCGCGAAGACCGGCGAGGAACGCCAGCAGGCCTACGCGCAGCTGTTCGCCGACGAGCCCGAGGAGGTCATGCAGATGGCGTTCATCGCTCACATGAACGGCGTTCTCGCCAAGTCGGATTCGGTCGACTACACCCCCAACTCCGCCACCGTCGACGAAATGCATCTCGCCGCGATGACCCACGCCGACAACCCAGAAACCAACTGAGGCCACCATGACCACTTCACAACAAGGGAGGCGATGAAGCGATGTTTCGATTTCTTCGCCGTCGGATCTACACCAGTCTCGTTCCGCTCCTCGTCGTGCTCATCGGAGTCTTCTTTCTGGCCCGACTCACCGGCGACCCCACCAGCCTGTACCTCCCCGAATCCGCGACGCAGGCGCAGCGAGAGGCGTTCCGGGCCAGCAACGGCTTCGATCAGCCGATCCTGACTCAGCTGTTCGAGTACTTCAAGGGGGTCATCCACCTCGACTTCGGTGACTCGCTCCGCACCGGGGAGCCGGCGTCGGCCATGGCACTTCGCGCATTCCCGGCCACACTGCAACTCGCGTTCATGACGATGTTCCTCGCCATCCTCGGCGCGATCATCATCGGGTGCTGGGCTGCCTACCGCCCGAACTCGTTGGCGGACAGGATCTCGAGCCTGCTGTCCATGACAGCTGCGAGCATCCCGGACTTCTGGTTCGCGATCATGGGCGTCTACGTCTTCTCGATTCTGTTCGGTTGGCTGCCCACATCCGGTGTCGACGCAGGCATGCTGTCCTGGGTCCTCCCCATCGCCACTCTGCTGATCCGACCTCTCGGTGTATTGACGCAGGTGGTTCGCGGCGCGATGGTCTCGGCACTCTCGGCCCCCTACGTCCGACTGGCGAGGAGCAAGGGTGCAGGCGACCTGCGAGTGGTCACTCACCACGCGCTGCGCAACGCTGCCGCTCCCGCGCTCACCGTCGCCGGTGACCTCATGGTCGGCCTGATCAACGGAGCCGTCGTCGTCGAAGCGATCTTCGGTTGGCCCGGCATCGGAAAGCTGATGATCGACGCCATCCTGCAGCGCGACTTCGCGGTCCTGCAGGCGGCCGTGCTGCTCACCGCGGTCAGCATCTTCGTTCTCAACATCGTCATCGACGCCTGTTACGCACTGCTCGATGCTCGCGTTCGCGACAAGGTGAAGGTCTAGGAGATAAGCACATGTCACTCGACTTCGAAGCACCCAAAACCTCGGATCCCGAGGATGTTCCACCGACCGAGCCGATAGCCCGCAAGAGCTCGGCTCCCCTGTGGAAGCTACTTCTCCGTGACCGCGTCGCGACCGTCGCCGCCGGGATCCTGGTCCTGGTGTTCCTCACCGCGATCTTCGGTCCGATGCTGATCGGCGACGCCGCCACCGATCAGGATCTCGATCGTTCCAACCTGCCACCCTTCAATCTCGACACCGGCTGGATGAACGTGCTCGGCACCGACCCATTGGGCCGCAGCATGTTCGCCCGTCTGGTCGTCGCCTGCCGCACCACGCTCTCGGTCGCGATTCCGGCCGTCGTGTTGTCCGCGATCATCGGTTCGATCATCGGGATGTGGGCCGGCTACCACCGCGGGTGGCGTGAAACCTCCGCGATGCGCGTGGCCGACGTGATCATGAGCTTCCCGTCGCTTCTGATGGCAGTCGTCGTGCTGTACGTCTTCTCCCCCAGCGCCGCCAACATCGTTCTCGTGCTGGCCATCACCCGAATCCCCATCTACCTGAGGACAGCTCGCGCCGAGTCCGCGGAACTGCAGAGCAGATTGTTCGTCGACGCCGCCCGCACGTTCGGCGCATCGAGCGGAGCGGTGATCCGGAGGCACGTCGCACCGATCCTGCTGCCGACGCTGCTCACCGTCGCGACGCTCGACTTCTGCTTCGTCATGCTGGCCGAATCGTCACTGAGCTTCCTTGGCATCGGAATTCAGCCGCCCGATGTCAGCTGGGGCCTCATGGTCGCGCAGGGACGCACGTACTTGCAGACCGCCTGGTGGCTGTCGTTCTTCCCCGGTCTTGCCATCGTTCTCACCACGGTGTCCGCGACGGTCCTCGCCGCGTGGGCGCGTATCGCCACCGATCCCGCGCAGCGCTGGCGCCTCAATGTTCCTCGCTCCAAGAAGTCACGCCTGCTTCCCGTCCGAAAGGTCGTCTCATGAGTGCACCGGCAGTCGCCAGGGAAAAGAATCCCGACACCGACCGCGTAGCCATGCGCGTCCAGGATCTGACGGTCGATCTTCGGACACCGTCGGGCGTGATTCGCGCGGTGGACCACGTCAGCTTCAGTGCTCGTCGCGGTGAAACCCTTGCGCTACTCGGCGAATCGGGATGCGGGAAGTCGATGACGGCCCAGGCCGTCGTCGGACTGCTGGAACCGATCGCCGACATCACCGACGGTTCCGTCGAACTGGGAGATGTGGACCTCGTCACCGCCAAGAACAAGGTACGACGGCACATCGCGGCCACCGAGCTCGCCATCGTCTTCCAGGACGCACTGACGGCACTCAACCCCGTCTACACCGTCGGAACCCAACTGGCCGAGCCGTTTCGGATCCACCGCGGGATGTCGGCCAAGGAGGCACGCACAGAGGCGATCTCGCTGATGGAACGCGTCGGGATTCCGCAGCCGGAATCACGGGTCGACGCCTACCCACATCAGTTCTCGGGCGGTATGCGTCAGCGCCTCCTCATTGCGATGGCCGTGGCACTGAGCCCGTCCGTCCTACTCGCCGACGAGCCGACGACCGCTCTCGATGTGACCGTGCAGGCGCAGATCATGGCGCTGCTGCGGGACCTACGAACCGAACACGACATGGCCGTCGTCCTCATCACCCACGATCTCGCCCTCGTCGCCGAGGAAGCCGATCGCGTGGCGATCATGTACGCCGGCAATGTCGTCGAGACCGGGATGGTGGCCGAGGTGTTCGCCGAACCGCGCCACCCCTACACCAAGGGCCTGCTCGATTCGGTGCCCGTGCACGCGCAGCGAGGGGAGGACCTCAAATCCATCGGCGGTACTCCCCCCGATCTGCACTCCGTACCGTCAGGCTGTGTCTATCAGGCCCGATGCCCACTGGTACAAGATATTTGCGTCAGCACCCGGCCGGCACTGGAGCCAGTCTCATCTCAATCGACTGCTGACGGTCGCTACTCTGCTTGCCACTTCTCGAGCGAGGTTTCGCATGTCTGATCAACTGCTCACCGTCCGCGGACTCAACAAGACGTTCAAGACCGGCGGCGGCGATCTCCGTGCGCTAGACGCCATCGATCTGGATCTACGACGCGGCGAGACGCTGGGTCTCGTCGGCGAATCCGGTTGTGGTAAGTCGACACTCGCGCGCACCCTGATGATGCTCGAGCGTCCCGATGCAGGCACGGTGGACTTCGACGGTGTCGATCCGTTCTCGTTGCGAGGCAAAGATCTTCTGGGCTTCCGGCGCCGCGTCCAGATGGTGTTCCAGGACCCGTACGGTTCGCTGAACTCCCGCATGGACGCGAGCGACATCATCAGCGAGCCGTGGCGGACGCACAAGAGTCTGTACAAGACTCGCCGCGACCGCGCTGCCCGTGTTCGCGAACTCCTTCACCTCGTCGGACTGCGTCCCAGCGACGAGCACCGCTTCCCGCAAGAATTCTCCGGCGGTCAGCGTCAGAGACTGGGCATCGCGCGGGCGCTGGCCCTGAACCCGGACGTGATCATCTGCGACGAGCCGGTGTCCGCTCTCGACCTGTCGGTGCAGGCACAGGTGCTCAATCTGCTGAACGATCTGCAGAAGCAGCTCGGCATCTCCTACGTCTTCATCTCGCACGATCTCTCCGTCGTCCGGCATGTCGCCGACCGGGTTGCCGTCATGTACCTCGGCCGCATCGTCGAATCCGGGGCCACCGACGCCGTGTTCGACCGGCCGAGCCACCCTTACACTGCAGCGTTGATGTCCGCGGCCCCCAAGCTCGACGCCTCCGATCGCGGTGAGCGAATCCTGCTGAAGGGCGAGGTCCCGTCCCCACTGAATCCGCCGTCGGGCTGCCGTTTTCGGACCCGCTGCTGGAAGGCGACAGACCTCTGCGCCTCGCAGGCACCGCCGGTGGCGAAGGACCGCAACGAGGCCGATCACATGGCGGAATGCCATTACCCTCTGGTTGCCAACGACCTGGGGCTCATGGCCACAGCAACGTGAGTGCCGCAAGCTTCGCGGTAGTGGCGTTCGCGATCTTCTTCGCGTCCTGCATGCAGGCGTCGATCGGATTCGGCATGGGAATGCTGGCGGCACCGATCGTCGCCATCGTCGATCCGGGTCTGGTGCCGGGAACGTTGATCATGCTGGCTACCCTCGTCAGCGCGATGGTGCTGCTGCGCGAGGGAGCCGCGCTGGACTTCTCCGGCGCCGGATGGGCGTTGGCCGGCAGGGTCCCCGGGACAATTCTGGGCGCCTTGCTGTTGGTGGCTCTCCCCGAGCGCGGGCTTGCCCTGATGCTCGCCGGCGTCGTTCTGTTCGGAATCGTGCTGACATCTCTCGGCTGGGTTCCGTTGGCACGCAAGCGCAATCTCGTGATGGCCGGCGCCGCGTCGGGAGTTCTCGGGACGGCGACGTCGATCGGTGGGCCGCCGATGGCACTGGTGTGGCAACGCAACACCGGCGCCAAGCTCCGCAGCACGATGAGCGCGTTCTTTCTCGTCGGCTCGATTCTGTCGCTCATCACCCTGACGGCGGCGGGCGCCGTCGACGGGCACACAGCGTGGCTGTTCGTCCTGCTGGCGCCCGCGTCGATTCTCGGTTACGTGCTGTCCCGCTTCGTCAATCGTGTGATGGATCGACGACGATTGCGGATCACGGCGATCTCGGTGTCCACCGTCGGCGCGGTGGTTCTGGTGGTCCAGCAGGTGTGGGCGCTCCGCGCCATGTGAGTGCGAATACATAACCCACTATGTATTCGCGCTCACATGGGCCGTCAGGCACCCTCGGTCAAATCCCGCACCTCGGCGTATCTTTCGCGGACAGCAGGCGTCGGATCAGCCTCGTAGATACGGGCGGGTGCCGACGCCCACTGCGGCGGCTGGGGAGTCCCCGCAAGCGCCCAGGCGGCCTGCCGCGCAGCGCCGTCGGCGACGTACTCGCCAGGCTCGGGAACCACGACCGGCACCCCGAGAATGGCAGGCGCGAGCTCGCGTAATGCGGCCGATTTCGCTCCGCCGCCCACGAGCAGCACCCGCCTGGTCTCGATTCCTTCGGCACGGAGTGCGTCGATGCCGTCGGCCAGCCCGCACAGCAAGCCTTCGACCGCGGCTCGGGCAAGGTGCCCTGGCGTCGAATTACCCAGCCGCAGACCGTGAATCGCCCCGGATGCATCGGGACGGTTCGGGGTTCGCTCACCCTCCAGGTACGGGATCAGCACCAGACCCTCACTGGCGGTGGACAAAGCGAGCCTCGACAGCTCGTCGTGATCGACTCCGAGCAGCGCTGCCGTTGCATCCAGAACCCGAGCGGCATTGAGCGTGCACACCAGCGGCAGCTGCCTGCCGGTGGCGTCGGCGAATCCCGCGATGATTCCCGACGCATCGGCCGCCGCCACGTCGGTCACGGCCGACACGACGCCCGACGTTCCCACCGAGACCACGACGTCGCCGACTCCGGCAGCCAATCCGAGAGCAGCGGCTGCGTTGTCACCCGTGCCGGGTCCGATGAAAGCGCCCGAAGACGTCTGCCCGATCCGGTCGGACGGCCCCGCCACTCGGGGGAGCCTCGGGGAGCGTCCACGCAAGCCCAGCTCGAGCAAGTCCTGGCGGTAGCTGTCGGTCCCCGCCGAGAAGTAACCGGTGCCGCTCGCGTCGCCGCGATCGGTGGCGATCGTGTCCAGTCCCGACGCCCCACCGAGCTGCCAGCTCAACCAGTCGTGCGGAAGGCACACGGCTGCAGTCCGATCCGCATGTTCGGGCTCGTTGTCCGCGAGCCACCGAAGCTTCGCAACCGTGATCGAGGCCAGCGGCACGACGCCCACGGCATCGGCCCAAGCCTGACCGCCGCCGAGCTCGTCGACCAGATCGCGGGCGGACTGGGCCGATCGATTGTCGTTCCACAGCAACGCGGGCCGCACGACGGCTCCCGACCCGTCGAGGCAGATCATCCCGTGTTGCTGCGCACCCACGGCGACGGCGTCGACGTCGTCCAGGCCACCGGCATCGGCCACCGCGGACTCGAGTGCCGATTTCCACACAGCAGGATCGATCTCGGTACCGCCAGGATGGGGGGCACGTCCGCTCCGTATCAGCTCACCCGAATCAGCATCGCGCACAAAGACTTTGCATGATTGAGTAGACGAGTCGATTCCTGCAACGAGAGCCACGGCGGGGACCTTTCACGGGAGTGCACTTGATTGTCGAACCCTACCTCGGTGTAGTGCATGGACTACGTTGTTCGCTATGCGCGACACCGAGGACCCCGACGCCTTCCGCCTTACCGTGGCGAAAGTAGCTCTCGACCTGTTCGCGGTGAAGGGGTACGAGGCCACATCCGTCGACGATATCGCCGAGGCGTCGGGCATCTCTCGTCGTACGTTCTTTCGGCAGTTCCGCGGCAAGGACGACGTCATCTTCGCCGACCACGAGATCTTGCTGGCCCAGGCCGAGGAATTCTTGGCGCACTCACACGACGATCCGTGGGTCGCCGTGTGCGAGGCGGCCCAGTTGGTGTTCGAGCGATTCTCCGGATGGAAGGAATACGCCAGGCTTCGTTACCAGGTGGTCCATGACAATCCGGCACTCCGCGACCGCGAGATCGTCACGGTCTTTCGCTACGAGAGGCTCTTCGTCGACTACCTCCGGCGCGCGATCCCCGAGCACTCGCACCTGGAGACCATCCAGTTCTGCGCGACAGTCACCGCCACGCACAATTTCATGCTGCGACGGATGATCCGCGACGGTATCGACACGGCCCCGGACGAGCTTCGGGCAACGCTCGCAGCGGTGCGAGCAGGGTTCCAGCGAGCCTCCGAGCAGGAGGTTGTGGTCGCGGTCTTTCCTCGCGGCGCCTCACGAGAGCGCATCGCCGACGCGTTGTCCCACCACTTGGACTGAACGCTCGCGGTCGGTACCGACCCCGGCGCATGAATGGTCCACTGCGGAGGCTGACCGGCATCAGGGTGACATTCATGCCGGCGGATGCACACCGACACTGGCACTCAGTGCCAGCACCCCTTGTTTTCGGCCGATTCCGACGGTAGCGTGAACGGATACTTGGCACTCAGTGCCCAGATTTCGTTGGACGAGCCCCTAGGAGAGTGGCACCCATGGCCGGAAACCCGGATTTCGATCTTTTCCAACTGCCCGACGAGCACAACGAGTTGCGCGCAGCGATTCGTGCACTGTCGGAGAAGGAGATCGCTCCGCACGCCAAGGCCGTGGACGAGGATGCTCGCTTCCCCGAGGAGGCGCTGACCGCCCTCAACAACTCCGGCTTCAATGCCATCCACGTGCCCGAGGAGTACGACGGTCAGGGCGCGGATTCGGTCGCGACCTGCATCGTGATCGAGGAAGTTGCTCGCGTCTGCGGATCGTCCTCGCTCATTCCCGCCGTCAACAAGCTGGGCACCATGGGTCTGATCCTGAAAGGATCCGAGGAGCTCAAGAAGCAGGTTCTCCCGTCTCTGGCGGGCGGCGCGATGGCGTCGTACGCATTGTCCGAGCGTGAAGCCGGCTCCGATGCCGCCAGCATGCGCACCCGCGCAGCGGCTGACGGCGACGGCTGGATCCTCAACGGCTCCAAGTGTTGGATCACCAACGGCGGCAAGTCCGACTGGTACACCGTCATGGCGGTCACCGATCCCGACAAGGGCGCGAACGGCATCTCCTCGTTCATCGTGCACAAGGACGACGAGGGATTCGTCGTCGGACCCAAGGAGAAGAAGCTCGGCATCAAGGGTTCCCCGACGGCCGAGCTGTACTTCGAGAACTGCAAGATCCCCGGCGATCGCATCATCGGCGATCCCGGCACCGGCTTCAAGACCGCACTCGAGACCCTCGATCACACCCGCCCCACCATCGGTGCGCAGGCAGTGGGCCTCGCGCAGGGTGCGCTGGACGCTGCGATCGAGTACACCAAGGACCGCAAGCAGTTCGGCCAGTCCATCAGCAGCTTCCAGGCCGTGCAGTTCATGCTCGCCGACATGGCGATGAAGGTCGAAGCCGCACGCCTGATGGTCTACACCTCGGCCGCTCGCGCCGAGCGTGGTGAGAAGAACCTCGGGTTCATCTCCGCCGCATCGAAGTGCTTCGCGTCCGATGTCGCCATGGAGGTCACCACCGATGCAGTCCAGCTGTTCGGCGGGGCCGGCTACACCACCGACTTCCCGGTCGAGCGCATGATGCGCGACGCCAAGATCACCCAGATCTACGAGGGCACCAACCAGATCCAGCGTGTCGTCATGTCCCGGGCGCTGCTCAAATGAGCAACATCGAACTCGTCGGAGTCATCGGCGGCGGAACCATGGGCGGCGGCATTGCCGAGGTAGCTGCTCGTGCAGGCTCGTCGGTGATCATCTCCGAGACCAGCCAGGCAGCTGCCGATGCAGCCGAGGCGCGCCTCGACAAATCGTTCGCGCGGGCGGTCAAATCGGGACGCATCGAGGCGGATGCCGCCGAGAAGGCCCGAGCAGCAATCACGTTGACGCTGGATATCAACGATTTCGCCGATCGCGACCTCGTCGTCGAGGCAGCGCCGGAGATCGAATCGCTCAAGCTGGATCTGTTCGGAAAGCTCGATTCCATCGTCAAGCCCGCGGGAATTCTCGCGACGAACACGTCCTCGATCCCGGTCATCAAGATGGCCAACGCGACGCAGCGACCGGGACAGGTCGTCGGCGTTCACTTCTTCAACCCGGTGCCGGTGCTGCCGTTGGTGGAGATCGTCGTCAGCCTCGTCACCAGCGAGGACACCGTTGCGGCGGTCACCTCGTATGCGGGAGACACGCTCGGCAAGAAGACGATTCGCTCCGGTGATCGTGCCGGGTTCATCGTCAACGCACTGCTCATTCCGTACATGGTCTCGGCCATCCGGATGCTCGAATCGGGCTTCGCAAGCGCCGAGGACATCGACGACGGCATGGTCAACGGCTGCGCCCACCCGATGGGTCCGTTGCGTCTGACCGATACTGTCGGCCTCGATGTCACACTGGCAGTGGCGGAATCGCTGTATGCCGAGTTCCGCGAGCCACACTACGCTCCGCCGCCGCTGCTGCAGCGCATGGTGGATGCAGGCATGCTCGGCCGCAAGACCGGTAAGGGCTTCTACAGCTACTGATCTCACACGAAATGGACCAGCGCGACGGTTGCGCTGGTCCATTTTTCGTTCCATGAGTGCACACTGGAGTTACACCCACCACCAACGGGAGGCTTCATGAACATCGATCTCGACGGCCGCACCGCGCTCGTCTCCGGCTCGTCACAGGGCATCGGGCTGGCCATCGCCACCAAGCTCGCCCAGTCCGGAGCACGGGTGGTGATCAACGGTCGCTCGCAGTCCGGGCTCGACGCCGCCGAACAACACCTCCTCACCGAGGTTCCTGGAGCACGTGTCGTCGCGATCGCTGCCGACCTGGCAACGGCGGAAGGCGTCGAGCTACTTCTCGCGAAGGTGCCGACCGTGGACATTCTGGTCAACAACCTGGGCATCTTCGGCTCCAAGCCTGCCTTGGAGATCGACGACGACGAGTGGCGTCGGTACTTCGAGGTGAACGTCCTGTCCGCGATCCGGCTGATCCGGACCTACTTGCCCGGGATGCAGGAGCTCGGTTGGGGCCGGATCCAGAACATCTGCAGCGACTCGGCCGTCGTCATCCCCGCGGAGATGATCCACTACGGAATGACCAAGACCGCCCTGCTGGCAGTGACGAGAGGATTCGCGAAAGCTGCTGCGGGAACAGGGGTCACGGTCAATTCGGTGATCGTCGGACCCACTCACACCGGCGGTGTCGAGGAATTCGTCGCCGAACTTGTCGGCGACGAATTGCCGTGGGACGAGGCTCAAGCGAAGTTCATGAAGGAACACCGGCCGCAGTCGCTCATCGGCAGGCTCATCGAGCCGGAGGAAGTCGGCAACATGATCGTCTACCTGAGCTCGGATCAAGCGTCGGCGACCACTGGCGGAGCCCTGCGCGTCGACGGCGGATACGTGGATTCGATTCTGCCCTGAGTTTGCATCCGCTGTCGGTGGGGAAGACGAAGGAAGCACGGAATCGAGCCATGGTTCCCCGCGACATTCCACCCGGAGGCGACTACTTTGACCGACCAGTACACGTTCACCAATCCTGTGACCCAGTACCGCCAGGAGGGCTACCCCGAGCAGCATCAGGATCCGCCGGGCCTCAATGCGGATCTGGAACCACGCGCAGACCACGGCGAGGAGACTTACCGTGGGTCCGATCGACTGACCGGCCGCAAGGCCCTGGTGACCGGTGCGGATTCCGGAATCGGCCGTGCCGCAGCCATTGCCATCGCACGTGAGGGCGCCGATGTCGTCCTGAACTATCATCCCGACGAGGAGAAGGACGCTCAGGAAGTTGCGGACCTGATCCGCGAAGCCGGCCGGAAGGCCGTACTCGCCCCGGTCGACCTGACCGACGAGGAGGCGACTCGCAGCCTGGTGAAGACCACTCTCGACGAACTCGGCGGACTGGATCTGTTGATCTCCGTCGCCGGTAAGCAACAGTTCGTCGAGGATCTGGCCGATCTGACATCCGCGCAGTTCGACGCGACGTTCAAGACCAATGTGTACTCGCTGTTCTGGCTGATCCAAGAAGCAGTTCCGCACATGCCTGCCGGTTCGACGATCGTCACCACGAGCTCCATCCAGGCCTACACGCCGTCGCCTGGGCTCGTGGACTACGCGACGACGAAGATGGCAATCAACACGATGAGCAAGGCGCTGTCACAGCAGCTGGCGCCCAAGGGAATCCGCGTCAACATCGTTGCGCCCGGCCCGTTCTGGACTCCGCTGCAGGCATCGGGTGGCCAGCCGAAGTCGGCTCTTCCCGACTTCGGCAAGGAGACACCGATCGGACGCGCGGGCCAGCCTGCCGAGCTGGCGGGAGCGTACGTCTACCTGTCCTCCGCCGAATCCGGTTACGTGACGGGTGAAACTCTGAACGTCAACGGCGGCATGCCGACTCCCTGAGGCCACCACTTGGATGGACCGTTCGACAGCGACGGTCCATTCCTGCCGCCGCACCCGTTCACCCGAAAATCGGGAACTTCCGCTTGCTCGCAAGATCGTCCATCCCGCCCTGGATGCAGCGGCGCACCTCGTCGTACTTCGCCTCGACGTAGTCCTCGTTCTCGCAGAGATCAGGATCGTGGTCGACGGTGACCGCCGGCATGAAGCGAGTACGAATCTTGGCCGGGAGCGGGATCTGCGGCAGCGCCGCCGGGGAAATGATCCACGGCAACGACAGCGCAATCGGGAACACTTTCAGCCGGGCGATCCGATCGAGTCGAAGTGCTCGGGCGAGGCTGTCGCCTCGAATGAGCACGGGCATCGCATCCGCTCCGCCGACAGTGGCGACGGGCACGATCGGCACACCCATCCTGATGGCAAGTCTGATGAAGCCGGTCCGGCCACCCAGCGTTGCCACATCGCGTTCGCTCCAGGGGCGCAGCGAGTCCACTTCGCCGCCCGGCCACACGATCACATCGCGCCCCTCGGCGAGGGCCGTCGACATCGAATCAGGCGCTGCCGGAAGCACTCCCATCGACCGAAACACACGCCCGATGATCGGAAACGCCATCAACGCGTCGTGTGCGGTGCCGTGCAGCGTGCGTTTCTCGCCGAAGTGTCGCCACCACTGCGCGCCGACCGTCCACGCGTCCCACACGAACGGCGCCCCGGTGTGCACACCGACGACGAGGACGGGCGGTTCCGGGATGTTGTCCCACCCGTCGATCTCCATTCGGAACCACTTGTCGGTGACGAAACTCCAGAACCGAACCTGCCGATCCATCGCGGCGGTGTTCTGATCTTCCAGACTCCAGTCGCCTGCCCGATCGGCGACGTACCCCCCGAGCCCACCGCGACTCTGCTCGCGTCGCTCCTTCATCTTGACTCGGGCGGCAGCGGCGTAACGCTGAGCCTGCTCCCGCACCCCTCCCCCGTGACGTGCATCACTCATATCTCGCACGGTACCCGTCTCGCTCCGGATGCCGACGGTAATGGTTCACGCGGGCGGCGGAGCGCTGCGCGTCGACGGCGGATACGTCGATTCGATAGTGCGCTGCGCGCCCGTGTGCGCGTAGTAGCCCCCGGCCCCTACTTTGCGCACACGGGCGGCGGAGCCGCACTAGTCCTTCGGACCACCGGCGGCATAGACGACCTGCCCGGAGATGAAGCCCGCACCCTCGCTGACGAAGAAGGACGCGAGATGCGCGATGTCGTCCGGATGCCCCACACGGTTGACCGGAATCTGCGACGCCGCAGCGGCTTTGAAGTCCTCGAAGGACATCCCGACGCGTTCCGCGGTGGCCGCCGTCATTTCCGTCTCGATGAATCCGGGGGCAATGGCGTTGGCGGTCACGCCGAACTTGCCGAGCTCGATCGCGAGCGTCTTGGTGAAGCCCTGCATACCCGCCTTGGCAGCGGAGTAGTTCGCCTGGCCGCGGTTACCGAGCGCGGACGTGCTGGAGAGATTCACGATGCGCCCCCACTTGGCGTCGATCATGTGCTTCTGCACTGCGCGGGTCATCAGGAACGAACCGCGCAGGTGAACGCCGAGTACGGAGTCCCAATCCTGGACGGTCATCTTGAACAGCAGGTTGTCGCGGGTGATGCCCGCGTTGTTGATCAGCACGGTGGGAGCGCCGAACTCGGATGCAATGCGGTCGACCGCCGTCTGAACCGATTCCTCGTCCGCGACGTTGGCGCCGATGGCGATGGCCTGGCCTCCGGCCGATGTGATGGCGCCGACGGTGTCGGAACACGCAGCCTCGTCGAGATCGACAACGGCGATGCCGAATCCGTCCTTGGCCAGTCGTTTCGCTACCGCGGCTCCGATTCCTCGTGCGCTACCGGTGACAATGGCGGTCTTCACTGCATCACTCACGTGCTTCTCCTGAAGTTGCGATCGATGAGAACTCTCTGCGACTGTTCTACCAACACCGAGCGAGCGCTCAGTAAGCGGCTACCGCCCCGTCCAGCGCTTTCTGCATTCCGGCGGCAACGATGCGCGAGATCTCGATGGGCTTGGCGGGCAGCTCGGTGATGGGCGTGTCGATGTAGACGCTCGCCGACTTCAGCTTCGCCGATCCCGGCCCGTAGCTCAGACCGATACACACCAGCACCGGTTCCACGCCGAGCTTGCGAACCCGAGCGGCAATATGGCCGATGCCGCTGCCCACGTGCTGGACCTGGGTCGGATCTTCCAGATTGCAGGTGCCCTCGGGAAACACCGCGAGGTCGTCGCCGCGTCGCATTCGCTCGGCGCTGATGTCCATCATCCGGTTGCCCGCCGCACTGACCGCCCGCATGCCGTGGTTCTTGCCGCGGAAGACGGGGATGCCGCCCATCATGTCGATTCGTTTGCGCTGCTTGGTCTCCTGGAACAACTCGTCTTTCGCGAGCACCCGCGTCCGCCCGATCACGGGGCGCAGCGGCGACGCCCATGCCGTGGCGGCGACGGTGTACGGATCGGTCTCCGTCAGGTGATTGACGGCGATGATCAGTCGCGTGTCGTCGTAGACGAGGCGACGAACTTCCTCACGGGCACCTTCGGGATAGCTCACCCGCGGTTTGAACCGTCGTGCAAGAGTGGCATAGGCCAACCTCGCGACTTGCCGGTTCTGCTGGTGCTGCAGATAGAAGTCGTAGACGGTGGCGTCGTTCTCGAGAATTACCGCGGGTCGATCCATGACGCGAGCTTAGCCGCCGACCTCAGACGCCGACATAGGCAATGCCGAGCAACTCGGCGGCCGCCTTGATGTCCCTGGCACGATGTCCGGTACACAGTGCCCAGTGGTGACCGGTGCCCGTCGCACTCCAGTCGTCGGTCCATTCGCCCGGGTCGCGGCCGAAGTCGACGCGTGAGGTGGTGTTGCCGATCTGCAGCAGCGGCCCGGGGACGACGGTGCCCTCCGAGGTGATGAACGTGTACGAGCCGTCCCGGTTCTGGCCGACCGAGAACGTCGTCACCGGTCCCGGTTCGACGTCGAACTCGACGCTGACTCCGTAGCCTCGTTTGCCGTGGTAGACGCCGAGTCCGCGAAGCAGAGGTTGTCCCGACGAGATCTGTAGGTGCGCCGGCCCGTCGTGGCCCATCTCGACCACACCGTCACGGAAATTCAATGCTTGCAGTTCCGTGAACGAGCCACCGGCACCGAGTCGATCGGCGACGAGCATGGCAACCGCCGTCCTGATGTCGTACTCCCCGGCCATGGGGATCCCGCGGGCAGTGAGCAGCGAGGCACCGAGAATCATTCCAGCGCCCAGTCTTTCGTGCAGTTCGCCGCCCAGACCTCGGTGGTAGTACGCCATGGCGTCGAGGCCGAAGTCGTCGACCACTCGGTCGAGCCCCACCGACACTCGCGCGCCCCACGCCAGATCTCCTTCATCGACCGAGTCGTCGAGGGTGAAGACGCTGCGTGCCAGATCCAGCCTCTCGGCCACCTCGGAGTCGGTCACGCCATCGACCCGCACCCGTAGATAGTCGAACTCGAGCACTTCGACGTGCGCGCCGAACTGCGCCGACAACGAGGTCATGTCGGTCGAGATGTCCAGCATGCCCGGATAGAGGTGCCCCATGAGGCCGAGTCTGGCGTGACGCAACGCAGCTCGCGCCGACGCGGCCCCGACCCACGCGTCGATGCGCGACCACGCGTTCTCGTCTCGTAGATAACCGGACACCGAGCGGAAGTCGATTCCGCTTCGCCGAAAGACGTTGGCAACCTCGGGAAGTGGGCACTGACCGCAATACGCGAGCCATTCGCCGGTCCCGGTGGTCGCGTGGTCCATCGCCTCGGTGGGCTGCAGGTCGATCAACAGCACCGGGGAGTCGACGCGTTGCGCGATCGGCAGCACCATCGACGACGTCAGATACGTGGTGAGGAACACGACGACCAGATCGCAGTCGGCCGCCCTCAGTGTCTCGGCCGCCGAGGCCGATTCGAGTGGATCGGACACGAACCCGGCGTCGACGACCACGCAGTCCTGCTTCTCGAACCGCTCGGTGACGTACTTCGCCGACTCCTGCAGTGTGGCGAGCAGGCCGGGAAACTGCGGCCAGTACGCGCCGAGTCCGCCGGAGACCAGACCGATCCTGGTCTGTGATGCTGCCTTTCTCGTAAGGGCCATCAGGCCCCCCAACTCGCTTGCTGCCCGCCGACGCGTTCGGCTTCGATGCGCCCCATGTATCCGGAACCGGCGAACGCTGCCACCGGGTCACGCGGAGTACCTCTCGACTCGCGCAGGTCACCGAGGAGACCACGAACGTCGGTGTTGTATGCATCCATCAGCACTGCGTGCGAGCCGAGTACATCGCCGGAGATCTGCGCCTTCTCCAGCGCAGCCTCGTCGACCAGCAGAGCTTTGGCCGTCGCTTCCTGCACGTTCATGATCGACCGGATCTGGCCGGGGATCTTCGGCTCGATGTTGTGACACTGATCGAGCATGAAATTGATCCCCGACGCCGGGAGATGAGCTCCCGCCGAGACGATTTCGTGCATGATCCGGAACAGCTGGAACGGATCGGCGGCTCCGACGATGAGGTCGTCGTCGGCGTAGTTGCGTGAGTTGAAATCGAATGCGCCGAGCTTGTTCTGACGAATCAGCTGGGTGACGATGAATTCGATGTTGGTGCCCGGTGCATGGTGCCCCGTGTCGAGCACCACCTGCGCCTTGTCCCCGAGCGCGAGGCAGTGCAGCAGCGACGTGCCCCAGTCGGGGATATCGGTCGTGTAGAAGTACGGCTCGAAGAACTTGTACTCGATGAGCAACCGATGGTCGTCGTCCAGGCCCGCGTAGATCTGCTGCAGCGATTCCGCCAACCGATCCTGCCTGGCGCGGATCGAGTCCTGACCCGCGTAGTTGGTGCCGTCGGGCAGCCACAACTTGAGCATCTTCGATCCGGTAGCCCGCATGACGTCGATGCATTCCAGATGATGCGCAACTGCTTTCGCGCGGATTCGAGGGTCTGCATTGGTGAGGGATCCGAGCTTGTAGTCGTCGTCCTGGAAGACATTCGAGTTGATCGCACCGAGCGCGACACCGCTGTCGGCGGCGAAGGCGGCGAGCGCACTGAAGTCGTCGACGTAGTCCCACGGAATATGGAGGGACACACGCGGTGCCGCACCGGTGACGCGATTGACCTCGGCGGCATCGGCGACCTTCTCGAACGGGGTACGGGGTACCCCGGCGGTGCTGAACACCTTGAAGCGGGTGCCCGAGTTTCCGTACGCCCAGCTGGGAACCTCGATACCGAAGTCCGCGAGAGCGGAGATGTCCTGCACGGCAGTGCCCGTCATGATCAGAACTGGTACTGGTCGATGTTGGCGGCGTCGAACACCGTCGGCGGTCCGAGGACCAGCTCACCGTCGGCGCCGATGGTGTAGTCGCCGAGCTCACCGGCCGTGAACGTCTCACCTTCGGCTCCGGTGATCTGTCCCGACGCCAATGCCGCGCCCGCATACGCTGCGAGGTAGCCGATGTCGGTGGGATCCCACAGCGCGAACTGCTTGACGGTGCCGTTCTTGACGTACTCACGCATCTGGTTCGGTGTGCCGAGTCCGGTCAGGACGATCTTGTCCTTGTAGTTGGACGACGAGATGTAGCGTGCCGCCGCGGAGATTCCGACGGTCGTCGGCGAGACGATCGCCTTCAGGTCCGGGTACGTCTGCAGCAGGCCTTGGGTCTCCTGGAACGACTTCTGGTCGTCGTCGTTGCCGTAGACCGTGGAGACGAGTTCGATGTTCGCGTAATCGGGGTTCGAAGCGAGCTGCTCCTTCAGGACCTCGATCCACGCGTTCTGATTGGTGGCGTTCGGCGTTGCGGACAGGATCGCGATCTTGCCGGAGCCGCCGATCTGATCGCTCGTCATCTTGGCGAGGGCTTCACCGACGCCTTCGGTGGTTGCCTGATTGATGAACAGGTCGCGGCAGTCCTTGGACGCGTCGGAATCGAAGGTGACAACCTTGATGCCGGCATCGCGCGCTTGATTGAGCGAGGGGCACACCGCATTCGGATCGTTCGCCGCGATCCCGATGACGTCCTGGTTCTGCTGGATGAGGGTGTTGATGTACGACACCTGCGAGGATGCGCTCGCGTCGTTGGGACCGACGAGTTTGTATTCACCACCGAATTCACCGACGGCGGTCTCGCCGCCGGCAACCTCGATGTCGGAGTACGGGTTGTTGAGCTGCTTGGGCAGGAATGCGACCTTCAGGCCGTCGGCGATCGGGGCATCGGGGTTCGCGGTTCCGGTGACACGCGAGCCGCTGTCGGAGGAGCCGTCGGCCGAATCCTGGGTGGTGCCGCCACACGCGGTGAGCACGAGCGACAAGGCTGCGAGAGCCGCGAACGGAGCGGCGCGCCTGCTGGTGCGGGAGAGCGAACTGCGTGACATGAACATGCCTTTCGGTTGGGGAGCTTAAGAGACGCGGTTGATGGCTTTACGGGTGTGCGACGAGGCACGGATGGCTTTGACGATGTTGGGCAACAGCACTGCAACGATGAGCAGGACACCGGTGACGACGGTGAGAGCCTCGCCCGAGATGTCTTCGAGACGAAGCGCATTCTGCAGTGCCGCAAGGAGAACCACCGCAGCGAGAACTCCGACGAGCCTGCCCTTGCCGCCGAAGATCGACACACCTCCGAGCAACACCGCGGCCACCACGGACAGTTCGAGGCCTGATCCGTTGTCGGCGCGGGCACTGGAGTAGCGAAGGCTCCACAGAACGCCTGCGAGTGCCGCGACGGCGCCGCAGACGACGTAGAGCCAGAACTTGATGCGATTGCCGTCGATACCGGCGAACTTCGCCGCGGTGGCGCTTGCACCCGTCGCATAGATGTTGCGTCCCAACGGGGTGAATTGCAGTACGACACCGAACACTATCGCAAGAACTACAAGCGGCACAGCAAGATTGGGAATCGACGTGCCACCGATGGTGCCGGTGACCCAGGAGGTGTATGCCCGCGGAAAGTTGGACACGGCCTGGTCCCCGAGCAACACGAACGCGAGTCCGCGGAACAATGCCAGGGTGCCGATCGTGACGGCGAGCGACGGAAGCCCCAGTTTCGCGACAAGGAGTCCGTTGAGGGCACCGAGCACGCAGCCGAGGAGCAGGCAGATCGGGATGATCACCTCGATGGTGAATCCGTTGTTCCACATCCACCCCATCGCAGCGCCGCTCAGACCGAGCGTGCTCGCCACCGAGAGGTCGATCTCACCCGTGACGATGATCAGCGTCATCGGTAGCGCGATGAGAAAGATCGGTGCCAGGTCAAGCACGAGGAACGTGAAGTTGGTGCTGCTGCCGAAATCGGGGTTCATCAGCGATGCGACCACCAGGACCACAATCGTCAGCGCGACGATCGCAGCATCCCAACTGCCGAGCAGTTCACGGATTCGGCCACCCGACGTGCTCGTCGTCGCAGGAGCGACAGGGCGTTCGGCGAGATCACTCGACATGAGCGCTCCTCTTTCGAAGTTGCTGTGCGGCGCGTACTGCCGCAATACGGTCCGCCGCGATGGCGATGAGGATGAGGGCACCCACGATGGCCTGCTGCCAGAACTGATCGATCTGCAGAACCGGGAGCGCACTGTTGAT
The DNA here is from genome assembly GCF_023264675.1 of Rhodococcus sp. (in: high G+C Gram-positive bacteria). Classification (GTDB taxonomy): domain Bacteria; phylum Actinomycetota; class Actinomycetes; order Mycobacteriales; family Mycobacteriaceae; genus Rhodococcoides. The sequence goes on from NZ_JAHFVG010000054.1 coordinate 22,566, forward strand.
CGTGGTGAGCAGCAGCGCTCCGAGGGCGGCGCCCCAGACGGTCCCGACGCCGCCGACCACGGCGACCCCGCCGACGACGCACGCGGCGATGACGTTGAGTTCGTAGCCGGTACCGGCGGCGGCGTCGACGGTGCCGAATCGAGCGGCGAACATGACGCCTGCGACGCCTGCCATAGCTCCGGAGAAGGCGAAGGCAGCCAGCGTGCGCTTGCCGACCGCGATTCCGGCCAGTTCGGCGGCGTGACCGTTGGACCCGATGGCGTAGAGGTCGCGTCCACTTCGGTAGCGGGAGAGGTAGATTCCGGTGGCGACGATGGCGACCACCGCGATCAGAACCAGGATCGGAACGCCCAGCAGGCTCGCGGTACCCAGGTCGAGGAACGAACTCGGCATCTCGTCGGCGGTGATCTGCTCACCTCCCGCCCAGAAGTACGCGATGCCGCGGAAGATGTACATCGTGCCGAGCGTGACGACCAGCGCAGGAACACCGCCGAAGCGCACCAGCAGTGCATTGACCAGACCACACAGCACACCGACGACGATCCCGGCGGCCATGCCGAACCCGATCGGGAGGCCAGGCGAACCGTGCATCACCGACCCGGCGGCGAACGCGGACAGTCCGAGTACGGATCCGACGGAGAGGTCGATGTTCTTGGTGATCATGACCACCGTCTGACCTACTGCCAGCACCGCGACGATCGATGCGGCGAGCAGTAGATCTCGAATGCTCTGAGACGACAGGAACGACGAGTTCTTCCCGGTGGTGACCACGACGAGGACGACGAGGGCTGCCAGGATGCCGAGCGAGCGCATCCGCAGCACCTGCTCGACGATCGACGTCCTCTGCTTCTCGATGGGTTTCAGCGGCTGCGCCGCGGGTGCAACCTGAGCGAAGGCGGTCATGCTGCTGTCCCCGATGCTGCTGCCGAACCCATGGCGGCCTTCATGACGGTTTCCTCGGTGGCGTGTGCTCGACTGATCTCGGCGGCGATACGCCCTTCCCTCATGACCAGTACGCGATCGGCCATACCGAGAACCTCCGGGAGCTCGGACGAGATCATCACGATGGCGACACCTTCACTGGCGAGTCTTGAAATGATCTTGTGCACTTCCGCTTTCGTTCCTACATCGATTCCGCGGGTGGGTTCGTCGACGATCAGCACCACCGGGTCGGTGGCGAGCCACTTGGCCAACACCACTTTCTGCTGGTTGCCACCGGACAGGGTTCCGACGGGATCGGTGATCTTCGCGAACTTGGTCTGCAGTGTGGTCGTCCATTGCAGTGCAGAGCGTCGTTCTCGCCCTCCGACCAGAAATCCGAAGCGCGCCAGCGCTGCCGAGCGGGTGAGCGTCGCATTGCGTTCGATCGACATCTCGGGAACCAGGCCCTGCTGACGACGATCCTCCGGAACCAGGGCGAGCCCCGCTCGCATCGCAGCCTTCGGCCGGTTTGCCTTCAGGACGCTTCCCCGCACCCGCACTTCGCCGGAGTCCCGCGGATCGACACCGAACACCGCCTGCATCACCTCCGAGCGCCCAGCGCCGACAAGTCCGGCGAGAGCGACGATCTCGCCGGCACGGACGTCGAACGTGACATCGGCGAACACGCCTGCGCGCGTCAGCCCGTCGACCTCGAGAACCACGACACCAGGCTCGACGTCGAGCTTGGGGAACAGCGCGCCGAGTTCACGCCCGACCATCTGCTTGATCAGGTCGTCGACGCTCTGGCCTGCCAGTTCCGCCGTCGAGATGTGGGTGCCGTCGCGCATCACGGTCACTCGCTGGCAGAGCTCGAAGATCTCCTCGAACCGGTGCGAGATGAACATGATTGCCGCGCCGTCGGCGCACAGGGACCGCGCGACCTTGAACAGACGCTCGACCTCGTTGCCCGACAGCGCTGCCGTCGGCTCATCCATCACGATCACCGATGCCTCGGTGGACAGCGCCTTGGCGATCTCGACGAGCTGCTGATCGGCGATCGAAAGCCCGCTCGCAGGCCTGGCCGGGTCCATCGGCACGCCGAGCCTGGTGAACAGCGCCTCGGCGGCTGCATTCATCGCGGCACGGTCGATCATTCCGCCGCGCATCCGCGGCTGCGCGCCGATGTAGATGTTCTCCGCGATGGTGAGATCGGGAAAGAGAGTCGGCTCCTGATAGATCACCGCGATGCCCTTGGCTTTCGCCTCGGCAGGAGATCCGAGCGTGACTTCTTCGCCCCGTATGGCGAGAGTTCCGGTGTCCGGCTTGTGGACCCCGGCGAGCATCTTCACGATGGTGGATTTGCCTGCCCCGTTCTCGCCGACGAGTGCATGGGCCTCGCCGCCGTAGAGCGGGAACGACACACCGGCGACGGCGGCAACGCTTCCGAACGACTTGGTGACTCCGCGGACATCGAGCAGGGGAACCGCGGTGGGCGTCGTCGCGCTTGGGACGCTCATGGGAAGGACCTCCGGTCGGTGAGAACCGACTCGATTGAAACGGTTCATAATGTGATTCAGAACCTAGAAGTGATCGGTAACACAAGTCAACCCCGTGACTCACATCACTGGACGACGTTATCAAATCGTGATCTGAAGCGTTTCAACTTTGCGTAGTGGCATAATTCCCCCAGGCAGAGGACTCACGGGGAGGGAAGGGCAAGCCGATGGCGGCAAGCATGCGCGAGGTCGCGGCACTCGCCGGCGTATCGATGGGCACGATCAGCAACGTGCTGAACCGACCCGACATGGTCTCGGAGTCCACCAGGGAGCGGGTGCAGGCTGCCATCGCTCAACTCGGTTTCGTCCGAAACGACGCAGCACGTCAATTGCGCGCAGGCCAGTCTCGGATGCTCGCCGTCGTCGTGCTCGACGCCAGAAACCCGTTCTTCCTCGACGTTGCGGCAGGCGCCGAATCCGTCGCCGACAGCAACGATCTACTGATGGTGCTCGTGGGCAGCGCCGAGTCCGAAGAGCGAGAGAACCGGCAACTGGGTCTGCTGATGGAACAGCGCGTTCAAGGAATTCTGCTCAGTCCGGTCGGTGAGAACATCCCCATGCTCGACAAGCTGGATCGCCAGGGCACACCCGTCGTACTGCTCGATCGCGGCTCACGCACCCCTGGCCGCTCGTCCGTAGCCGTCGACGACGTTTACGGCGGACGCCTCGCAGCCCGGCACCTGATGGACCTCGGTCATCGCAGTCTCGTGTTCGTCGGTGGCCCGGAAAGCATTCGGCAGGTGCGTGATCGACGATCCGGCGCCCTGAGCGCGGTGGCAGAGTCCGCGAGCACACGCATGTCAACCGTGTGGGCGCAATCGCTGACCATCGAGGCGGGAGCGAAGGCAGCCGCCCGGATTCTCGACATGAGCGACGAACCTCCCACCGCCGCGGTATGCGCCAATGATCTGCTGGCCCTTGGAGTTCTTCAGGAATACGTTCAGCGTGGACTGCGGGTACCCGACGACCTGGCGATCGTCGGCTACGACGACATCGACTACGCCGCAGGCGCGGCAGTGCCGCTGACCTCGATCGCTCAGCCACGCAACGAACTCGGTCACGCTGCCGCGGAACTCCTTATGGAACAAGTCGATTCACCCGCGGAGTACGAATTCCGCCAACTCACGTTCACCCCGACCCTCGTGGTCCGCGGATCCACCGATCACCGCTGGCGGGGCGCCGAAAAGTGAGAGAGTGGGCCACATGGCACTCGATCCCAACACACTGCTGCTCGCCGCACTGACCCAGGCCCGACTGGGCGCACAGGAAGGCGGCATCCCGATCGGCGCAGCCTTGTTCGCCGCCGACGGCACTCTCCTCGGCTCTGGCCGCAACCGCCGGATCCAGCACGACGACCCGTCGGTTCACGGCGAGACCGACGCCTTCCGCGCTGCAGGCCGCCAGCGCGACTATCGATCGACCATCATGGTGACCACGCTGTCACCCTGCTGGTATTGCAGCGGACTCGTACGCCAATTCCGCATCGGATCGCTGATCGTCGGCGAGAACGTCACGTTCGACGGCGGCCACGAATGGCTCCGCGAACACGGCGTCCAGGTGACCGTGCTGCGCAATCGAGAATGCATGGACCTGATGGCCGACTTCATCGCCCGCGAACCGGCCGTCTGGAACGAAGACATCGGCGTCAGTAACTAGGAACGCCTGCGGCGTCGTTAACCAGGAAACGCCTACGGCGTCAGTGTGTGAGAGACGACGCCTTCATGCGCACGTTCCCGAGCACCCTGCCGGAGATGAGAACGCCGATGCGCCGGGTTGCTGCCCTGGTGCTGATCGAGGAGATCCAGTTGGCGAAGCCGGACACCACGCTCGGTGGACCGGATTTACGATCAAGTGTCGAGAGTGCCACTCCGACAACCTGTTCGGCGGTTTGCATTCGGCCGACTGCCGCGTCCTCGGTACCGACCACATCGAAGAACTCGGTCTTGGTCGGGCCCGGGCAAACGGCAAGGACAGTAAGCTCGGTGCCGCGTGCTTCGGCCCACAGAGCCTCGGTGAAGCTCAACACGAAGGCCTTGGTCGCGCCGTAGACGGCCATTCCCGGTGTCGGCTGGAAAGCCGCGGTGCTGGCAATATTGACCAGGGCACCGCTGCCGGCGAGCAGATCCGGCATGAAGGCACGCGAAATCTCCACGAGTGAGCCCACATTGAGCTGAATCTCGCCGATCATACGGTCCGGGTCGGCGTCGACGAACGAGCCGTGCGATCCGAACCCTGCATTGTTGACCACGGATCCGATGCGGATCCCCTTGTCGTCGAGCTGATCTTTCAACCGCTGCCCGACGCCGGACTCCGCGAGATCGGCGGGCAGCACCGTCACCTCGATCTCGTACTTCGAGCGTAGCTCTGCTGCAAGGGTTTCCAGCCTGTCGATGCGGCGGGCCACCAGGACGAGGTTCGCCCCGCGAGCGGCGAACCTGTGCGAGAACTCGACGCCGAGTCCCGCGCTGGCCCCGGTGACGAGAACTGTTGTGTTTCGAACGTCGAGCGCCATGGATGTCTCCTTCGTCGATTTTGCCTGCCCCGCTTCAATGTAGGCACTGCCATCATAGTTGTCAACGACTACATTGCGATAGGCTGCGTTCATGCCCGAGCAGCCCTACCACCACGGCAACCTGCGCCAGGAACTCCTGGAGCAGGCCGAAACGACGCTGTCGCGTTCCGGCGTCGACGGCCTCTCGCTCCGGCAGCTGGCACGGGATGCAGGCGTCAGCCACGCGGCTCCGAGCCGCCATTTCCGCGACAAGCAGGCCTTGCTGGACGCACTCTCCGAGTCGGGCTTCCTGAAGATGACCGACGCCATGGCACGCGCCGTAGCCGCTCCCGCCGCTCCTCGTGAGCGCTTGTTCGCGTTGGCCGAGGCCTATGTCCGGTTTGCGATGGACCACACCGAATTGCTCGCGCTGATGTACAGCACCAAACACGCACCAGGAGCAACAGCACAGTTGATCGCGGCAGGCCAGTCCGCCATGGACCTGACCGTCTCCGTCGTCTGCGATGCGCAGAGCGGCGGTGAGATCTCCACCGGTGATCCCACAACAATTGCACTCGTGGCTTTCTCGACATTTCACGGCATCGCGATGCTCGCCGCCGGACAGATGCTCGACGGCGCCCCGGTGGCCGAGGTCGTCGCGGCGGCGTCGGATCTACTGTGGGCCGGCTTGACGGCGTAGCGCTGCCGACAACCGGTCGACGTGCGTCTGCACTCCGGCAACGACGTCGACGTCGCCGTCGGTGATCACCCACTGGAGTTGGAGACCGTCGCTCACCGCAAGGCACTCACGGGCGATCGCCTCGTAGTCCGCATATGGATCCAACCCGTCCCGTTCGACGCCGGCGCGCAGCCTCGCACCGAGCGCAGCCGCGGCGGTGCGATACCGAGCGGCGTAGACCTCGTGCGCCGGACTGGACGGGTCGGCGGCTTCGGCGCTGACCAGAACCACGAGTTGGATCAGCCCTGGCTCGGCAAGATAACGACGCGTGGCGTCGACCATGAAGTCGAGCGTCCCGAGACCGGCGACATCACTCGGCAGAGAGTCCCACCACTGAGCCGCTGCATGGAAGCGATGTTCGGCCACCGCGAGCAGCAGGTGGCGCTTGTTCGGAAAGTGGTGCAGTAGACCGCCTTCACTGATACCGACGTCGGCGGCAATGGTCGTCATGGCCGTTCGGTTATATCCGTCGGCAGCGAAGCGTGTCGAGGCGGCATCGACGATCCGCTGCCTTCGCTCCGCTCCCACCGAATACGTACCCCTGCTAGCCATGGACGCCAACCTACTGGATCCCGTTTTCGAGAAACAAACAAGGGATCCTTTGTTTTCATGTACCGTGGCCGTCATGGACATTCTCGACGTCGAGTTCGCGCCCGGCCTCTACCTCGACATCGTCGCGCCCGCGTATGCCGCCGCGCGCCTGCCGGCGATCGTGTGGCTTCACGGAGGCGGGTGGCGCATGCAGGACCGCACGGCTCGCCCCGATTTCGCCCGACACTTCGCCGAGCGCGGATTCGTGATGGTGTCCATCGACTACCGACTGACACCGGACACGATCTTCCCCGGGCAACTTCACGACGTTCGGCGCGCGCTTCGCTGGTTACGCAACCACGCCGAGGAGTACGGCATCGACGCCGATCGCATCGGACTGTGGGGGTCCTCGGCAGGCGGCCATCTCGCAGCCCTGGCCGGAGCACACTCGTCGCGCATGCAGTTGCCGGGAGAGGAGGCGAGCGAGGTCAGCAGTGCCGTGCACGCCGTTGTCGAGGGTTACGGCCCTGCGTTTTTCGATCATCAGAGCGACGAGTCCCCCGAAGCCGCTCTGCTGGGTGGACCGATCCGCGATCACCCCGAGTCGGCCGTCGCCGCCGGCCCGGTACATCAGGTGGGCCCTGGAATGCCACCCTTCCTGATCCTGCACGGCACCGCTGATTCACTGGTTCCCAGCGTGCACAGCGAGCAGCTGTTCGAGGCGCTGGTAGCAGCCGGCAACGACGCCACGCTCTATCTCATCGACGGGTTCGGGCACGGATTCCTCAACCCGGGAGATGTGCTCGAGCTCGGGCCCGGCGTCTTTCTCGACCAGGGCAGGCTGGAGGCACAGCCGAACTCACCGGCCGAAATCCGTTCCACCACAACCACACGCGGCACGGTCTCGATGGACACCATCGCAGATTTCTTCAGCCACCACCTCGGACAAGGAAGTCCCTCATGACCACTTTCGAGATCCCGACCATCGAGACCACCCACGAACTCGCACCCGAGATAGACCGGCTGCCGGGGCGCCGCGCGCCGTACTTCGTCTCCTCCGGCGAGGGGCTTCGCTACGACCTCGACGACCAACTCGTCACGGTCATCGCGCGCCCCGAGGACACCGGCGGCCAATTCGGCGCTGCGTTCGTGTACGGCGGCAAGGGCGCATCGGCACCATTTCTCGCGCACGACCGCGAGCACACGTTCCTGTACATGTTCGAGGGTCAGTTACAGCTGTGGCTGCCGGGCGAGACACAAATTCTGGTGCCGGGCGATTCCGTCGCCGTTCCCCCCGGAGTCCCGTACGCGTACCGAATGTTGGCCCACACGAACCGATTCCTCAGCTGGACCACTGCCGGGGACGGCCACGCACTGGCCGCGGCGTCGGGCACGCCGACGCAGTCCCACGTGTTCGGCGGCCAGAGCTCGCCGCGACGCGATTCGGAGCTGGCCGAACAGTTCGGTGTCCGGTTCGTAAATCTCGACAAGGTGGATCGGCCCCCGCTCACCGGCGTCGAGCTGCCCAACGGCGTCAGCCCCTTCGTCCTGAAAGCAGGAGAGGGCGACCGGTTGAAGAGTATGGGGCAGCTCAACACGTACCTCACACGCTCACGCAACACCGAGTCCAGCTACTTCGCGATGCACACCCGCGGCGCCAAAGCTCCCTACATTCCGCGGCACTTCCATCGGCTGCACACCGAGAACTTCTTCTGCGTCGAGGGCCGGATCCTGCTGCATGTGAACGGTCGGCAGATCATGTTGACCAAGGGCGATTTCGTGCATGCGCCTGCCGGCACCATCCACAGCTTCGCGTTCGAGAGCAACACCACCCAGATGCTCGGAATCCTGACGACTGGGATCTTCGAGAAGTTCTTCGAGTACATGAATACGCCGACCCAGGACCACGTCCACGACGAGCTCGGAGAGATGGTCTTTCCCGGTGAGGGATTCGGCCGCGCACGCGCTGAACTGGACCTGGAGGTCGTCGGTCCACCGCCGGAGAGGGAATAAAGTAACCGCGGACTATGTCTTAACATTTGCACGTTTGGTGGTGTACTCTTCAATCAAGATAGTGACACAGCACACATGACGAGGCTCACACCGACCCGTCCCGAACCGTAGAAGGACATCATCATGTCCCAGTCCAAGACACCCGAACTGACACCGGCGCTCGCACAACGAGTTCACCGGCATCATGTCGTCATCATCGGCTCCGGGTTCGGGGGTCTGTTCGCTGCGAAACAGCTGCGTAAAGCCAACGTCGACGTCACATTGATCGCCAAGACCACCCATCACCTGTTCCAGCCGCTGCTCTACCAGGTGGCCACCGGCATCCTCTCCGAAGGCGAGATCGCACCCTCGACCCGGATGATCCTCAAAGACCAGCACAACGCCTCGGTCATCCTCGGTGACGTCGGCGCGATCGACCTCGAGAACAAGACGGTCACCAGCCAGTTCCTCGAACGCATCACCGTCACCTCGTACGACAGCATCATCGTCGCCGCCGGCGCCGGCCAGTCGTACTTCGGCAACGATCACTTCGCCGAATACGCCCCCGGTATGAAGACCATCGACGACGCCCTCGAACTCCGCGGCCGTATCATCGGCGCATTCGATCAGGCCGAACTGTCCACCGATCCCGACGAGATCGAGCGCCTGCTCACCTTCGTCGTCGTCGGAGCCGGCCCCACCGGCGTCGAGATGGCCGGACAGATCGCCGAACTTGCGAACAAGACGCTCGACGGCGCCTACCGCCACATCGACAGCCGCAACGCCCACATCATCCTGCTCGACGCAGCCCCGAAGGTACTGCCGCCGTTCGCCGATTCCCTCGGCCAGGCCGCCGCCACGCGCCTGAAGAAGATGGGCGTCGACATCCAGCTCGGCGCGATGGTCACCGACCTCGACGCCGACGGCCTCACCGTCAAAGATGCCGATGGCACCGTTCGCCGGATCTCCTCGCGCACCAAGGTCTGGTCCGCCGGCGTCGCCGCCAGCCCGCTCGGTAAGACTCTCGCCGAGCAGTCCGGCGCGGAGATCGATCGCGCCGGCCGGGTCCTCGTCAACGCCGACCTGACCCTGCCCGGTCATCCCGAGGTCTTCGTCGTCGGCGACATGATGGCCCTGAACAAGCTCCCCGGAGTCGCGCAGGTCGCGATCCAGGGCGGCCGCTACGCAGCCCGCGTCATCGAAGACGGCGTCGAAGCTGTCCGCGCCGGCAAGACAGTGCCGGAGCGGGTGCCGTTCAAGTACTTCGACAAGGGATCGATGGCGACGGTGTCCCGCTTTTCCGCCGTCGCGCAGGTCGGGCCGATCAAGGTCACCGGCTTCATCGCTTGGGTGATGTGGCTGCTCGTCCACCTGCTCTACATCGTCGGCTTCCGTAGCCGCCTGACCACCGTCATCTCCTGGCTGACGGCGTTCTTCTCCCGTGGCCGCGGCCAACTCGCCATCACCGAACAGCAGGTCGACGCCCGTCGAGCAATGGTCTACTTCACTGCTCCTGAAGCGGCTACTGCACCGGCACCAGAATCCGCCACGCGCCCACTGCAAGAGAGCCAAGCGTAACCAGCAGGAACAGCCCGACCCAGACGATCCCCGGCAGGAACGTCAGGCGGGCCAACTGATCGGCGTCGGAGTCCCGTGCCCGTCCCGCACTGCGAGATCGCTGCAGTTCGAGAACGGGTCGCGGGCCCGCGATCAGCAAGAAGAACGTGATGAAATACGCGGCCGCCACCTGCTGCTCACCGTTACCCCACCACGAGACCGCGAAGAGCAGCGCCCCGACGACCACCAGCGACAGCAGCCCGTACAGGTTGCGAATCATCAGCAACATCAACGCGATCGAGACCACCCCGATCCACAGCACCGCAATCGCATGCTGGGTGCCGAGCACGAATGCATACGCCAGCCCCAACAGCGACGGCCCCACGTAGCCCGCGAACGTCATCACGATGACGCCGAGGCCCGTCGGCTTGCCCTTGGAAATCGCGACCCCGGACGTGTCGTGGTGGAGCCGTAGACCCACCAGCTGCCTGCCGGTGATCAGCGCGAAGAACAGATGCGCGCCCTCGTGCGCGATCGTCACCACGTTGCGCGCGATCCTCCAGGTCTGCGGGATCAGCACGATCGCCAGCGCGACCAAAGCCGCTACCTGCACGATCCACACCGGAGGATCAGGACTTACCGCGGAGATGCGGTCCCAGAATTCAGACACAGTTCAGTATGCCGCGGCGGTGAGATCTGCCCGCGACCACAAAGACCTTTGTGTCCAATGGTTTCGTATACGTGACGGCCGTCACGACCATCGGTCAAGATGAATCATCATGACATTTCCGACCGCACCCGCTGCAGCCTTGACGCGAAGACGCGCGCTGGCTGCCATCGGCATGCTCCCCGCCGCCGTGCTCGCCGGCTGCGGGTTCGGTCGGTCCACGGATCGTCCCGAGGGTCTCCGGTTGCTGATCCCCAACATTCCCGGCGGCGGTTACGACCACACCGCTCGCACCATGGCACGCATCCTCGAGCAGAACGATCTGACCGGGCCGATCGAGAGATTCAATGTCGTCGGCGGGGGCGGATCCGTCGCCCTGGCGCGGTTGATGCGCGAGGCCGGTAACGAGAAGTTGCTGGCAATGGCCGGAGTCGGCGTCGTCGGAGCTGCTCAGGTCAACGGTTCACCGTGGAGACTGTCCGACGCAACCGCCCTCGCCCGTGTCGTCGACGAGCCCGCCTCGATCGTCGTCCGCGCCGACAGTCCGTTCGCTACGGCAGGCACGCTCGTTGCCCAATGGCGAAGCAGACCAGCCGCTTTCGCGGTCGGCGCGGGTTCGGCGGTCGGTGGACCCGATTACATCTTCGCCCTCGAGGTGGCCCGAGCCGCGGGCCTCGATACCGCCGCGTTGAGAGTCCTCGCCTACGACGGTGCAGGCGACCTGCTGGCGGCCCTGCTCGACGGGAGTGTGGACGTGGCCTTCGCGGGATCGGGTGAGTACCTCGACAGAATCGACGACGGCGCCCTGCGGATGCTGGCAGTCTCCCGGACGACCAGCGGACCGACACAAGACGTCCCGACTCTCACCGCTTCGGGGATCGATATCGAATTCACCAATTGGCGCGGGTTTTTCGCTCCGCCCGGTATTTCCGAGCAGGCACGAGAACGCCTCATCACTGCGCTGTCGACTGCCCATGCAAGCCCCGAATGGGAGTCCGCCCTCGAAAGTCACGGCTGGATCGACACCTTCACCGCCGGTGACGAATTCACCGATTTTCTACGCGCCGAGGATCTGCGCATGACTCGCACACTGACCGAGCTCGGTATAGCCAAGTAGAAATCCTCCACCAGCACAACCGGATTCGGTATGAATCCGGGTCACAGCACTGCCGCGACAGTGGCATGCAACGAAGTATTCAAAGAAACGAAGAATTCAAGGAAAGGACTTGTCGTGGACGACTGGGTACAGACCCTTTCCACACCGGCACTGTTGTCGATCGCCGTAGTAGCAATCGCGGTTCTGCTACTGCTCATCATCAAGCTGAAGCTTCACCCGCTGCTCGCCTTGGTGATCGTCTCGATAGCAACGGCATTCGCTGCGCGCATCCCGATCTCCGAGATCCAGGATGTCCTGATCGACGGTTTCGGCAAGACGTTGGGTGAGGTCGCCCTCCTCGTCGGGCTCGGGGCGATGTTCGGCCGACTGGCCGAGGTCAGCGGAGGCGCACAGTCGTTGTCCGACGCCCTGGTTCGACGATTCGGCGACAAACACGCGCCGTTCGCGCTCGGTGTCGCCTCGCTGTTGTTCGGCTTTCCGATCTTCTTCGACGCTGCGTTCATGGTGATGCTTCCGATCATCTTCAGCGTCGCGCGCCGCCTGGGTGGAAGCGTTCTGCTCTACGCTCTGCCTGCCGCGGCCGCACTGTCGACAATGCACGTTTTCCTGCCACCACATCCCGGGGCCGTCGCGTCGACGATCCTCCTCGGGGGCGACGTCGGACTCACGATCCTGATCGGCATCCTGGTCGCGGTACCTACCTGGTTCATCGCCGGTTACCTGTACGGCACGTTCATCGGTAAGCGAATCTACCTTCCGGTCCCCGATCTACTGAGCGGCGGAGCGAAGGTCGAGACCGTCGAGAACCCGCCCAAACCCTCCACGATCATTGCGCTCCTCATGCTGCCGCTGCTGCTGATCTTCGCGAACACGGCGTTGACGACCGCGGCCCGCACCGGTTCGCTGGACGAGAACTCGCCCTGGGTCACCGTCCCGCAGGTCATCGGCTCCACCCCGGTCGCGCTTCTCATCACCGTCCTCGTCTCCATCGTCGTTCTCGGCCTACGACGCGGTCGAACCGCGGCATACGTCGAGGACCTCCTCGACAACGCACTGAAGCCCATTGCTCCCGTCGTCCTCATCACCGGGGCAGGCGGCATGTTCGGTGCGGTACTCCTCGCCAGCGGAATCGGCGACGCCCTGGCCGACACTCTGAGAGACGTCGGCCTGCCTCTGATCGTGTCGACCTTCGTCGTTGCTGCCATCCTGCGTATTGCATTGGGCACCGCGACGGTGGCCATCACCACCTCGGCCGGTCTCCTCGGCGCCTCCATCATGGAAGCGGGGCTCAATCCGGTGCAGACGGTAGCCATGATCCTCGCGCTGGCCGCAGGTTCGTCGATCTTCCCGCACGTGAACGACGCCAGTTTCTGGCTGATCGGCAAGCTGCTCGGAATGGATGTTCCGACGACGTTCAAAACCTGGAGTGTCATCAAGACACTGATCTCGCTGGTCGGGTTCGCACTGTCCAGTCTCGTGTTCGTCCTCGCATCGGTCTGACGAACCGTAAGAATGAAGGAATGAGCAACGTGTTTCGGCGCGGATGGACTCTGGCACAGCAGGTGCTTCTGCTGCAGCTGGCTGTCGTCGCCGTGGTTCTGCTCGCGGTGGCCGCCGTCTCTGTCCGCCAATCGTTCGAGGACTTCCGCGACAGTCAGGGCGGGCGGATGATCGCGGTTGCCGAGAACTTGGCCTCCACTCCCGTCGTGCGCGAGCAACTCTCGTCTCCGGATATCGGCCGAGTCCTGGCACCCGAGGTGGATCGCGCTGTCGATCTCTCGGGCGCCACCGAAGCCGACATCGTCTCGCCGGAAGCAGATGGATTCACCGTTCTCGCGTCGTCCGACCCGACTCGCCTCGGCACGTTCGCCGAACTCGGATCGAGCGACGCGCCGAACGGGAGGGCGTGGAGCGGCGACGTCGACATCGACGGCAACCGGTTCATCTTCGGCCATGTTCCGGTTCTGTCCCCGACCGGCGACGTGGGTGCGATCGTTACCGTCGGCATCGCCTATCCATCGACGTGGGAACTCGTCGGCGACGCCGGAGCACCACTCGTGCTCTACCTGGGTATCGGCGCCGGCCTCGGCCTGGCCGGATCATGGCTGCTCTCGCGCCGAGTCAAGACCCACACCCGCGGGCTGGAGATCGCCGAGATCGCCAACCTTGCCGATCACCGAGATGCTCTGCTGCACAGCATCCGCGAAGGGGTGGTCGCCATCAATCCCGACGGGATCGTCACCGTACTCAACGACAGTGCGGCCGAACTTCTCGGGATCGACGTCGGCGCTTCGGCAGTCGGTCGCAGTGTCGACGACATTCCGCTCGAACCGGCGGTCCGCCGCTATCTGCGGGGGGATCACGACAGCGGTGACGTCGTAATCCCCACTACCGAGCGGGTTCTGGTGCTGAGTCGACGTGCGGCGTCGAGCCACGGCCGGCGAATCGGCACGGTCACGACGATGCGCGACAGCACGGAGTTGGCCCGCATGCAGAGTCAACTGTCCTCGCACAAGTCCGTCACCGACACACTGCGCGCACAAACCCACGAGTTCGCCAACCAGCTACACACGATCTCCGGGCTCGAGCAGTTGGGCGATCATCGCGCCGTGACCGAGTTCGTCGGCGCCCTGACCCGACGTCGCGCGGAAATCAGTGACGCTGTGACACAGCGGATTTCCGACCCGGCGGTCGCCGCACTTCTCATCGCCAAGACGTCACTCGCCGCGGAGACCGGGGTGAGCCTCGAACTCGATCCGACCTCGCATCTGACCGGCCTCGATTCGATGTTCGCCACCGACATCATCACGGTGCTCGGAAATCTGATCGACAATGCCGTCGACGCCTCCGCCGGCAGCGAGGGTGCCCGAGTCGTCGTGCTGGTCGACGACGCCGACGGAATCGACATCGAAGTCTCGGACTCCGGCCCCGGCGTCGCCGCCGATATGCGGGCCGAGGTGTTCTCGCGCGGCGTCACCTCGAAACCGGAGGCGCCGGGAGGTCGCGGCATCGGCCTCGCCCTCGTCCGCATCGTGAGCACGCAGCACGGCGGATCGGCCGGCGTCACCACTGCACCCGACACCGGAGGTGCGCTGTTCACGGTGCACATCCCTCATCGATAGGATCGACGCCCATGGCTGATCACCGGCGGACGTACGAGGTCCTCGTGGTCGACGACGACTTCATGGTCGCCGAAATTCACACACGGTTCGTCGACGCGACGCCGGGATTCCGCGCCGCGGGAACAGCCCATACCGCGTCCGATGCCGTGCGTGCCGTGCGCGACACCGCGCCGGATCTGGTGCTCCTCGATGTCTACCTGCCCGACCGGTCCGGGCTCGACGCCCTCGCCGAACTGCGCAGCGAGGGTAACGGTGTCGCCGTCATCGTCATCACCGCCGCCCGCGAACTCGATACCGTCAGCCGAGCTTTGCACGGCGGAGCCGCGGACTACTTGGTGAAACCCTTCGAGTACCCCCAGCTGCTGGAGAAGCTCGAGAACTTCCGTCGCCGCGCCCAGACACTCGCCGACCCCGCGGGTATCGATCAAACTGCCATCGACTCGTTGTTCGGCTCTGCTCGTCCACCCACTGTTCCGGCCGCACTCCCCAAGGGCCTCAGCACCGAAACAGCGCGGCTCGTACTCGACACCGTGCGCGCGACCGGGGAAGTCTCGGCCAGCGAATGCGCGGAAGCAGCCGGCCTGTCCCGAGTCAGCGTGCGCCGCTACCTCGAATACCTCGCATCCACCGGAGCGTTGGACGTCCGGCTCGAATACGGTCGGGCGGGGCGGCCGGTGCATCGGTACAGCATTTCCGCCATGTGAGTGCGAATACATGGCGGGTTCAATCGGTGGTCGCAACGAGCGCCGTGTTGTAGTCCTGCACGAATTCGGTGAAGGCCTTGGTGGGAGTCTTCCATGTCAGGGTCTTGCGTGGG
>NZ_JAHFVG010000009.1:0-42076 GCF_023264675.1 Rhodococcus sp. (in: high G+C Gram-positive bacteria)
CCGCCGCAACCGCCGCCGCCGTCCGCACCGCCTACCGCACCTGCACCTTCCCCAACTGCGATATCCCCTCCGCACGATGCCAACTCGACCACATCGTCCCCTTCGATCACCGCAACCCCGGAGCCGGAGGCTGGAGCATCGCCTCCAACCTCCACCCCGTCTGCACCTGCCACCACCAAGCCAAAACAGCCCGATTCTGGGACGCCGCCATGCACCGAGACGGCATCATCATCTGGACCAGCAACACCGGCATCACCCACATCACCCTCCCCGACTTCGCCCTCCCCACCACCATCACACCCCGCCGACAACCCCAACCCACACCAGAATTCGACCCGAACCAGAAAACCTGGTGGGAAAACAACATGCCCACCGACCACACACCCCCGACAGCCGCCGACGAACACGCCACCGCCGACAACGCTGCCCGCAACCGAATACGCAGAATCAGACGCAAATTCCGCCAACACAAAGCAATCCAACGCCTACGACAACGCCACACCGACGACCTACAACCCCCACCCTTCTGATGTCGAACGGACGATCACAGCGTTGGGTGCACCGAATTCAGAAACTCCAACAGTTCGCGCTCGCGGCCGGCGTCGTACGACTCCTCCGACGATCGCACCACACGTCGTCGATCGACGTAGTCGCCGTTGCTCGTCGTGGTGGTTCCCGTTACGACGTCGGCGAGCGCACGGCCGGCGGCGTCGACAGTGGTGGCTATCGGAGTCCAGGTCATCGCCGGAAGGATTCGTTTCATCGCGAATCGAGACACTGCACCGGCATGTCGAGCGAGATCGGTTCCCGGCACGAAACCAGGATTGAACGAGACCACGTGAGGCAGGCGGCGTGACCACGCATGAACAAGATAGATCGCCGTGAGTTTGCTGGTCGAGTACGCGGTCCTGCCGGCGCCCACCGAAGCCGGATTCGGAAAAGCCTCGGTTCGAGCTAGCTCGGCCACTGACGTCCAGGACGGTGCCGGAACCATCCCGAGGTTGTGCCGGAAGTCCCCGAAGTGGGTGTCGCTCACCGTGATGACTACGTGGGCATCGTCTCCGAAGCTGGACTCGAGACCACTGAGGATGAGATGGTTCGCACGCACGTTCACCGCGAATGTCGCTTCGATTCCGTCGTCGGTTTCGGTCAGATCGTCGGCGTATTGGATTCCGGCGTTGCCGACGAAGTCACGCAGCGGTGGGAGGCTGCCGTCGGCGATGGCCTCGGCGATTCGGGCGGCCGCCGCACTGGTCGCCGCAGCCGAGGTGAGATCTGCCTCGATCGGTGTCATGCGATCCGTTCCGGCGGCTGCACCGCGTCCGACCACGACAAGATGTGCGGACGGATCCCGACGGAGAATGTCGGCAGCAGCGATCGCGCCGATTCCGCGGCTTGCGCCGGTCATGACAATTGTGTGGGAACCGTGTGGGGTCATCGCTCGAATTTCGCACCACTTACGCATACGAACCAGTGCCCGGTGCGGCAGTGGGACCAGCAGTACCAGGCTCGAGCATGGTGGCCGGGTCATGATGTAGGGGTGAGAACACCCGCAAATGCTCTCGGAGACATGTTGCGACGTCGACGAGACACACTGTCGCCCGCTGATGTCGGGCTGATCCCGGGCTCCGGCCGTCGCGCACATGGCCTGCGTCGCGAAGAAGTCGCCCAGCTCGCGGGACTGTCGGTGGACTATCTGGTCCGGCTGGAGCAGGGTCGGGCACGAAATCCG
This sequence comes from Rhodococcus sp. (in: high G+C Gram-positive bacteria), assembly GCF_023264675.1. Classification (GTDB taxonomy): domain Bacteria; phylum Actinomycetota; class Actinomycetes; order Mycobacteriales; family Mycobacteriaceae; genus Rhodococcoides. The sequence goes on from NZ_JAHFVG010000009.1 coordinate 1,733, forward strand.
TCATCGCAGGTAGTCGCAGCTCTGGCCAGGTCATTGCAGCTCGACCACGATGAACGCGACCATCTGTACCGGTGTGCGGGACTACTCCCGCCGCCGGACGGAACAATCGATCTCCACGTGCCACCCGGCGTCGGCCGAGTCGTGACGCGGTTGGGCGATACTCCGGTCGGGGTGTTCAGCGTGCACTGGCAGTTGCTCACATGGAATCCGATGTGGATTGCGCTGCACGGAGATCCGAAAATACTGACGCCCAGCCAGCGCAACCTCGTCCGAGCCGTGTTCGGCCGTGACGACACCGTCCGCCAGTCGTCTCGTCCGTACCACTCGACCAGCGGGCTCGAACATTTCGCGGCCGCGCTGGTCTCCGATCTCAGATCGGCAGCGGTGGAGTACCCCGCCGATTCGACGTTGGCAGAACTGGTGGACGAATTGCGCGGCGAGAACGAATACTTCGACACGTTGTGGACTTCGGGCGTCGCCGCAGTACACAAGTCCGACCGAAAGACGATCCGGCACCCGTCGGTCGAGGAGCTGACACTCGATTGCGACGTATTGATCGCCCCCGGCTCGGATCTGAGAGTCGTGATCTACACCGCCGCGGCGGGCAGCGCAGATGCCGAAAAACTGGAGTTCCTACGCGTCGCTGCCGGCATCGCCGTCTGACATCGCCGTCTGACATCGAGATCGCACCGCAGATCGGAGATCAATCTCACAAACGCCGTCGATCGGATCACACTTCGCTGGTAAACCTCGTCGTACAGGCATGACCAAGAAGGAGTGCACCATGAAAATTGCAGTCGCGGGCGGAACAGGCACCGTCGGAGTCCATGTCGTCGATGTGGCGAGGGCACAGGGGCATGAGGTCGTCGTGTTGTCACGCGCAACCGGGGTCGACCTCGTGAGCGGCAAAGGTCTGACCGCGGCGCTGCAGGGAGTGAATGTCGTAGTCGACGTGACCTCGAAGCAGACGATGTCGGCGAAAGCATCCGTATCCTTTTTCCGAACGGTCACCGAGAACCTCCTCGACGCCGAGGAGGCACAGGGCGTACAGCACCATGTTGCATTGTCGATCGTCGGAATCGACCACGCCCCGCGGTCGTATTACGCCGGAAAGGCAGCCCAGGAACGTGCGGTTCGAGGCGGTCCGATTCCGTGGACCATTCTGCGCGCCACACAGTTCCACGAGTTCGCATCCCAGATCTACGGCCAGATCCACATCGGCCCGGTGATGATCGTGCCGGCAATGCGGTCGCAACCGGTCGCCGCACACGAGGTCGCCGAACGGCTCGTTCGACTCGCCGAGGGTGACGCGCAGGGGCGAGCTCGAGATCTGGGTGGGCCGCAGGAGGAGCGCATGGCCGATATGGTTCGCCGCTATGCGAAATCGATCCGATCGCGTGCTCGCATCATCGAACTACCGCTACCGGGGGCCTACGGAAAAGCATTGCGCGACGGTTCGCTGCTGACCGGTGCGGACGCCGATCTCGGCAACCAGACCTTCGGTCGATGGCTCGACTGACAGTTCGACCGACGGCGCGCCTTCGATAACTCTTCGGGTGAAATCCGCGGAACTCGACCACCGCGGCGCAATCCAGGTCCATGATGTCGATCAAGACCATCATCGCTGCTGGTACCGACCGGGAAAGCTGGGTTCGCTATGACGCAACCTGCAGAACGCCACACTGCGAAAGTCATCGGAGTCACCGTCGCCGCCGCGGTGGGCGGGTTTCTTTTCGGATTCGACAGCTCCGTAGTCAACGGAGCTGTCGATTCGATCCAGGAGAACTTCGGCCTGAGTTCGTTCGTGACCGGCTTTGCCGTCGCCATCGCGCTGTTGGGCTGTGCCGTCGGCGCATGGTTCGCCGGGCGCCTGGCGGACAGTTGGGGGCGCAAGCGGGTCATGCTGCTCGGGTCCGCCTTGTTCACCATTTCGTCGGTAGGTTCTGGATTCGCGTTCAGCATCCCGGATCTGATGCTCTGGCGCGTCCTCGGTGGTCTCGGCATCGGCATCGCGTCGGTGATCGCGCCCGCATACATATCGGAGATTGCACCGGCTCGGTACCGCGGCGGTCTGGCGTCGTTGCAGCAACTCGCAATCACCGTCGGCATCTTCGCTGCGCTTCTGTCGGACGCGGTATTGCAAAACGCCGCGGGCGGACCGTCGAACGATCTGTGGTTCGGTATGGAGGCGTGGCGCTGGATGTTCATCGTCGGTGTCGTGCCCGCACTCGTCTACGGATTCCTGGCCACACTGATTCCGGAATCTCCGCGCTACCTTGTCGGCAAGCATCTGGACGAAGAAGCTGCGCGGATCCTCGGCGAGATTTCGGGTGAAGTGAATCCGACCGAACGCGTCAAGGAAATCAGACTCACGTTGAGGAAGGACGCGAAATCCTCGTTCTCGGATATTCGTGGGCCGAAGTTCGGACTCCAACCGATCGTCTGGGTCGGTATCACGATGGCCGTTCTCCAGCAGTTCGTCGGTATCAACGCCATCTTCTACTACTCCACAACCCTGTGGAAGTCGGTGGGCTTCAGCGAGAATCAATCGTTCGTGACGTCGGTGATCACCTCGATCATCAACGTGACGATGACATTCGTGGCGATTCTGTTCGTCGACCGATTCGGGCGAAAGAATCTGCTGCAGATCGGTTCGATCGGAATGTTCGTCGGTCTCGTACTGGCGGCTGTGTCGTTCACCCAGGCTGTCGGTTCGGGAGACGACCTGACGCTTCCCAGTCCATGGGGTCCGGTCGCACTCGTCGGAGCAAACCTGTTCGTCATCTTCTTCGCCGCGACGTGGGGCCCGATCATGTGGGTGATGCTCGGCGAGATGTTCCCCAACAACATGCGCGCGGTGGCGCTCGGTGTCAGTACCGCGGCGAACTGGGTCGCGAACTTCGCGATCACGCTTGCTTTCCCACCCCTGACGCAGTCGATCGGCCTCGGGTTCATCTATGCGTTCTTCGCGTTCTTCGCCCTCATCTCGTTCTTCTTCGTCAAGTTCAAGATCCGCGAGACCAAGGGAATGGAACTCGAAGACATGATCCTCTGACACCAGACGGTTCTCTACCAGGACGCTGCCCTACCCGATAGGAGGAATGGCCATGCCGATGTTCGTCGTCGAATATTCCTACACGCCCGAAACCTCGTCCGGCCGAGACGACCATCGAACCGACCATCGTGCGTGGATCCAAGAACTGGTGCGCCGGCACACCATTCGGTCGTCGGGACCTCTCGCCGATCACAGCGGCGCGATATTCATCGTCGAGTCAGCCGATGCCGATACCGTCACCAGAATGTTCTCGCACGACCCGTTCGCGCGCGCCGGCCTCGTCGATTCGGTACGCGTCACCGAGTGGCAGCCCAAACGCGGTGATGCGAGCCTGCGAGAGAGCACCGACTGAACGCTGGTCGGTGTGATCCCGTTCAAGTCTTACAGCGCTTCGGCCCAACCCGCGATTCGCTTGGCGAGATCTGTCGACGTCAGGCCCAGTTCACGGTGGATCTGCTCGCGAGAGGCATGATCGAGGAATCGCTGGGGCACACCGACGTCCCGGCAGACGGTGTCGACGCCGACGGCACGGACGGCAGCGGACACCGTCGATCCGATACCACCGTGCACACCCGAATCCTCCAGCGTCACCACGAGTTTGTACTCCTCGGCCAGCTTCAGCAGCGGCTCCGGAACCGGTAGCACCCAGCGCGGATCCACGACGGCCACCGAAAGCCCCTGCTGCGTCAGTGTCGCTGCGGTCTCGAGCGCCAAGGCCGCGAACACACCCACGGCGACGATGAGGACGTCATGGCCACCGGCAGCGGGTTCGGTCAAGACGTCGACGAGGCCGTCGAGCCGTCGTATCGCCGGTATGTCTTCGGTGACCGAACCCTTCGGGAATCGCAGAGCCGTCGGGCCGTCGTCGACGGCCAGTGCTTCGGCGAGTTCTTCACGCAGAGTCGCGCAGTCACGCGGAGCGGCGACGCGGATCCCCGGAACGATGCCGAGAAGCGACATGTCCCACATTCCGTTGTGGCTCGCGCCGTCGGAGCCGGTGACCCCTGCTCGATCCAGCACCACGGTGACGGGGAGCTTCAGCAACGCGACATCCATCAGCAGCTGATCGAAGGCGCGATTGAGGAATGTCGAGTACACCGCGACCACCGGGTGCAGACCTCCGAGGGCAAGACCCGCCGCCGACGTCATCGCGTGCTGCTCGGCAATACCGACGTCGAACATACGGCCCGGATATTTTTCACCGAAGGCGGCGAGGCCTGTCGGTCCGGCCATCGCCGCCGTGATGGCGACGACGTCCTCACGCTCGGCAGCGAGATCGATGAGTTCGCGGGAGAAGACCGACGTCCAGTCCGGCGCGGCAACCGCGCGCGAGCGCCCCGTCAGCGGATCGATGACGCCGGTGGCGTGCATCTGGTCTGCAACGTTGTTCTCGGCATGCGCGTACCCCATGCCCTTACGCGTGACCGCGTGAACGATCACGGGGCCGCCGTACGACTTGGCTCGGCGCAATGCGGACTCGAGTGCCAACTCGTCGTGACCGTCGACCGGGCCGAGGTACTTGATGCCGAGATCGGTGAACAGGACCTGAGGACTGATGGCGTCTTTCACGCCTGCCTTCATTCCGTGCAGCATGGCGTAAGCCGTCTTGCCGACGAGAGGAATCTTGCGCACGATCCGGCGACCGTTGTCGAGAATTCGCTCGTATCCCGGCTGCAGACGCAGCGCTGCAAGATGCTCGGCAAGTCCACCGATGGTCGGCGCGTAGGAACGACCGTTGTCGTTCACGACGATGACGACCGACCGGTCCTTGCCCGCCGCGATGTTGTTGAGCGCTTCCCAACACATCCCGCCGGTCAGCGCACCGTCCCCGACGACCGCAACCACGTGACGGTCGCCCTGGCCGGTCAGCTCGAACGCCTTCGCCAGGCCGTCCGCATACGACAGAGACGCCGACGCGTGTGAGGACTCGACCCAGTCGTGCTCGCTCTCGGCCCGAGACGGATATCCCGAGAGACCGCCCTGCTTGCGCAGTGAATCGAACGAACCGGTGCGGCCGGTGATCATCTTGTGGACGTAAGCCTGGTGGCCGGTGTCCCAGATGATGGGGTCGTGAGGCGACGAGAACGTCCGGTGTATCGCCAGGGTCAGTTCGACGACTCCGAGGTTCGGCCCCAGATGCCCGCCCGTGGCCGACACGGTTTCGACCAGGAACTCTCGGATCTCTCCGGCCAGCTCCGCTACTTCGGACGGGTCCAGACGGCGCACGTCCTCAGGCGTCTGAACTCGAGCTAGGACACCCAACGAGATCGCTCCCTCCGGCCGGAAAACATCGGTCCATGCACTACATGATTCTGATCGACACGAGCACTCGATCAACACAGTCTACGTAGCGTGCCGTACTGCTCTCACGAGATCTCGTGAGAGCAGTACGGCGCGCTTGCTTCTTCAGAACACTACTGCGGTGATGGCGCTGTTCCCAACAACCGCGACGCGTCTCTGATCACACAAGAAACCCGAGGTCGGCGCATAGGGTTACCTTCATGCCAACCGTCGTGGACAACATCCTTCAACACGTTTTCGACATCTGCCGAGACAACACCGCCGGTGCCGTGGCCGACTACATTCCGGAACTCGCGGCAGTGGCACCCGACGGATTCGGTATCGCTCTCGCGACGAGCGACGGGTATGTCTACGAGGTCGGTGACACCTCGATCCCGTTCACCATCCAGTCGATCTCGAAACCGTTCACCTACGGGCTGGCCCTGGCCGACCGCGGCGAGGATTTCGTGGCGAGCAAGATCGACATCGAACCGTCGGGCGAACCGTTCAACGAGATCAGCCTCGACCCGATCACCGAACGTCCGCGGAACCCGATGATCAACGCGGGCGCCATCACGTCGGCATCGCTGGTCGCCGGGCGAACGATCGAGGATCGATTCGAACGTATCCGCCAGTCGTATTCGCGCTACGCCGGACGTCAGCTGACATTCAATCGCGCCGTGTACGAATCCGAGGCGAGGACGGGGAACCGCAACCGCGCGATCGGCTACATGCTGCGAAGTTTCGACATCATCGAGAACGATCCGGACGCCGCCGTCGATCTGTACTTCCGCCAGTGTTCGATCGACGTCACCGCGACCGATCTGGCGGTCATGGCTGCAACGATGGCCAACAACGGCGTCAACCCACGGACGCGCGAGCGGGCATTGTCACCCGCGTTGATCGAGCGAGTCCTGAGCGTGATGACGACCTGCGGGATGTACGACGGCGCAGGCGACTGGGTCGCGCGTGTCGGTATGCCTGCCAAGAGTGGCGTCGGCGGCGGAATTCTCGCGGTATTGCCCGGCCAGATGGGCATCGCGGTGTACTCGCCGCGACTGGACGGCCACGGTAACAGCGTTCGAGGTGTCGATGCATGTCGCGAGCTGTCCAAGAAGCTGGAACTGCATTTCCTGCACGTGACGCGGGCGTCGCGATCCGCGATCCGCGGCCGCTACACCGTCGCCGAAGCGCCCTCACGCAAGCGACGAAGCGACATCGAGCAGGAAGCGTTGGCGCAGTTCGGCACCCGCGGTCGAATCTATGAGCTGCACGGCGATCTCCTGTTCTCCGGCGCCGAGACCGTGGTCCGCGAAATCGGAAATCTCGACGCCGAACTGGACGCGTTGATACTCGATGTGCGCGGTGTCGACGACGTCAGTGCAATAGCGCGCAGCATGATCGACGAGCTACGAATTCAGCTCGCGCAGAACGGCTGCCGTGCCTCGCTGGTCGATCCGCGCGGTGTACTTGGGATGGTCGCGTCGAGTATCGACCCGCGGGATCCGTCGGGGCGTGCGTTCGGTGACCTGGGGTCGGCGATCAGCTGGGCGGAGGAACTGATCTTGGACCGATACTGCGTGGGACCGCGGCAGCCTCCGAAGATCACCACCCGAGAACATCCGGTACTGAGCGGTCTGACGGACGAGCAGTTCGCCACGATCGAAGGCCTCACCGAGCGCAGACATTTCGCGCGGGGCGAGGTGATCGTGCACAGCGGCGACGCCGCGAAAGGGTTGTTCTTGGTGCTCGCCGGCGAGGTCAGCTCTACCTATCAGGCAGCCGACGGCTCACGCCATCGAATTTCGACACTGTCTCCTGGAATGAGCTTCGGAGAGATGCCACTGCTCGCGCACACAAATTTTCTGCTCGATTTCTGCGCGGATACCCCGCTCACCGTGGCCGTGATGTCGCCGACAGACTTCCGATCGCTGACCGACATCGCACCCGACGTAAAGCTCGAGCTACTGAACAACCTTGCCGCCGGCGCTTATCTGCAGATGAACACCGCGATCAAATCTCTCGGAGCGTTCGGCGTCGGACGATGAGTCGTCCGACGCCGAACGTGAGACAAGGAGCGCAGTTGTCAGGCCGCGAGACTCACCATCGTCAACACCTCGGTCGGCTGAGGTGACCCGCCTGCCGGTTCGAGCGAGAAGGCAAAGTTCGTCGCCGCACCCATTCCGCCGATCACCGTGTCGTCGCCGCCCGTGAGCTGATCGGAGGTGACGAGGCCGACCGAGCGTGGCGCGCCGTCGACGAACCACATCTGGTAGTCCTTGCCCGCTGCCGGGGCAGCGACGCCGTCCAACTTGACCACGGCAGAATCGGAGCCTCGGGAGTACGAGATGGTGGCAGTACCTCCGCCGGGGAATGCCGCGGTGGCTTCCTGCACGTCGGGCGCTGCCGCTATCTGCTCGGCCTGCGTCGGCGTCGGATCGTTGCCCATCACCTGCGTCGCGACGACACCGCCGCCGACTGCGACCACGACGGCCGCGGCGGCCGCCATCATCGCCGTACGCCATCTGTTGCTCTTGCGCTCACGGTGACGCGACATGCTCGCGACGTTCGATACCGTCGACGCCGTCGGAATCAACTGGGCGATGCCAGGGATTTCCTGCAACACACGGGCTCGGAGGTCGGCCGGCGCATCCGCTGCGTCGAGTACCGAAACCAGCGCCAGCGTCTCTTGAATCTCGCTGACAAGAATATTGAACTGCACACGAGCTGTGTCGTCGACCGATGCGAGATCCTGTTCGATCTCGGCCTCCTCGGCCGGATCGACCGCATGGAGGGCGTATACCTCGGCGGCATCCAGCAGTCGCTGTCGTGATGCTTCACTCATGAGGGTGTCACCCCCAAACATGTCTTCAACTTGATCAGTCCGTCCCGTATGCGAGATTTGATGGTGGGAACGGCCACTCCGAGCCGTTCCGCAACTTCGCGGTATGTCCAACCGCTGTAGTAAGCCATTCGTACCGATTCGCGCTGCGTATCGGTCAATGTGTCCAAGCACGCAATCACGGCGTCGGACTCGAGCCGCTGCGTGACGGCTTCGAGCACCTCGTCGTGCTCGGGCGAATGGCTGATCGCTCCGTATGCAGCTTCACGATCGGTACCGGATTGCTCGGACCGAACTCGATCCACAGCACGCCGGTGCGCGAGAGTCATGATCCAGGCGAGGGGACTCCCCTGGTTCGGGTCGTAGTTCGGCGCCGATCGCCAGATCTGGAGAAAGACCTCCTGAGTGGTCTCCTCGCTGTAACCCGGGTCTCGCAGCACTCGCAGCACCATGCCGTAGACGCGCGCGCTGGTTGCGTCGTACAGCTCCGCGAATGCACGTTGGTCGCCGACGGCGACAGCGGCCATGAGTCGACGCAGCCTTTCGGCCTCGTCTGCACGTAGATTTCGCAACTGTGCGCTCGGTACAGCGCACGCCGCACCATCCACGCCACCGGTTACCGACGGGTCGACTTCTGAATCTGACGGTCCCTGATATGGCGAACCCGGGTTCGGGGGTGTGCTCACCGGGTCAAGGTCCCAACAAATTCGACTCTGATCGCGTTCATTGATCAAGAGAGTAGTGCTCATGTAGCTCTCACACCGAAACCTCCGCGTTTTCCCGCCGCACAACATATTCGGTACACGGTGCCGAATGGATGGCCGAACGGGAAAATGAATTGCACCGCGAGCAAGATTCGGACAATCTTGGAGGAATGGGACACATGCCGGCCATCGAGACCTACGGCCTGATCAAACGGTTCGGCGACACCGCGGCCGTGGACGGAATAGACCTGTCGGTACCGAGTGGCGGTGTATACGGCGTTCTCGGCCCCAACGGCGCAGGCAAAACCACCACCATCAGAATGCTCGCGACGCTCCTGCCGGTCGACGGTGGAACCGCCCGAGTTCTCGGGCACGACGTCACCTCCGAGGCTGCGTCCATCCGCGGAAAGGTCTCGCTCACCGGACAGTTCGCCTCCCTCGACGAAGATCTCACCGGCACCGAGAACCTTGTACTGCTCGCACGGCTGTACGGCTACTCACGCGCTGCTGCACGATCTCGCTCCGAAGAACTGCTCACCGCCTTCGGTATCGCCGACGCCGGTGCGCGCCAGGTGAAGACGTACTCGGGAGGGATGAGGCGCCGCATCGACATCGCGGCAAGCATCATCGTCACGCCCGAGCTGATCTTCCTGGACGAGCCGACAACCGGCCTCGATCCCCGTAGCCGCAATCAGGTGTGGGACATCGTCCGAGCCCTCGTCGACGGCGGCACCACGGTACTGCTGACAACCCAGTATCTCGACGAGGCCGACCGTCTCGCCGGACGAATCGCTGTGATCGACCGCGGGAAGGTCATCGCCGAGGGGACGACGGGCGAACTGAAGGCATCCGTCGGGGCAGGCTCACTGCACGTACGGGTCGTCGAACCCGGCAGGCGAGCCGATGCCGCCGCGATTCTGCGCACGATTCTTCACGAGGACATCGTCGAGGAACCCGACCCCGTCGCATTGTCCGCTCGGCTCGACTCCGCGTCCTCGGTGGCGGCAGCACTACCGGCATTCGAGGACGCCGGGATCGCCGTTGCATCCTTCGCCATCGGACAGCCGAGTCTCGACGAAGTATTCCTTGCGCTCACCGGTCGACCCGCCGAGGACGAGACCGAGGGTCACCCCACCAGTACGGAGACCGCATCATGACCACCTCGATGTCCACGAACTCCGCCGCCGACAGGACTGCTGTCGCCGACGTACTCAGGAGCGGTGGGTCCAGGCCTGCTCGTCCCAGCGCGTTGTCGACGTCGCTCGCGTTCGGTTGGCGGGCACTGCTCAAGATCAAGCATGTGCCCGAGCAATTGTTCGACGTGACGATGTTTCCCATCATGTTCACGCTGCTGTTCACTTATCTCTTCGGCGGCGCTCTGGCCGGATCGACCACGGCCTACATTCAGTTTCTGCTGCCCGGGATACTTGTGCAGACCGTCGTGATGATCACGATGTACACCGGCGTCACCCTGAACAAGGACATCGAGAAGGGCATTTTCGACAGGTTCAGATCACTGCCCATCTGGCGTCCGTCGCCGTTGGTCGGCGCACTGCTGGGCGATGTGGTCCGCTACTCGCTCGCGTCCGTCATCGTCCTCGTTCTCGGTCTCGTCATCGGGTTCAGGCCCGAGGGCGGCCTTCTCGGGGTCGTGCTGTCGATTGCGCTGCTGCTGGTCTTCTCGTTCTGTCTCTCCTGGGTGTGGACGATGATCGCCATGATCGTTCGAACGGAAGCAGCTGTCATGGGCGTGTCCATGTTCATCCTGTTTCCGCTCACGTTCGCGAGCAACATCTTCGTCGACCCGCAGACCATGCCCGGGTGGCTCCGCGCGTTCGTCGAAGTCAATCCGGTGAGCTTTCTCGTCACGTCCATTCGCTCACTGATGAACGGCGATCCCGACATGATGAAACTCGCCGTGACCGCGGTGATGTGCGCCGCGTTCCTCGCGATCTTCGGACCCATCACGATGCGCCTGTACAACCGCAAGACCTGACCGCGCACGGTTCATCGGGCCGCAGCGCGAGCGCGGTGTCTCCTGACGGCATCGCGGTTGGAACAGACGGTGCCGCAGTAGCGCTGACGGCCGGTTCGCGAGATGTCGGCGAACACGGTGTCGCAGTCCTCGGCGGCACACCGACCGAGCCTGGACATACCACGTCCGGTCAGATGCAATGCCGTGCCGACGCTGACCAGAGCCCGGACAACCGAGCCGAGGGCGATGTTGGGATCGCGGTAATGCATGTGCCATCCGTCGCCTGCATGGTTGGTCAACCGCGGGTAGGCCGACGCGCGCGCAAGCAAACCGTTCAGAATCTCGGCTCGTTCCTCGTCGGACTCGGCGTCGACCACGGCGACCCATTCTTCGAGGAACGAGCAGGCGTCCACCAGGTCCGCCTCCGTCGGCACAGTGTCGACGACGAGGCCGCCGTCGGCGCACCGTGCGCCGAGTTCCGCCGCCGTGCGGGGCGGTGAATTGAACAGATCCACACCCAACTGCACCGCATAAGTTCCGTAAGGGTTGATGTGCATAAGACCATTACACCAGAGTGGTCACCATGAGCACATACGAACACTCACACTGCTGGAACACGTCGAGTCGACACAGCACGAGCGAGGGCATCATCAGCTACCAACACTGCCGGTGCGGATCGCAGCGCATCACCGCAACCACCGATCCAGCCCAGGGAACTCTCGCACTGATGGACCGAACCCGCTCCTGACCTGGCTCCGATCACGTGGGGCAGCCGACTATCGAACGAAAAGCCCGATGCACTCCACATGGTGGCTCAGCGGAAATGCATCGAAGGCCCGGAGGGATTCCAGCTCGAAACCCGCCTCCCGATAGAGACCCGTGTCGCGCGCGAACGCTGCTGGGTCGCACCCGATGTGGACGATTCGGCGAGGCTCCGCCGCCGACACGGCCGCTACCACCTCTTTCCCAGCTCCCGCACGCGGTGGATCGAGTATCACCACGTCGGGAGACGGCAACGATTCGATTACCCGCTCGACTCGTCCTGGCACGAACCTCACCTGTTCGACGCCGGCCAGAGCCGTTGCACCGTCGGACGATGCGCGCCGAGAGAATTCCACGCTCACCACCTGTCCGGTGGCGCCGACGCCGCCTGCCACTCCGGCAGCGAACACTCCGACACCTCCGTAGAGATCCCACGCCACCGCGCCTGCGTCGACGGCTGCCCACTCGGAGACGACGTCGCTGTACACCTGGGCTGCGCCGCGATGGGCCTGCCAGAAGCCGGTCGCGTCGAGCTCCCACTCGGTGCCGGACACGGTTTCGTGCGCGCGGCCACTTCCGACGACGGCTTTCTCGGTGCGCGGTTGCGATGCGGCTGCTCGACGCGCTGAGGCTCCCCGGCGACCCGGTGACCGACGCCCCGTGCGCGAGAGCGCAGCAGGCGCGATCTCGACGACATGCCGCTCCCCTGCACTGTCGACGGCGATCACCAGTTCTGCTCCCGGGCGCCACCGAGCGTCGGCGATACCGTCGTAAGCACCGGCGACTGCCTGGGGGCACGCCGGCTCGGGAACGATCGTCGTACTGCGGTAGCGGTGGAACCCGGCGCGACCGGAGTTGTCCACGGCCAGCCGAATCCGGCTTCGCCAGCCGGTGCCGTCGCCGGTGTACGGCAGCTCCTCCACGACGACGTCGTGCTCGATCCGCGCAATTCGTCGCAGCTGCTCGGCCACCACGGCGGCTTTCATGGAGCGCCCGGCAGCGACCGTGGCGTGGGAATAGTCGCAGCATCCGGACCCACCGGGCCCGGACACCGGGCATACGGGTGCGACCCGATCCGGCGACGCGGACACGATTTCCACGGCATCGGCGCGGCAGAACGAACCGCCTCGATCTTCGGTGATCCGGGCGCGGACCACTTCGCCCGGCAACCCGTGGCGTACGAACACCACGCGTCCGTCATGGCGCGCCACACAGAATCCGCCGTGTCCCGGCGCTCCGAGGGTGAGTTCGAAGGTCTCACCGAACCAACTCTCGGTCACCTTATTTACCCGACGGTGGTTCGTAGCCACGACGGGAGGCACCGGGGGCATTTTCGAGAGTCTCGCGTCGTGCCTTCTCCGAGGAGTGCAGCTGCCACGGGACACTCGTCACCATCACACCGGGTTGGAACAGCAGCCGGCTCTTGAGCCGGAGCGCACTCTGGTTGTGCAGAATCTGCTCCCACCAATGTCCGACGACGTACTCGGGGATGAAGACGGTCACCACGTCGCGCGGCGAATCACGTCGCACACGTTTGACGTAGTCCAGGACGGGCTTGGTGATCTCGCGGTAGGGCGACTCGACGACCTTCAGCGGCACCGAGACGTCGCTGGCTTCCCACTCGCGGACCAGTGTCCTGGTGTCCTGCTCGTCGACGTTGACGGTGATCGCCTCCAGCGTGTCGGGCCGGGTCGCCCGCGCGTACGCCAACGCTCTCATCGTCGGCATGTGCAGTTTGGATACCAGGACGATCGAGTGTGTACGACTCGGGAGCACACCGTCCCACTCCTCGTTCTCCAGCTCGCGGGCAACGGTGTCGTAGTGCTTACGAATCATGCGCATCAGAACGAAGATCGCAATCATCGCGACGATCGCAATCCACGCTCCTGCGGCGAACTTCGTGATCAGCACGATCACGAGCACGGTGGCGGTCATCGCGAGGCCGACGCCGTTGACGATGCGCGAGCGAAACATCCTTCGACGCGATTCGGGATCCTTCTCGTCGCGGAGCAATCGTGTCCAGTGCCGGATCATGCCCGTCTGACTCAAAGTGAACGAGACGAACACTCCGACGATGTAGAGCTGGATGAGCTTGGTGACCTCGGCGCCGAAAACCACCACGAAGGCGATGGCTGCGCCGGACAGGAACAAGATCCCGTTGCTGAATGCAAGCCGATCTCCGCGGGTGTGTAACTGGCGAGGCAGATAGCGATCCTGAGCCAGCACCGAGCCGAGCACCGGAAATCCGTTGAAGGCGGTGTTCGCCGCGAGGACGAGAATGAGCGCGGTGACGATCGTGATGAAGAAGAATCCGATGGGAAAACCGGAGAACACCGTCTCCGCCAGCTGAGCGATGAGGGTTTTCTGTTGGTACCCGTCCGGTGCCCCGATCAGCTGTTCGCGTGGGTCCATCGCGTACTTGATGCCGACTTTCTGGGCCAAGATGATGATTCCCATGAGCAGCGTGATGCCGATCGTCCCCAGAAGGAGCAGCGTGGTCGCGGCATTCCGGGACTTCGGTTTCTGAAATGCGGGCACGCCGTTGCTGATGGCTTCGACTCCGGTCAGCGCCGCGCATCCGGAGGAGAATGCTCGTGCGATCAGGAACGCGAACGCAATTCCGTACAGGTGTGAATCCTCGGCTTTGAGTTCGAAGCCTGCCGATTCGGCCTGTAGATCTTCGCCGAACCCGTAGACCCGAAGTAGGCCCCACGCGAGCATGAGGACCATGCCGACCATGAAGGCGTACGTCGGGATGGCGAAGGCGGCGCCGGACTCACGAATGCCGCGCAGGTTCACCGAGGTGATCAGCACGATAGCGACCACAGCGAACAGCACCTTGTGGTGCGCCACGAAGGGCACGGCCGATCCGATGTTGGACGCCGCGGCGGAAATCGACACCGCCACGGTCAGAACGTAATCCACCAGAAGTGCGCTGCCGACGGTCAGTCCTGCGGTCGGGCCCAGATTGACCGTCGCTACTTCGTAGTCACCGCCACCCGACGGGTACGCGTGAACATTTTGCCGGTAGCTTGCGACCACCACCGCCATCACGACACAGACTGCCAGCCCGATCCACGGCGTGAATGCGAGCGCGGAGATACCGGCGACCGAGAGAACCAGAAAAATTTCCTCCGGAGCGTAGGCGACGGAGGACATGGCATCGGAGGCGAAGACCGGGAGTGCGATGCGCTTCGGTAGGAGCGTGTGACCGAGCTTGTCGCTGCGGAACGGCCTACCGAGCACGAGCCGCTTGGCGGCCGTCGAGAGCTTGGACACGGTGAAAGCGTAGGCCGTCCGATTCCACGCGGAACACCGGAGCGTCGAAACGCGCCGATCAGGCCCCACCGGTAGGCGAATTGCCCGACTCGGCGCACGAAGGGAGCGTGCGACTCGATTACTGCCGGACGGCCCGATACGTTGGTGCAGGAATGTGCCGACCTCTTCAGGACCTGCACGCGAGAAGACTTCGAATGGAGCTGGACCTGTGTACGTAGTGGTGATGGGGTGCGGCCGAGTGGGCGCATCTCTGGCAGGGGCCCTGCAACGGATCGGGCACGAGGTCGCGGTGATCGATCGCGACGAGAACTCGTTCTTACGGCTCGACCCCAATTTCGACGGCCATCGCGTCGTCGGCATGGGATTCGATCGCGATGTGCTGGTCAAAGCCGGCATCGAGAAGGCCGAAGCCTTTGCTGCCGTGTCCTCCGGTGACAACTCCAACATCATTGCCGCGCGCGTCGCGCGCGAGACTTTCGGGGTGGAGAAGGTCGTCGCCCGCATTTACGACGCGAAACGTGCCGCGGTGTACGAGCGGCTCGGTATCCCCACGGTGGCGACCGTCCCGTGGGCAACCGATCGATTTCTTCACAATCTCCTGCGTGACGACCCCACCACGAAGTGGCGAGACCCGTCCGGCAGCGTGGCCGTCGTGTTGCTCGACATCCACGAAGGATGGATCGGCAAGAAGGTGTCGCTGCTGGAAGAGTCCACTCACGCGCGAGTGGCGTTCGTCATTCGATTCGGGACCGGACTGCTGCCCGACAAGAAGACGGTCATCCAATCCGACGACGAGATCTACGTCGCGGCCGTGTCGGGCACGGTGGCCGAGGCCATCGCGCTCGCATCCAACCCGCCGCCGGCCGACGAGTGATCGGCATCCGATGAACAAGAAGCGAACCGGTATCGAGACGAACGGGAATTCATGAGAGTCGCAATCGCCGGCGCCGGCGCAGTCGGTAGATCCATTGCCCGCGAATTGATTCGCAGCGATCACTCGGTGATGCTGATCGAACGCAAGCTGGACCACCTCGACAAGGAGGCGATCCCCGAGGCCGACTGGATTCTGGCCGACGCCTGCGAGCTGACGCTGCTCGAGGCTTCGCATCTCGAAACCTACGACGTGGTGATCGCGGCGACAGGCGACGACAAGGCGAATCTGGTGCTGAGCCTGCTCGCGAAGACCGAGTTCGGGGTGGATCGCGTCGTGGCGCGCGTCAACGATCCCCGAAACGAATGGCTGTTCGACGCCTCGTGGGGTGTGGATGTCGCCGTGTCGACCCCGCGCATGCTCGCCTCACTCGTCGAGGAAGCGGTGTCGGTGGGCGATCTGGTCCATCTCATGACCTTCCGCAAGGGACAGGCCAACCTGGTCGAGATCACGCTCCCCGAAAACACCCCTCTCGCGGGCAAACCCGTCAAGAAGCTGTCGCTGCCGCGCGATGCTGCACTGGTAACCATTCTTCGCGGTGGCCGCGTCATCGTGCCGCAGCAGGACGACCCACTCGAAGGCGGAGACGAACTGCTGTTCGTGGCGTCGGTCGAGGTCGAGAGCGAACTTCGAGCCGCAGTAGGCCTGTCGTGACTCTCTCCCCCGACGCCGCGAACGTGCGCGACAACCCCGAGCAGTCCCGCTACGAAATCGTCTCGGGAAACCAGGTTGCCGGGATCGAACAGTATTCGATCCACGACGCGGTGATCACGTTCGAGCACACCGAGATCTATCCGCAGTTCGAGGGTCTCGGTTTTGCGAGCACCTTGGTTCGGGCGGCACTGGACGACGTTCGATCCCGCGGTTTGCGGCTGCGACCGGAGTGCCGCTACGTAGTGAGCTTTCTCACGAAGCATCCCGAGTATCAGGATCTCGTGGCGTAACGACGTCTGCGCCGCGGGAATCGGCGGTGTTCGCGCTTTCCTCGAGGGCGCTGTCCGCGCGACGAACCGCCCAGAAGGTGACCAGGAGCGCGACGCCGGTGAGGGGCCAACCCATTCCGATGCGGGCCGCGGCGAGCCATCCCGTCTGATCTGCGTCGTACAACTGCGACTGGACGAGGTAGCGAGCACCGAACACCACAGCCCAGGCGAAGGTTGCAATGTCGTAGGACCTGACGGCGCGCGTATTGGTTCGCCACGCCGTGCCTTTGCCGTTGAGGTACCCCCATGCGATTCCGACGAGTGGCCATCTCGCGATCATCGAGACCACGAAGACACCGGCGTAGGCAAGCGAGGTATAGATACCGAACAGGAAGTAGCCCTTGGCATCTCCGGTTCGGTACGCGATGAACGCACAGATTCCGACACCGAAGAACCCGGAGATCGCCGGCTGAATCGGCGCCCGTTTCACCAGTCGCCAGATCATGACCGCGAGGGCGACGCCCAGCGCCGACCATATCGCTGCCGTCAGGCCGAAGAAGCTGTTCGCCGGGACGAACGCAATGACCGGCAGCGTGGAGGCAACGAGTCCGCTGAGGCCACCCAACTGCTCCAGAACCGTCGGGGCGGCCTTCTCGGTGGACAGGCTCGATGTATCGGCATCGTGGGTTCCGGAGTTGTTCGTACTCGAGTCGTTCGTGGTGGAGTCGTCGGTACTGGAATCGCGCGCACTACCGTTGCTATCGGTCACCCGTCGAGGGTGCCACATCGGTGAGAGTGCGGGACAGGTGCGTCAGGAATCGTCGCGGAGCTCGTAGTACGGGTTGTAGACGATCTTGCGACCGTTGCGTTCGCCCACGCGCCCACGAATCAGAACTGTCTTACCCGGCTCGATTCCCGGAATCTTTCGACGGCCGATCCATACAAGGGTGACCGGGTCGGTGCCGTCGAAGAACTCGGCTTCGATGTTGGCGTTGGCGGCCTTCGAGCAAGCCTCGACCGAGCGAAGCCTGCCGAGCATGGTGACTTCGTCGCCGCGCGAACAGTCGCACGCGCGCTGAGCGCCGGACGCTTCCGACGACTCCGCCATCTCTTCGGCATCGAGTTGATCGACGTCCTCGGTCAACTTTCGCGTGAGTTTGCGAAAATATCCTGCGGCAGCGGGTGCCATGGTGCGCTCCTGGAGCATCTACGACGGGTGTGCCTGTGGTTCGGCGTGTACGAACGCCACTGTAGACCCGCTGAAGCGGTGCGGCCAATCGCCCCCGAACCCCACGCGTGCACAATGTTCGGAATGAGCGTTCGGTCGATGCATGCAGTGGTTCTGCCAGGCACTGGATCGGATGCGCGCTTCGCGGCCGATGCGTTCGAACCGGCGCTGACGGCCGCGGGAATCACCACCGAGGCCGTGGAACCGAATCCGTCTGCGGTGGTCTCCGGGTACCGGCGTGCGTTGGACTCCGCGGCGATGACCCACGGACGAATCATCGTGGGAGGCATATCGATCGGTGCGGTCGTCGCCGTCGCCTGGGCCTTGGAACATCCGGATCGAGTCGTGGGAGTGCTGGCCGCCCTTCCGCCGTGGTCGGGCGAACCAGCAGATGCACCTGCAGCCACGAGCGCCAGATTCACCGCGCAGCAATTGATCGACGAGGGCCTCGCGACGGTGATCGATGCCATGAGTGCGTCCAGTCCGCCGTGGCTCGCGGCCACCCTCGAGCGTTCGTGGACTGCCCAGTGGCCGGATCTGCCCTCGGCACTGATGGAAGCGGCACACTGCACGGCACCGGACCTCGCGGCCCTCGGCAATCTCTCCAGCCCCACCGCAATCGTCGGCGCCTGCGACGATCCGGTGCATCCCATCGAGGTCGCCGAGAGTTGGCACGGCGTCGTGCCACACTCCTCGCTCGCAACCGTCGGACTCGCGGACATCGGCGCGGATCCAGCGATCCTCGGCAATCGAACGGTGCCGGATCTACTCTCACTGATCGGTGGAGAGCACCTGCCGAGGCACCACACTGACCGAGAGAGCGATCACGGGCGTATTCAGCCTCCGAGTTGCTGCATCGCCGATCCCGACGAGCCTCGTCTCGGACCCTCGGTGGGCCCCGACGGCTGCACGGGTGCAGGCGCGGGCTGAGCTGGTGCGGGTTGGCCCGGCGCGGACTCGGCCGGCGCGGACCCTTGTTGCTCGGTCTGCTGAGCCTGCTGCTGAGCTGCAGCCAGTTGGGCGCTGAGCGCGGCAGGCAGTACCACCGGCAGTGGGGTCCGTACCGGGTGCGGCTCGGATCCGCGATCCACCACCGTTTGAGCCAGGACGTCACGAGCGATCCCGACCAGGGGTGAGTCGTTGTTCACGGATCCGGCCGGCCCTGCCAGCACACAGCGCACCATCCAGCGATATCCGTCGATTCCGATGAATCGCAGGTCGGCGTTCGCCGTCACTCCGTGCAGCTCACGGCCCCACGGTCCGGTCTCGACACTGACCTCGGACTGGTCGCCGCGCAGCGAACCGGCCAGGTCGGCGGCCACCTCACGCCATTGGCCAGGAGACTTCGGTGCCGCGTAGGCCGCGATCGTGATCCGCCCGTACTGGGTGACCACATGAACGGCCTGCGGGGCTCCGGCCTGCGTCATCTCCACCTGGAGCTGACCCCCTGCAGGCAGAGGCACCAGTACTGAACCCAGATCGAGACGCGACTCGGCGAGCGATTCTCGGTCGTCGTCGAGTTCGTTCAGGTCGAACGGACCCACGTCGGGGTCAGTATTGCGGTCCGCGCCTTCGACCACGGCCCTCGACTCGGTCTCGGTGTCGTCACCGAAGAACCCTCCGTCGTGGTCGTCGTCCTGCTCTGCAGACTTCTTTCGACGTCCGAACATGATCGTCTTCTTCTCTCTCTCGGTTCAGTGTGTGGGCGCCGGAGCCGGCGTCAGGCTTGCGTGTCCGCCGCTGGAGCCGTATCCACCGCTGCCTCTCGACGTGTCGTCGAGCGAGTCGACCTCGACGAAAGTGACCAACTCGACCCTCTGCACTATCAGCTGCGCCACTCGATCTCCGCGGACCAACTCGATCGTCTCGCGCGGATCGAGGTTGATCAAACACACCTTGATTTCTCCTCGGTATCCGGCATCGATCGTTCCGGGGGCATTGACGATGGACAATCCCGAACGCGCAGCCAGCCCGGACCGAGGATGTACCAGACCCACGAAGCCGAGAGGCAACGCCACCGCGATACCCGTGCCCACCACCAGACGTTCACCCGGCGCGATGGAAGCATCGGCCGTGATGTGGAGGTCCACGCCCGCATCGCCCTCGTGCGCACGCGCGGGCAAGGGTAGATCCGGGTCGAGGCGAGTCAAACGAATCGCCGGCGGCACAGCCACGCCGGCGTCCGAGGTGTCCGGGGTGCGTACTTCGTGGATGGAATCGTCGCTCACGTGCTCCGAGACTACGCTGCCCACCCGCACCGACCGGCCTCCACATCACGCGCCGACGAGTCGGCCATCCCGTAGGGCCAGCTACCCTGGAGTACGTGCCACAGGACTCACACCACGATCTCGATCCCGCCGCGACACCGAGCGAGGGCGAAGTGCCGACCACCACCGCTGTTGTCTACTCGGAGAAACTGTGGGTGCCACTCTGGTGGTGGCCTGCCGGACTCGCCATTGCTGCTCTGCTGGCCGCCGAGGTGCACATGGGCGCACCGGGCTTGCGTGCGTGGCTTCCGTACCTGCTGCTACTGCCATTCCCGATCTGGGCCCTCTACTGGCTCAGCCGCATGATCGTCCAGGTCGAGCGCGACGAGGCAGGCAACGGCGAACTGCGTGTGGGGCGGGCGCACTTACCCCTCGGCGTCATCGGAACGGCGGCCGTCGTGCCCGGGACAGCAAAAAGTGCGGCGCTGGGAAGGCAGCTGGATCCCCTTGCCTTCGTGCAACACCGCACCTGGGTGAAACAAATGGTCCTGATTGTTCTCGAAGATCCCGACGACCCCACCCCCTACTGGCTGGTCAGCACGAAACGGCCCGAAGATCTGGTCGCGGCGCTGGCTCGGCCCACCCCCGGAGCCCGCAACTGAGGCGGGCTCGGCCTCACACAGTCCGTTCGCTTACAGCGGTTCGCCTACCGGCACGCCGCCTCGGCTACTCCGTGACGCCGGCTACTCCATGACGCCGGCTACTCCGTGACGCGCTGAAGGAACCAGCGCAGTCTCGATCGGAGAGGCCGATCTCAGGCAGCGCAGTCTCGGCAGATGAGCACACCGCTCGCATCGCTTGCCAGTCGGCTTCTGTGATGAACCAGGAAACAGCTGGAACAAGTGAACTCGTCGGCCTGCTTGGGCACGACTCGGACGGATAGCTCTTCTCCGGAGAGATCTGCTCCGGGGAGTTCGAAGGACTCGGCCGTATCGGCCTCGTCCACGTCGACCACTGCAGACTGCGCCTCGTTGCGGCGAGCCTTCAGCTCCTCGAGCGAATCCTCGGAAACATCGTCGGATTCTGTTCTTCTCGGTGCGTCGTAGTCGGTTGCCATTTTTCCTCTAACCCCTCGTCTTCGTGCGTGTTTTACCGGTGGATAGCTGCCTCTGACTCGTCCGGGGACGGGCGTGAAGCTGCTGGGGAGGGCGCTGCTGTGCTCCCACCGTCTTCTCCTGCTGGTCCAGCTCATGTTGTTCGACGGACGAAAAGTTCAACGGACGATGATGCTTGGAGGTGCCCGAGAAACTACCCCGGTTCATGCCCGAAACACCAAGGTTGAAACCCGATCGAGACCTCACCACCCACTGTCGACCGCCACCGATATGTCTCCGTTCTGAAACCACCGGGGCCGCCAGACAATAGCCGAACCTTGTGACTTTGGCGAAACCGAACCGCCGACACGCCTTCCATGATCTGACAATCCCGTTGAACAATGCCGACGCCCCAGTCATTCCACGCAGGTCGTAGCCGGTCCGGCCGCGTTCGCGGCGCCGACACGACCAGCGGACGAGCAGCACCGACGCGCAGCCATCTACAGTGAGCGGACGCCGACGCTTCTTCGTGCGCGCGGCTCGCGTCCCACCATGCCGAGGAAAGGCGTATCAGCACCGTGGTTTCTCTGATCACCGAGGGCTCATCGTTCGACGATCGTGGTAAGCCCTTCCGTCGCCGGCGCGCACTTCCCATCGTCGTCGTGCTTCTGGTGTTGGCTCTGCTCGGCGTTTTCACGTGGATTCGAGTGTTCACCGGCGGCGAAACGTTGTCCGCCACGGTCGAATGCAACGCACCGTCGACCACTCCGGCAGCCGACGGAACAGTGCCGGCCCCACTCGGCGAGCACATCGACGGATCGGAACTCCTCGACGTCGAACCTGCGGCGCTTTCGGCAACCAAGGTGCGCGTCTACAACGCGAACGGCGAGCGAGGCCAAGCTGCCACGGTTGCCGCCGACCTGAGCGAATACGGGTTCGCGAGTGCGCCCGATGTGCAGGTCGGAAACGATCCGGTCTACCTCGATCAGAACATGCAGTGCCAAGGCCAGATCCGGTTCGGAGCTACCGGCACCGCCGCGGCGAGCGCAGTCTGGCTTGCCGCTCCCTGCATGGAATTGATTCAGGACGGTCGCGGCGACGACACCGTTGACGTGGCTCTCGGCACTTATTTCAAGGCGCTGCAACCCAATTCCGACGCCGAGTCGGTGCTGCAGTCGCTCGCCGGCGTCACTCCGGGCGCGACTCCGGCGGCGCTGGACATCGATCTACTCGAAGCGGCTCGGTCGGCTCGCTGCTGACGTCGGTCGCACCCGCGAGGAACGATCTCCTCGCGGGTCGATCGGTCATTCCGACGGAATCGGATGGAGGGCTCCGACCGTTTTCAGGAGATCCAAGAAGTCGCGGTCGATTCCGGGTGCGACCGCCACGGTGACTGCTCCCTCGCTGCTGGACGAGTTCGGCTGCGGGATCACCACGGTTGCGCCCGCTTCCTCGGCGATGAGCGAACCCGCCGCCCAGTCCCACGGGCTGAGTCCGTGCTCGAAGTGTGCGTCGACCGCGCCCGATGCAACCATGCACAGGTCGAGAGCCGCCGATCCGATCCGCCTGATGTCGCGAACTCGCGGCAGAAGTTCACTGATGATCCGACCCTGCCCGGTACGCCGAAGCGCACCGTAACCGAATCCGGTTGCCACCAGCGCCAACGAGACGTCCGAGAGCGGGTTGCACGTCAGTTCGCGCGAACTGCCGTCGGATTCGACTGCAGTGGCGCCGAATCCGCGTGCCGCACCGAACACGATCTCGCGGGCCACGTCGACCACAACACCGGCAACACTCACTCCGTCGACCTGTGCGGCAACCGAAATCGCGTAGGCAGGAATCCCGTACAAGAAATTGACGGTCCCGTCGATCGGATCGAGAACCCAACGCACCCCCGCGGTCGATTCGGTCGATCCCCCACCCTCCTCGCCGAGAATTGCGTCACCCGGTCGACGATCGGCGAGGAGTCGACGCAGCACAGCTTCGGTCTCGGTGTCCACGATCGTCACCGGATCGGTCGGCGTGCTCTTGGTGGTCACGGCAGCCTGGCCGCCGGGGACGTCGGACTCTGCACCGGGGCCGAACACCTCTGGTCGCCGGGCCCGGACGTGCGCCGCCGCGGCCCGAGCCACATCCTCGGCGACCTTCAGCAGCTCACGGGACAGATTCGGAGAGGAACTCTCGGACGAAGCGTGGGCGTCAACTCGTGGGTTCGGCACCGGACCATCGCATCACACGTTGCGCTGCACACACCAGTCGGACAGAACACGTACATCTCATCGTCCACCGCATCGGCCCTGTGCGCACTAGTCTTTTCCCCATGACTCAGGCAGGTTCGGAATCGACAACACCCGACGCGGGGCAACGGCGCGGATTCGGTATCGACGTGGGTGGCAGCGGAATCAAGGGCGGAATCGTCGACCTCGTGACCGGTGAACTCGTCGGCGACCGGTACAAGATCGAGACCCCTCAACCGTCCACTCCCGACGCGGTGGCCGCTGTCGTCGCCGAGATCGTGGCTCACTTCGAATGGACGGGACCGGTCGGTGTGACGCTGCCTGCCGTCGTCACCAACGGTGTGGCACGTTCGGCCGCCAACATCGACAAGTCCTGGATCGACACCGATGCCAAGGCTCTGTTCGCCTCGGCGATCGGACACCAGAACGTGACCGTCCTGAACGACGCGGACGCTGCAGGCGTCGCCGAGGACCGTTTCGGCGGCGGCAAGGACAAGAGCGGCGTCGTCGTTCTGCTCACGTTCGGTACCGGTATCGGATCGGCAGTCCTGCACAACGGCGTGTTGCTGCCCAACACCGAGTTCGGACACCTAGAGGTGGACGGCAAGGAAGCCGAGCACCGCGCGGCGTCGTCGGTGAAGGAGACCAAGGACCTCTCGTACAAGGATTGGGCAAAGGAGGTATCGAAGGTTCTCGAGACCTTCGAAGCACTGCTGTGGCCCGATCTGTTCATCGCCGGAGGCGGAATCAGTCGCAAGAGCGAGAAGTGGATTCCCCACCTGACCAACAGAACCCCCGTGGTGGCGGCCACATTGTTGAACACAGCCGGCATCGTCGGTGCCGCTCTTGCAGCCGACACAGCGGCCGAAACGGGCAAGGCTGGGTAACAAACTTCCTGGCGGTCGTTACAATGGTTGATGCCGGTCTGCACACCGGCACAATCGACAAGACCTCTCCGCCGGAAACCACTCTGGCGTGACGCCGCACGACACCGTCACGAAAGGGCGTACGTGGCAGCCACCGATATCCGTCAGACCGTAGATTCAGCAACAGAGTCTGCGTCCCCTGCACCTGCTGCGGAGGCACCGAACGGCACCATCCGAGAGGTCGACGCCGCTCCCGCAGTCGACGCAGCTCCCGCAGCAAAGGTCGCCGCGCCGGCCAAGAAAGCCGCAGCGAAGAAGGCACCGGCCAAACGCGCAGCAGCCAAGAAGGCTCCGGCGAAGAAGGCCACGGCCAAGAAGGCGACCGATGCCGGCGCCTCGGGCGAAGGCGACGAAGATGCCCCGGGCATCGACGAGATCGACATCTCCGAGGGTGACATCGCCGCAGCCGCGAGCGACGTCGTCGAGGTCGTTGCTGCAGGCGACGACACCGAAGAGGACGCGACCACCGAGCCCACCGCCGAAGACAAGGCGTCCGGCGACTTCGTCTGGGACGAAGAAGAGTCCGAGGCACTGCGTCAGGCGCGCAAGGATGCCGAGCTCACCGCATCGGCCGACTCGGTCCGCGCGTACCTCAAGCAGATCGGCAAGGTCGCTCTCCTCAACGCCGAAGAAGAGGTCGAGCTGGCCAAGCGCATCGAAGCCGGCCTGTTCGCCACGGAGAAGATGCGGGAATTCGCCGAGAAGGGCGACAAGCTGCCTGTCGCTGCTCGCCGCGACTTCACCTGGATCTGCCGCGACGGCAACCGCGCCAAGAATCACCTTCTCGAAGCCAACCTCCGCCTCGTCGTCTCGCTCGCCAAGCGCTACACGGGCCGCGGCATGGCATTTCTCGACTTGATCCAGGAAGGCAACCTGGGGCTCATTCGCGCTGTCGAGAAGTTCGACTACACCAAGGGGTACAAGTTCTCGACGTACGCCACCTGGTGGATTCGTCAGGCAATCACCCGTGCCATGGCCGACCAGGCCCGCACCATTCGCATCCCGGTGCACATGGTCGAGGTCATCAACAAGCTCGGCCGCATCCAGCGCGAACTTCTCCAGGATCTCGGCCGCGAGCCGACTCCGGAAGAGCTCGCCAAGGAAATGGACATCACGCCCGAGAAGGTGCTGGAAATCCAGCAGTATGCGCGTGAGCCGATTTCGCTCGACCAGACCATCGGCGACGAGGGCGACAGTCAGCTCGGAGACTTCATCGAGGATTCCGAGGCCGTCGTGGCCGTCGACGCCGTGTCCTTCACGTTGCTGCAGGACCAGCTTCAGTCCGTTCTCGAGACGTTGTCCGAGCGTGAAGCCGGTGTGGTTCGCCTTCGATTCGGCCTCACGGACGGTCAGCCCCGCACCCTCGACGAAATCGGTCAGGTCTACGGCGTGACGCGTGAGCGTATCCGTCAGATCGAGTCCAAGACGATGTCCAAGCTGCGGCACCCTTCCCGTTCACAGGTACTGCGGGACTACCTCGACTGACCTGAAGACTCTGTTCGCACGTCACGAGAAGCCGCTGCCTCCTTTTCTGGAGTCGGCGGCTTCTCGCGTGGAGCCCGGCGCCCGGTCTCATCATTTCGTCGGACGACCGGCAGCCGAGTCTGTGCCACGATAGATCTCGTGCGACGCTGGTCCGATCTGTCTCCCCACACTCAGGACATCGGGCTCGTGGTGGGCCAGTTCGCGTTCTGCGCTGCTCTCTATGCAACGAACATCTACCGTCTGACGCCGGATCGTATCGACGTGTCGATCGGTGTTCGCATCGCGATCTTGGTCGCTCTGTGTGGATGCTCGTATCTCCGCCGTCGTGCGCCCGTGACGGCCTTGGCCCTCGCACTCGTTCCGTTCGGCGTCGACCTCTGGCTGGGAGCAACCCTGCCGGTGTGGTTGATCCTGTCCGATCTCGTCTACGCCCTCGCCCTCTACGGCACCGATCGGCAGTCCGTCGGAATCGTCAGGCTGTGCGCATGTCTGTCGTTGGTGACGTGTGGCGTCGTATTCGCCGCCACCCACAACGGTGATGTGGTGGTCATCGCGGTGGGTGCCGCCGCCGCGTTCCTCGGCACTCCTCTGTGGTGGGCGCGCAGCGTCCGTCAACACAAGGCCACCGCCGACGCCGAGCGAGCGCGAGCCGAAGCACTCACCGTGATCGCCGAACTCGATCGCCGAGCAGCAATCGAAGCCGAGCGTTCGCGAATGGCTCGGGATCTGCACGACGTCGTCGCCGGACACATCTCGGCAATTGCCATTCAGTCGGAGGCGGTGCTGCGACTCGTCGGGCGACCGACTCCGGACGATTCCCGACGTCCGGCTCCAGATATTCGCGACATCGTGACGTCCATCAGAACCAACAGCACCGACGCACTGAGCGAGATGCGGTCGATGATCGGATTGCTGCGCGGCAACGACAGCCTGGACGACCTGGTCACCGCCGGACGACTCGACGAGCTTCCGCGACTGTTCGATTCGGCGCGAGCCAGCGGCACCGAGGTGCAGCTCCTCGGTGCCGTCGGCGCCTCGCCGCGCACCGGAGAGATTCCTGCTGCCGTCGATCAAGCTGCGTACCGGATCGTGCAGGAATCATTGACCAACGCAATCGTGCACGCGCCTGGACAACGCACGGTGGTCGAACTGCAGTGCGTGGGCGAGACCCTGACGATCATCGTCGCCAACGACGTCGGTCGACACCGACCCGAACGCAACACCGAGAGCCACCGCGCGTCGAACTTCGGCACCGAACTCGGCACGACCGAACGCAGGGGGACGGGATTGAACAATATGCGTCAGCGCGCCGAACTGCTGGGCGGACATGTCCACGCGGGCCGCGACGGCTCTCGGTGGACGGTGAAAGCTGTTATTCCTCTGACTTCTTCGGCGGCACCATGATCCGTGTTCTCATCGCCGACGATCACAGCGCAATTCGATCCGGGCTGTCCGTCATCGTTTCCTCGACGCCGGGGTTCGAGGTGGTCGGCGAAGCCTCGGACGGGTACGCCGCGATCGAGCAGAGTGCACGGTTGGACCCCGATGTGGTGTTGATGGACATTCGAATGCCGGGACTGGACGGGATCGAAGCGACCAGGAGAATCACCGGCGAGCAGAACGTCCGCGTTCTGATCCTGACGACCTTCGACGTCGACGACTACCTCTTCCGGGCCTTGCGAGCAGGCGCATCCGGGTTCGTCCTGAAATCCATATCGGCCGAAGATCTGATCGCAGCGATCGAGTCGGTGCACGCCGGGGACGGCGTATTGGCACCGGAGGTCACCCGAACGTTGATCGACGCCTTCACCGCGCACACCGTTGCGGCGGCCGAGCCCGCACATCCAGGGCTGAATCACCTCACCGATCGCGAGCACGACGTACTGGGTTTGCTCGGCGACGGTTTGTCGAACGCTCAGATCGCACGCCGCCTCTTCATCGGAGAAACGACTGTCAAGACTCATGTGTCGCGGGTGCTGACCAAGCTCGGGGTGGCCTCGCGGGTCCAGGCTGCGATCATCGCACGCTCGAAGGCGGGCTAGACCGGTCAGAAGATCGGTGGGCCGAACTGCCCGTCCGGACCGGGGGCGTACGGAGTCACCGATGTGACCGCGCTCACGGGAAGCGGCCCGTAGAGGTGCGGAAACAACATCGACTCGGGGTCGCCCGGCACGCCAGGTTCCCATTCGAGCGGCGCGCCCAACTGCCTTGGATCGAGAACCAGCAGAAGAAGATTCGCGTGACCGGCAAACAACCGATTCGCCGGCAGATGGACCTGCTCGGCAGAAGACAGATGGACGAAGCCGATACTGTCGAAGGAGTCAGGTCGGACTTCGCCAGCGGCCTGCGCCGCCTCCCACTCCTCGGCGGAGCAGATGTGCAGTAGCACCCGACTCGGTTCGTTCACATCGAGTTCCGTCATGACACCATGCCTTTCGAAAGGTCGATTTCGGTTGTCGCCGCGGCGGACCGGTATCCGTCACGGCGGTGGTACATCGGTCGGTGCTTCGTTCGGCACCGTCGCAGCGCGGGCGCCGCTGCCACCGAGCACCACTGCTGCCACCACCGCGACGATCCCCAGCCCCTCGGCGAGGGTGGGCAATTGAGTCAGTACGACGGCCCCGACCACTGTCGCCGTCGTGGGGAGGAGCGCCAGCAGCAAGGCGAATCGAGCGCGACCGATACGCGTGAGAACGAGTTGATCGAGTACGTAGGGAATCACGCTCGACATCAGGCCTACTCCGAGTCCGAGGATCCACACTCGCGGTTCCCCGAACACACTCGCGTCGTGGACGATCACCGGGGTCACCAGGATCGGGGCCAAAATGACCGAGGCACCCGCCATTCCGACTGCCAGGTCGTCGATGCCGTCTCCTGCGTCGGCAACTCGCTTGCCCAGCAGAATGTACGCGGCCCACAGGGCTGCGGAGGCAAGGGCGAATCCCACTCCCGGCAGTCCTACCGATCCCCCGCCCAACTGTGATCCTGCAATGGCGAGCACGCCGACGACAACGAGCGCGAGGGCCAGCATGTCCCGAAGTCGGCGCGACCCGAATGCCGCCACCGTGACCGGTCCGAGGAACTCGATCGCGACGGCAGCGCCCAACGGAATCCGATCGATCGCTTCGTAGAACATGACGTTCATGCCGACCGTCGCCAACCCGAACAGTGTGGCGATCATCACTTTTCGGCCGGTCCACGGACGGGAGTCGGTCCGGCGAACCCATGGCCGTCGCCACAGCAACAGCACCACGCCCGCACCGAGTGCCCGCAACCACGCGACCGCTGCCGGATCGAGTACGTCGAAGAGAAAGATTCCGATTGCGGCACCGAGATATTGGCAGAGTCCACCCACGACGAACAGGGCGGGCACCACCGGTCCCGGCAGTGAAGCCGCGGGCACCGAGTGTGCTGATCTCGCCTCGCCTCGCGTCACTTCTCGACCCTAGCCGGGCCGACGGACGCCGAACGAATCAGCTGTGAGCGAACAGATTTTGGCGGCAGACCCGCTGCCAGCAGCTTTCCATTGTGTTTCGTGTTAGTGACAACACAAAGAAACGCCCTCGGGAACAACACATGACTGCCGAACGTCTGAAAGAGTGTACGGACCGCGCCATACCGACGCGGCGGACCGGCCCCAGGCAATCGGGTGACACCGAACGCCAGTACGGAGGAGTCATGCCCGGAACATTGACCAGCCCACAATTGACAGCTGCCGACCGGTGCGACCGGTGCGGTGCAGGGGCTCGCGCACGTGTTGTGCTCTCGACCGGAGGAGAGCTTCTCTTCTGCGGTCATCACGCCAAGGAGCACGAAGACCGATTGCGTGAAGTGAACGCAACGGTCGTGACCGAATCGGACTCCGCGGTGTAACCGGCTCGCACGCGTAAAGCTCGTAAGAACGGGTGACCACTTCGGTGGTCACCCGTTCTTGCGTTTCGAGCCGGTTCCTCGCCTACATCTTGCGCAAGGCAGCGATTCGCTCACCGATCTGATCGGCAGTAGCCATTGCCGTCGGAGGACCACCACAGACCCGCCTCAGATCGCCGTGAATGACTCCGTGCGGCTTTCCGGTGCGGTGGTGGTACACCGCAACCAGACTGTTCAGCTCGCGCCGCAGAGTGGCCAACTGACCCGCCGTCGACACACGGTCCGACGCCGCGGGAGCCGGGACGGCCTGTTCGGGTGCGGCCGGCTTCTTCTCCATCTGCTCTTGCTGGCGCTGACGCAGCAGATCTCGCATCTGCTTGGCGTCGAGCAAACCGGGAAGTCCCAGATAGTCGGCTTCTTCGTCGCTCCCGGAGAACGTGGCCGTGCCGAAGGACGAGCCGTCGTAGATCACCTGATCCAGTTCGGCATCGGCGCCGAGCGAGGTGTACGCCTTCTCCTCCTCGCCGAGCTCGTCTTTCTGCTTGTTCGCATCGGCCAGGAGTTCGTCGTCGAGACCGTCCTTCTCGCGATGCGGCTTTCCCAGAATGTGATCTCGCTGTGCCTCGAGCTGACTGGCGAGGTCGAGCAGGACCGGCACCGACGGCAAGAACACACTCGCGGTCTCCCCCGGGCGCCGCGAGCGCACGAAGCGCCCGATGGCCTGGGCGAAATACAGAGGTGTCGATGCACTGGTGGCGTACACACCCACGGCGAGCCGCGGCACGTCGACACCCTCGGACACCATGCGAACGGCAACCATCCACTTCTGATTGCTCTTACCGAATTCCGCGATGCGGGCCGAGGACGTCGGATCGTCGGACAGCACGATGGCCGGTGTCTCGCCGGTGATCACCTCGATCAGCTTCGCGTACGCGCGTGCCACCGTCTGATCCGTCGCGATGACCAAACCGCCCGCGTCCGGCATTCCGCCGCTGCGCAGCTGGCCGAGTCGCGTGTTCGCGGCATGCAACACCGCGGGCATCCAATCGCCCTGGGGATCGAGTGCCGTTCGCCACGCACGGCCTGTCTGCTCGGCGCTCAGCGGCTCCCCTAGCCGGGCGGTGAACTCCTCGCCCGCATTGTCTCGCCAACGCGCTTCACCCGAATAAGCCAGGAAGACCACCGGCCGCACGACACCGTCGGCGAGTGCGTCGGAATACCCGTACGAGTGGTCAGCGCGCGAACGCATCAGACCTTCTTGGTCCGGCTCGTAGTTGACGAACGGAATCGGGCTGTCGTCGCTCCTGAACGGAGTTCCCGTCAGCGCAAGTCGACGCGTCGCATCGGAGAACGCCTCCCGGATGCCCTCGCCCCAACTCTTGGCGTCACCGCCGTGGTGAATCTCGTCCAGAATGACGAGCGTCTTTCTGGATTCGGTCCTCACCCGATGACGGAAGGGGTGCGAGGCGATCTGTGCATAGGTGACCACGACGCCGTGATAGTCGCTCGAGGTCTGTCCGGTCGAGTTCGAGAATCGCGAGTCGAGGGCGATACCTACCCGGGCTGCCGCTTCCGCCCACTGGTGCTTGAGGTGCTCGGTCGGTGCGACGACCGTCACCTGGTCCACGGTCCGGTGCGCCAACAATTCGGCGGCGACGCGAAGTGCGAAGGTCGTCTTGCCTGCGCCCGGCGTCGCCACCGCGAGAAAATCCTTGGGTGCGGCGACGAGATATTTGGTCAGAGCACGCCTCTGCCATGCGCGCAGAGGAGCGCTACCCACGGCTGCCGTGGGATCGGTGGTCTGTGTGGTGTCGGTCATGTCAGCGCTCACTGGCCGCCGGTTCCTGGCATCGATCGAATTCCTCGCGCTCTCGCCTAGCCCTGCAGTGTCCGCGGAGGAGCCTATCGCTCCGCACCGACCGATTCTGCATCGCCGCGATCGGAACTTCTCCGGGCAGGGCCGACACGCCGACGACCCGTGCGCGTGGCGGAACGAGCGCAGTCGGTCGTCGTCAGGAATGCTGGAGGGACCATGAGTGAATCCGCTGGCGAAACCGAGCGTGTCGAGAAATTGTCGGCTCGCCATCCGTTCCGTCTCGTCTGGGTTGTGACGATACGCACACTCGGCAAGGCGTGGGACGACTCCATATTCAGCAAATCGGCAACTGCAGCCTTCTGGCAGACCCTGTCACTGCCGCCGTTGCTGCTCGGAGTGCTGGGTAGCCTCGGGTTCGTCGCGGGCTGGTTCGGCCCCAACACGATCGACATAATCGAGTCCAAGATCATCACGTTCAGCAACACTCTGTTCAGTAGCAGTGTCGTCGACGGCATCATCGAACCGACGGTGCAGGACATTCTGCAGCAAGGCCGAGGCGAGATCGTGTCCGCCGGATTCGTGCTCTCGCTGTGGGCCGGGTCATCGGCCATCTCGACCTTCGTGGACTCCATCGTCGAGGCTCACGGACAACAGGACGCGCGAAATCCTGTGTGGCAAAGAATCTTCGCGCTGCTGCTCTACGTCGGCTTTCTCGTCGTCGCAGTCTTCGTGTTGCCTCTCGTCGCTCTCGGCCCCACCTACGTGCAACGACTGCTCCCCGACTCCTGGTTCGAAATCGGTAGCGAACTCATCGACGTTCTGTACTACCCAGCCGTAGGCCTGCTACTCATCGTGGGGCTCACGACGCTGTACAAGGTGGCTCTGCACACATCGTTGCCGTGGCACCGACTTCTCGGCGGCGCATTGCTGGCCGGCGTGTTCTTCATGATCGCCAGCGCGGTGCTGCGCTTCTACCTGACCTGGGTGACCGGTACCGGCTACACGTACGGCGCGCTGGCGACCCCCATCGCGTTCCTGCTGTTCACGTTCTTCCTCGGGTTCGCGGTAGTGCTCGGCGCCGAGTTCAACGCGACGATTCAAGAGTTCTTCCCGGCACGGGCGACCAGGATCGATCAGATGAAAGAGTGGCTGAGCGCGCAGGCGGCCGACGACGAGTCAGGCCCGGTGACCGCTGTTGCCTGGCGCCTCGCAACGGGACCGATCCGACTCGCCGGAGACCGCGCGAGGCCCTCGACACCGCGTCCGAACCCCAAGGAGTCAGGCGCCCCCGCGGTGGAAGCACCCGGCTCCCCCGCGGCGAATCCTGCACAGCCCGCAACGAAGCCCAGCGGTCAGTCGCCCTTCTTCAGGCCTTCGTAGACCTTCTTGCAGTCGGGACACACCGGTGATCCCGGCTTCGCTGATTTGGTCACCGGAAACACTTCGCCGCACAGTGCCACGACGTGGGTTCCCATGACCGCGCTCTCGGCGATTTTGTTCTTCTTCACGTAGTGGAAGAACTTCGGCCTGTCGTCGTCGGTGGTTTCGTCCGGAGCGATATCGGGACGATCCTTCGTCTGAGTGCTCATGGTTCGAGAGTATTCCGCACAACGCGACGCAGGAGAAAAATGTCGCGGTCGGTGACAGGATCGATCGAACTATGCACCGACGGCGAGTGCATTGTTCGCGAGGTAGTGACACAGTGGAGTCATGACGAGAACTCCGGGGTTTTCCGGGTCTGCCGATGCCGGCTCGGCCCGTCACCCCGCATTGATCACCGAAGCGCAGAGCTCGGTCGAGGAACAGCACAAGGCTCGTGTTCGCAAGTACATGTTCATCATGTCCTTCCGCATCCCGGCACTGGTGCTGGCCGCGATCTCCTACAGCCTCTGGGCCAATCCGTGGATCGCGATGGCGATCGTCGGAGTGTCCATCCCGCTGCCGTGGATGGCTGTGTTGATCGCGAACGACAGGCCGCCGCGAACGAAAGACGAGATCAGCCGATACGACGGCAGACGCGGCGAACAAGCACCGATCGAGTCTCGCAGTCATCACGTGATCGACGCCGCCGACGACTGACGGCCAGACCGGCTGAGAGACTGGGTCCGTGACCGCGACCCTTCTTTCAGTGTGCCCAGACCTTCGCGAAGCGTTCGTTCGCAACGACTACGCCGCCGATGCGCTTCTCGACATCCTCGGCGAGGATGCGCACGCAGCGCTGGGCAGAAGCGAGCCCGTTCCCGTACGTCTGGCATGTAGGGGCAAAGGCGCGCTCGGCACTCTGGTGATGATGTTTCTGCTGGTGGACGATATCGAGGAAGACGAGGCGGCGCGTGCGTTGGCGCCCGTTCTCGTCGGCGCTGCCGTCGAGGCCGGGATTCTCGTCCGCGTCGGCGACGGAGTCGTTCGCGCTGCGATCGACATCAGGCCGCTCGACACCGGCGCAGGCACCCGCTGGGTCGTCTCCGACCTCGACGGAAGCATGCGCAGTGCACCCACCGCCGAAGACCACGTCCTCGGCGTCGGGCAGGCCTCGTTGTCCTTGCTCCGCGGGACACCGACGATTCCCGCGGACACTGTGCTGGATGTCGGTACCGGGTGCGGAGTGCAGGCGGTCCATGCGGCGAGTTACGGCCGCAGTATCACTGCGACCGACATCAGCGAACGGTCCATGCTGCTCGCCGCTGCCACGACCGCACTGAACGGTATCGAGATCGAGCTGCGTCAGGGCTCGTGGTTCGAGCCGGTGGACGGCAGGAAGTTCGACCGCATCGTCGCCAACCCTCCGTTCGTGGTCGGTCTCGGCACCGTCAGTCACAGCTACCGCGACTCCGGACTCGATCTCGACGGTGCCAGCGAATTGATGATCGAACAGGCCCCCCGTCACCTGAACCCTGGCGGAACCGCCGCCATTCTCGCGTCCTGGGTCCACGTGGACGGTGAAGACTGGCGAGCCAGAGTGGCATCGTGGCTTCCGGACCACGGCGTGGACGCCTGGATCCTGCAGCGGGACGTCGCCGACCCTGCTCTCTACGTCGGAACGTGGATGCGCGACGGTGGAGTCGACCCGCGAGACGAGAACGGCGCGGAGCAAGCGCGTGCGTGGCTCGATCATTTCTCGGCAGCGCGCGTCACCGGAATCGGGTTCGGCTTCGTCTATCTACGCAAGACCGACCACGCCACCGATGTATTGGCCGAGGACCTCACGCAGGCCTTCGAGGATCCGCTGGGCAACGAGGCAATGTCGTACTTCGACCGAGTGTCGTGGCTCCGTGAGAACGATCCAGCAACCACCGTGTACGAGCTGGACCCGGCCACCGCGTTGGAGCGTGTCTATCTGCCCGGCGAGGACGGCTGGACGGGTGAGGTCACACGAGTGCACCGCGGAAACGGACCACATTGGCAGCACGAGGTCGACGACCTGGGTGCACTGCTGCTGGGCGGAATGCGCCGCGGTGGTCTCACGCTCGCCGAACTGGTCGAACTGCTCGCCGGAGCCAACGAGCTGGACGAGGCCGCCCTCCTCGATGCGGCGGTCGCGTTGGTGGTCGGTCTGCAGCGGCACGGACTCGTCCATCCTGCCGCGGTTCCCGCCTGAGTTCCGTGCGGAAACCTTCTCAGCAACTTCTCAGGACGAGTGAGGGATAGAGCCTGGTCAGACGGGTATCAGACGGTGGAGCGTGGGAACTTTTCTTGTCCGCCCGGACGTTGAGCCCTATGAGACACCACCGATCAGGAGGCAAGTCATGACCAGCCCCAGCACCACGACCCGCCCGCGCCCCAGCGACGCCGACCTCGACGCCCAGAGTCCGGCCGCCGACCTCGTTCGCGTCTACCTCAACGGGATCGGCCGCACCGCGCTGCTGACCGCCGAGGAAGAAGTAGATCTCGCCAAGCGAATCGAAGCTGGGCTGTACGCGAAGAACGTGCTGGAGAACACCAAGCGCCTCACGGCGGCGAAGAAGCGAAACCTGGCCATCATCGTGCGCGACGGAAGTGCAGCCCGTAGCCACTTGTTGGAGGCGAACCTTCGCCTGGTCGTCTCGCTCGCCAAGCGCTACACCGGTCGTGGAATGCCTCTGCTCGATCTCATCCAAGAGGGCAACCTCGGCTTGATCCGGGCGATGGAGAAGTTCGATTACGCCAAGGGGTTCAAGTTCTCGACCTACGCAACCTGGTGGATCCGCCAGGCCATCACCCGCGGAATGGCAGATCAGAGCCGCACCATCCGGCTCCCGGTTCACCTTGTCGAGCAAGTCAACAAGCTTGCTCGCATCAAGCGTGAGCTCCATCAGCAACTCGGCCGCGAAGCCACCGACGAGGAACTGTCGAACGAGTCGGGAATTCCGGCCGAAAAGATCGCGGATTTGCTCGACCACAGCCGCGACCCGGTGAGCCTGGACATGCCGGTCGGTAGCGACGAAGAAGCGCCGCTCGGCGACTTCATCGAGGATTCGGAGGCCACGTCCGCGGAGAACGCCGTCATCGCCGGACTCCTCCACAGCGACGTCAGGACGGTGCTCGCCACTCTCGACGAGCGTGAGCAGCAGGTCATTCGCTTGCGCTACGGCCTGGACGACGGCCAGCCGAGGACGCTCGATCAGATCGGCAAGCTGTTCGGTCTCTCCCGCGAACGCGTCCGCCAGATCGAGCGCGAAGTCATGGTCAAACTCCGTCAGGGCGATCGCGCCGAGAAGTTGCGCTCCTACGCCAGCTGATCCCAAGAACAGGTGAACCAGTAGTGATTCGCTCCTACTGAGTCACCCCACGTGGTGGCCGAGCCGGACTTCCTCCCCCCTCTGGGAATCCGGTTCGGCTGCCACTTGAAACTTCAGTGATGGTCACTGCAACCGCCGCCCATCTCAAACGCCGCTTACCTCAAACGCCGCGGCCCGAGGTCTTTTCGTGACGGTTCGGGTCCGAGGCGCAGGCGCGCATCCGTTATCTGCGCGCCGTGCGCCGACGCCAGGACCGGCTCGCAGGCCAACTCTCTGATTTCGGGGATGTCATCGGCCATGGCCGAAACCCGCTGGACCAGATCGACCAGCGCGCTCTTGCTGACAGGCACGGCATTTCGATAGCCGGACAACAACGGTGCCGCTTTCGGTGCGTCGATCAACTGCACTGCTTCGTCTTCGGTCAACGGCAGTACGCGGTATGCCCGATCTCCCAGCAGATCCGAGATCACCCCGGCGAGCCCGAAGGACACGAGGGAACCGAACGACGGATCGTCCTGCACCCCGACCACACAGCCGATACCCTTCGCCGCCATCTTCTGTACGTGGAGAAGCGGCTCCCCCGAGTCAGCGGCCAAAGTGCGGTAGGCGAATCTCACGGCGTCGGCGCCTGCAAGATCCAGCCTCACCCCACCGAGGTCGGGCCGGTGCCGCCACTGCTCACCGGTGGCCTTCACCGCCACGGGATAGCCGAGTTCGACTGCCGCCGCCACTGCTTCCTCTTCGTCGGTCACCGTTCTGAATTCGACGACATCGATGCCGTAGCACGCGAGGAGTTCGGCGGCCTCGAAGTCCGACAGCCAGCGATCGCCCTGAGGCGATACCCAACTGCGCACCAGCGCCACGGCACGTTCGGAGTCGATTCCGTTGGGCCGCACGGGCGATGACGCGGGCCTCGACCGCCACGCCGAGTATCGCCACGCTTTGGCCAGCGCAGCCACGGCTCGCTCGGGACTCGAATACGACGGCACGGATCCCCGGACCGGTTGCCCTTGTTCCCCTCGCACTGCCAGGACGTCCGGAATGCCCTCGGTGGCAAGGAATGTCGTCAACACCGGCTTGTCGGCCCCGCGCACCGCATCGCCGAGCGCTTCGGCGAACGGTTCGACGGTCACCGCCACCGGCGGTACGAACACGACGATCACCGAATCGACGTCGGGTGCTTCCAGCGCCCCTGACACCGCTGCTGCGAACTCGACCGGCCCGGCTTGGGGACCGACGTCGATCGGCGCTCCTGCGTGCAAACCTTCCGCCCGTGCCGCGTCGACCGCGAGAACCCCGAGTGCCGTCGAGTTTCCGACCACAGCCACGCGGGGCCCGGCAGGAAGTGGCTGATAACCGAACAGGATGGCGCAGTCGAAGAGCTGGGCGATGGTGTCGACCTGGATGACGCCTGCTTGCTCGAACAAGGCTTTGACGATGGAGTCGTCGATGTCCGGCCCCGTGCGCAGTGCAGGCGGGACAGCTCCGCGGCCGCTCTTGACGGCGACGATCGGCTTGCTGCGGGCCACTCGTCGCGCGATTCGGGTGAACTTGCGCGGATTGCCGAAGCTTTCGAGGTACAGCAGCACAACCTCGGTCGCGGGGTCAGAATCCCAGTACTGCAGGAGGTCGTTGCCCGAAACGTCTGCTCGGTTTCCCGCCGAGACGAACGTGGACAATCCGAGGCTTCTCTTGGCTGCCTGATCGAGAATGGCGATGCCGAGAGCTCCCGACTGGCAGAAGAAACCGACGTGTCCCGGCATCGGCAGATTCGGCGCCAGAGTGGCATTGAGCGCAAACGCCGGATCGGTGTTCGCGACGCCGAGTGCATTTGGCCCGACGAGTCGCATCCCGTGAGCCCGGGCGGCGTGCACCAGACGGCGCTCACTCTCCTGGCCTGCCGCGCCCGTCTCGCCGAATCCGCCCGATACCACGACCAGTGCCTTGACGCCTTTCTCCAGACAGTCGTCGAGAACCTCGTCGATCGCTTCGGCCGGAACCGCGGCGATGGCGAGATCCACCGGATCGGGGATCTCGTGCACGGTGCGGTACGCCCGCACTCCGCGGACCGATCGGTGATCGGCGTTGACGGGGTAGACCGGGCCGGTGAACCCACCGGCAAGGAGGTTGGCGAGAACTGCGTTGCCGACCTTGGAACTGTCTGTCGAGGCACCGATCACGGCGACGGAGGTCGGACTGAGCACATTGCGAACGCTGCGCGCCTCCGCGGCGCGCTCACGTGAATTGCGTACCGACAGAAGCGCTTCGCTCGGATCGATGGCGAACTCCAGACGCAGAACGCCGCCCTCGAAGGTTCGGCTGACCTGATAGCCGGCTTCACGGAAGACCGTCACCATGTTGCGGTTCTCGGCGAGCACTTCCGCCACGAACATCGATACACCGTTCTCGGCGGCGGCCCCCGCCAGGTGTTCGAGCAGGATCGGCCCGAGACCGCGGCCCTGATGATTGTCGGCGACGACGAACGCGACCTCGGCCGAGTTGCCGTCTCCCTCGGGCAGTCGTTCGTAGCGCCCGACGGCGATGATGTCGTCGCCCAGGATCGCGACGAACGCCACTCGCGCATGATGATCCACCGTGGTGAAGTTGAGCACGTCACGTTGGGGCATCGTCGGGTACGGGCCGAAATACCGTAGATACCTGGTCCGTTCGGACAATCGTCCGTGAAAGGTGACGAGCGCGTCCGCGTCGGACGGCACGATCGGTCGCAAGTGCACGACGCCGCCGTCGGAGGCCAGTACGTCGGCCACCCAGTGCCGAGGGAACGACGTCTCGGCTTTCAGCCGTTCACGGTCCTTCGCCGTAAGCTCCGGCTCGGTTTTCGGTTCGGTTGGGGGTTCTTGTTCTGCTGCAGAATCTTGGCCTGCTGTCCGATCAGTCACGAGGGTCCTCCGGATCGAGCCCGAGCAGCGGGAAGCTGGCACGTCTGGTTGCGATGATCGCCGAGTCGACGCGTTCGAGTGCACGGTCGGCGGCCTCGGACGAGCCCTCCACCGCGCCCCCTGGTCCGTCCCAGGCCGGAAAGTCGACGTCGCCGCCGTCGCCCATTGCCTGCGGAAGGTCGATGCTGGGTGCCATGTCGCGCACTCGCTCACGCCAGGCGTCGGGCAACGGCGACATCGGGTCGATGTCGCGGCCGAGCGCCGCCGCGATCAGATGGGTCCATGCACGGGGAACCACCCGCACGAGGCCGTATCCACCTCCGCCGACGGCAAGCCACCGGCCCTCGGAATATTCGTCGGCGAGATCCCGCATCGCCAAGAACGCTGCATTCTGCCCGTCGACCGTCAAGGCCAGATCGGCCAACGGGTCTTCGCGGTGACTGTCGACGCCGCACTGACTGACGATGATCTGCGGGCGAAACGAACCGATGGCGCCCGGGACGATGGCGTGGAAAGCGCGCAACCACAACCGATCTCCTGTGCCGGGAAGCAACGGAATGTTGATCGCACTGCCCTCGGCCGCTCCATGGCCGACTTCGCTCGACCACCCGGTGTTGGGCCACAGCGTCGCCGGATGCTGGTGCAGCGACACCGTGAGAACTCTCGGGTCGTCGATGAACGCCTGCTGGACTCCGTCGCCGTGATGCGCATCGATGTCGATGTAGGCGATGCGATCGAAACCGTTGTCCAGAAGCCACGAAATCGCGACCGCCGCATCGTTGTAGACACAGAAGCCCGACGCCCAGTCCGACATCGCGTGGTGCATACCGCCGCCGATGCTGACCGCTCGCCTCGCCTGCCCCGACGCGATCTGCCGCGCCGCGGTGAGGGAGCCTCCGGTCAACATGGCACTCGCCTCGTGCATGTGCCGAAACACCGGGTTGTCATCGGAGCCGAGGCCGTGTTCCACCTCGTCCGGGTGCACGATCGCACGTCCCTTGTCGGGTGCCCGTTTGACCGCTTCGATGTAGGCAGGAGTGTGAATCCTGAGCAGCTCCTCGTCCGACGCCGACGCCGGTTCCACGAGTTCGATGCCGTCGAGAAGCCCGATC
>NZ_JAHFVG010000009.1:42086-172678 GCF_023264675.1 Rhodococcus sp. (in: high G+C Gram-positive bacteria)
AGCGACATCGTCAGGTCGAGCCGAGTGGGGTTCATCGGATGGTCGTCGCTCCATCGATACGCGAGATATTCGGCGCTCCAGACGACGATGTCCTCGCCGACCACCGAACTCGTCGATGACGACCGCATCGCTTGTTCTGCCATGAGAGCCAACGCTACTTGCCGGCCCGGGACTGTGCGAGAGCCGTTCGGTGTTGCACCGAGTTACCGGTGAGTAGGTCGCAACGGCACGCCAGCGATGCGGCCTGCAGCGCCACTATGGGCCGATCAACGGTAGAATCGGCGGCGACGAAGGGGTTGAGTGTGAAGGATCTGGTCGACACCACGGAGATGTACCTCCGGACGATCTACGATTTGGAAGAAGAAGGCGTCGTGCCGTTGCGGGCACGTATCGCAGAACGACTGGAGCAGAGTGGTCCCACCGTCAGCCAGACAGTCGCACGAATGGAACGTGACGGCCTGCTGTCGGTCGCAGGCGATCGCCATCTGGAACTGACCGAAAAAGGTCGTAGTCTGGCCGTCGCGGTCATGCGCAAGCACCGTCTGGCGGAGCGTTTGCTCGTCGACGTCATCGGGCTTCGATGGGAAGACGTCCACGCCGAGGCGTGCCGCTGGGAGCACGTCATGAGCGAGGAAGTCGAACGTCGTCTCGTCGCGGTTCTCAACAACCCGACGACGTCGCCGTACGGCAACCCGATTCCGGGACTGGAAGAACTCGGCCTCGGTCAGGCCGCATCCACCCCCGAGGATCTGGTCCGCCTCACCGATCTGCCCCACGGGCAGACCAGTCATGTCGTGGTGCGCCGACTGGCCGAACACGTGCAGTCCGACCCGGAGGTCATCTCGCAACTCCGTGATGCGGGCGTTGTTCCTGATGCACGCGTTACAGTCGAGGCGAAGCCTGGAACAGTCACCATCACCGTGCCGGGCCATGGTGGAATCGATATTTCGGAAGAGATGGCTCACGCCGTTCAGGTGAAGCAGGTCTAGTCGTATCCCTCTTCGGGCCGCGGGCCTGCGCACTACCGAGCGGTCCGCGCCCGACGAGGAGATGAAACGGATGAAGTTGTTGGTGACCGGCGGTGCCGGATACGTAGGTAGTGTGTGCGCAGCCGTGCTGGCCGAACGCGGGCACGAGGTGGTCGTGGTCGACAATCTGTCCACCGGCAATCGCGATGCCGTGCCCGCGGCTGCGACGTTCGTCGAGGGCGACATCCGCGACCTCGCGTTACCGCTGCTGGACGGCGGAGCCTTCGACGGCGTACTACATTTCGCGGCGCAGTCTCTGGTCGGAGAGTCCGTGGTGTCGCCCGCGAAGTACTGGTCGGGAAACGTCGTGACCACGCTCGCGCTACTCGATGCGATTCGCGAATCCGGTACCCCCCGATTGGTCTTCTCCTCCACGGCGGCAACCTACGGCGAACCCGCACAGACCCCGATCACCGAGTCGATGCCCACGGCGCCCACCAATCCCTACGGCGCAACCAAACTCGCGATCGATCACGCGATCACCTCGTATGCGGCCGCCTACGGCCTCGCCGCCACCAGCTTGCGCTACTTCAACGTGGCAGGAGCGTACGGCGCATTCGGTGAAAACCGGGTCGTGGAAACACATCTGATCCCGCTGGTACTGCAGACTGCCCTCGGGCAGCGCGCCAAGATCTCGGTGTTCGGCACGGATTG
Organism: Rhodococcus sp. (in: high G+C Gram-positive bacteria); assembly: GCF_023264675.1. Taxonomy (GTDB): domain Bacteria; phylum Actinomycetota; class Actinomycetes; order Mycobacteriales; family Mycobacteriaceae; genus Rhodococcoides. The sequence continues at coordinate 43,769 of NZ_JAHFVG010000009.1, forward strand.
GCCGACTCCCGACGGCACCGCGGTGCGCGACTACATCCACGTACTCGATCTGGCCGAGGCTCACATCCTCGCGTTGGAATCGTCCGAACCGGGAACTCATCGCATCTACAATCTCGGGAGCGGGACCGGGTTTTCCGTCACCGAGGTCATCGACGCCTGCGCGCGTGTGACGGGGTTGCCGATCGCCGTCGAGGAAGCACCAAGGCGCGCAGGCGATCCCGCAGTCTTGATCGCATCGAGCGATCGCGCCATCGCCGATCTCGGATGGACACCGAAGTACACGGACATCGACGTGATCGTGTCGGATGCATGGACTTTCCTGCGAGATCTCGGCGATCGCTCTCACGCTGCATCCTGATTCAGTCGACAGGCGGCGGTAGCCGGACTCCACAGAGTTCGGCTACTTGGTAGCCGCTCAGCGCCACCTCTCGAATCATGCCCGGCCGAGCGCCGGTCAGGAGAGATCGCTCGAGCAGGTGCGCCAGAGAGTAGGTCGGATCGGCGTCGAGGGCGATGTCGATTGCAACCGAGGCCAGAGCGCCATCACCGCGCGCATAGGCATAGAAGCCGAGTAGGGTTGCCGGGCAGGCCCGTTCGCAGGCCGGCACAGTCCGCATCAAGAACATCCACAGGCGTTCGGCAATGTCGGACAACTCGGTGAGCGCAATGGCCAGCAGACTGTCTCGCACCATCACGCTGCGCAGCGCCACCGCGAATTGCGCCGCGCGTGCGGGCGCAAGCTCGACGACGGCCGGCCTCTCACGTGAACGGCTCGACCACCATTCCAGCTGCGACACAACAGCTTCCACACGCAGGCGGTCGGAGCCGGAATCCACCGCCTCGGCCGCTGCCATGCACTTCTCGACGTGAAATGCCAGCGTGTCGTCGATCGGCTCCATCGCCTGCTCCAGCGCCGTGCGCGACGCGTGGACCATCCGACCGTCGACAGCGTAGGCCAGAGCCACCGGTGAAATTTTCGGATCGGCCAATATGCCTCGCTGCAGCGGACCGGTCAACGATCGCCACCGCTCGCCTTCGACGATGGCCTGCATGGCGAACACCTGGGACAGCCGGGTTCCGACAGCCGCCAAACTGTCGGTCAGGTACGTTGCGATCGCCATGAACCGCCGGGCGTCTCCACCCGCCGCCCGGGCGTCCCGACTGGACTCCCCCGCACGATCGTCGACGATCAGGGCCAGCGCGGAATCCTCGCCGTTCTGCGCGCACACCGCTGCGAAGTGGTCGATCACCCCGGCCATTTCCACGCCGACCGAGGGACCGAAAATCGACACGGCGTCGCCTCCGTCGGTGGACGGCAGAACCAGATCGTGTCTCATGATCGTTCCAAGACTCGCAGCGCCGTCCGCGGCTCGGCTGATACAGATCAGGATCAGCGATCGGTGAGGTGCGAAACCCAGCAGTGCCGGAATGGCGACGATGAGGTCGCCGACGCCGGAGATACGCTCGGAACTCGATGGTGGAGGGCGGTTGTCGGAATGCGTCGTCATGACACACATCGTGCTCACCACCGGTACCGGACGGCCGCGGTCGACCTGGGGCGGGAAAAGCCCTGTGGACAAACCCGAGGCCTGTGGACAAATCCGGGCGTCGAGGGTGCGCCGATCCCGACTGTGTCGTCGGTATGTGCTAGCCCGCCTTCACCTTCTGCACGGCGGCGGTGAACAGTTCGTCGAGAGTTTCGGCATCGGGTGTCGCCGAATCGAAGGACATATGCGTTGCGGCGATCCGCACGTCCCCTACCTGCGCCATCAACGTCAGCATCGACTGCGTGACGGCCTCGGACCCCGTTCCGGACGAGACGGTCTGACGTACCGCGAGGGTTTCGTCGGCGTCGATCGGAGGAGCTGGGGTGATCGTGGATTCTATCGTCGAGGTCGCACCGGACTTCGTGGCCTGCACCTCGTTGCATTCTTTCAACTGATCCTCGCGGGCCGACAGCGGCTCGCCGACCGAGGTCAATTCGATCGAGATCGTCGCGCGGTTCGCGTTGTCGGTTCCGACGATCAGCGCGGCGGTACCGGGCGCGACATCGGCCGGCTTGCATCCGGCGGGTGACACCTCGGCGCCCGCCGGAATGCCGGTGAGATCGGGCGACGCCTGGGCGATCGCCTGCGGTGGCAGAACGATCGCGTCGTACTGGGCCGGAAACGACGCCGGATCGATCAGCAAGGCGTCGAGGTCGACAGCACTACCGGCCGAGGACGACGGACTGCTCCCTGCAGGCTCCGGTGTGCCGGCGACATCGCTGCCGCCGCAGGCTGCCAGCGTCACTGTCGCTACCGCTCCGATCGCACACAGAAGCAGTCGACGTCGTGGTTCGAAACGGCGTAGCACAGGAGTCCTCCAGTCGAAGATCTGATGATCGGTGTCCGGTTCCACCTTCTCATCGAACGGTGGAACCGGACGCCAGGCACGCCAGACCGGTCAGCTGCCTCGCTTGATCCACTCTTCGAGATGGGGCGACTCGTCCCCGATGCTGGTCCCGTCGCCGTGGCCTGTGTTGACCTTCGTCTCCGCCGGCAGGGCGAACAGGGCGTCTCGGATGGATCCGATGATCGTCGGGAAATCCGAGAACGATCTGCCCGTCGCGCCTGGACCACCGGAAAACAGAGTGTCGCCGGAGAACAACTCCCCCGCCTCCGGCACGTACAAGCATGTCGACCCGGGTGAGTGACCAGGAGTGTGCAACGCCAGGACGTCGGTACCTGCCACCGAGATCCGCTGACCGTCCTCGAGCGATCCGTGTGCCACACCCTGGTGGGTCTGTTCCCACAGCATCTCGTCGGCGGGGTGGAGCAACACCGGTGCGTCCAGCGCTGCCGACAGTTCCGGCGCCACCGTCACATGATCGTTGTGGCCGTGCGTGCAGAGAATCGCCTTCACGATCCTTCCGGCGACCGCGTCGATGATCGGCTTCGCTGTGTGAGCGGCGTCGACGATCACCACCTCGTTGTCGTCGCCGATCAACCAGATGTTGTTGTCGACATCCCACTCCCCGCCATCGAGAGCGAACGTTCCCGACGTCACGACACGTTCGACGCGCAGGCTCATAGTTCGACCACCGAACGCAGCACCTTGCCGTCGTGCATCGCCGTGAACGCAGCCTCGATGTCCTCGATACCGATCCGCTCGGTCACGAACTTCTCGAGCGGCAACCGACCCTGCTCGTACAGATCCACCAGCACCGGGAAATCACGCTCCGGAAGGCAGTCTCCGTACCACGACGACTTCAGCGAACCACCGCGCGAGAAGAAATCGATCAACGGCATCTCGAGCTTCATATCCGGCGTCGGAACACCCACCAGGACCACGGTGCCCGCCAGATCACGTGCGTAGAACGCCTGCTTCCACGTTTCCGGCCGCCCCACTGCATCGATCACCACATCGGCACCGAAGCCGCCCGTCAATTCCTGCACAGCCTCGACGGCGTCGACGCTCGACGCATCGACGGTATGAGTGGCGCCGAGATCCTTCGCCCACTCGAGCTTTCCCTTGTCGCGATCGACCGCGATGATCGTCGTCGCCCCGGCAAGACGAGCACCGGCGATCGCGGCATCCCCGACGCCGCCGCAGCCGATGACTGCGACCGAATCGCCACGCGAGATGTTTCCGGTGTTCATGGCAGCACCGAGACCGGCCATCACACCGCACCCGAGCAGGCCGACGACTGCCGGATCCGATTCGGGGTTCACCTTCGTGCACTGGCCCTCGTGGACCAGAGTCTTGTCCGCGAATGCACCGATCCCCAACGCGGGCGAGAGTTCGGTGCCGTCGCCGAGGGTCATCTTCTTCGACGCATTGTGAGTGTCGAAGCAGTACCAAGGCTTGCCCTTCTTGCATGCCCGACACTCACCGCACACCGCCCGCCAGTTCAGGACCACGAAATCGCCGACCTCGACGTGGGTGACCGCATCCCCGATCGTCTCGACGGTGCCTGCCGCCTCGTGACCGAGCAGGAACGGGAACTCGTCGTTGATCCCGCCCTCGCGGTAATGCAGGTCGGTGTGACAGACCCCGCACGCCGCGACCTTCACCACAACATCGTTGGGTCCTGGATCGGGGATGGTGATCGACTCGATCGACACCGGCTCACCCTTGGCCTTGGCAACGACGGCACGCACTGTTTGCGGCATTGAATCCTCCACACTCGACTGACAATGTCCTGACATCAGACTTCCACAACCCATGCATCGGTAGCGACATTCGAATATGTCGACTCGGCGGCTGTTCACACACCCGTGACGCGAGTGCCATACGAACTTCGTGTGGAGGGAGTAACTATGAGCCATGTCTGTTGCGATGGAATACGACCTTGTCGTGATCGGGTCCGGCCCTGGGGGCCAGAAAGCTGCTATTGCCGCTGCCAAGTTGGGGAAGCGCGTCGCAATCGTCGAGAAGGGAAAGATGCTCGGTGGTGTCTGTGTCAACACCGGCACGATCCCCTCGAAAACACTGCGTGAGGCCGTCCTCTACCTGACCGGAATGAACCAACGCGAGCTCTACGGCGCGAGCTATCGAGTGAAGGCGAACATCACCACCGCCGATCTCCTGGCGAGGACCACCCATGTGATCGGCAAGGAGATCGAGGTGGTTCGCTCCCAGCTGCTTCGCAACCGGATCGAACTCATCACCGGCACCGGTAAGTTCCTCGACCCACACACCATCGTCATCGACGACGATCTGCGCGGCGAGCGCATCACGGTCAAGGCGAAGAACGTCGTCATCGCAACCGGAACGGCCCCGGCACGGCCCGCCGACATCGAGTTCGACGACTACCGGGTGCTCGATTCCGACGGGATCCTGCACCTCGACTTCATTCCGGCATCGATGGTCGTGGTGGGGGCCGGGGTGATCGGAATCGAGTACGCGTCGATGTTCGCCGCCCTCGGCACCAAGGTCACCGTGGTCGAGAAGCGCGACACGATGCTCGACTTCTGCGATCGGGAAATCGTCGAATCGCTGCAGTTCCATCTGCGAGATCTCGCAGTGACGTTCCGCTTCGGCGAAGCCGTCACCGCCGTGGACGTCGGTCCGTCCGGCACCGTCACCACGTTGGCCAGCGGGAAACGTATTCCGGCCGAGGCAGTGATGTACTCGGCAGGGAGACAGGGGCTGACCGAGTCCCTCGATCTCGAGAACGCGGGCCTCGAAGCCGACGCGCGAGGCCGAATCTTCGTCGACGACAGTTTCCAGACGAAGGTGGACCACATCTATGCAGTCGGCGACGTCATCGGCTTCCCTGCACTTGCGGCGACGTCGATGGATCAGGGCCGGTTGGCCGCCTACCACGCGTTCGGCGAGCCCAGCAAAGGTCTGACCGACCTACAACCGATCGGCATCTACTCGATTCCGGAAGTGTCCTACGTCGGTGCGACCGAGGTGGAGTTGACCAAGAACTCGATCCCCTACGAGGTCGGCGTTTCCCGCTATCGCGAGCTCGCCCGCGGCCAGATCGCAGGCGATTCGTACGGAATGCTCAAGCTCCTCGTCTCGACCGAGGACTTCACGATTCTCGGCGTGCACATCTTCGGGTCGGGAGCCACCGATCTCATCCACATCGGCCAAGCCGTCATGGGGTGCGGGGGCACCGTCGACTACCTGGTCGATGCCGTCTTCAACTACCCGACATTGTCCGAGGCGTACAAGGTTGCGGCCCTCGACGTCACCAACAAGATCCGAGCGCTGAACAGCTTCTCCAATTGACCGGGAATGAACGCGACGATCGGCGGTGTTGGCTCGTTGTAGTTATCGAGTTCTGATACGTCCGAGTGCGATCGGTTCCTCCGAGCGCGGGTATTCTTCACTCCAAGTCGGTTTCGGCTCGGTGGCGCCCGTCCTCGTCGGTCTCGGCGCAGTGGGCGAATCAACGAAAGGGGTCCGGCATGGACGAGAAGTCGAGTATGTACGAGCTGGAGTTTCCAGCGCCGCAGATTTCGTCCAGTGACGGCTTGGGCCCTGTTCTCGTGCACGGGCTCGAGGGATTCTCCGATGCCGGGCATGCCGTGAAGCTCGCTACCAAGCATCTACGCGAGACCCTCGAGTCCGAACTGGTGGCATCGTTCGATGTCGACGAGCTGATCGATTACAGGTCACGGCGGCCGACCATGACCTTCAAGGCCGATCACTTCTCCGACTACGACGCACCCGAGCTCAATCTCTACGCCGTCAAGGACAACTCCGGTACGCCGTTCCTGCTGCTCGCCGGAATGGAGCCGGACCTGCGATGGGAGAAATTCACCACCGCTGTTCGCTTGCTCGCCGAACAGCTCGGAGTTCGACGGACCATCGGTCTGGGCTCCATTCCGATGGCGATTCCTCACACGCGCCCGCTCGGTGTCACAGCCCACTCCTCGAACAAGGACCTGGTGCCGAAAGATCAGAGCTGGTCCGGCGAGTTGTCGGTTCCCGGCAGCGCGTCGTCGCTGCTCGAGTTGCGGATGGCGCAGCACGGTCACGAGTCCATGGGTTTTTCGGTTCACGTGCCGCACTACCTCGCGCAAACCGACTACCCGAGTGCAGCCGAGACATTGCTCGAGAACGTCAGCGAAGCCGGAGGGCTCGACCTTCCGCTCGTGGCACTCGGTCAAGCTGCGGCGCGCGTCCGCGAGCAGGTCGACGAGCACATCACGGGCAACGAGGAAGTGCAGTCGGTCGTGCACGCGTTGGAGCGGCAGTACGACACCTATGTGGCAGCGCAGGAACAGCAGTCGACCCTTCTCGCCGGCGACGAAAGTCTGCCGAGCGGCGACGAACTCGGTGCCGAGTTCGAGAAATTCCTGGCGGAACAAGGCGGGTTCGACGCCGATCCGAGCAACCACGAAGGTGACCAGGACGGACCGGCTACCGGGGATCAGAAACCGGATCTGTGACAGGAACGAACGCATGAATCGGGCGGTTGTGTGAATTTTCACACAACCGCCCGCTGCGTTTTGAGGTTCTGCCTATAAGCCCAGGCAGCGAAACATACCTGTAACTCCGAATCCTCCCGATATCTCGCCGATCGCGCTCAGTCGTGCGAGAGTCACATACGGACGTTGTCACCGTAGAAATCGGGTGCGGACGCCTGACTCGATGGGAACCAGGAGGCGACATGAGCAATCCACGCACGCGCAAACTCAGACCGGTTCCCGATGCCGAACCCCGGCTGGTCTTCCGGACCGTGCACGGCTATCGGCGGGCATTCCGGATGGCGGGCGAGGGCCCGGTCCTGCTGCTGATCCACGGAATCGGCGACAACTCGGAAACGTGGAACGACGTCATTCCACATCTTGCGCAGAACTACACCGTGATCGCCCCGGATCTACTCGGCCACGGGCGCTCGGACAAGCCGCGCGCTGACTACTCGGTTGCGGCGTACGCGAACGGCATGCGCGACCTGCTGTCGGTGCTGGGCGTCGAACATGTGACCGTGGTCGGCCATTCTCTCGGCGGCGGCGTCGCGATGCAGTTCTCCTATCAGTTCCCCCACATGGTCGACCGCCTCGTACTCGTCTCCTCGGGAGGCGTCACGAAGGACGTTCACCCGCTTCTGAGGCTCGCTTCCCTTCCGCTCGCCAGTGAAGTCGTCAAGCTTCTGAGGCTCCCGGGCGCCATGTCCATGGTGAAGCTCGCCGGAGCAATGGTCGGCAAGCTCAATGGCTCCCCGCTCCGCCCGGGCGCATTACTGCACGACACTCCGGATCTGGTTCGTGTCCTCGGTGCGTTGCCCGATCCCACCGCATACGAGGCCTACCTGCGCACTTTGCGCGCTGTCGTCGATTGGCGCGGTCAGGTGGTCACGATGCTCGACCGGTGTTACCTGACGGAAAATTTGCCGGTTCTGCTCGTGTGGGGCGATCAGGATTCCGTCATTCCGGTCAGCCACGCCCATCTTGCACATTCGGCGATGCCCGGCTCGCACCTGTCGATCTTCCGTCGCTCGGGCCACTTCCCGTTCCGCGACGACCCGATCCGCTTCCTGCACGTGCTCGAGGAGTTCTGCGCTTCGACTCCGACCCTGGATTTCGACGAGTCGCGCTGGCGTCACCTACTCATCTCCGGCGTCGGCGAGGACATGATCACCGGAAACGCCAGTACCCGTCTTGCGGTGCTCGGCGCCATGGGCTCGGACGAGCGCAGCGCGACCTAGCACTTACTCGACGCAGTTGCTGGGCGGTGACCGGCGGGGCGATGCTGCCTACCTGGCGTTCGCCCCATAACCTTGTAGTCGTGCTCCTCTCCGAACTCGTCCCAGCGTCCACCACCGACGAGGCTCAGGATCCGGACACTCTGTTCGACATTTTCACGACGTGGACGGCCGATCGCGGCTTGACGTTGTACCCGGCGCAGGAAGAAGCTCTCATCGAGCTGGTGTCCGGTTCGAACGTCATCCTGGCCACCCCCACCGGATCGGGCAAATCCATGGTGGCGGTCGGCGCTCACTTCGCTGCGATGGCGGCCGGGAAACGCACCTTCTACACCGCCCCGATCAAGGCGCTCGTCAGTGAGAAGTTCTTCGCGCTCTGCGATATTTTCGGAGCGCAGAACGTCGGGATGATGACCGGTGACGCGTCGGTGAACTCCTCGGCACCCATCATCTGCGCGACCGCAGAAATCGTCGCGAACCTGGCATTGCGCCAGGGCGCAGACTCCGATATCGGCCAGGTGGTGATGGACGAGTTCCACTACTACTCCGAGCCGGACCGCGGATGGGCATGGCAGGTTCCGTTGATCGAACTACCCAACGCTCAATTCCTGCTCATGTCGGCCACTCTCGGCGACGTCTCCTTCTTTCGCGACGACCTCACTCGTCGCACCGGGCGACCGACCACCGTCGTCTCGGGCACCGAACGCCCGGTGCCACTGATGTTCTCGTATGTCACCACACCCATCGGTGAAACGATCGAGGAGTTGGTCGATACCCATCTCGCCCCGGTCTACGTCGTGCACTTCACGCAAGCTGCCGCTCTGGAGCGGGCGCAGGCGCTGACGAGTGTCAACGTCGCCTCCAAAGCGGAGAAGCAACAAATTGCGGACGCTATCGGGCAGTTTCGCTTCACCACAGGCTTCGGCAAGACGCTCTCGCGACTCGTTCGGCACGGCATCGGCGTGCATCACGCCGGCATGCTTCCCAAGTACCGACGCCTCGTGGAGAAGCTCGCGCAGGACGGTCTACTCAAGGTCATCTGCGGTACCGACACTCTCGGCGTCGGTATCAACGTTCCCATCAGAACCGTACTGTTCACCGGCTTGACCAAATACGACGGCATTCGTACCCGCAAACTTCGAGCGCGTGAGTTCCACCAGATCGCCGGGCGGGCGGGTCGAGCCGGGTACGACACCCTGGGTACCGTCGTCGTCGAAGCGCCCGAGCACGACATCGAGAACGCGCGGCTCGTCGCCAAGGCGGGCGACGACCCCAAGAAACTCAAGCGCGTCCAGCGTAAGAAGGCGCCCGACGGATTCGTCTCGTGGGGCGAGCCGACGTTCGAGCGCATCGTCGCCGCGAGCCCCGAGGCACTGGTATCGAGGTTCTCCGTCAGTAACGCGATGTTGCTGAACGTGATTGCGCGTCCCGGCAATTGCTTCACCGCAATGCGTCATCTACTCGAGGACAACCACGAGGCACGGCCCGCGCAACGCAAACACATTCTGCGCGCGATCACGCTCTATCGCGGATTGGTCTCGGCGGGAATTGTCGAGCAACTCTCCGAGCCCGATGCCGACGGTAGGCATGCCAGGCTCACGATGGATCTGCAGCCGGACTTCGCACTGAACCAACCCCTCTCCCCCTTCGCACTCGCCACGTTCGAACTTCTCGACACCGAGTCACCGACCCACGCGCTCGATGTGGTGTCCATCATCGAGTCCACTCTCGACGATCCTCGCCAGATTCTGATGGCGCAGCAGCATGCAGCGCGCGGCGAGGCCGTGTCGGCGATGAAGGCGGACGGTATCGAATACGAGGAGCGTATGGAGCTGCTCGAGGAGGTGACGTGGCCGAAACCTCTTGTGGAGCTATTGATTCCCGCGTTCGAGATCTATCGCGGCGGACACCCGTGGCTGAACGAAGTCGCCCTGTCACCCAAATCGGTTGTCCGCGACATGATCGAGCGGGCCATGACTTTCGCCGAACTCATCAGCCATTACGGGCTGACGCGATCGGAAGGCCTCGTCCTGCGCTACCTGGCCGACGCCTACCGTGCCCTGAGACAGACCGTGCCGCCCGAGGCCCGCACCGAGGAAGTCCAGGACATCACCGAATGGCTCGGTGAACTCGTTCGCCACGTCGACTCGAGCCTCCTCGACGAATGGGAGAACCTCACCGACCCGGGCGAAGAGCCCGAGTCCAAGCCGGAAGCGTACGGCGGCGACTCTCCGCGACCGATCTCGGCCAATCCTCGCGCGTTCCGAATCCTTGTGCGCAACGCCATGTTCAAACGTATCGAGTTGGCTGCATCACGTCGCTGGAACGATCTCGACGACCTCGACGACGGGCCGGATTGGGAGTCCGAACTGCAGCCCTATTTCGACGAGTACGGCGACATCGGCACTGGTCCGTCGGCACGTGGTCCCGCCCTGTTCGAGTTGACAGTCGGCAGGGAACAGACGTCGGTTCGACAGACCATCGAGGATCCAGCGGGAGATCATGGATGGTCGGTCGATGCCGTCATCGATCTGGACGAGTCGAATGCTCTGGGCGAGATCGTGTTCGACGACATGTCGATCACCGCCGGCTGAGCGGGTGCACTACGTACGCGCCGGATCTCCCACTCGTGAGATCAGTTCGGCCACTGCCGCATACTCCTCTGCCCGCGCGCTCGACGCCCGGTGAACCAAGCCCATTTTCCGCCCGGGTCTCGGTTCGGCGAACTCGGCAACCCCTAACGCGCCCTTGCCTTGTTCGACCGACACCGCCGATCGAGGTACCAGCGTCACGCCGAGTCCACCGGCGACGCAGCGAACGATCGTGGCCAACGACGTCGCACGCGTGTCACCGGCCGGATGGGCAGCATCGACAGATCGACAGAGGTCGAGCGTCTGGTCGCGAAGACAGTGACCGTCGTCGAGCAACAGGACGGTGAGGCTTGCCAGCACCGACAGCGGCACGTCCGAGCGACCGTCGAGTTCGTGTCCTTCGGGTACGACGAGCACGAAATCCTCGGTGTACAAGGGCAACTCGACCATGCCTGCCCCCTCCGACGGAAGCGCGATCACCGCAGCCTCGATTGCTCCCGCACGAAGCGAGGACAGCAAACGCTCGGTTTGATCCTCGACGATGAACGGCGCGAGATCGGGGTACTCGGAGCGCAGAGCGGGAAGCAGCGCCGGTAGAACGTAGGGCGCGACGGTCGGGATCAACCCGAGACGAAGCGGACCTGACAGCGTACCGCCCAGGCCCGAAGCCTCGGCCACGAAACCGTCGGCGGCCTCGATCGTTGCCCGTGCTCGATCGAGCAGCTGCGTTCCGGCCGTTGTCATCAGTACCTTTCGGGTACTTCGCTCCACGAGACGGATCCCGAGGCCCTGTTCCAACGATGCGAGCGCCTGCGACAATGTGGGCTGGCTTACATTCAACATCGATGCGGCGCTACCGAAGTGGCGATGGCCGGCGACAGCGACGAACGCACGCAGCTGCGACAGTGTCGGTTGATAAATTTGATCAGGCACGCCTATCAGTCTAGTGCTACTCATCACCTTTACCTTTCATGGCTCATTTGGCACACTCGTACTAGTCGGACGCGCACCACATTCGAGTGCGCTATCGCTGCCACCCACATACCACTTACCCACATGTGCCCCTCACATGAAGTCCTGCATATAAATCCGCGTGCAGTACGAGCAGACTCCCGGACACAATCGGGGTTCAGGCCGTGCTGACACGCACCGCTACAGAGGAGGACCCTATGGCCCTGTTGACAATCGGCGACCAGTTCCCGTCCTACAACCTCACCGGAGTGATCGGCGGTGACCTGTCCAAGGTCGACGCACAGCAGCCCGACGACTACTTCACCACCGTCACCAGCGACGACTACGCCGGCAAGTGGCGCATCGTCTTCTTCTGGCCGAAGGACTTCACCTTCGTGTGCCCCACCGAGATCGCCGCATTCGGAAAGCTCGAAGAAGAGTTCTCCGATCGCGATGCACAGGTTCTCGGAGCATCGGTCGACAACGAGTTCGTGCACTTCCAGTGGCGCGCACAACACGAGGATCTCAAGACCCTCCCGTTCCCGATCCTGTCGGACCTCAAGCGCGAACTCGCCACCGCTGCAGGTGTTCTCAACTCCGACGGAGTCGCCGACCGCGCGACGTTCATCGTCGACCCGAACAACGAGATCCAGTTCGTCTCCGTCACAGCAGGTTCCGTCGGTCGGAATGTGGACGAGGTACTTCGCGTGCTCGACGCACTGCAGTCCGACGAGCTGTGCGCCTGCAACTGGAAGAAGGGCGATCCCACCATCGACGCAGGCGAGCTGCTGACGGCGAGCGTCTGACATGACAGTCGACAACCTCAAGAACGCGCTTCCCGAGTACGCGAAGGACCTCAAGCTCAACCTGAGTTCCATTACCAGGACCACCGTTCTGAACGAGCAGCAGCTGTGGGGCACTCTCCTGGCCACTGCCGCAGCCACCAAGTCGGCAACCACGTTGAAAGAAATTGCCGAGGAGGCTGCGGACACCTTGTCCGCGGAGGCCTACAACGCAGCTCTCGGCGCGGCGTCGATCATGGGGATGAACAACGTCTTCTATCGCACCAAGGGATACCTGGAAGGCAAGTACGACGACCTTCGCGCGGGGCTGCGGATGAACATCATCGGCAACCCCGGCGTCGACAAGGCCGACTTCGAACTGTGGTCGCTCGCGGTCTCTGCAGTCAACGGATGTGGCCACTGCCTCGAAGCACACGAGAAGACTCTCCGCGACGAAGGTGTCGATCGCGAGGTCATCTTCGAATCGATTCGCGCTGCTGCCATCGTCGCAGGTGTCGGCCAGGCCATCGAGGCCAGTCGCACGCTCGACGCAGCCACCGTCTGATCTTCTTGCCGAACGAGTAAGGCCCACACAGTTCACCGACTGTGTGGGACTTGCTCGTCGTCGGGTACCGCACGGTATGTTCGGTCGATGAGCGTCGAGGTCGCAGTGGTCAGAGTGTTCGCCGACAGGTCCGGGCGTCATGGAAACGAACTCGGAATCGTCGCCGCCGACGCTGTCCCCGAGCAGGACCGACAGTCCCTCGCCGCCGAGCTCGCCTTCAGTGAGACCATCTTCTACCGCTCGGATGCATCCGGAAGCGCGATTGCCACCATCCATACCCCCGTCGCCGAGCTTCCGTTCGCCGGACATCCCACCGTCGGGCTCGCGTGGTGGCTTCGTGACCGAGGAAATCCGCTGGCAACGCTGTCCGTGCCCGCCGCCGACCTCGCCATCCGCTACGACGACGTCACCTGGGTCCGCGCGAAAGCCGAGTGGGCTCCGTCATTCCACTTCGAACGACTGGATTCGGCAGACGAGGTCGCTGCCGTCGACCCGTCGTCGTACGCCGACGGCCACCACTACGTCTGGGCGTGGACCGACGAGAACGACGGGGCAATTCGTTCGCGAATGTTCGCCGGCGACATGGGAATTGTCGAGGACGAAGCGACAGGATCTGCCGCCGTCCGCATCACTGCCGAGCTGGGTCGCAGCCTGTCCATCACCCAAGGACAGGGTTCACAGCTGACTACCGTGCACAACGGCGACTGGGTCGACCTCGGTGGACGCACCGTGACCGATCGCATCATCACCCTCTGAACACGTCACGGTCCGGCAGGAACATCGACGGCTATCTCCTCGCCCAGGCGGACGCCGTTCGCGAGGGGCAGGTGGTCACCGCTCCAGAACTTGCCCGGGTCGAACCAGTTGGCTTTCTTGTTGCCGGTCAACAACCCCATCGAGTCGTAGGTCATGGCCACCACTTCGGCGCAGTACGCAGTTTCCAATGCGGCGCCGCGTTGCTCGCTGCGACGAAAACTCGGCACCCGGCCCTTGAACCACCGCCCCGCCAGGGCCGCCGTCGTCGGGAATGCGGTCCCGTCCATACGCGCGATGGTCCGCATCAACGCATCCTCTTGTTCCCGGGTGACCGGGCTGCCGAGTTGCCGCAGCCAGCACCGCTGCTCGTACTTCGTCGACCATTGCATCACCGCCGCCCGAAGATCGTGCAACTGCACACCCCGCTGAAAATTCCCGGTCCACATGTCCTGCAGCGTCTTTCCGAGCTCGGCGTGCCACATCAGCGGTGGCAGATCGTCGACCACCACTGCCATTCCGACATGATTGACCGGACTGTTGGTCAAGGTCTGGATGGCACGATCAGCCGCGGAATGCCCGCGGAAGATCCAGATGTCGCCGGTCCGAGTCGCATCCACCGCCGTGTTCAAATCGATTCGCGACTCAGTCATGTCCACAGCCTAGATCGCCGGAGGCTGTGACCGAAGACAAGTACGGTGTAGCAATGAAGCTCTGGAAGATACTGGGGATGGCGGGCGTCGTCGGCGTGGCAGCGACCGGAGCTCTCGTCGTGAAATCGGAGCGTAAGAGGCGGGCGTACGCCCCTGACGAAGTCCGCGACCAGCTGCACAAGCGCTACGCCGAAGCCGCCGCAGCCCCCGTGCTCGCCGCTGCACCCGAGCGAACTCGGATGCAGCGCCTCACCGATCGCTTCAGCCGAGCGCGGTGAGAATGCGGCCGGCCAGTTCTTCCACCTCGGCGTCGGTCATCACGAACGACGGCGAAATCTGCATGGCACCCTGACCGGCAGCGCGACCGGACACTCCGTGCTTTCGTAAAGTCGCGACGAACGGCAGCGCTTCGGCGGGGTCGACGAGCTGAACTGCAGCGACGGCCCCCATTCCACTGCGAATCTCCTGCACACGTGGATGTTCGGCAAGCGGTGCCAAGTGGGTGTGCAGCGAGGTCTCCAACCGAGCGGACTCCTGCAACAGATTCTCGCGCTCCATGATGTCGAGTGTCGCCATCGCCGCTGCGGCAGCACCCGCGTGACCACCGTAGGTGTAGCCGTGCCGCCACCAGACGCCGCCGGAGAAGAACGGCTCGGCGATGTGGGGGGCGATGAACACCGCGCCCATCGGAACGTACCCCGAGGTCAAGCCTTTGGCCGTCGTCATCAAGTCCGGTGCGAGATCGAACTTGGTCGAGGCGAACCAGGCACCGCCGATCCGACCGAATCCGGTGACGACCTCGTCGGCGACGAACAAGACGTCGTTGTCCCGGCAGATCTGACGTACTTCCTGCAAATACCCCTCCGGTGGCAGGTAAACCCCACCCGCACCGATGATCGGTTCGCAGAAGAACGCTGCGATCTTGTCGGCGCCGACCTCCTCGATCAGCGACAGAAGACTCTTCGCGTCGTCCCACGCGATCGTGCGGGCGTCGGGCATCAGGGTGCCGTAGTTCTCGTGATTGACCGGGATCCCGGCGAGCGACGTACCCGCGACATGCATTCCGTGATAAGCCTTCTGACGGCCGACGATCAGCGTCTTGCCGGGCTTGCCGACCTCGTGCCAATACCGCCTGGCCAGCTTGGCTGCGGTGTCGATCGAATCCGAGCCACCGGAGGTGAAGAAGACTTTGCTCCCCGCGACCGGAGCGATCTCGCCGAGTCGTTCCGCCAGCGCCAGCGTCGTCTCCGGAACGAAGTCGCCGAAGTTGGAGTAGTGAGCCAGCGAACCCAACTGAGCAGCAACGGCATCGGCGATCTCGGTGCGGCCGTGGCCGACGTTGGTGAACCACAATCCGGCGGTCGCATCGAGATACTTGTTGCCTTCACGGTCCCAGATGTAGGCACCCTCGCCACGAGATACGACGAAGGGGCCGTTCTTCGTCACGGCGCCCATGTCGGCGAATCCGTGCCACAACGCAGAGTGGGTGGATTCGTAGGAGGGCTCGGTAGCAGGCGTCGGCTCTGGCACAGAAGACATGAGGGGCAGCTTAGTCAGACACCTACAGGGGTGTGTCCCCCGTGTCGCCATCTGTCACCGAGTCGTCCCACCGCGTTCACCGCGAGTGCCATCAACACGAACGCAACGGTCAGAACCACGAGGCCGACGACCATCGCGGGGTACCCCTGGGCGCGGGGGTCGAGAAACGGATACGGGTACCAATCGACGATCGGCCCACGAATCAGGCTGTACACGCCGTAGACCAGTGGAAAAGTGAGCCAGATCGACGACTGCGCTTCGGTGATGCGCGTCTTCGACGGCACCAGCACCCAGTCCAGAAGGATGACCACCGGCATGATTCGGTGCACCACGTCGTTGGTCCAGTCGCTTGCGACGCCGACGTCGATGTTCGACAGCAGCACGGCGTAGATGATGCCGGTGATCACCATGTAGAGCGTCACTGCGCCCCGGAACAGCTGCCAGTTCCTCCCGGGTGGATCGACGAGTCCGCCGATGGCCAGCACGATCACCGTCATCACGTTGCTCAACACGGTGAAATAGCTGAAGTAGTTCACCACCGAGAAGCCTTCGGTATCGAGGCCCCTGCGCAGAATCGTGCCGAGAGCGACCGCCGTCAGGACGGCAAACGCCACTCTGAGTACGCGTACGACAATGGTGATGCGGTTCCCCGAGGCTGCAGGCATAGTCGATATTCGCACACGACGGTGACAGCGCGACGGCTTAGCAACTTCCGATAGGCATGTTACGTTGAGACCGCACGGTCTTTATTGCGCTAACTCGACCCGGCCATGTGGCTGGAGCAAGGAAAAGCAATGAAAAACAACGTAATTCGCAGTTCAATCGTCATCGCAGCGCTTCTCTCGGTACCAACATTCGCAGCTGTCGGAACCGCAGCCGCCGCACCAGGTGCTTACTGCAGCCCATCGATCGGCTGCAGCGGCAAGGACGACGACGGCAACAACGTCTACCCCGATGGACCTGAAGACCCGGATCCCGCGGCCACTCGTGCCTGCGCGTTGTCGGTAGCCACCGCGCTACCGCCGACGTTGGGAGCGCGGGCTCTACTCGGACTCGGAGTCACCCCATTCGGCTGCCCGTCAGCCGACTGACCGGACCACAACGCCGACGAGAACTCACTTCCACCGCCCGAGACGACGACTACGACGTCTCGGGCGGTAGGTCGAGTACCCCTGCTGAACGAGCCGACCGAACAGACCGCGGTGATCCTGGATTATTGTTGACCCAGCATGCCTACTTCACCGTCGTCCGAACTCCGCCGCACACTCGCGTCACGACTGCCCGAGACCACCCTGCGTGACGAACACCGCCTTCGTCGCAAGCTCGAACGTGCCAGGACACCCGACGCGCTCGATGCGATCGAGCGCGAGATCGCGCGCGCCGAGACGGTCGTATCCAATCGCCGAGCCGCGGTACCGACCATCGAGTATCCGGAGATCTTGCCCGTCAGCCAGCGCAAAGACGACATCGCAGCGGCGATCGAGGCGCATCAAGTCGTCATCGTTGCGGGCGAGACCGGGTCGGGCAAGACGACCCAGATCCCCAAGATCTGTCTCGAGCTCGGACGCGGAATACGCGGGTCCATCGGTCACACCCAACCGCGGCGCCTCGCGGCGAGGACGGTCGCGGAACGAATTGCCGAAGAGGTGGGCGAATCCATCGGCGAATCGGTGGGTTACAAGGTGCGCTTCACCGATCAGTCGTCGGACTCCACACTCGTCAAGTTGATGACCGACGGAATCTTGCTGGCCGAGATCCAGCGGGATCGGATGCTCCGTCAGTACGACACCCTGATCATCGACGAAGCCCACGAGCGCAGCCTCAACATCGATTTCATTCTGGGGTACCTGGCGCAGCTGCTCCCCCGTCGACCCGATCTGAAAGTGATCATCACCTCGGCGACCATCGACCCCGAACGTTTCGCGACACACTTCGCGCGCGACGGCGTTGCGGCCCCGATCATCGAGGTATCGGGACGAACCTTTCCGGTGGAGATGCGCTATCGCCCACTGAGCGTCGACGTGGGCGATACGACGATCGACCTCGATCCCGTGGATGCAACATGCGATGCCGTCGCGGAGCTGACGGCCGAAGGCGAGGGCGACATCCTCGTCTTCCTCTCCGGCGAGCGCGAGATCCGCGATACTGCGGACGCCCTGAGAGACAAGCAACTTCGTAACACCGAGATCGTCCCCCTCTATGCACGGCTCTCGGCCGCCGAGCAGCATCGTGTGTTCTCTTCTCACACGGGTCGACGAGTGGTGTTGTCCACCAATGTCGCCGAGACATCGCTGACGGTGCCCGGCATCCGCTACGTCGTGGATCCCGGCACCGCGAGAATTTCCCGCTACTCGTTGCGCACCAAGGTTCAACGTCTGCCGATCGAACCAATCTCGCAGGCGTCCGCGCGTCAGCGGGCAGGGCGATGCGGCCGTGTCGCGGACGGAATCTGCATCCGCCTGTATTCGGAGGAAGATTTCGAAGCGCGCCCGCAGTTCACCGAACCCGAAATTCTGCGCACGAACCTGGCGTCGGTAATTCTGCAGATGACCTCGCTCGGACTCGGAAAGATCGAGGCGTTCCCCTTCGTGGAGCCCCCCGACCCACGAAGCATCCGCGACGGTATCGGTCTGCTCGAAGAACTGGGCGCGCTCGAGCCCGCCACTGCAACTGGCGAATCCGCGCTGACCCGCATCGGCCGTGAACTCGCACAGCTCCCGGTCGATCCGCGCATGGCCCGCATGCTCGTCGAAGCCAACGCGACCGGCGCCCTCGCCGATGCGCTGGTGGTGGTTTCCGCTCTCTCCATCCAGGACGTTCGAGAACGGCCGGCCGAGCATCAGCAGGCAGCGGACGAGAAACACGCTCGGTTCGCCGTCGAGAACTCCGACTTCCTCGCCTACATCGAAATGTGGAAGTACCTGAGGGAACAACGGGACGAGTTGTCCTCGAATCAGTTCCGCCGCATGTGCCGCAACGAATTCCTTCACTATCTGCGCATCAGGGAGTGGCAGGACCTCCACGGACAACTTCGTCAGATCACCCGAAGCCTCGGATGGACCGTGCCGGACTCACCGACGACTCCAGCGGCACTGCATCAGGCTCTGCTGTCGGGATTGCTGTCCCACATCGGCGTCCGCGAAGGCGACAAGCGCGAGTTCCTGGGCGCACGCGGTACACATTTCGCGGTGTTCCCGGGTTCTGGACTGTTCAAGAAACCGCCGAGATGGGTCATGGCGGCCGAACTGGTCGAGACCGGACGACTGTGGGGTCGGATGGCCGCGCGAATCGAACCCGAATGGGCCGAGAGGCTGGCACCACACCTCGTCAAACGCACCTACTCGGAACCTCATTGGTCCACGAAACGTCAATCCGCGATGGCCTACGAGCGTGTGACGCTCTACGGAATCCCGTTGGTCACGGGCCGGCCGGCGAACTATCACACCATCGACGCCGAAGTGTCGCGCGAGTTGTTCATCAGACATGCGCTGGTGCAAGGCGAATGGAAGACGCAACATCCGTTCTTCCACAAGAATCGCGAGTTGCTCGACGACGCCTCCGAACTCGAAAATCGCGCACGGCGCCGCGACATCGTCGTCGACGACGACGCACTGTTCGATTTCTACGACGCCAGAATCGGCGCCGAAGCCGTATCGGCGCGTCATTTCGACACCTGGTGGAAGAAGGCACGACGCACCTCACCGGACCTGCTCGACTTCAGCGCATCGACCGTCGTCAACCCCGGCGCTGCGTCGGTTCTCGGTGGCGACTATCCCGACGCATGGCGGCAGGGCGAAATTCAGTTCCCGCTCACCTACCAGTTCGAGCCCGGTACGGCGGCGGACGGCGTCACCGCGCGCATTCCGATCGCATTGCTGGCCCAGGTACAGCCTGTCGGTTTCGACTGGCTCGTTCCAGGCATGCGCGCCGAACTGATCTCCACATTGATCAAGCTTCTCCCGAAAGCACAACGGAGAAACGTCGTTCCGGCACCGGATTTCGCTGCGGCCGCGCTCGCGTCGATGAAACCACGATCCGAACCGGTCATCACTGCGTTGGCAAGCGAACTGTCACGCCTGGGTTCCTCACATATCGACCCGAGCGACTTCGACCTCGCCGGCCTTCCCGGTCATCTGCGGATGACGTTCGTCGCGGTGGACACACACGGAAAGGTGCTCGGCTCCAACAAGGATCTCGTCTCCCTCCGCCAAGCTCTGGCACCGCGAGTGAACCAGGAAGTCGCCAGCGCCGTCGGCGGCGCCGAGCGAGCTCCGACCCTTGCCTGGACGTCCTCCAGTCTCGGCACGATCGACGAAACGGTCACGAGGAAGGTCGGTGGACAGACGGTGACCGGCTACCCGGCCCTGGTCGCCGAGAACGGCGGAGTCGCGGTCCGTGTCCTCAGCACGTCGGTGCAGCAACGCGCCGCCATGCGCGACGGCACCAGAGCACTTCTGCTCGAATCGGCGCCCCGGGGTACGAAGGCCCTCATCGCAGGCATTCCCACGCGGGAACGTATCGCTCTGGGGCAGAACCCCTATGGCAACATCGATTCGATGCTCGAGGACTGCCGCAAAACCGCGGTGGACGAATCGATGGATGCGCACGGCGGTCCCGTCCGATCACCCGAAGACTTCGCGCGACTCTCGACAGCGGTCAATTCCGACGCCACCGAACGAACGTCCCGCATCGTGTCCCTGGTGCGCCCCGTCTTGACCGCTGCACTCGAACTCCGCGCCGTACTGGACCGCTCGCGCGGTGAGGCAGCCGACGATGTGCGGGAACAGCTCGGAGGTCTGGTCTTCGACGGCTTCGTCTTCGAATTCGGTTCGGCCCGACTCGCCGACGTCCCTCGCTACCTCGCGGCAGCCACGGCCAGACTGACAGCACTTCCCAGCAGCGCCGCGCGAGACGAACAGGGCATGAACATCCTGGACCGCGTATACGACGCCTACGACAGGCTTCTGAAGTCACTGCCGGAGGCTCGACGCCAGAGTGCGGCCGTCCAAGACGTGTTCTGGATGATCGAGGAACTCAGAATCGGTGTATTCGCTCAGGGAATCAGAACCGCGTACCCGGTATCGGAGAAGCGCTTACTCAAAGCGATCGACGCGGCCGGTCGACGCTGACCTCCGATTCCTCGCGGGCCCGTCAGTCGACGGCAGTGGTCTCTCGGTGCGCCCGAAGATCCTGGATTTCCTTCTCGAAATCTTCGGCGGAGCTGAAGGATCGGTATACCGAAGCGAAACGCAGGTACGCGACCTCGTCGAGATCACGTAGTGGGCCGAGAATCGCGAGACCGACCTCGTGGCTGGGGATCTCGGCCGAACCCGACGCTCGGACAGCGTCCTCCACCTGCTGAGAAAGCAGATTCAACGCATCGTTGTCCACGTCACGCCCTTGGCATGCCCGCCGGACGCCCTTGACGACCTTCTCGCGGCTGAACGGTTCGGTGACTCCGCTGCGTTTGACCACTGCGAGTACCGCGGTTTCGACGGTGGTGAACCGACGTCCACATTCCGGGCAAGAACGCCGACGACGAATCGCCTGACCTTCGTCCGCCTCGCGTGAATCCACCACACGAGAATCGGGGTGCCTGCAGAACGGGCAATGCATGAAGGAGCCTCCGTCGTAGCCGGTGCACTCCCCCTGTTGTCGACGGAGGGGTGCAAGCTTCGAGGATACTCGGAGCGCAACATAGGCCACTCGATCACCCGACAGCTGAAGCGATCGACCCTGCGCAGGCACCACTCCCGCAGCCATCTGAACGACGTCCTAGTAGTCGGTGGGTGAGACGAGCTCTTGACCGACAGCCACGGACGCCGAGCTCAAATCGTTGAGCTCGAGCATCCGATCCACAACCTGCTGCACCGGTTCACCGGGAGCAACACGATGCGCTACATCACTGAGGGTCTCGCCCTGCTGGACGGTGACCACGGAGGGCTGGGACGCACTCTCCAACGACTCCGCCCGCATATTGGCTACGAAGACGAAGCCGAGCATGACCACTGCCGTTGCGATCACACCGATGGCCATCGCCTTCCACGAAAGCTGCTGCGCGGCTCGCGACTCCTCCCCGCAACGCTCCGTCCGTTCGCCGCCGACGCCCTGAGGCGCGACCGCACCCACGTAACGCCTACGTTCGATCGTCGCGCCTCGCTGCACCGAGGAACCCCGCTGTACCGAGGAACCCCGCTGCACGGAGGAACGCCCCTGCACAGCGGAACCGCGGCGCGATGCCTGCACATCGGCACGCACTCGAGTCGATACTGGCCGCTCGGTCGTGATGCTCATCGGAACCTCCACTGGATCGTCGGTCGAACGCTGTATTCGATCAGGCGTTCGATGCACGCTTGTTCGAAAGTTCTATCACGCGGCTCCGACAAAGTCAGTAGAAAACGCGACACGGATCGAACAGATGTTTGATCGAACAGCGTCGACGGGCTAGATTCGTGTCAGAAACCACACGTCACACCCACACCACACGTTCGGTCCCGAGACGACATCGCACTCGAGATCGACCTACATCGACATCCACGTGGACGCGCACCACACGTATCGCGGGCCAGCAGACCAACGCGCGGATGACGGTGGACCAGGATCGAAGGAGGACGCACGAATGAAGGACGACACCTCGTCGGGGACGACCAAGTCGACGCCGAGATCAGGCGCGCAGTCGGCGGGTAAGCCCGCGGGTAAGCCCGCGGGTAAGCCCGCAGCCGTGCCGACCGCGAAAGCGTTCGAGGGCGAGGGCACCGACATCAATGCCGGTCTCACCGATCGCCAACGCAAGGTTCTCGAGGTGATCCGGGCGTCCGTCACCGAGCGCGGTTATCCGCCGAGCATCCGTGAGATCGGTGACGCGGTCGGCCTGACCTCCACGTCGTCGGTCGCGCATCAGTTGCGCACGCTCGAGCGCAAGGGCTTCCTGCGGCGCGATCCCAACCGTCCGCGCGCCGTCGACGTACGTGGTTTGGACGAGGTGCAGGCCGATCACGCGGCAGCGGCAGCCGACGGGTCGGCGACGTCCGAGGATCAACTGCCGACACCGACGTTCGTTCCGGTCCTCGGTCGGATCGCGGCAGGCGGACCGATTCTGGCCGAGCAGGCGGTCGAGGACGTCTTCCCGCTTCCACGAGAACTGGTCGGGCAGGGTTCGCTGTTCCTGCTCAGGGTCGTCGGTGAATCGATGATCGATGCAGCCATCTGTGACGGCGACTGGGTCGTGGTTCGTCAGCAGAGTGTCGCCGACAATGGCGACATCGTGGCCGCGATGATCGACGGCGAAGCCACTGTGAAGACGTTCAAGCGCACCAAGGGCGACGTCTGGCTTCTGCCGCACAACCCACTCTTCGAACCGATTCCCGGCAACGACGCTGCCATTCTGGGCAAGGTCGTCACCGTCATGCGCAAACTCTGACCCCGCCCCCGAAGCACCGGGCGACGGACGAGGGGCCCGCAACCGTAGTGGTTGCGGGCCCCTCGTCCGGGCGATCGACTAGAGGTTCAAGCCTCGGCCGATGATCTCTTTCATGATCTCGGTTGTTCCGCCGTAGATTGTCTGGACGCGAGAGTCCATGTACGCCTTGGCGATCGGGTATTCCTTCATGTAGCCGTAACCGCCGTGCAACTGGAGGCAGCGATCGATCAGCCTGACCTGGTTCTCGGTCGTCCACCATTTCGCCATGGCAGCTTCCTGAACCGTCAAGGTTCCGGCATTGAGCAATTCGATGAATTTGTCGACCATGATGCGGGTGGCTGTCGTTTCGGTTGCCAGTTCCGCGAGCACGAAGCGGGTGTTCTGGAATTTGCCGATCGACTTTCCGAATGCCTTTCGGTCACGGCAGTACTGGATCGTCATCTCCAACGCCGATTCCATTGCGGCAGCAGCGACGACGGCGATCGACAGACGCTCCTGAGGAAGGTTCTGCATCAGGTAGATGAATCCCATGCCCTCCTCACCGAGGAGGTTGGCGGCAGGCACCCGGACGTCGGTGAAGCTCAGTTCGGCAGTGTCCTGCGCCTTCATGCCGATCTTGTCGAGGTTACGACCGCGCTCGAAACCGGGGGTGTCCCGCTCGACCACGAGAAGGCTGAAGCCCTGGGCGCCCTTGTCGGGGTCGGTACACGCCACCACGATGACCAGGTCGGCGTTGATTCCGTTGGTGATGAACGTCTTCGAGCCGTTGAGTACCCACTCGTCGCCGTCGCGCACTGCCCGGGTCTTGATGCCCTGTAGGTCGCTACCCGTTCCAGGTTCGGTCATCGCGATCGCGGTGATGATCTCGCCCGAACAGAATCCCGGCAGCCACCGCTGCTTCTGCTCCTCGTTGGTCAGATCGATGAGGTACGGCGCGACGACGTCGTTGTGCAGCGTGAAACCTATCCCGCTGTAGCCGCCGCGAGTGGTCTCCTCGGTGACGATGGCGTTGTAGCGGAAGTCCTTGACGCCGCCGCCGCCGTACTCCTCGGGTACCGCCGTGCCGAGGAAGCCCTGCTTGCCCGCCTCGACCCACACCCCGCGGTCGACGATGTTCTGCTCTTCCCACTGCGCATGATTGGGTGCGACATGCTGGTCCAGGAACTTGCGGTACGACTCACGAAAGAGGTCGTGCTCGGATTCGAACAGTGTGCGGTCCACTTTTTCTCCTTCGAAATGCTGGTCATGCCTGCCTCGACCCTACGACCGCACGAACGGGCGAGTCGATGACCGAGCCGCGCGCGATCGGTGACCGAACTAGCGACCGCGGGCGCGCGAGAGCGCCTTCAGCACCGGATACCCGACGAGGATGCCGACCGATCCCCAGGCGATGCCGCCGAGCTCCACAGAGCCGATCGCCAACGTCAGGTCGCCGATACCGGCGACCAACGCGGCCGCGACGACGGTGAGATTGACCGGATCGGTGAAGTCGACCTTGCTGTCGGTCCAGATTCGAACACCGAGAAGGCCGATGAGGCCGTACAACACCAGAGTGGCTCCGCCGATCACGCCCGACGGCACAGTGAAGACGAGTGCGCCGAATTTGGGAGAGAAGGCGAGTACCACGGCGGTGGCGGCAGCAACCCAGTAGGCCGCTGTCGAATACACACGGGTGGCAGCCATGACGCCGATGTTCTCGGCATAGGTCGTCGTACCCGACCCGCCGAAGGCGCCGGCGAGAGTGGTGGCAAGGCCGTCGGCGATGAGCGCGTCGCCGGCGAGGTCGTCGAGCGACTTACCGGTCATCGCCGACACCGCTTTGACGTGTCCGACGTTCTCCGCGACGAGGACGATCACGACGGGTAGCGCGACGAGGATCACCGAGAGGTCGAACGACGGTCCGCGAAACTCGGGAACACCGATCCAGGCCGCCTCACGCATGGCGTCGAGCTTGACCGCGTCGATCTGCCCGATCACGGCGGCGAAGACCCAGCCGATGATCACACCGACAAGGATGCCGAGCCTGCCGAGCAGTCCGGGACCGGCAACGGTGACCAGCAGAATCGCCAGCAAGGTCACGACGGCGACGAGCGGCTGCGCCTCGAAGCTCGAGGTCGCTGCGGGAGCCAGATTCAACCCGATCAGTACGACGACCGCGCCGGTCACCACCGGCGGCATCACCGCTTCGATCACGCGGCCGCCGGCGAATTTGACGATGAAACCGAGTGCAGCGAGCACGATCCCGACGGACATAACGGCGCCCAGTTGTGCCGCTGGCCCGTCGGCCTGCGCTGCACTGAGCGGCGCGATGAAGGCGAACGACGAGCCGAGATAGCTCGGAATCCGTCCCCGCGTGATGATCAGGAACATCGCGGTTCCGATTCCCGAGAACAGCAACGTCGTGGTGACCGGGAATCCGGTCACCGTCGGAACGAGCAGTGTCGCGCCGAACATGGCAATGACGTGCTGCATACCGATTCCGACGGTGCGCGGCCACGACAGCCGCTCGTCGGGCGCAACCACTGCGCCCGCGGCGGGCGTCTTTCCGTTGCCGTGCACGGTCCATCCGAAGTTTCGACTCACGGCATCGAATACTAGAGCCAGCCTCGAACCGACTGAGCGGTCAGTTCAAAATTGCAGCAACTGCCGCTCGTGCCGCCGTGGAACTGTCCGTCTTCAGTGCAGCGGCAGCCGCTTCCTTGCACTGTTCGAGGGTGACCGTGGACAGTTTTGCTCCGACGTGGGCGATCGCGGCCGATGCCGCCGACAAGGACGTGATGCCGAGCCCGACCAGAACGCAGGCCAACAGTGGGTCGGCGGCAGCTTCTCCGCATACACCGACAGGTTTGCCTGCCGCCGCGCCGGCTTTCGCGGTATGAGCGACCAACGTGATGACGGCGGGCTGCCACGGATCGGTGAGGGCCGCCAACTGCGAGGACATTCGATCGGCAGCCATCGTGTACTGGGCGAGGTCGTTGGTACCGATCGACAGAAAATCCACGTGTTCGAGGATGTGCTCGGCGAGCAATGCCGCGGCCGGAACCTCGATCATCACCCCGGGCTTCAAGCCGCGCGCCCGGGTGTCGGCGGCGAAGGCCTCGGCCTCGGCTGCGGTGGAGATCATCGGTGCCATCACCCACGGCGCCGAACCCGTTGCCTCGGCCGCTGCGGCGATTCCGTCGAGCTGGCGGTAGAGAATTCCTCGGTCCTGCTCGGCGATTCTGATTCCTCGAATTCCGAGAGCCGGATTCGCCTCGTCGGCATGGTTGGCGAATCGCAACGGCTTGTCCGAGCCTGCATCGAGGGTTCTGATGACCACCTTGTGGCCGGCGAAGGCGTCGAGCACCTGGCTGTAGATCTCTGCCTGGTCGTCCACTGTCGGTTCGGTGTCACGGTCGAGAAAACAGAGCTCGGTACGGAACAGACCGACGCCGTCCGCTGCCGTGGTGCGAGCAGCGCGTGCACCGGCACCGTCCTGGACGTTGGCGAGAATGTCGACGGGATGTCCGTCGGAGGTTCGTCCCGGGCCGCTCCAGTGCGACACCCGATCGAGTTCTGCGCGAGCCTCGTTCACGGCCCGCTCGGCGAGTGCGGCGTCCGGGTCGAGGACGATGTCGCCGGTGACGCCGTTCACCACGGCCGACGTTCCCTCGGGCACGTCGTCCAGTCCGGCGACCGCGACGACGCAGGGGATGCCGAGCTGACGAGCGATGATCGCCGTGTGGCTGGTTGGACCGCCGAGGGACGTCGCGAGGCCGACGATCAAAGCCGCGTCGAGTCCCGCCGTGTCGGCGGGCGCGAGATCGTCGGCGAACAACACCGACGGCACGGTGGGCGTCGGGACACCGGGCTCGGGTGCCCCGAGGATCTCGGCGATCACACGATCGCGGATGTCGCGTAGGTCGGTCACCCTCTCGGCCATCAGGCCGCCGAGCTTGATGAACATCGCGGCGAATTGCTCCGTCGCAGCATCCGCCGCGGCTGTTGCCGGGCTGCCGGTGCCGATCAGCTTCTCGGCGGCTTTGATCCAGCCTCGATCCTGAGCCATGGCGGCGTTGGCCGAGAGCACCTCCGAAGCCGCTCCCGTGGCCAACTCGGCGCGGCCGCGCAGTCGACCTGCCACGACCGATGCCGCCGTGCGGAATCGCTCGAGCTCGGTGCCGCGCTCGGCCTCCTCTATCACCGAGGTGTCGGTGGGGACCTCGGTACGACGTCCCGGCCTGATGACCGGCCCGTAGCCGACACCAGGAACGACCGGGGCGCCCGCGAGCGACCGCGAGCCCCGGAGTGCCGACGACCCCGAGCCCCCGAGTGCCGACGACCCCGAAAGCGGTGCGTCGGTTCCCTGCGTCTCGGTTCGAAGCGATCCCGTCATGTGTCCTCCTGAATTTCGGGTGTGGCCCAGCCGGTCGTGATCGACTTGTTGTGACCGAGATTACTCTTTGGTCTTGACATGTCAACAGATACGGGCGTAAAACAACATAAACCAACAGAACTTGGAAGGGAGGCGCAGGTGTACGCAGAAGAACGTCAGCAGTCGATCGCGGAACTCATCAGTACTCGCGGTCGCATTTCCGTTGCCGATCTGTCCTCCACCTACGGGGTCACCACCGAGACAGTGCGACGCGACCTCGCCGTGCTCGATCGAATCGGAGTGGTACGCCGAGTCCACGGCGGTGCAGTCCCTGCATCGGCGCTCACCTCGACCGAGCCCGGCGTCAGCGAGCGCGAGTACACCCGCGCCGAGCAGAAGGACGCCATCGCCGCTGCCGCGCTCGCCTACCTTCCACCGACGGGCGGCAGCGCCGTTCTCGACGCAGGCACCACGACGGGCCGGCTCGCCGCGCTGCTGACGAGCGAGCGAGAGCTGACGCTCGTCACCAACTCCATCCCCATCGCGGCGCGGGTCGCACCGCTGAACGGCATCGCCCTACGCGTTCTCGGCGGACGCGTGCGCGGCACGACGCAGGCAGCAGTCGGCGAAGAGGCCCTGGGCGCACTCGAATGGCTACGCGTCGACGTCGCGTTCATCGGCACCAATGCTCTGAGCGTCGGCCACGGCCTCTCGACACCGGACAGCGACGAGGCCGCCGTCAAGCGAGCCATGGTCAGGACCGCCAATCACGTCGTGGTTCTTGCTGATTCGTCCAAGATCGGACGCGAGCATCTGATCAGTTTCGCCCGCCTGGACAACATCGATGTCCTCGTCACCGACGAGGACATCGACGAGACCGACCACCAGAGTTTGACCGACAACGGAATCGAGGTGGTGATCGCATGATCGTCACACTGACGGCCAACCCGAGTATCGACCGAACAGTCGTGCTCGACTCGGAGCTGGTCCGCGGCGGCGTGCACCGCGCACGCGCTTCGGCGAGCGACCCGGGAGGCAAAGGCGTCAACGTCGCTCGTGTGCTGACGGCGTCGGGGGTACAGGCAATGGCGGTGTTGCCTGCGGCAACGGGCGATCCGCTGCTCGAAGCCCTGACGAAAAAGGGTGTTCGATACTGCGCTGTCCCCACCGACGGCCTCGCCAGGACCAACATCACCGTCAGCGAACCCGGTGGAACCACTACCAAGATCAACGAGCCCGGCGCCGGCCTCACCGAGGCCACCACCACGGCGCTGTTCGATGCCATCGTCGATCTGGGCCGCGATGCCACCTGGGTCGCGCTTTCGGGATCGCTACCGCCCGGCGTTCCCTCCCACTGGTATGCAGACCTGGTGCGCGCGCTGCGCAGCACTGCATGCAAAGTGGCGGTGGACACATCCGATGCGCCACTGCTCGCTCTGGCGGCGTCCTTCCCCGAGTCCGCTCCCGACCTGATCAAACCTAACTCCGAGGAGCTCGCACAGCTCACCGGCGCGGATGCCGACGAACTCGAGCGCGCAGCAGGTGCAGGCGACCCGACCGCCGCCGTCGACGCGAGCCGAATCCTGTTGGCGCGCGGTGTCGGAGCCGTGCTCGCCACTCTGGGGAGCGCTGGAGCCGTGCTGGTGACGGGCGAGGGCGCCTGGTTCGCAAGTCCGCCTCCCATCGACGCCATCAGCACCGTCGGTGCAGGTGACTCGTCCCTGGCGGGCTACATCCTCGCCGATATCGAGAGATGCGAACCAGGAGAACGTATCCGACGCGCGGTGGCCTACGGCACCGCGGCAACGGCGCTCCCCGGCACCACACTCCCTACTCCCGACCAAACTTGCCCCGATGCAGTAACCGTGAGAGCACTCGACTCACCCGATTCCAGCCCAGAACCCGCTCGGCCCAGCTCAGTTCCGTTCGATACTCAGACACTCTCCTAGGAGCCGTCATGACCACACCAACCAACGATCCCGCGATCATCGCGGAGGAACTCATCGTCCTCGATGCGGACCTCGGCGAGTCGAAAGATGCTGTCATCGAGCGTCTCTCCGAGCTTCTCGCCGCTGCGGGGCGCGCGAGCGACGCCGGCCCGCTGCGCGAGGCTGCCCTCGCCCGTGAGGCCCAGTCCGCGACCGGCCTGCCCGGCGGCATCGCCATCCCCCACTGCCGTGCCGAGGCTGTGACATCGGCATCTCTCGGATTCGCTCGCCTGAATCCCAAGGTCGACTTCGGAGCACCCGACGGCCCCGCAGATCTCGTGTTCCTCATCGCCGCGCCCGCCGGAGCAGGTTCGGCACACATGAAGTTGCTCTCGAGCCTGGCCCGCGCACTCGTCAAACCGGAATTCGTGACGTCGCTGCGCAACGCGCCGACGGCGGCCGATGTGGTTGCACTCGTCGACGGTGTCATCAACCCGGCAGCAACAACGAAGAAGTCGCCGGCTCCTGTCGCTGCGGCCGCGCCGGTCACCCCGACGGCGACGCCCGAAGCGTCTGCGCCCAAGCACATCGTCGCGGTCACGGCCTGCCCGACGGGTATCGCCCACACCTACATGGCCGCAGATTCACTCGTGGCCGCAGGCGAACGCGCCGGCGTCACCGTCCATGTCGAGACCCAGGGTTCGAGCGGAAGCACGCCACTCGATCCGGCGCTCATCGCCAGTGCCGAGGCCGTCATCTTCGCCACCGACGTCGGGGTGAAGGGCAAGGAACGTTTCGCAGGCAAGCCCGTTGTCTCCTCGGGCGTCAAACGCGCCATCAACGAGCCGGACGTCATGGTCACCGAAGCTCTCCGTGCCGGGAACGATCCGAATGCGCCGCGTGTCTCCGGTACCGCAGCGGACGCGAGCGGTTCCAGCACGGGCGCAGGTGAACTCGGCTGGGGCACAAGGATCCGCCAGATCCTGCTCACCGGCGTCAGCTACATGATTCCGTTCGTCGCGGCCGGCGGCCTGCTGATTGCTCTCGGCTTCCTGGTAGGTGGGTACGAGATCTCCGATACAGCCAAGGACATCGTCGTCAACAACTCGCTCACCGCACTCCCTGACGGCGGGCTGAGAGCCTACCTCGGCGCGGTCCTGTTCCAGATCGGCAGCCTTTCGTTCAGCTTCCTCGTGCCTGCACTGGCGGGCTATATCTCGTACGCCATTGCGGACAGACCCGGTCTGGCACCAGGTTTCACAGCGGGTGCGGTGGCCGTCCTCGTCGGTGCCGGTTTCATCGGCGGCCTCGTCGGTGGTTTGATCGCAGGATTCGTGGCGCTGTGGATCAGCAAATGGAAGATTCCGGCGCTTCTTCGCGGACTCATGCCAGTTGTCATCATTCCGCTCTTTGCCACGTTGATCGTCGGCGCACTCATGTTCTTGGTTCTGGGCAAACCACTCGCCGCCATCACCAGTGGCCTCACCAACTGGCTGAATGGGCTGACCGGGACATCGATCATCATCCTGGGAATCATCTTGGGCCTGATGATGTGCTTCGATCTCGGCGGACCGGTCAACAAGGCTGCCTATGCTTTCGCCACTGCCGGACTCTCGGTCACCGATACAGCGTCGTTGCGCATCATGGCTGCGGTGATGGCTGCGGGGATGGTTCCGCCACTTGCACTAGCCCTGGCATCGGCGCTACGCCCGAAGATCTTCACCGAAGCCGAGCGCGAGAACGGCAAGGCAGCATGGTTCTTGGGAGCGGCGTTCATCTCCGAAGGCGCCATCCCGTTCGCCGCCGCCGACCCATTCCGCGTCATCCCGTCGATGATGGCGGGCGGGGCACTGACCGGCGCACTCATCATGGCAACAGATGTGACACTCAGCGCACCGCACGGCGGTCTGATCGTATTCTTCGCCATCGGGAAATTCATGTGGTTCTTCCTTTCACTCGTGGCTGGAACGCTACTGTCGGCCTTCCTGGTCGTCGTCGCCAAGCAGTTCGTCAAGGGAAAGAACGCACCCACCGAGGATGCAATCGATCCCGATCTCGTCCACGCCTGACCCTTCACACCCCACAACCCTCGAGGAGAACGAAATGCCCAGCACCACAGTCACCGTCGGATCCGCTGTCGGCCTCCATGCACGTCCCGCGGCGCTGATCGCCGAAGCAGTCGCCGATGCAGGCGTCGACGTCACACTCGCAGTCGATGGAGAGGAGCCGGTGGACGCGGGCTCGGCACTGATGATCATGACCCTCGGCGCCGTCAAAGGCACCGAGGTGACCGTCGAGAGCGAAGATCAGGCAGCCCTGGACAAGGTAGCGGCCCTCGTCGCTGCCGACCTCGACGCCTGATCTCGTCTCACTGACGCCGACGGGCGATCCCGAAGGTGTAGGCGAGCGATACGAGTACCAGTACCCCGGCGACGGCTATCGCGCCGAGTGGCCATCGACCTCCCGATGACGACTCGGCCGGTACCGTCGCCGGCGGCGTCGGTGCCAACGACTGTGCGCCGTAGAGAATCTGGATCGGTGGCAGCGGACCACCAGCGGCTTCGGAGGCGACCAGTAGGTTGCCGTCGCCGTCGAACGTGATTGCCTCCCCCTGCGGTTGCACCGGCAGTGCGACGACGGCCGGAGTACCGGTCAGCGCCCGGGCCACGTCACCGTCGACCACGGGAAACAGATAGAGATCGTTGTAGGTGCGCACTGCAGCCACGGAGCCGTCCGGACTGACTGCGCCCCCGGTTGCGAGGATCGAACCGGTGATGAACGGCGGCCCGCCGACCGTCGTGGTGCGATCGAAGGCGCGTTCTCCCACCTTCGTCAGCGCGGTCGGTCCGGGAGAAGAAAGCTGATCGACACTCTCGCCGCCGCTCGGAACGTAGATTCCGCTGACGCCGGACACCGCCTTGGTCACGATCACCGGCCGACCTCCTGGCTCGATCAGGAGGGACTCGGCATCGTGCGGTCCGTCGGGATACGTGAGTCGATGAAGCTCACCCACTCCAGTGGCAGGATCCATGCGGGTCAGTGCGACGGTATCGCGCCGAGCACGATTGTCTCCCGTGTCGGACAGCCACAACTGTCCGCGATAGGAGCTCAGATCCTCGACGTCGTACGGATCGACGGGAACATCGAGCCATCGCGCCACCGAGCAGCCCTCGCCCAGTACGGCGAGCCGGTGATCCGTTCCACTGTCGCCGATCGCGTACAGAACTCCGTCGATCGATGTCAGACCGGACAACTCTTCCAGACCGGGATCCTGCGGGGTGCAATATGTGTCGAACTGTTCCTGGGCAACCACGGGCGCGGCGCCGGCCGGTGCACTCATCGACACGAGCGCACCGGCCACCGCAACGACCGCGAACCTACGCATCGATCAGGCGATGACCGTGGCGTACGCGTATTCCGTCAGTACCGACGCCAGCGCCGTCGGCACTCGCGCCTCCACACGCGTGCCGTCGGCCTCGTGCGAGGACTTCGAGATCCGCCCCTCGGTATGGATGCGAGCGACCAGATCGCCTCTGGTGTACGGCACGAGCACGTCGACCTCGGCCTCCGGCCACGCCAGGATCTCCCCCAGGTGGTCGCGAAGCTCGTCGATGCCCTCGCCGGTACGCGCCGACACGAAACGAGCCCCGGGGAGCAGACCACGCAGCTGGGTCAACTGCACCGGATCCGCGGCGTCGATCTTGTTCACCACGATCAGCTCCGGTGGCATCTTCGATTCGTGCTCCTTCACGACATCGACGATGACCTCGCGCACAGCTTTGATCTGGTCGACCGGGAGCGGGTCGGATCCGTCGACGACATGCAGCAGCAGGTCGGCGTCGGTCACCTCCTCCAGAGTCGAACGGAATGCCTCGACCAACTGAGTCGGCAGGTGTCGAACGAAACCGACGGTGTCGGTGAGGACGATGGCGCGACCGTCTTCGAGTGTCGATTTGCGTGACGTCGGGTCCAAGGTCGCGAACAGTGCGTTCTGGACCAGAACACCGGAGCCCGTCAACGAGTTCAGCAGACTGGACTTGCCGGCGTTGGTGTAGCCGACGATGGCAATCGACGGCACGGTGCTCGTCAGTCGGCGTTCACGTTTGGTGTCCCGGGCCTGCTTCATACCCTTGATCTCGCGCCGCAGCTTGGCCATCCGCTCGCGGATGCGACGTCGGTCGGTCTCGATCTTCGTTTCACCTGGACCACGAAGACCGACGCCGCCGTTGCTGCCGGCACGACCACCGGCCTGCCTCGACATGGATTCACCCCAGCCGCGTAGGCGAGGAAGCATGTACTCCATCTGCGCGAAGGCGACCTGCGCCTTGCCCTCTCGCGAGGTCGCATGTTGCGCGAAGATGTCCAGGATCAGCGCCGTACGGTCGATGACCTTGACTTTGACAACCTTCTCCAGCGCATTGAGCTGCGCGGGCGTGAGCTCGCCGTCACAGACGACCGTGTCCGCCCCGGTCGAGAGCACGACGTCGCGAAGCTCCTTGGCCTTGCCCGAACCGATGTAGGTGGCGGTGTCCGGCTTGTCTCGTCGCTGCACGAGCGCGTCGAGGACTTCGGACCCTGCCGTCTCGGCCAACGCCGCCAACTCGGCCATGCTGCTCTCGGCCTGCGCAGCCGTCCCGGTGGTCCACACGCCGACCAGGACCACCCGTTCCAGTCGCAGCTGGCGGTATTCGACTTCGGTGACATCCGTCAGTTCGGTGGACAGGCCCGCTACGCGCCGGAGAGCGGTGCGTTCCTCCAACTGCATGTCGCCCGACGACGGTGATTCCTCGCCCGGGAGCGAGACCGAGTCCTCCGGCGGCAGCGACGAGCGAGAGATACGCCGTGACCAGGCCTCGGACTCTTCACGAGTCCACGCGGAGCCGCTGTCCGGTTCTGAATTCTGACGTTCTGAATCCGTTATTTCGTCAATCCTTAGTTGTGGGAGTCACCGTCCCGATGCTGCTCGCACGGGAGTCCAACTCGTGGTGTGTATGTCCTACTCGATCCATGATCCACGAAAAGCCCAGCGTGTGCACGCGAATTTCACTGCAGGCAGACGTGCAGGCGCCACTCACGCGAGTTCGCGCCACCAGGTGTCTTCGATCGTGCCGTCGGCCACGAGCACGGACGGGCCCCGGAGCGTCGAACCCGAATCGTCGATCGAGACGGTGACTTCCCCGCCCGGTACCCCGACGACGACCTGCCCTGAATCGAGGCCCTCGTAGGAGAGTGCCGCCGCAGCCGCCGCCACTGTTCCTGTGCCACAGGATCGTGTCTCCCCCACCCCGCGTTCGAACACTCGCATGTCGACACGGCCGAACTGCAGCCTCGTCAGGATCTCGACGTTGGCACCCGCGGCGAAGAAATCCGCGTCGAGAACCGGGGGCACGGAGAAGTCGAGCGCTCGGAGCGAGACGATGTCGGAAGAGGCATCGACGCACGCCAGGTGCGGATTACCGACATCGATCCCGACTCCGTCGAAGGTGCGCCCGGCCAGCTCGGCAGAGCTCGATCCCATCAACCGGACGTCGCCCATGTGGACGGTGACATCGGCGGTGGTGTCGTCGAACGAGTGCACGATCACCGGGCGAGCGCCCGCGCGGGAACCGACCACGAAACTGCTCGCGGATTCGAGCCCCGATGCACGCAGGTAGTGCGCGAACACTCTGACGCCGTTGCCACACATCTCGGCGATGCTGCCGTCACCGTTGCGGTAGTCCATGAACCAGTCTTCGGCACCCACGCCTGCGGGCAGCCTGTCCAGAACGCCCGCGTCGCGGAGCGCCCCGGCTCGGGCCACGCGCAGGACGCCATCGGCACCGATCCCGCGGCGGCGGTCGCAGAGGGCGGCCACCCGGGGGCGGAGAAGTTCGATGTTCAGGTCCGGATCGGGAAGGACGACGAAATCGTTCTGGGTTCCGTGACCTTTCGCGAAGTGCATTCTGCGAATTCTACGGGGGTGGTGCGGACTAGCCGTTCAGGACCGCCATGGCGGACTCGAGCAGGGCGGGATCGGCGCCGTCGAGCCAGTGCACTCGCGGGTCGCGACGGAACCACGACCGTTGCCTGCGCACGTAACGCCTGGTCCCGATGAACGTGCGCTCGCGGGCGAAGTCGAGGTCGGAGTTGCCTGCGAGAAAGTCGATCACCTGGGCGTAGCCGATGGCACGGGAGGCGGTGACGCCGTCCTGCAGACCTACATCGAGCAACGCGCGTACTTCCTCCACCAGACCGCACTCGAACATCAGCTCGGTTCGGCGGGCTATTCGTTCGTCGAGTTCGGCGGTATCTCTGTCGACTCCCAACAGCACGGTCCCCCAGCGCGGCTCCCCTATCTGCGGCGCCGACGCCGCGAACGGAAGTCCGGTGATCTCCACCACCTCGAGCGCGCGGACCATCCGTCGACCGTCCGTCGGGAGAATTGCCTCGGCCGCCGCTCGGTCATGCTCGATCAATGCAGTCCGCACAGCGTCGACGCCTCCCTCGGCGAGCACCTGCTCCCACCGGGCTCGCACGTCGGGATCCGTAGCGGGAAAGGCCCATTCGTCCAGCAAAGACTGGACATACATCATCGAACCGCCGACGATCACGGGTGTCTTGCCGCGCGAGGTGATGTCCTCGACGTCGCGCACGGCGGCCTCCTGATACCGCGCGACCGTTGCAGTCTCCGTCACCTCGAGGACGTCGAGCCGGTGGTGCGGGATACCGCGTCGCTCGGCGTGGGACAACTTGGCCGTTCCGATGTCCATCCCACGGTATTGCTGCATCGCATCGATGTTGACGACTTCCCCGTCGAGAGCCTCCGCCAGGTCGAGTCCGAGATCGGACTTACCCGTCGCCGTCGGCCCGATGACGGCAACAGGCCGGATCGCCTCTCCCGTAGTCACGACAGCGGCTCCCAGGTTCCGACGAAGTACCCCACGCCGAACGGAGCACCGCGGTACAGAGTCCGAGCGGCCATCGGACGAGCGCCGACGACACCGGCGAGAGTCTGCCAGGCTTCCCATCCGTCGACACCCAGCTCGGCGCACAGGCCGCGATCGATCGACGCAAGAGCATCGGTGTCCGCGCGTGCGAGCGCGTCGTCGATCTGTGATTGCACGCCCTCCGCTCGGGCGTCGAAGGATCCAGGGGCTTTGGCGGTCAACGTGGTCGCCCCGTCGGCGACGACCAACAGCCCCCAGTCCCCTGCCTGCTCGTCCATCTCCGCACGCAGCGCTTCTCCGACACTCCGGCAGCGCTCCAACGGAGTGTCCGTCCCGACCAACACGACGTCCGCCGCTGCCTGCGGTGCGACCTCACCTCGAAGCCAGCCGGCGATCAATGCGGCAAGGGGCAGTTCCTCCTCGTCCGTGACCGAGTCGGCAGACAACCCCACCCGAACATCGACACCGTAGCCCGCAAACGTGCCGCCCGAGCGAGACGAGATCCTGGTCGACTTCTCCGCGGAGCCGATGACGATCCACCGATCTGTCGCCGTCCCGAGCATTGCCACCGCCGCACGTGCGGCGTCACGAAGCCGGACGACTTCTCCGGCAAGCGAGTCGACGACGGACGCTCGCCCGGTCAGCTCGGGAACCAGCAGGGGCGGGGACGGTACGAGGGCAGCAGCACGAAACACCGGGCCAACGCTAGCCGCTGCGCCGCGGACGATCTCGCCGGCGGCACGTCGAGGCCGCCGCACACGCCCTGGGCGAAGACACAGAGGCACGATTCCGCGGACGGCCACACCAATCCGGCCCGCACCTGTTTGAATGGTCCGATCGGCGATGACACCTACGACGGTGGTGTGACCCGAGATTTACTACTTGCGCGATAGAGGCAGCCGTGACGCGCGGCAGAGATGAGGAACCGATGACCGACCCCAGCGGCAACAGCACCCCCGAGGCAACCGAAGCAGGCACGCCGACCCCGGGAGCATCCGAATCCGGATCGACCAAGCCCGGGGGACCCAAGCCCGGCGGACCGAAGCCGGGTGGTCCCAAGCCTGGCGGTCCCAAGCCTGGAGGGTCGGCAACGCCAGGTCCGCGAGGCGCCGTCAAGCCGCACCCGGTCTCGTCCCATGTCGCGTCCGTCACCGCCGCTGTTGCACCGCCGAGCGATCCGAGCAAGTTCGGTCGTGTCGACGAGGACGGCACCGCATGGGTGACCACCGCCGAAGGCGACCGTCAGATCGGTTCCTGGCAGGCGGGTGATGCTGCCGAAGGTCTGGCACACTTCGGCCGCCGCTACGACGATCTCTCGACCGAAATCGCTCTGTTGGAAGCACGTTTGACGGCTGGTTCGGGAGACGCCAAGAAGACCAAGACGGCGGCCGAAGCGTTGGCCGCATCGCTGCCGACGGCGGCGGTCATCGGTGACATCGACAGCCTCGCAGCACGCCTTGCCCTGGTCATCGAGCATTCGGAGACTGCAGCCGTTGCTGCCCGCCAGGAGAAGGAGCAGGAGCGCACCGCGCACACAGCCCGTAAAGAAGAGCTGGCTGCCGAGGCGGAACAGATCGGCAGTGACTCCACTCAGTGGAAGCACGCAGGAGATCGCCTGCGGGAGATCCTCGACGAGTGGAAGACCATTCGCGGAGTCGATCGCAAGGTCGACGACGCTCTGTGGAAGCGCTATTCCAAGGCACGTGAGAACTTCAACCGTCGCCGCGGAGCCCACTTCGCCGATCTGGACCGGGAACGCGGAGCAGCCAAGACCCGCAAGGAAGAGCTGGTAACCCAGGCGGAGGCGCTGTCGTCGTCCACGGATTGGGGCCCGACGGCTGCCGCTTTCCGCGATCTTCTCGTCGACTGGAAGGCAGCGGGTCGCGCGCCGCGAGACGCCGACGACACGTTGTGGAAGAACTTCAAGGCGGCTCAGGACGTTTTCTTCGCTGCGCGCAACTCGGCGGCGAACGAGCGGGACGCTGAATTCGAGTCGAATGCCGTGGCGAAGGAAGCCCTGCTTGCGAAGTACGCGAGCATCGACGCGAGCGCAGACCTCGACGCCGCACGAGCGGCGCTGCGAGACCTGCAGGAGAAGTGGGACGCCCAGGGCAAGGTGCCGCGCGACAAGATGGGAGATCTCGAAGGTCGGCTACGGGCAATCGAGAAGTCCGTACGCGACGCAGTGGATGCCCAGTGGCGACGTACCGACCCCGAAGCGCTTGCGCGTGCCGCTCAGTTCCGTGAGCGGGTAGCTCAGTTCGAGGAGCAGGCGGCCAAGGCCACCGCTTCAGGTAAGGACAAGGACGCCAAGCGGGCCCTCGACCAGGCGCAGCAGTGGCGCGAATGGGCCGAGGCAGCCGAAGGCGCCGTCGGAGAACTCTAGGAGATCAGGGCTTGCGGTCGGTCGGACGCCCGAGAACGGGTCCGGCCCACTGCGAGTTCTTCTCGGCGTCCACCGAAGCAGCGCGCCTACGCTCCTGAGCGTCGAGCTGCGCGGTGGTCTTGTTCCAGACGGCCTTGAGCCAATGGAAGGTCAGTGCGGCGACCAGTACCCAGCCGATGATCAATCCGATGCCGGGTCCGCTTGCCGTCGAATCCGCCGGCAACGTCTGACGAGACCAGATGGACAGCATTCCGAACACCGTGGCGATCGCCGACCCCACCAACGCTATCCACGCCAGGGCCCACACACGGGTCACGAGCGCCAGCACGGACATGATCACGCCGAACACCACGACGAACCACACGAAGATCCGCGACGGCAGTGCTACCGAATCGGCCAGTGCCTCGCCGTTGCCGGACAGAACGTCGAATCCGTTCACCGAGCCCGTATGAGGCAACGCAAGAGTGAGCAGAAGCAACATCACCAGCACGGCCACCACGACCGCTCGGATACCGGGATCGATCTCGGCATCGATTCGCCGCTCGGCAACCGAGTAGTCGGGTGCGGTGTGGTCGGGGGTTACGTTCTCCGGAGTGTGCTCGGGATCGGTCATGCGGAGCATCCTGTCGTGACTGGCAGCGGGGCGGGCGCACCGATCGATGGCAACCCGAGTCCGACGCCGATGGGAGGGGTTTTCGGAAGAATGCCGCGCTCGTAGGCGTCGCCCGCCGCAGTGCGGCGATGTGAGGCGACGCCGGAGTCGGCGATGAGGTGGTACGGCGCAGCAGCGGTGATCGTCGTGGTGACGACATCGCCGGGCCGGATTGCGGCGAGCTGATGCTCCTCCGCCCGGAAATGGACGAGCCGACCGTCTCGCGCACGCCCGCTCTTGCGGTGCGTCGCGGCATTCTTTCGGCCCTCACCCGTCGCGACGAGAACCTCCACCTCGGTACCGATCAGTTCACGGTTCGCATCGAGAACGATGTCCTCCTGAAGCGCGATCAGGCGGAGATACCGCTCCTGCACGACGTCCTTGGGCACCTGGTCCGGCATGTCGGCAGCGGGTGTACCGGGGCGTTTGGAGTACTGGAAGGTGTATGCGTTCGAGAACTTCGCGCGGCGCATCACCTCGAGCGTCTGCTGGAAGTCCTCCTCGGTTTCCCCGGGGAACCCGACGATGATGTCGGTGGTGATGGCTGCCTCGGGCATCACGGCGCGAACCTTGTCGATGATGCCGAGAAACTTGCTCTGCCGGTACGAGCGACGCATGGCCTTGAGCACCCGATCGGACCCCGACTGCAGCGGCATGTGCAGGGTCGGGCAGATGTTCGGCGTCGTTGCCATCACATCGATGACGTCGTCGGTGAACTCGGCGGGGTGGGGCGAGGTGAACCGGACCCGCTCCAGACCCTCGATCGCTCCACACGCTTTCAGCAACGACGCGAATGCACCGCGGTCGCGCGGCATGTCGGGGTCGGCGAACGACGCCCCGTATGCGTTGACGTTCTGGCCGAGAAGAGTGACTTCGAGGACACCCTGATCCACGAGCGCCTGCACTTCGGCCAGGATGTCGCCTGGACGACGGTCGATCTCCTTGCCGCGCAGCGCAGGCACGATGCAGAACGTGCAGGTGTTGTTGCAACCCACCGAGATGGACACCCATCCGGCGTACGGTGATTCCCGCTTCGCGGGGAGGGTCGACGGGAACGCATCGAGAGACTCGAGAATCTCGACCTGGGCCTCGTCGTTGTGGCGGGCACGCTCGAGCAGCACCGGCAACGATCCGATGTTGTGGGTACCGAACACCACGTCGACCCACGGCGCTTTCTTGACGACCGTGTCGCGGTCCTTCTGCGCGAGGCACCCGCCGACGGCGATCTGCATCCGCGGGTTGCGGCCCTTCGCCGGGCGCAACATGCCGAGGTTGCCGTACAACTTGTTATCGGCGTTCTCGCGTACCGCGCAGGTGTTGAACACGACCAGGTCGGCGTCGTCACCCGCGTCGGCAGGGACGTAGCCGGCTTCTTCGAGCAGACCGGCGAGGCGTTCCGAGTCGTGCACGTTCATCTGGCATCCGTGCGTGCGTACCTCGTAGCTCCGCGGGGTGTTCAGGTCACTCGTTTCCACACCCTCAGGGTACGGCCCGACTCGCGCACCCCACGCCCGGGACCGTCGGCCGTCCTGGGGCAATACAGACCCACAGTAAAGTTTCCATTACATAATCCGAATTGTCGGGTGAAAAGCGCTGACGACAACCAAACTACGAATAGGGTTCTGCCCTATGACGCACGCCACCGACGCGCCGGCTTCCGGTGCTCTTGCCGATCGACCCCCCATGATCTCCCTGAAATCGGTAGACAAGCACTTCGGTGATCTGCACGTTCTGAAGGACATCAATCTCGATGTGCCCGCCGGACAGGTGGTCATCGTTCTCGGACCGTCCGGTTCGGGAAAGTCCACGCTGTGCCGCACGATCAACCGACTCGAACCGGTCGACTCCGGAACCATCGAGGTCGACGGATCCGTCCTCCCCGCCGAAGGCAAGGCGCTCGCAGCGCTGCGTGCCGATGTCGGGATGGTGTTCCAGTCCTTCAATTTGTTCGCGCACAAGACAATTCTCGAGAACGTCAT
This sequence comes from Rhodococcus sp. (in: high G+C Gram-positive bacteria), assembly GCF_023264675.1. Taxonomy (GTDB): domain Bacteria; phylum Actinomycetota; class Actinomycetes; order Mycobacteriales; family Mycobacteriaceae; genus Rhodococcoides. Next base: position 85,394 of record NZ_JAHFVG010000009.1, read on the forward strand.
GCTTGCCCCACAGAAGGTGCGCAAGCTCAAGAAGGACGAGGTCCGAAAGACGGCCCAGAGCCTCCTCGAACGCGTGGGCATCGCCAACCAGGCGGACAAGTACCCAGCCCAACTATCGGGTGGTCAGCAGCAGCGAGTTGCCATCGCGCGTTCACTCGCGATGAACCCCAAGGTGATGCTGTTCGACGAGCCGACGTCCGCACTCGACCCCGAAATGGTCAACGAAGTACTCGACGTCATGACCTCGCTCGCGAAAGAGGGCATGACCATGCTCGTCGTCACCCACGAAATGGGATTCGCGAGGAAGGCAGGCGATCGAGTGATCTTCATGGCGGACGGAGCCGTCGTCGAGGACACCGACCCGGAAACGTTCTTCACCGCACCCAAATCCGAACGCGCCAAAGACTTCCTGGGCAAGATCCTCGGCCACTGAAGCGCCTTCCCGGGGAGTCCCGGCAAGGCCCGGAACCTCTCAGCACGTCTCACCATTCGCAGAAACAACATGGAGGAAACTCGTCGTGAAAATCAATCGCTCTCTCCGCGTCGCAGCAGGAATCGCAGCGCTGGCCATCGTTGCCACCGCATGTGGCGGCAACGAAGAACGCAGCGTCACCTCCAGCGCCGAGAACGGCAGCCTGATCGTCGGCATCAAGTACGACCAGCCAGGTCTCGGACTGCGCAACCCCGACGGATCCTTCAGCGGTTTCGACGTCGAGGTCGCCAAGTACGTCGCCGACAAACTGGGCGTCCCGGCCGACAAAATTACATTCAAGGAGGCGCCGTCCGCTCAGCGCGAGACACTGATCCAGAACGGTGAGGTCGACTACGTCGTTGCCACCTACTCCATCACCGACAGCCGCAAGGAAAAGGTCGGTTTCGCCGGACCGTACTTCGTGGCAGGCCAGTCGTTGCTGGTCGCCGACGGAAATACCGATATCACCGGCCCGGATTCCTTGGCAGGCAAGAAGTTGTGCTCGGTCACCGGTTCCACCCCGGCTCAGAACATCGCCGACAAGTACCCGGACGTGCAGTTGCAGCCTTTCGACACCTACTCGGCATGCGTGGAGTCGCTCCGTAACGGCGCCATCGATGCTGTGACCACCGACGACATCATCCTCGCCGGTTATGCCGCGCAGTACCCCGGTGAGCTGAAGGTTGTCGGCGAGCCCTTCACCACCGAGAACTACGGCATCGGTCTTGCCAAGGACGACACCGACGGTCGCAACAAGATCAACGACGCGATCGAGGAAATGGTCTCCAGCGGCGCCTGGGAAAAGGCATTCGACGAGACCGTCGGCGCTTCGGGCTACCAGCTTCCCGCGGAACCCACCGTCGACCGTTACTGACGCTTCGCCCCAACCGTGGTCGCGTTCCCGAACGGTACGCGACCACGGTGACCGGCCCGTTCCAGCCGATTGGACACCTTTACCTTGAACCTATTGAGCAAGTACGGCGATCAACTCGTCGACGCGTTCATCATGACGATCAAACTGACGGTTCTGTCCGCTATCGGCGCACTGATCATCGGTACGATCATCGCCGCAATGCGAGTGTCACCGATTCCGGTAGCACGAGCTCTCGCCACCGGCTACGTCACGATCTTCCGTAACACCCCGCTGACGCTCATCATCCTGTTCACCTCGTTCGGGCTCTACCAGACGATGGGCGTGGCGCTGGCACCGGAAGATTCGCCGACATTCCTCGTGGACAACAATTTCCGGCTCGCGATTCTCGGCCTGAGCATCTACACCGCCTCGTTCGTTGCCGAATCACTACGCTCGGGCATCAACACCGTGCCCGTCGGGCAGGCGGAGGCCGGCCGATCGCTCGGAATGACCTTCACTCAGAACATCACGATAGTGGTTCTGCCCCAGGCCTTCCGTGCGGTGATCGGACCACTGGGCAGTGTGCTGATCGCCCTGACCAAGAACACCACCATCGCGTCCGTCATCGGAGTCGCCGAAGCATCGCTGCTCATGAAGACGATGATCGAGAACGAGGCCGCGATCTTCACGGTCGGCGGAATCTTCGCCCTCGGCTTCGTCATCCTGACGCTTCCGACCGGACTGCTGTTCGGGTACCTCAGCAAGAGATTGGCGGTGAAGTGATGAGTGACGCCGTAGCCGTTCTCTACGATGTTCCCGGACCGAAAGCGAAGGTCCGCTACCGAATCCTGTCCGGAGTCGTCCTTCTGGTGTCGCTCGGTATAGCCGTTCTGGTCTATCTTGCGCTCGATTCGAAGGGGCAGATCACTGCCGCTAAATGGGAACCGTTCGTCACCGCAAGCACGTGGACGACGTACCTGCTCCCCGGCATTCAGGGCACCCTGGTCGCGGCCGCGCTGTCGATCGTGTTCGCGCTGATTCTCGGTGCTGTACTCGGTATCGGCAGACTCTCCGATCACCGTTCCGTACGAATCGTCAGTGGCGTCTTCGTGGAACTGTTCCGCGCGGTTCCGGTTCTGATCCTGATGATCTTCCTGTACGCGGTGTACGCCGAGTACGAGGTCTTCAAGGTCCGCTACCTCGCACTCGCAGCCGTCGTGACCGGACTGACGCTCTACAACGGATCGGTCATCGCGGAAATCGTTCGAGCAGGCGTGAATTCACTGCCGAAGGGACAGACCGAAGCAGCGTCGGCGCTCGGGATGCGCAAGGGCCAGGTCATGACGATCGTGCTTCTTCCGCAGGCCGTGACCGCGATGCTCCCGGCGATCATCTCGCAGATGGTCGTGGCGCTGAAGGACTCCGCTCTCGGCTACCTCATCGGGTACGTCGAGGTCGTGCGTGCCGGTCAACAAGTCGGTGCGTTCTACGGCAACTACCTGCCCTCGCTGGTCATCGTCGCGATCATCATGATCGTCATCAACTCGCTGCTGACGAAGCTCGCAACAGTGGTCGAAGGCCGGATGCGTCAGAAGAAGCGCAAAACCGGCGGCGGGGTCGTCGTCGCGCAGGATGTCCTTGCAGATCCCGCGGGAGCCTGATTCGCCGATCGGCCCGGACACCACGTGCACTGTAGAAAACGACGCGGTTTCCAGAGATACGCGGTTTCCAAAAATACGCGGTTTCCAAAAATACGACGAGGCCCGCAACACCGTAACGGTGTTGCGGGCCTCGTCTGTTCGACGGCTACCTACCGCGGGTGGACGATCACCCGAGGTCGCTGCCGTCGAAGTCTTCGGTGTCGGTGCCGACACGATCCAGCTCCGACTTCACCACGCCGAAAGCCATTCCTTGCGAATAGCCGCGGCGAGCCAACATCCCCACTAGTTTGCGGACGATCTTGTCTCGCTCCGACCGCGCATCCGGATCGGTGGGATCCGGCAGTGTCAGGGTTCGACAGCGTTTTCGGACCAGTTCGGTTGCCCGAGCACGTTCGTCCTCGGCGTCGATCTGATCCAATGCTGCAACGGCAAGCTCGTTGCTGACACCCTTCGTGCGCAATTCTTGACTCAGAGAGTGTTTGCCCTTGCCGGAGTAGGTGTGTCGAGAATGCACCCACTGCTCGGCGAACGCGGCGTCATCGACCAGTTTGGCCACCGTCAGCCGGTCCAGCACGGCGGCAGCCACATCAGGGGTGAAGCCCTTCTTGGCCAGCCGCGATTCGAGTTCATGCCGGCTACGCGCTCGGTCCCCCAGCAACCGAAGGCAGGCATCGTGCGCCTGCGCTTCGGTGCCGCCGCCCTGTGCGCCATCGCCCTCGGCGCCGCTACGTTCTGCGCTTCTACGCTGGGTGTTTCCGCGCTGGGTGTTTCCCCGCTGGGAACTCCCACGCTGCGAGCTTCTGCGTCCGGTGGTCTCGTCCACCATGGGAGCCGTCTAGAACTCGACCGGAGCGGCTACATCCTCGGTGGCCGTCACGTCGGCACCGATCTGCAGCTTCTCCATGATCTTCTTCTCGATCTCGTCCCGAACATCCGGGTTCTCGAGCATGAACTTCCGAGCATTTTCCTTGCCCTGCCCGAGCTGATCACCGTCGTAGGTGAACCACGAACCGGACTTACGGATGAATCCGTGCTCGACACCCATGTCGATCAACGAACCTTCACGGCTGATGCCCTTGCCATAGATGATGTCGAATTCCGCCTGCTTGAACGGCGGCGCGACCTTGTTCTTGACGACCTTGACGCGGGTGCGGTTACCGATTGCATCGGTACCGTCCTTCAACGTCTCGATGCGACGAATGTCGAGACGAACGGACGCGTAGAACTTGAGCGCCTTACCACCCGTCGTCGTCTCGGGAGAACCGAACATGACGCCGATCTTCTCGCGCAGCTGGTTGATGAAGATGACCGTGGTGCCGGAATTGCTCATGGCACCGGTCATCTTTCGCAGTGCCTGACTCATCAACCGAGCCTGCAGACCCACGTGACTGTCACCCATCTCGCCCTCGATCTCGGCGCGGGGCACAAGTGCGGCCACCGAGTCGATGACGAGAATATCGAGCGCACCCGAACGAATCAGCATGTCCGCGATCTCGAGCGCCTGCTCACCGGTATCGGGCTGCGACACCAGCAATGCGTCGGTATCGACACCGAGCTTCTGGGCGTAGTCCGGATCCAGAGCATGCTCGGCGTCGATGAACGCCGCAATTCCGCCCGCGCGCTGAGCACTGGCCACCGCATGCAACGCAACAGTGGTCTTACCCGAAGACTCGGGACCGTAGACCTCGATGACACGTCCTCGGGGCAGACCACCGATTCCCAGAGCGACATCGAGGGCGATCGAGCCTGTGGGGATGACAGCGATCGGCTGACGAACCTCGTCGCCGAGCCGCATCACCGAACCCTTGCCGAAGTTCTTGTCGATCTGCGCAAGTGCGAGGTCGAGCGCTTTGTCGCGATCGTATGCAGCCATCGTGATCTCCTAATTGGTCTCGTTCAGCGTGTTGGCGGTAACGCTAGATCCTGGTACCGACAAGAACTGCTATCCGGTCGCTTCGCAGGCTGCGCTCCTGCTTCCGGACCGCCGCTCACACGAACGACACCAGCATAGGGGAACACCTGTTCGATTACCGAACCCGACTCGCCGACACGCTGAGATATTTTCGATTCACCATCGAGAACGCGGAACGTCGAATTCGCGGCACAGTGCACGCCACACCTCACGGGGGTCGACGCCTGCTTCGATAGCCTGCGCACCGGTGAGGCCGTTCAAACTGGTGATGACGTGGTCCACGAGGATCGAATCCCCGCGCATGCCGCCGAACTCGTCCACGAGCAGTTCCCGAAATTCAGTCAAACGCACCAGGCAACCGTACCGAACACCACTCAGCTCAGCACACGGTGGCAGACGGCAACCGGATCCTCGACGTTGCTCCCACCGGCCGCCGCCGCTGCTGCTGCCTGAGCGAACGACGGGTTCGAGAGCACACGAATCACCGCGTCGCCGATCGCTTTCGGGCTCGGCGGACGCACCAGCACGGCACTCCCCTGCCGCTGAGCTCGATTGGCCAACTCCCACTGGTCACCTCCGCCAGGAACAGCGACGACGGGAACTCCGTGAACCAGCGCCTTGGCCAGCAGCCCATGGCCACTTCCGCACACGACGACGTCGGCGTCGGACAGGAGCTCGTCCTGCCTACCGAGACCCGCGGCAGCCCACTCGGGGAGCTCTGCGGGTGGCGCGTCCAGCATCGATGCGACAAGACGGACCCCTCTGCCCGTCAACCCTTCGAGCGTCGACTCGAGCATTCCTTCGGCGCCCGTGAACGCCGTCGACGGAGCGACCATCACTACCGGTCCCTGGCCGGGCGGCAGCTCGAGAACTTCGTTGGTCGGCTCCCACAGGAGCGGCCCGACCACGAATGCTTCGGCGGGCCAATCCGGCCGCGGCACCTCGAGCGCCGGAATGGTCGCGATCAACCGCGCCGCGGGACCTGGATCCTGCGCCGGTAAGCCGACACCCACACGAGCGGCGCTGCGCTGCGCCTTACCTTGGGCGATCGATCGGCCCGTAGCGGCGCGCATCAGGGTGTCCCTGAGCCTGCCGCGGATTCCGGTGCCCGGAGCCAGTCCGCTTCCGATGGGCGGCAATCCGCGCGACGGCGCGTACAGCGGGTGGGGTGAGAGCTCGACCCACGCAATCCCCAGCCGCTCGGCCGCCAAACCGCCTCCCGCAGTGAGGATATCCGAGACCACGAGGTCGGCCTCGACCTCCGCGAGGTCCGGGAGAAGTTCGGTGGAAATGAATGCAGCACGGGAATGAATCCGCTGACCTGCGTCCATGTCGTCGTCTTCGGGCCGCGGGGTCAGTCCCTTGAGAACTCTGGTGTCGATACCTGCCGCTGTTGCGCCCTCGGTCCACCGCGCACCGGTGAACAGAACCGGCTGATCCCCCGCCTCGATGAACTTCAGGCACAACGCAATGGCCGGAAAGGCATGCCCGGGGTCAGGACCGGCTACGACCGCTACTCGCACGCGCCCAGCGTGCCACAGTTCAGGGCAGGCCGATTCCGTACTCGCTCAGAATCCGTTCTGCCACGGGGAGGGCGCGCTCCCGGTCTGCTGCGACCAGGCCGATGCGGGTTCTGCGGTCGAGAAGATCCTCGACCGAGCGCGCACCCTCGTATCCGACGGAGAACGCCAATTCGGCAACAATCACGTCGATCCCGTCGGCAACGGGAGCAGAACCGCCCGGAATCGTGATCGCGAGTCTCTGAATCAAGCGCGCCTCGGTTCCGTACCGACGAACGAGTGTGTCGGGTGCAGCAACAGCGGCCAATACGGAAGGCGCCGCCGCACCGACGAGTGGCAGCGCCGCCGTTCGACAGGGCCCGGCCGTCAGATTCGCTGCGGCCACGCCTGCATCGACGGCGTGCTGTGCCATGAGTCGGTACGTGGTGAGTTTGCCGCCCACGATGCCGATCGGCCCGTCACCGTCGTCGATGACGGCGTGCCGTCGAGACATGTCTGCCGTCGGACCATCGCCGGAGTTCAACAGCGGGCGCAGGCCGGCGAAGGTGCCGATGACGTCGGCTCTGGTCGGAGCGGGTTCGAACGCCGTTGCGAGCACGCCGAGGAGGAAATCGATCTCGGGCTCGGTGGCGAGCGGAACATCGGGTATCGATCCGTCGGTGATCTCGTCCGTAAGCCCCACATACACCCTGCCGAGCGGCGCCGGCAGCGCGAATACGAATCTGTTTCGCTCCCCGGGAACCGGCACCGTCAACGAGCAGCTCATGCCGCCGAATGTGGATCGATCGAACACGAGGTGAGTACCTCTGCTGGGCCGCAACGAGATTCGTGGATCGACCTCGCCGGCCCAGACTCCTGCCGCGTTGATCACGATCTTCGCCCGCACCCGTGCGCTGGCCCCGGTTTCCTCGTCACGCAGCGTCGCTGTCGTCCGATCGACGTCGTACGCCCCGACGCCGGTCAGGATGGACGCGCCGTGTCCGGCTGCTGTGCGCGCTACCGCGACGACGAGACGTGCGTCGTCGACCAACTGTCCGTCCCACGATTGCGCGCCACCACGCAACGTTTCGAGTCGCACTGTCGGCGCTGCAGCCGACACCTCCTGGGGACTTGTTCGCCGCGCCGAGGGAAGTACGGTCGACGGCGTTCCCGCGGAGCCGCGTAGGAGGTCACCGAAGCGCAACCCCGCTCGAATGACGGCCTCGTCGAGCCGCGACACCGAGGAGTGCAACGGGATCACTTGCGGGAGCGCTCTGATGAGATGAGGAGCTGTCCGTGTCATCAGGATGCCGCGTTCGATCGCGCTTTCGCGTGCAATCGAAACTTGACCCGACGCAAGGTATCGCAACCCCCCGTGCACCAGTTTCGAACTCCAGCGGCTCGTTCCGAACGCAAGATCTCGCTTCTCGACGAGAACGACTTTCAGACCTCTCGCCGCCGCGTCGAGGGCGATCCCGGCACCGGTGATACCGCCGCCGATCACCAGCACGTCGACAGCGACATCACCGCTGAACAGCGCTTCCAGTTCGGCTCGACGCCTGTCGGCGTCGAGTCCGGACTCGAACCTGGCAGTCACTGAGAAGGTGGCCGTAAATACGCGTCGACAGCGTAGGCGATCTGGGCGACGAGTTCGTCACCGGGAATTCGGTCGGCCACCATGCCGGCGGACTGCACTGCGGATTGCACCATCAGGAGCACCACCGTTGCAAGGTGCATCGGATCGCCGTCACGGACCGACGAATCACGCTGTCCACCTTGGATCAGCGGAGCCAGGGCATCGATGATCGACGACTGACTCGTTCCAAGCCGGTGCAGAATGTAGGTAGCGAGAATGTCGGGGTCGGACTCCAAGATCTTCACGAACAACGGATGCGTTCGAACCGCATCCGCGACGGCACCCGCGGCCGACGAGAGCTGGACCCGCGCCGATGGACCTGCATCGAACGCAGGCATCACCGAACCGATCTCCCGGGTGAGCAGACTCGAGACCACTGCCCGCGTATCGGCCCATCGCCGGTAGACCGTCGGGCGAGAGACCTGAGCGCGGCGGGCGATCTCGGCGAGTGTGGTGCGCCGGACACCGTATTCGAGAATGCAGGAGCGTGCGGCATCGAGAACCTGATCCTCGACCGATGTCACCACAGCATCCGGGGAATCCACAGCGTCGTTCGTCGGCGACGCACTGTCTGCCACGGACTGCTCACTCACTGTCACACCTCGTTCGACCGTCTCCCGATCGCCGAATGGACAGCCGGAGACCGAGTTACATACTTGCAAGTTATGTAACACTATAGATCATGCGCGAACAGTGGCCGGTGGACCTGCCCGGTGCGTCGTCACCGGCGATGACGTGGAATTCGTGGGGTACCCCCGACAAGCATCGGCCCTTGAGCGAGGGCACCCGAGCGCTGCTGAATTCGGCACTCGGAATCGCCGATACCGAGGCCGAAGTACGATCGTCCACTCCTCCCCGACTGGAGGGGTCGGTGCTGTCGATACAGCGCCGAACGGCGCTCGCGGACATCGTCGGAGAGTCACACGTCGTCACCGACGATGCGGTGCGGACACTCCATCTGGGTGGAAAAAGCACGTTCGATCTCCTGGCGCGTCGAAGCGGCGAGGTCCAGGATGCTCCGGACGCTGTCGTGTTCCCCGCCGACACCGACGAGGTTCACGAGCTCCTCCGATATTGCAGTGCCGAGTCGATCGCCGTAGTTCCGTTCGGTGGCGGCACATCGGTCGTCGGCGGTGTCGACCCCGTCAGAGAATGGTTCGATGCCGTGGTCTCGATCAGTACGGCGCGCCTCACCGGGATGACTCACCTCGACGAGATCTCGCGCACCGCCACGTTCGGCGCAGGTGTCACCGGACCTCAGGCCGAGGAGATGCTCGCGCGCCACGGGCTCACCCTCGGCCACTTCCCTCAGTCGTTCATGTTCGCGACGATCGGAGGCTTCGCGGCCACACGATCTTCCGGTCAAGCATCGTCCGGGTACGGGCGCTTCGCCGATATGGTCTGCTCACTGGTAGTGGCGACCCCGATCGGGATCACCCACGCAGGCACCGCTCCGGCGTCGGCGGCAGGCCCCGATCTTCGCCACGTGTTCCTCGGATCCGAAGGGACACTGGGCATCATCACCTCCGTCACCGTTCGGGTGCACCCGATCCCGGAGACCACCGCCTATCGCGCATGGTGGTTTCCGAGCTTCGCCTCGGGCGCCGAGGCGTTCCGCGAGTTGGCGGCCGAGGCTGGACGGCCCACCGTCATGCGACTCTCCGACGAGGTGGAGACCGGCATCAACGAGGCGCTTGCCGGGCAGTCGGACGACACCGTACCTCCGGGTGGATGTCTCTCCGTCGCAACGTTCGAGGGCACAGAACACGAGGTGGACGCTCGCGCCACAGCAGCAGACGCCATGATCGCCATGCACAGCGGGATCTCGATCGACCCAGGGCGAGCACGCGCGTGGGAGAGTGGTCGTTTCGACTCGCCCTATCTGCGTGACGCTCTGCTCGATGCGGGCGCGCTGGCCGAGACATTGGAGACAGCGACCCAGTGGTCGCACCTCGCCGCGGTGCGTGAGGCGGTCACGTCGGCACTCGTCCGTTCACTGACCGAGGTCGGAACGCCTCCGATCGTGATGTGCCACATCTCACACGTGTATCCGACGGGTGCATCGCTGTATTTCACGGTGGTGTGCGCGGCTACTGAGGACGCACGGACCCAGTGGCTAGGGGCCAAGCGCTCGGCTACACAAGCGATGACCGACAGCGGAGCGACGGTCACCCACCACCACGCGGTGGGCCGCGACCACCGGCCCTGGATGGTGCAGGAAGTCGGACCGGTGGGGACAGCTCTGCTGCGCGCCATCAAAGTGGCGATGGATCCAGCAGGCGTGCTGAACCCTGGCAAACTGATCCCGTGACCGACGATTCTCAGTACCGAGACGGCTACCGACACCGCCGCAGCGCATGACTGCGGTAACGGTGCTGACGAATCCGGTTGCAGGCAACGGCCGCGCCGCCACCGTGTCGGAGGCGGTGATCTCACGGCTCCGCGAACGCGGAGCACACGTGACCACCATCGAGGGGCGCACACCGAACGACGCGTTGGAATCGACGAAGCGCGCAGTGCGTGCCGGATGCGAGGCCCTTGTCGCTGTCGGCGGCGACGGATTGGTCAATCTTGCGCTTCAAGCCGTGGCGAGAACGTCGACGGCACTGGCCGTCGCGCCTGCAGGCACCGGAAACGACTTCGCGCGACTTCTCGGGGTACCACTCGATTCGCCCGTCGCGGCCGCCGACATCGTGATGGACGCTCGTGTTCGTGCGATAGACCTCGGCCGCGCCCGGGATCGGTGGTTCGCGACGGTGCTCTCGAGTGGATTCGACAGCCTGGTCACCGAACGGGCCAACAGAATGCGGTGGCCGACCGGTCCCCTCCGTTACAACGTGGCAATGATGTTGGAGCTCACCAAGTTACGACCGATTCCCTACACGGTGGAACTCGACGGCGATGCGTTCGACGTCGATGCCACATTGGTCACCGTCGGCAACGGACCGACGTACGGCGGCGGGATGGCAATCTGCCCTTCAGCCGTCGTCGACGACGGAGTGCTGGATGTGACGGTAGTGCGAGCGTCCAGTCGAACACGGCTGATTCGGCTCTCCCCCACGCTGTACAAGGGAACCCATGTATCGCTGCCCGAGGTGCAGACCTTCACGGCGAAGACGGTGGTTCTCACCGCTCCCGGAATGACGGCGTATGCAGACGGGGAGCGCTTCTGCGCGCTCCCCGTCCGTATCGAGTGTGTGGCTCGCGCCGCCGACGTGCTCGTCGGCCGCTCGTCGGTACTGGCCTGAGTCCGAGAACGAATCACAGCCTCGGACGAATCACAGCTTGGTCAGGTCGCGATTCTCGCCCGCGGTGATCGCCTTGTACAGCCAGTAGATGCCGAAGACGATGGCGCCTGCCACCGCCACCCAGAACAAGCCTTTGATCACTACGCCGAGGACGGCGAAGGCGAGCCAAACGAGGACGATGATGCCGAGGATTTTCCAGAACATTCGATTTCCTTCCGTTGTGTCGCTTCCGATCGTGGCACGACCACGGACGTAAATCACCAGGTCGGGAGCGATTTCAGGGAAAGATGGGTGAAGACCCTGAGGAGGCAACACTCAACTGTGTGGGCTTACTCAACTGTGTCGGCTTACTCAACTGTGTCGGCTTCGAATCTCGGCAAGTTCCGCGAGCGCGGTGGCCCAGCCCTCCAGTCGATCGGTAGCGGATATCAGCTCGGCACGGCGTCGGTCGACTGCGTTCGAGGGGACACCGCCCGGGTTGGTGAGCCGCGCGGCGGCGGCCACCAGTTCCTCGTACTGATCGACGCCGGAGTCGAAGTCGCGTGCTGACGCTTCGATGGTGGCGACGAGGTGTGTCCCCGCGCGGGCATTCGCATCGGCTGCACGTTCCATCGCCACGATGTCGGCAGCCATCTCGGTGAGCGCCAGCGCCGCACCCTCGGCGACGTCGTTCGTCTCGGCCAGTTCGACAGGATCGACGAACTCCGCTCGGGCGAGAATGCCGGACAGTTCGAACAAACTTTGCTGCGCGCCGACGAGCCGGACCATCGGATCGTAGGCGGCCGAGGATCGAGCAGGCATTGCCGTCTTTCGGGGACGGGCAGGCGGAAGCGGCTGCGCCCGCAACCGGCGCAACTTACCGAAGGCGAACACCGCCGGTATCGCCAACACCGCAGCCGTACCCCCGGTGGCCACCATCGCCCACTCGGGAGCCGACGCCACTGCCAACCCCGCCGTCGAGGCAGCCGAGACTCCCGAGGCAGATCCCAACCAGGATCCTCGACGACGTGCGCGACGAATACGACGAATCTGCTTCTGCCGTGGGTCGTTCCACCGACCGACGGCAGCGACCGCGGACTCACCGAACCGCTTGGCGGTTCCTGCGGCCTCACGCACCACCGCTACCGACTCGGATACAGGCGTGGCCGACCACATCGGTGGTCGGCCACGCCCTTCGTTCTTCATTGCTCTGACCCGAACGCGCTGGATCAGTTCTGTACGGGAGGTTCGGGTGTTGCGCTCGGAGACTTCGCGATCGACGGCTTCGGCGCTGCCGCCGAGTTGCCCGACGGAAGCGAATCACCTGCCATCGACGCGCGGATCTGCTCGAGGCGACTGTGCCCTGCCATCTGGACCGATGCCTGCTGAACTTCCATCATGCGGCCCGACACCGAATTCTGCGCGAGCTCGGCGGAACCGAGTGCATCGGCGTAGCGGCGCTCGATCTTGTCGCGTACTGCATCCAGACTCGGGGTGTTGCCCGGGGCCGACAGCGTGCTGTCCATGGACCGCAGCGATTCGCTGACCTTCTCCTGCATCTTCGCCTGTTCGAGCTGACTGAGCAGCTTCGTACGCTCGGCGACCTTCGCCTGGAGTGCCATTGCGTTCTGCTCCACGGCCTTCTTCGCCTGCGACGCAGCCTGCAAGGACTGATCGTGGAGCACCTTCAGGTCCTCCACGCCCTGCTCGGCCGTCACCAGCTGAGCTGCGAATGCCTCGGCGGCGTTGGTGTACTGGGTGGCCTTCTCGACATCGCCCGCGTTGGCCGCCTGGTCTGCCAGCGTGACGGCTTGGCGAGCATTGGCGTTGAGCTTCTCTACCTCGTCCAACTGGCGGCTCAGCTTCATCTCCAGCTGGCGCTGGTTGCCGATCACCGACGCGGCCTGCTGAGACAGCGCCTGATGCTGTCGCTGCGCGTCCTCGATCGCCTGCTGAATCTGAACCTTGGGGTCAGCCTTCTCGTCGATCTTGGAATTGAAGAGCGCCATCATGTATTTCCAGGCCTTGACGAAAGGATTAGCCATGGGTTGATCCTGCCTCCATCTTGAGCGCCGTTACACGCATAGGGGTCGGCTGACGTCTGCAGCGACCATCGATGAACTGCCCGTGTCACGAGGATACTGGCCGAGTCGGTTTACCGTGAGAACTGTTTCCACACTACTGGTACGCCACCATCTGCCGCTCAGGCAGCGGCAAGTGCGCGTGCCGGGGCAGGAATGACCACGCGGGTCTCACCGTCGATACGCGGCGACTGCTCCGCCACGGCGTTCGAGGATTCCGACAGAGATTCGCTGACGTCGCTCATGACCTCGGCCAGCGGGACCGCGAGGGCCTCGCAGATCGCGGCGAGCAACTCACTCGAAGCCTCTTTGCGTCCACGCTCGACCTCGGACAGATATCCAAGGCTGACCCGTGCGGTATTGGAGACCTCGCGCAGCGTACGACTCTGCGCGACGCGAGTGCGCCGCAGACTGTCGCCGAGCGCTTCACGCAATAACAGCGCCATCTCGCTCCTCCTCGTTCGAACGTTCCAGAAAATCGACCATCTTCAGCTACAACGCGGGACAGGGTTCGATTGGTTCCCGACCTTATACGTCCGCGGGACCGCTCACCCGTCGAAGCAGTAACGACACGGCTTCACGGACTGTATCCCGTCGGATGGCCCAGCGGTCGCCCGACAGTCGCAGTTCGTTCACGAGTGTTCCGTCCGGTCCCGCTACTCCGACGAACACCGTGCCGACGGCGTGTCCGTCCTGGAGATCGGGCCCGGCGACTCCGGTCAGTCCGACACCCCAGTCGGCGCTGCACCGATCGCGCGCCCCGTCGGCAAGCAAGGCCGCGGTCGATGCCGACACCGGACCCTCTGCCGCGAGAGTCCGCTCGTCGACGCCGGCAAGCGTTGCCTTGAGATCGGTGGCGTAGACGACGACTCCGCCCCTCAGCACCGCACTGGCACCGGGAACACCCGCGATGGAGGCGGTGAACAAACCCGCAGTCAACGATTCCGCGGCTGCGACGGTCGAGCCCTGCCGCGTCAGAACGGCGACGAGTTCGCCGACGGATGTCCCCTCCCCCAGCGGATCGCTCACGAAACAACACCTCGGCGCAGACGGATGGCCTGCACCACGTAGTCGAGGCCGGTGTACACGGTCAGGAGCAAGGCAAGGCCCATCAGGGTCATCGAGGCGAAACGAACCTCGTCGGGAAGCGGGAACAGGTACATCCCGATCGCAACGCTCTGGACGAGAGTCTTGACCTTGCCCCCGCGTCCGGCGGGAATCACGCCGTGTCTGATGACCGCGAAGCGGACCAGCGTGATTCCGATCTCGCGGGCAGCGATCACGACAGTCACCCACCACGGGAGATCCCCGAGAATCGAGAGCCCGATCAGCGCCGCGCCGATGAGGGCCTTGTCCGCGATGGGGTCGGCCATCTTGCCGAAGTCGGTGACCAAGCCGTACTTCCGAGCGAGCTGACCGTCGATTCGATCGGTTATCGCGGCGACGGCGAACACGACGGTCGCTCCGACGCGCCACCAGGTGTCGTGACCGTCGTCGACGAACAGGACGACGAGAAAGACCGGAACGAGTGCAATTCGAAGGACCGTCAGAATATTGGCGATGTTGACGATCGGGACTGCGTCGGCAGGTCCCCTCGCAGAATTACCGTGCGGCAACTCCTGTGACTGCGGTACACGCTCGGTCATACCTGCACGCCCTCGGCGGTACGCCGGCAGCACTGTCCCGGATGGACGGCGGCGAGATCAACAAGGGACACACGAGAAGAATATCGGTTGGGTCGTTGGCTACTGTTCACCACATGACTTCTGCGCCGAATCGGGCGGGTCGACACGACGTCGACGGCGCCGGCGACCCAGCTCCCGACACCACTTCTGCCGCGCACGGCCGAGACGAGTTGGTCGTCCGACGAGCACGGACGTCGGACATTCCCGAGATCAAGCGCCTGATCGACATCTATGCGGGCAAGATCCTGCTGGAGAAGAACCTTGTCACTCTCTACGAGGCCGTCCAGGAGTTCTGGGTGGCCGAGCGCGCCGGAACTGTGCTCGGCTGTGGTGCGCTGCACGTTCTGTGGGCCGACCTCGGGGAGGTGCGCACCGTTGCGGTCGACCCGTCTGCCAAGGGCCACGGCGCCGGTCACCTGATCGTCGACACCCTCGTTCGAGTTGCTCGGGATCTCGCGCTGCAGAAGCTCTTCGTTCTGACGTTCGAGACGGACTTCTTCACGCGCCACGGGTTCGTGGAGATCGAGGGAACTCCCGTCACCGCTGAGGTGTACGCCGAGATGTGCCGGTCCTACGACACCGGCGTCGCGGAATTCCTCGACCTGAGTTACGTGAAGCCGAACACGCTGGGCAATACCAGGATGCTGCTTTCTCTCTGACAGGATTTCGGATGACCTCCCGTTCTCGATTTCCGAAGGAAGCTTCCATGGCACTGTTCGCCGTTCACTACACCTACTCGCCCAGCACGACGGACGGACGCGACACACACCGCGCGACTCATCGCGCATGGCTCGCCAATCTTCTCGAACAGAAGGTTCTGGTCTCCAGCGGCCCGTACGTGGACGGCTCCGGCGCGCTCATCATCGTCGAGGGCACCGACACGGCGTCGGTACAGGAGTTGTTCGCACAGGATCCCTTCGCGCTCGAGAACCTGATCGAAAGCTCGACCATCGCCGAATGGAATCCGGTCATGGGCACGTTCGCTTAATGCGGCTTCGCCGCCCGTGTGCGGTCGGTAGGTCCAGGCACCGACCGACCACACACGGGTGTGCTCAATCCTCCGCCGGCGCCTCGTCGGGATCCCCGCCCCTGATCGACCACAGCAGCCCATCGAGTTCGTCCGGTTTGACCAGTACCTCTCGTGCCTTCGAACCTTCGCTGGGGCCGACGACCCCGCGGTTTTCCATCAGATCCATCAACCTGCCCGCCTTCGCGAAGCCGACGCGCAGCTTGCGCTGCAGCATCGACGTGGACCCGAATTGGCTCGACACCACCAGTTCGACGGCTTGCAGCAGCACGTCGAGGTCGTCGCCGATATCGGGATCGACGTCCTTCTTGTCCGCCGCTTTGGCCGCGGTGACGGTCTCGTTGTACTCCGGCTCCGCCTGATTCTTGGCGAAGTCGACGATCGCCGAGATCTCCTCGTCCGTGATGAACGCACCCTGCAGACGTGTCGGCTTTCCGGCACCCATCGGCAGGAACAACGCATCGCCCATACCGATCAACTTCTCGGCACCGGGTTGGTCGAGAATGACGCGCGAGTCGGTGAGTGACGACGTCGCGAATGCCAGGCGCGACGGCACGTTGGTCTTGATCAGACCGGTGACGACGTCGACCGAGGGCCTCTGGGTGGCAAGCACCAGGTGGATACCCGCCGCGCGGGCTTTCTGGGTGATGCGCACGATCGCGTCCTCGACGTCGCGCGGAGCCGTCATCATCAAGTCGGCGAGCTCGTCCACGATGGCGAGAATGTACGGATACGGCCGGTAGACGCGCTCACTCCCGAGGGGTGCCGCGATATCGCCCGAGCGCACCTTCTTGTTGAAGTCGTCGATGTGGCGAACCTTGTTGACCTGCATGTCCTGGTAGCGCTGCTCCATCTCCTCGACCAGCCACGCCAGTGCCGCCGCAGCCTTCTTCGGCTGCGTGATGATCGGGGTGATCAGGTGCGGGATTCCCTCGTACGGCGTCAACTCGACCATCTTCGGGTCGATGAGGATCATGCGCACTTCGTCGGGTGTCGCGCGAGCCAGCAGCGAGACGAGCATCGAGTTCACGAAGCTCGACTTACCGGAACCTGTCGAACCGGCCACGAGCAGGTGAGGCATCTTGGCGAGGTTCGCGCTGACGAAGTTGCCTTCGATGTCTTTCCCCAGACCGATCACCAGGGGGTGATGGTCTTTTCGCGTGGACGGCGACGTGAGCACGTCGGCGAGGCGGACCATCTCGCGATCCGAGTTCGGCACCTCGATGCCGACCGCCGACTTACCGGGGATCGGTGCCAGCAGCCGTACGTTGTCGGTGGCGACCGCATAGGCAATGTTGCGGTGCAGCGCGGTGATCTTCTCGACCTTGACGCCCGGTCCGAGTTCGACCTCGTACCGGGTGACCGTCGGTCCTCGGGTGAATCCGGTGACGGCAGCGTCGATCTTGAACTGCTCCAGAACCTCGGAGATCGCCTCGATCATCGTGTCGTTCGCCTGGCTGCGTGTCTTCGGCGGGTCACCGTCGATCAGCAGCGACAGCGAGGGCAGGGTGTAATCCCCGTCCACGACTCGATCGACGACGATCTTGTCGTCCTCGGCAGGTTTGGGTTCCGCCGCCTTGACGACAGGCTTGGGCTTCGGGCGCGGAGGCACCGGCGCAGCTGCTACAGGCGCCGGAACCGGCGCAGGCTCCATGACCTCTGTCGGAGCCTCCGGAGGTGGTGTCTTCCTGGCACGAGACTTCTTGACCGGGACGTACTCCTCGGTCGGGTAGTTGCCGTAAGGGTCAGCGCCTGCGTCCTCGACCGGGTAGCCGTCGGCGTCGAAACGCTCGGCGTCGTAATCGCCGTAGTTGTCGTCACCGAAGTCCGACCCGAAGTCGGCCGGGT
The DNA here is from genome assembly GCF_023264675.1 of Rhodococcus sp. (in: high G+C Gram-positive bacteria). Classification (GTDB taxonomy): domain Bacteria; phylum Actinomycetota; class Actinomycetes; order Mycobacteriales; family Mycobacteriaceae; genus Rhodococcoides. The sequence goes on from NZ_JAHFVG010000009.1 coordinate 103,295, forward strand.
CGTAGTCGCCGTATTCGTCACCTCGACTGTCGGTACCGAACAACGAACGAAGCCGATCCGGTACGTCGCGGACGGTCGTGCCGGTCAGGAGCAGAACTCCGAACAGGCCTGCAAGCAGGAGCAACGGCACGGCCAGCCACACCGTGAGGCCGTCGGCGATCGGGCCACCGGCGACGTAACCGACGAAGCCACCGGCCGAGGAGCGTCCCTCGGCATCGGCGGGCGAGCCTGCCGCCATGTGCCACAGCCCGAGGATGGGCAACGCCACCAGTATCGACCCGAGCACGAGCCGCGGGCGGATCTCGGGATTGGGCTCCGAACGCATCAGAACGACGGCCGTGCCCACAGCAAGCACAGGCACGAGGTAACCGGCCTCGCCGACGACGCCGCGCACCGCGATCGCGATCCATTCACCGACCGGCCCTCCGGCGCTGAACCACACAGCAGCGGCCACGATCACGCCGACGGCGAGCAGTCCGAGGGCCAAGCCGTCCCGGCGATGACCGTGCTCGATGTCCTTGGCCTTCGAGACGGCTCGGGTGGTGGCCCCGACGCCCTTCGCAGCCATGGACCACGACGAGGAGATACCCCGACCGACAGCCGACAGCGCGCCGCCGTTTTTCCTTTTGGCCGGTCTACGCGGGGCCGACGATCGCGCTGGAGCACCGCGAGCCGGCGCTCGGCGCGGCGCGGTCGGCTTCTTCGGCGTGGTCACCGTACGTGCGGTTCGCCCTCCGGAAGACTTACCTGATCCCCCCGAAGCACGCGATGTCGACGAGCTACCGGTGCCGCCGGCTCTCGAACTTCGGGTGCTGGTCTTTCCTGCCATGACCCCAGGCTAGTCGCAATTGCACCTTCAAAACCATCCACAACACCAGTCACATGACGCCCGAGTTGCCCGAATACCGGGCCGGCCGGCGCTCAGAAGCTGCGATCGAGCGCCTGAACAGCATCGACGTCGTCGGCTTCACCCGCAAAATCGATCTCGACGGCGTCCCGACCGAACGCGTGCAACAGCAGTTCCGAAGGCCGTCCGGTGAGAACGACTCGTCGCCCGCCGCCCTTTTTCACCGATGCAGTCCGGCCGTCCGGCGTTACGAGATCAACCCCGACCGGCGACTGTCGATACGCGAGGCGGCCGATCAACCCCACCGTCGACCACAGCCGATTCTGCAGATCCACCGACAGCATCCGCGGAGACCAGCCCTCGCCGGCCCGCCGCAGATCCTCGTGATGGACAAACATTTCTCCGACGTTGATCAGCGGGTCGAGAAGTTTGAACGGCGACCAGAGCGGCGGTCCCGATCGAATGTCGTCGACGAGATCCGCGAACGGTCGCGCGGCGACTTGTTCCTGAATCTTGTCGGTGTAGCCGGAGAGGAAGGGGAGAAGAATCCCCGGTGCCGCATCCACTCTCCGTTCGCGGACAACGAGGTGCGCCGCGAGATCGCGTGCAGTCCAGTCGCCGCAGAGGGTGGGAGCGGACTCCCCCACGGCGGTCAAGGTAAGTACGAGTTCGGCGCGTTCGTCCTGTGCAAGGCTCACACCGACCTACGGTACGTGCCCCGTGCACGATGCGTTGCGCGGTGATCCGTAATCTCGGCTCGGTGCCGATCTCCGAAATTCTCGTCATTCTCGTTGCAGGGTTCGGTGCAGGGGCGATCAACGCGGTCGTCGGCTCCGGGACACTGATCACGTTTCCCACGTTGGTTGCATTCGGGTATGCGCCCCAGATCGCGACGATGTCCAATGCCATCGGTCTCGTTGCGGGCAGCGTGTCGGGTACCTGGGGTTACCGCCGAGAACTCCGAGGACAGTGGGATCTGCTGAAGTGGCAGATGCCTGCCTCTTTCTTCGGCGCGTTGCTCGGCGCTTTCTTGCTGCTGCACCTGCCGCCATCGGTCTTCATCGCGGTGGTGCCCGTATTGCTCGTCGGTGCACTGATTCTCGTGGTGGCACAGCCCTGGATCCAGGCATGGGCCAAACGACGATCGGAAGCCGCCGGTGTGGCGGTGGACCACGTCAGCCGAACCAAGTTGTCCCTCTTGGTCTTCGGCACGTTCGCGGTCGGGGTCTACGGCGGGTATTTCACCGCCGCCCAAGGAATCCTGCTCGTCGGTGTCATGGGTGTGCTGCTGTCGGACTCGATGCAGCGAATGAACGCTGCCAAGAACTTGCTGTCTCTCATCGTCAACGTCGTGGCGGCAGTGACGTACACGATCGTCGCATTCGATGACATCAGTTGGGCTGCAGCGGGTCTGATCGCCGCCGGTTCGTTGGTCGGCGGGTCGGTCGGTGCGCGCTACGGCAGAAAGCTGTCGCCCTGGGCGCTCCGAGGCACCATCGTCGTCATCGGACTCATCGGACTCTGGCGCCTGCTCGCAACGTAGCGGCACCTCGGCGTTTCCGGCGCTCCTGAAACAGCTCGTCCCGCCGGCGCGTGATGCGCTCGGCGGGACGAGGTCGTGTTACCGGGGGCCGTTCTAGCGCCCGCCGACCGCCATGACGGTCGGGACGATCATCGGCTTGCGCCGATACTTGTCGGCCACCCAGCGGCCGACGACGCGGCGCACTGCCTGAGCGATCCGATGGGTATCGGTGACACCGTCGGATGCGAGACGCTGCAATTCTGCCTCGACGAGTTGGCCTGCTTCCTTGAGCGCTGCCGGATCGTCGGAGAAACCACGACCGGACACCTCGGGAGCGGTGATGGCACGGCCGGTCGCCGAATCGATGGCGACCGTGATGGCGATGAATCCGCCTTCGCCCAACACGAGTCGGTCCGAGAGAGTCGAGTCACCGACGTCACCGACCGACAAACCATCGACGTAGACGTGACCGACGGGCACCTGCCCGACGATGCGCGCAAGACCGTCGACCATGTCCACCACGACACCGTCCTCGGCCAGCACGACGCGGTCCTCGGCAACGCCGGTCGCCTTGGCCAGCGCGGCGTTCGCGCGGAGGTGACGCCACTCCCCGTGTACGGGCATGGCGTTCGTCGGCCGCACCGCGTTGTAGAGGTAGAGCAGTTCGCCCGCCGATGCGTGCCCGGAGACGTGGACCTTCGCGTTCTGCTGGGTCACCACTGTCGCGCCGCGCTTGGCCAATCCGTTGACGACCGCGAACACGGAGTTCTCGTTACCGGGGATCAGCGACGAGGCGAGGACCACGAGGTCGTTTGCCTTCACGTTGATCTGACGGTGTTCCCCGCGTGCCATCCGCGAGAGCGCCGAGAGCGGCTCCCCCTGCGATCCGGTGGAGATGAGGACGAGGCGGTCGTCGGGCAGCGTTGCGGCGGTGTCGACGTTGACCTCGAGCCCCTCGGGCACTCGGAGGTAGCCGAGATCCTGAGCGATCTGCATGTTTCGGACCATCGACCGACCGACGAAGGCGATACGACGGTTGTAGCGCTCCGCGACGTCGATGACCTGCTGGATGCGGTGGACGTGGCTGGCGAACGACGCGACGATCACGCGCTGCTTGGCCTTGCCGATAACAGTGTCGAGAACCCCGCCGATCTCGCGTTCGGGGGTGACGAATCCGGGGACCTCGGCGTTGGTGGAGTCGACCAGGAAAAGATCGACACCTTCGTCTCCGAGCCGCGAGAACCCGGCGAGGTCGGTCAGGCGCCCGTCGAGCGGTAGCTGATCGAGCTTGATGTCGCCGGTGTGCAGCGCCAGTCCTGCTTCGGTTCTGATGGCAATGGCGAGAGCATCGGGGATCGAGTGGTTGACGGCGAAGTACTCGCACTCGAACGGTCCGTGCGTAGTCTTCTGTCCCTCGATGACCTCGACGAGGTTGGGGCGCAAGCGATGCTCACGGCACTTGGCGGCAACGAGAGCAAGCGTGAACTTGGACCCGATCACCGGAACGTCGGGCCGAAGACGGAGCAGGAACGGGACCGCACCGATGTGGTCCTCGTGGCCGTGGGTGAGGACCACTGCCTCGACATCTGCCATCCGATTCTCGATGTGCCGAAAGTCGGGAAGGATGAGGTCGACGCCTGGCTGCTGGTCTTCGGGGAACAACACGCCGCAGTCGACGATCAGGAGCTTGCCCTGATGCTCGAACACGGTCATGTTGCGACCGATCTCGCCGATGCCGCCGAGGGCGACGATCCGCAGGCCCTTGAACGGCGCCTTGGGCGGCGTGCCGAGCCGAGCCGTCGGATCGATCTCACGGCGAGTGTCGGGGCGCTGCGTCCGCGCCGAATTCTGGACGACAGGCTTGGACGCCTGCGCCGGCTTGTCTGCTGGAGGGCCTGCGCTTCGGGTTGCGCGGCCGCGTGATCGTGCTGGTCTACTCATACAAGGACTCCTGCTGCTCGCAGATCTGCTGCGAGCAATTCGATTTGGTCGATGCTCGGTGGCACCTGGGGAAGTCTGGGTTCACCGACGTCTAGTCCGATGAGTCGTAGGCCCGCTTTCGCTGCAGTGACGCCGCCGAGGCGCGCCACCGATCTGATCACGGGGATGAGGCTTACGTTGATTGCTTGCGCTCTGGCGATGTCGCCGACCATGAACGCAGTGTGGAGTTCGCGCAGCCGGGCGGGCACGAGGTGGCCGATGACACTGACGAATCCGGTAGCGCCGACCGACAGCCACGGGAGGTTCAAGGGGTCGTCCCCCGAGAAGAATTGCAGTCCCGTCGACGCGATCAACTCGGCACCAGCGTTGAGGTCACCTTTCGCGTCTTTGACCGCCAGGATCCGCGGATGCTCGGCCAGCCTACGCAGCGTCTCCGTTTCGATCGGCACGACCGAGCGCGGCGGGATGTCGTAGAGCATCACCGGTAGATCGGTTGCGTCGGCGACAGCGGTGAAGTGCGCGTACACGCCTGCCTGAGGTGGTCGCGAGTAATACGGCGTGACGACGAGGAGTCCGTGCGCTCCCGCGCGCGCCGCGTCACGTGCCAGCTCCACGCTGTGCGCGGTGTCGTTGCTGCCCGCCCCGGCGATGATCCGTGCCCGGTGACCGACGGCCGCGATGACCGCACGCATCAGTTCGAGTTTCTCGTTCTCGGTGGTTGTGGGCGACTCGCCCGTGGTACCTGCGAGCACCAAGCCGTCGTGCCCCTGCTCGACCAGGTGGTGCGCCAGACGCACTCCCGCGTCGATGTCCAGCTTTCCGTCGGCGGCGAACGGAGTGACCATGGCGGTGAGCACCGTGCCGAACGGCGGCTGGACGGGAGGAGCGGCGTCACCGTATGTCATGGTCAGCAAGGTTACCCGGTGCAACGGGGCCGCTCTCCCGGTGGGACACGGTCGACCGCGACGACGGACGCCCTGCCCCGAGTCAGACCTCGGTGACGAATGGACTGTGGGCCACTTCGGAGCCGTCGGGCAGCGCCGAGATCTCGAAGTCTCCGAATACGTCGGGAGCGACGACCGCGAGTTGACGCAGGCATTCGACCGCGACGCGCCGGATTTCGATGTCGGCATGCTCGGATGCCCGCATCGAGACGAAATGGCGCCATGCCCGGTAGTTCCCGGTGACGACGACCTTCGTTTCGGTCGCATTGGGTAGCACCGAGCGCGCAGCCTGGCGTGCCTGCTTTCCGCGAAGTGCGGCGTTCGTCACAGCGTCGAGCTTGTGTTCGAGGGCGGTGAGAAGTTCGACGTAGGCCGCCCGACTCTCGTCGGTCGCCTTCTCGAACAGTGCTTCGAGTTCGGGGTCGCCTTCGACGGCAGGGGGAACGATCACTTTCGCGTCACGCTCGGCCACGAACCGTTGGGAAAGTTGCGAATAGGAGAAGTGTCGGTGCCGGATCAACTCGTGTGTGCAGGAACGTGAAATTCCGGTGATGTAGAAACTCACGGACGCGTGCTCGAGCACCGAGAGGTGCCCGACATCGAGAAGATGACGCAGGTACGAAGCATTCGTCGACGTTCGTGGATTCGGCTTCGACCAACTCTGATAGCACGCGCGTCCGGCGAATTCGACGAGAGCCTGACCGCCGTCGGCATCGGTGTCCCACTCGATGTCCTGCGGAGAGGTGAAGTCGGTCTTCGCAACCAATTGCACCTTCAGTGACACCGTGTTCGACACGTCCGACCTTCCGCTGGAGATGCTGGAACTTACGGTCTCACTCTATCGGGACGTCACCCCCTGCTTGCGTGACGCCACTTTCGGCGTCACACTGACGTCATGGAACTGAACAAATACACCGCGTCTCTCCGCGCAGACCTTCTGGCCGCAGCGGCACTCGGCGACGAACACACACGCACCACGGCCGACGCTCTCGGCACGGCAGCCCAGGCATCGGCCCGGTTGATGCTGCTCGAGGCACTTTCCGACTTTGCCGACGAAATCTCCGAACAGCTCGACGGCCACACCGTGCACGTCCGACTGGCAGGAACCGAAGCCGTGGCCGACGTCAACCGTGCCGCCATGCCTGGCGACGCCGCCGAGGAGGAGACCGCCTACCCGACGATGGACGACGTCACCGGCGAGATGCGTCGCGTCACCTTGCGGATGGTCGAACACGTCAAGGAGCGCGCCGAAGAAGCGGCTTCGACGAACGGCGTTTCACTCAATTCGTGGCTGTCGCAAGCAGTTCAGGGCGCATTACGCGACCAGATGCGCAAGGAACGCCCGTACTGATCTACTTCTTCTCGCGCCAGGCACGCTCGAACGGCAGACGCCACGCGTGCGGCGCGATCAACTGATGAATCGCGTTCGGACCCCATGACCCTGGGCTGTACTGACGGACCGGCGGAGGGTCGGCGAGCAACGGTGCCGATACTTCCCACAGTCGCTCGATCCCCTCCGCGGTGGTGAACAAGGTGTGATCGCCGTGCATCGCGTCGAGGATCAACCGTTCGTACGCTTCGAGGACGTCGGATACGCGCTCGGTCTCTTGAATCGCGAACTGCATGCTCAGCTTGTCGAGCCTCATACCAGGACCGGGCCGCTTGCCGTAGAACGAGAGCGACACTTTCGACGCGTCGGCCAGATCGAAGGTGAGATGGTCGGGGCCCTGAGCGCCGACCCCCGAACCGGTGGGAAACATGCTCTTCGGTGGTTCCCTGAACGCGATCGAGATGATGCGCTGGCCTTCGGCGAGCCGTTTGCCGGTTCGCAGGTAGAACGGCACTCCTGCCCATCGCCAATTGTCGATCTCGCATTGCAGAGCGACGAAGGTGTCCGTGTCCGAGTCCGGTGCGACACCCGGCTCCGATTTGTAACCGGAGTACTGGCCGCGCACCACCTTTCGCGGATCGAGCGGCAGCATGGAGCGGAACACCTTGTTCTTTTCCTCGCTGATCGCCCCGGGCTCCAGGGCCGTGGGCGGCTCCATCGCCATGAATGCCAGTACCTGGAACAGGTGCGTGACGACCATGTCCTTGAAGGCTCCCGTGGACTCGTAAAAATTCGCTCTGCCGTCGAGCGTCAGCTTCTCCGGGATGTCGATCTGGATGTGGTCGATGAAATTGCGGTTCCAGATGGGCTCGAAAAGTCCATTCGCGAATCTGAACGCGAGGATGTTCTGTGCAGGTTCCTTGCCGAGGAAGTGATCGATGCGAAAGATCTGTTCCTCGTCGAAGGTCTCGTGGACCTTGGCGTTCAACGCGATCGCACTCTGCAGATCGGTACCGAACGGTTTCTCCATGATGATCCGGGACCGCTTGACCAGATCCGCGGCACCGAGCATCTCCACCACTGCCAAAGCAGCTTTCGGCGGGACACTGAGGTAGTGAAGTCGTTTGGTCCCCGGTCCCAGCTCCACTTCGGCCAACGCAACAGCCTCGCCGAGGGCCGCAGGCCCGGCCTTCTGCGACACATACGTCAGCTTGCTCGCGAACTCTCTCCACTGCTCTTCGGACACCTTGCGGGTGGAGTATTCGTCGATCGCTTCGAGAGCCATCTGCCGGAACTCGTCACTGCTCATCTCTTCGAGCGAGGTGCCGACCACGCGGATACGCGGGGCCAGGTCGGACAGCGCGAGGTGCATCATCCCGGACAGAAGTTTCCGTCGGGCCAGATCACCGGTGGCTCCGAAGAGCACCACAACCTGGGGTGGAAGTTCGTTGGACAGCTGAGACACATGCGAGGTCACATCGAAGATGGTGTCACTTGTCGTCGATTCTCGCTGACCGAACTCACCACAGATCGGTCGACGACGCCAGAGCAGGAGTCAGATCTCCGCGCTCGCCGATCACGATCGACTCGAGTTCGAGCCAGTCGGCCATCTCGCGTAGCACCGGCCCGAGCGCGGCGGCGATGACCGATGCGTCGCGATCACCTTCGACGAACGCACCGAGAACCTGGAGCTCGGACCGCGCACGATCGCCCTTGAGATCGACTCGCGCGACGAGCTCGCCGTCGAGCAGGAAAGGAAAGACGTAGTAGCCGTGAATGCGTTTGTGCTGCGGGGTATAGATCTCGATTCGGTAGTGGAAGTCGAAGATTCGCTCCACTCGCGGCCGAAAAAAGATCATCGGGTCGAACGGGCACAGCAGTGTGGCGCCGTGAGCTCGCCGCGGAATCCGCGCGTCGGCGTGGAGATACGCGGCCGATCCCCAACCCCGAACCTCGACGGGTTCGAGTGATCCTTCTTCCACCAAATCGGCGATCGCTTGCTTGGTCTGCTTCTGTGAAAGACGGTAGTAGTCGCGTAGATCCGGCTCGGTCGCGACACCGAGCGCGACGGCCGATCGAGAAACCAGAGCGCGGACCGCATCCGGCTCGGCAATGCTCTGCGCCAGAATTTCTGCGGGAATCACCCGCTCGGTCAGATCGTAACGGCGGACGAATCCTGTGCGTGTGGCCACCGAAACGACACCCGCGGCAAACAATTGCTCACAGACGACCTTGACGTCACTACGGTCCCACCACGGTCCTTTGCGTCCCGGCCGTTCCACTTCCAAGGCTCGTTCGATCTCGCCCGCGCTCGCCGGTCCCCCGTCGGCGATCACGTCGAGAACGTCGTCGGTCAGGGTGGGATTACGTTCCAGAATCGTCTTGGCGCCGCCCCACCGACCGTGCTCGTACAGTTCGGTGCGCCAGCGCATCAGCGGCCAGTCCTCGACCGGAATGAGCGCCGCCTCGTGGGCCCAGTACTCGACCATCCTGCGCGGCGTGCGTGCGGTGTCCGTCCATGCAGCCTTGTCCAGCACGGCGCGGTCGTACTTGCCGATCCGGCTGAAGATCGGCGCATAGTGCGCACGCACCAACACCGACACCGAGTCGATCTGGAGCAGCTTGGTGCGCTCGATCGCAGCATGAACCGCACGCGCCGATGCGCCGCGCGTCGTCGCCGGATGCGGCGACGCCAACCCCTGAGCCGCCAGCGCCGTACGCCGCGCCATTGCCGCACTCATCTCGCGCATGAGGCCAACCCTTCCACGGACCACCGACAGACTGCGCCGAGGGCTGCCGGGCTCTCAGCTCATCAGCGTCGCGGCGAGTGTGCCACCGAGCTCGTAGCACGCATCGCGTCCTGCACGATCAACCGATGTCAGTTCCACTGCTCCCGAAACCTGTTCAAGCCCCCACCCGGTAGCGATCTTCTTCACCGCCGACACGGCACCGGTGGTGTCGTTGTTTCCGTGGACCCACGTTCCGAACGGTCGGCCGGCGACTGCGTCCAGGCATGGGTAGTAGGTGGTGTCGAAGAAGTGCTTCAGAGCGCCGCTCATATAGCCGAAGTTCGCGGATGTTCCGAACAGATAGCCGTCGGCGCCGAGGACGTCCGACACGCTCGCGCCGAGAGCCGGAACGCTGCGCACCGTCACTCCCTCGATGTCGGGATCCGCCGCGCCTGCGAGAACGGACTCGAGAAGTTCCCGCATCGAAGGGGACGGCGTGTGATGCACGACGAGCAGGGTGGGCATGTCAGGAGGAAGGCTCGTCGCGCTCGAGTGCGACTGCCCGCTTCATCGTTTCGCGCGCTCGCCCCCGGTCACCTGCGTAGTCGTACGCACGTGCCAATCGGTAGGAACTGCGCCAATTGTCGGGGTCCTTCTCCCATTCACCCTTGATCTGCTCGAACATTTCGTCCGCTGCTTCGCGGGAGATGCGTCCGGACGGCATCTTCGGCAGCTCCGACACATCCAGCTCCAGGTCTTCGTCGTGAATTCTGCGCGCAAGCCTCTGGTGATCGAAGCCGGCTTTCAACGTCGCCCATACGATCCAGATGCCGATGATCGGCAGAAGGATGACGCCGATCCCCAGACCGATGTTCACCGGGCCGCCGGTCCTGATCAGCGACACACCCCGGCTGCCGAGCAAGTACATGTAGAACCCGAGCACCAGCACCATCACGCCGATGATCAGCGTTACTTTGGTTACCTTGTTCATGGCGATCACAGATCGAGGAACGAATCGAGACCGACGGTCAGGCCGGGACGTGCCCCGATCTCGCGGACCCCGAGAAGTACCCCGGGCGCGAACGACGTTCGGTCGAGAGAATCGTGACGGATGGTCAGGGTCTCGCCCAGAGTGCCGAGAATTACTTCCTGGTGGGCGACGAGTCCGGCGAGGCGAATGGAATGCACACGGACACCGTCGACGTCGGCGCCCCGAGCACCGTCGAATTCGACGGTGGTGGCATCCGGGCTCTTGGCCACACCTGCGTCGGCTCGCGCTTTGGCGATGAGTTCGGCTGTGCGGTATGCAGTGCCAGAAGGAGCGTCGGCCTTGTTCGGGTGATGAAGTTCGATGACCTCGACCGACTCGAAGAATCGTGCGGCTTGCTCGGCGAATCGCATGGTCAGAACCGCACCGATCGCAAAGTTCGGCGCGATCAGCACACCGGTCGAGGGCGAGGATTCCAACCACGATCGAACGGTCGTGAGGCGCTCGTCGTCGAAGCCCGTGGTGCCGACAACAGCGTGAATGCCGTGCTCGACGAGGAACTGCAGGTTGTTCATGACGACGTCGGGGTGCGTGAAGTCGACGACGACCTGCGCGGAGGCATCGACGAAGGTGGACAGCGGATCGCCCTGGTCGACCGACGCCACGAGTTCGAGACCTTCGGCCGCGTCGACGGCCGCAACGATTGCTTGCCCCACCTTGCCGCGGGCTCCGAGCACTCCGACTCGGATGGGCTCTACTGGACTCACGACTGCTCCACTCTGGTTCTGCGGCTCTGGCGACACAGCTCGAATCCTACTGACTTCGACGAATCCCCAGTACCTCGGTAACGGATCGGTGAAGATCACGGTCTCGATCTCGCTTTTCGGCTCTTCGACCCGATACTGACATCAGTTGTCGGACAACACCGTTGGGGAGGTACCTGCAATGAAGAACAACTCGTCCGGTGCTACGTGGGGAATTGCCGGTCCCACCTTCCTCCTGTGGTACATCCTGGCCGCAGCGGCATCGATTGCAGTGCCGCTCGCCCTGACGATCTGGACCCGTTCGGAGGGCCGACACGCCACCGGCATCCGACCACTGACAGCTCCCGAGGTCGGTTCGCTGACCAGTGATTATCAATCGGTGATCGCGTCACTGACCATTCTGCGGACTGCCGGTGTGCTGGGACCGGGAGGAGTCAGGGTGCGCTCTCTCACGGCCGAGGAGAAGCCGCGTATCGACTGGTTCACCCGGGTCGTCCTGGAGCGCCTCGGATCGGGAACCAGGCGACCGGACAAGGCACGGCTCATCACGTCCCTGGCACCGACGTTCGGTCAACTACGTACCCCGCTGATCGAGATGGACTTGCTCACCGGCGACCGAGCCCGCCGGAGTGCCTCCATCCGCTGCGCCTGTGTTCTCACCGTCGCCGCCGTCGGGATCGTCAGGATCGCGGCCGGACTCGCAGGCGGCAAACCGGTCCTCTACCTCGTGCTCGTGGTCGTCGTACTGCTGCTGGCCGTACCGTTCGTTCGACGAGTTCCTCGGCGCACTCCACAAGGAACCGCCGAGCTGCGACGGTTGAGTTCCGAGCACGCCCATCTCGCACCTCGGATGCGTCCCGCATTCACCACGTACGGCCCCAACAATGCAGGTATGTCGGCCGCACTGTTCGGCGGCGCAGCGCTACTGTGGCTCGACCCTCAGATGGCGGGAGCAATGAACACTACCGGTAGCGTCTTCACCTCGTTCGACAGCAGCAGCGGCGGCGGGTTCGACAGCGGCAGCAGCGGTTCCGACAGCGGGAGTTCCAGCAGCTGCGGTGGTGGTGGCGGTGGGTGCGGCGGATGAGCGCCCTCCATGGGCTCGGAATCGGGTGGCGCCCGGAGATCGCCGGCGTCGTCGCGCGGTTGACGGGCCTGTCGTTCTGTGAGGTCATCGCCGAATCCATCGGTTCCGCGGCGCCCGCCCTCCTGACCGAGCTCGCGGTACCGATTGTCCCCCACGGCATCTCCCTCTCGCTCGGCGGAGCCGAGGCAGTGGACGAGAGCAGGGTAGCCGCTCTGGCGCGGGTTGCGACGCTGCTCGATGCCCCGCTGGTCAGCGAGCACATCGCTTTCGTCCGAGCAGGCGGCATGGAGGCGGGCCACCTGCTGCCGGTCCCTCGTACGTACGAGGCACTGGATGCGTTGGCAAGAAACATTGCCATCACAACGGCCTGCGTTCCGGTCCCCCTGGCGGTGGAAAACATCGCGGCCCTCTTCGACTGGCCCGACGACGAACTGACCGAGGGAGAGTTTCTGGCAGAGTTGATCGAGCGGACCGACGTCACCCTCGTTCTCGACGTGGCGAATGTGTACGCGAACGCACTCAATCGACAGCGAGATCCCTGGACCGAGCTGCAACGACTGCCGCTGGATCGCATCGCGTACTGCCACATCGCCGGTGGACGTATCCGCGGCGGTATGTACCACGACACCCACACCGATCCGATACCTGCCGAGGTTCTGGATCTGCTGCGCGCGATGACCGATTCGGGCTGCACACCCGCGGTGATGCTCGAGCGCGACGGGCACTTCCCTCCTGCGCCGGAGCTGTTCGCCGAACTCGACGCGATCGCGGTGGCGGCAGGCGTCGCTTCGATCACCCCCGAGACGGAATGGGCGCAGTGGTGACCGACCTCGGACGACGACAGGAAGAACTTGTGCGTGCACTCGTCGCCGGCGGCGAGATGCCCGACGGTTTCGACAGCGTGAGTGTGTGCGCCGCCGCATCAGCGCTTCTGCTCAAGCGTGCACATGCTGCAGCACAATGCCTTCCGGTGGAAGCATCCCTCCTGGACCGACGTTTTTTCGCATTGTTCACCGGCTGGGCACACACACGTCCGAAGACCACGACTTCGGACGACGCCCGATTATTTCGGGAGCACCTCTATGCCACCGGGGAACTGGTGCGGCCGGAAGGCACGCGACACCGGTGGCCGTTTTCCGATCGAACCCGGCGGACACCGCGGAACGAGTAGCCCGATACGGTCGATCGGTGAACAACGACACCGCGAGCGTTCTGCGCGCCGACAACGTAGATCTCGTGCGCAACGGTCGATACCTGCTGCGGGATGCATCGGTACGCGTCGAGCAGGGAGAACACTGGGTCCTCCTCGGGGCGAACGGAGCCGGAAAGAGCACTCTTCTCAGCTTGCTCGGCGCCTTCGTTCATCCCACGCACGGGAGCGTCCACGTGCTCGGCCATCGACTCGGCCGCGTCGATATGCGTGAACTACGTACACACATCGGCCACGTTGACCCACGCCTTCGGGTCGAGCCGTCTCTGACGCTGTTCCAGACCGTGCTGACCGGACTCACCAATACGCCCGACCTGATCCCTCGATGGTCCGCGACCGAGGAGGAGATGGATCGCGCACGCGCGTTGATTTCGTCGCTCGGCGTCGAACATCGGACCGATTCACCCTGGTACACGTTGTCCCAAGGCGAACGTGGACGCGCACTCATCGCTCGGGCCCAACTACCGAATCCGTCGCTTCTGTTACTCGACGAGCCCGCCACCGGCCTCGATCTTGCTGCCCGCGAACAACTTCTGTCGGCGCTGGACAGTCTCCGAGCCGATCACGAGTCACTCGCCAGTATTCTCGTCACCCATCACCTCGAGGAAATACCGACCTCCACGACGCACGCCGTACTGATACGTGAAGGTCGGATCACCGCCAGGGGCCACGTCGACGAAGTCATCACGACCCGGAACATCAGTGACTGCTTCGATCATCCGATCGACATCAGCCGCCGCAACGGACGATGGGTTGCGACGGCCGGCTAGTTCGTTACCGATCGAATGTGATGACCTGCCGGATGGCATTGCCGGCAGCCAGTTCGTCCATGCCGAGGTTGATGTCGTCAAGACCGATGCGTGAGCTGATCAGCTTCTCCACGGGCAACCGACCTTCCCTCCACATCTGGGCATATTTCGGAATGTCGCGAGAGGGAACCGCCGAGCCGAGGTAGCTGCCGATGATCGTGCGCGCTTCGGCGACCAGACCGAGCGGTGAGATGGACGACCGAGCATCCGGTGCCGGAAGCCCGACGGTGATGGTCTTGCCTCCGGGTGCCGTCGCGGCGACCGCTGCTTCGAAAGCGCGAGCGTTGCCTGCTGCCTCGATGACGATGTCGGCCTTGATTCCCTTTTCTTCCCGCTCGGCCGGCGAATATGTCTGTGTCGCACCGAGTTCCCGCGCAGTGGCAAGTTTGTCCGGTACGGCGTCGACGCCGATGACCTCCCCGGCTCCGACCGATACAGCGGTCAGCACCGCAGCCATACCGACGCCTCCGAGACCGACGACCATGATCGACTGGCCCTCGCGGGGCCGGCCTGCGTTGAGTACGGCTCCCCCGCCGGTGAGTACTGCGCACCCGAGGACAGCAGCGACATCGGCCGGGATGTCGTCCTCGACCGGCACCACCGACTTGCGGCTCACCACGGCGTGGGTCGCGAATCCGGATACACCGAGATGGTGCTTGACAGCGAGCCCCTCTCGGGTGAGTCGTTCGCCGCCACCCAGGAGAGTTCCGATGTTGTTCGCTGCGCTGCCCGGTATGCACGGCATCTGGCCATCCGTCAGACACCCCGCACATTCGCCGCACCGCGGCAGAAATGTCATCACGACGCGGGTGCCGAGAGCAAGGTCGTCGACGCCGGAGCCGACCGCCTCGACGCGCCCCGCAGCCTCGTGGCCCAGCAGCATCGGCACCGGCCTGACGCGGTTGCCGTCCACGACCGACAGATCCGAATGGCACAGTCCTGCAGCCTCGATACGGACCAGAAGCTCACCCTCGCCCGGAGGTGCGAGTTCGAGTTCCGATATCGAGATCGGTCGAGATTCCGCGAATGGCCTGGATCGTCCGATTTCCTCGAGTACTGCGCCGCGAATCTTCATGACCTCACTCTAATAGCCGAAACAAGCACCACTGCGTGGCCACTGCCCGCCCGCCGTCACAGCGGAAGACGAGGACGCAGCAGGTGCGCCACCAAACCTGTCCACCCGGTCTGATGAGACGCACCGAGACCTTCACCGGTGTCCCCGTCGAAATATTCGTTGAACGTCGGATGGACGCTCCACAGCGGATCGTCGCTGGATTCGATTCGCTGTCCGTCGGCTGGCCGCTTGCCGTCGACCGGGCGGAACAACGCTGCCAGACCGTTGTCGATGAGGTCGGCGGCATCGGTCAGCGTGCAGTGGTTGCCGGAACCCGTCGGAATTTCGATGGTGAACGAATCGCCGTAGTGTCGGCCGTAGGCACGCAGCTTGTCGGCGAGGAGAACGTTCACCGGGAACCAGATGGGGCCTCGCCAGTTCGAGTTGCCGCCGAACATTCCGGTACGCGATTCGCCCGGTTCGTACTCGATCGAGAGGCTTCGACCATCGATCTCGTAGGTGACACCGTCGCGATACGACGCCGACAACGATCGAATACCGAACTGTGACAGAAACTCCTCGGAGTCGAACATCCGCGCAAGTACTCGTTTGAGCCGTTCGGGTTCGACGAGCGACAGTAGTATCCGGACTTCGTCGCCGTCCTTGCGAGCCAGCAAGGGCGAGACCATCTCGGGCCGCCGGCGTTGAATCCACCGCAACCTGGCTGTCAGATCGGGGCACTCCTCCTCCACCCACGAGGGAATCTCGGTGGCGCCGAGAATCGGCAGCAGTCCCACCATCGAGCGCACTCGCAGGGGTACCGCCTCACCCTGCGGCGGCACCAGAACGTCGTAGAAGAATCCGTCCTCCTCGTGCCACAGCGAAATATGCTGCGAGCCGAAGGACTTGACGGCTCGTGCGATGGAGAGAAAGTGCGCGAAGAACTTCGTGGCCACGTCGTCCCATGCTCGATCGTGCCGAGCGAGCTCGAGCGAGATCTTGAACATCTGCTGGCAGTAGAACGCCATCCAGCTGGTCGCATCGGACTGCTCCAGCCGAAAACCGGGCGGCAGCGGCGCCGACCGATTGAACAGACCGATGTTGTCCATACCGAGGAAGCCACCCTCGAAGATGTTGGAACCCTCCGAGTCCTTCCGGTTGACCCACCACGCGAAGTTCAGCAACAGCTTCGTGAACACACGGACGAGAAATTCTCGGTCGCGGTAACCGTCGATGCGATAGACGTGCCATGCCGCCCACGCATGAACCGGCGGGTTGACGTCGCCGAATTCCCATTCGTACGCCGGCAGTTGACCATTGGGGTGCATCGACCATTCCCGGCACATCAACACCAACTGTTCCTTCGCGAAGTCCGGGTCGACGTGTGCGAGCGGAATGGTATGAAATGCCAAGTCCCACGCCGCGAACCAGGGATACTCCCACTCGTCGGGCATGGAAATGACGTCGGCAAGCGAGAGGTGTTGCCAGTGGGTGTTCCGACCACCCGGCCCGCGCCTCGAATCCGGGGCGGGTTCCCCCACCTTGTCCCCTTCGAGCCACTGTTCGACGTCGTATCGGTAGAGCTGTTTCGTCCACAGCAGCCCGGCATATGCGCGGCGAGCGATGTGGCGGTCGCTGGCGTCGAGGTCGGCACCGATGACGGCGCCGTAGAACTCGTCGGCTTCGGCCCGGCGGTCGGCGAGGATCGCATCGTAACCACGTCCGAAGGTCTGCTCGTCCGGTTCGTTGGTGGACAGACGCAGTTTGACCTCGACGGTGGCGCCCGGCGCGATGTCGTCGAAACCGAACCAGAATGCGGCCTTGGTACCGGTCTTGTTCGGGTTGACGGCGGTCTCGTCACCGCTGATCACCCGGTGACCGATCCCGTCCTTGCTGTACGCGGTCCGATTCTCCTGGCCCCACAGCTCGGCAGCGTTCGTCTCGTTGTCGCAGAACAGGACTTCGGGCCTGCCCTCGGCGCTGAGGTAGTACTTGCCCAGGAATCCGTGCTCGGCCTCGACGGCCTTCATACCGCCCGAGTGCAGTTCGGGCGGAACGACTTCACTGAGCAGGCCCGCACGTTCGTCGCGTCCCCACGCCCACGTATTGCGCAACCACAGATGCGGAAGGAGATCCACCGACGCGGCTTCAGGCCCGTGGTTGGTGATCGAGATGACGATGCAGATGTCGTCGGGCGACGCTTTCGCATATGTCACCTGGACGTCGAAGAACCTGTTCTCGTCGAGAATTCCGGTGTCGGAGAGTTCGAATTCCCGCTCGTCACGTCCACGCTTGGCATTCTCTTCGCGGAGCTGCCGGTAGGGGTATTCGGCCTGCGGATAGCGGTACAGCCACTGCATCCAGCTGTGAGTCGGGGTGCCGTCGACGACCCACCAGTATTCCTTGGCGTCTTCCCCGTGGTTGCCTTCCCCGTTGGTAAGTCCGAAGAGTCGCTCCTTGAGGATCGGATCCTTTCGGTTCCACAGCGAGAACGCGAAGTTCAGGAACCCGAAGCGATCACTGATGCCGCCGAGACCGTCCTCACCCCATCGATACGCCCGGGCATGCGCCTGATCGAACGGGAAGGACTGCCAGGCGTCACCGTCGGCGGAGTAGTCCTCCCGCACCGTCCCCCACTGCCTGCCTGCGAGGTACGGACCCCATTGTCGCCAGGGACCGCTGACTCCAGGCGATTCGGCGAGCCGCGAATGTTCGGTCGTCGGCGATGGTGTGGTCGTGTCAGCGGCGTCGGTCACTGCACCAGTCTGCTATCCCGGGCTCACAGACGCACGCCGACATTGCTCGCCAGGAAGCCGACGCGTCGCTGAACCGCCGCAATCTCGCGGACCCCGTCGCCGAGCAGGCTGCGTTCGAGCGCGGACAGTTCCGCCATCACCACCACGTCCCCCGGCACCTCACCTGCCTCGACCTGTTCGATCTGGTGTCCGAGTCGCAGCCGCTGCAACAGATCGAAGACCTCGGTCAGAATTTCCACGTCTCGATCGGTCACCAACCCGTTTCCCGACGCTGCAGCGAGCCGCGCCGGGGTCGACGCCGATGCGAGTCCTACCGAGAGTCCACCCCATCGCGCGAGGTTCACGATCGGAGTGATCGCATGCGATTTCAGATCGAAGGTGCCACCGCGCCGCGCCAATACATCGCGCATCGACCGCAGCCGCGCGCGCGCAGCCAAGGCGTCGCGAAGCTGCAGGCGGAGGGCGTCCGGATGATCGAGAGCCATGGTTCGGTACACCTGTGGCACCGTGTGCAGTTCACGATTGCCCCACACCACCCGGCCGTCGACCAGCAACGAGGACATGATCAGCCCGGAGTCGCTCGACGGGTCGCTTCGGTCACCGAACGGGTTGCTCAGCCAGTGCCTCGCCGCCGATCGCCATTGCTCCGCCGACCGCGCGAATCGGGGTGAGCTTGCGACCGCACCGTTCGAGTCGGCGGGAAGCCCGCACGCATCGAGAGTCCGGTGAACTCGCGAGGCCAAGTCCATCAACGCCGTATCCCTCGTTCGATCGCCGTCCGCCGGATCCGGCAACCTGTCCGACCACGTCAGCGCGCTGTCGACGTCCGAGGACGGCATGGCTTCGCGGCGCGCAACGCTACCGAGTGTCAGCCAGGCAACCTCGCTACGGGGAACCTCGGGATCGGCCGAGAATTCCAACTCCAACGCACGCCTCACGACGCTGTCGATGACCACCGACAGGATTGCGCTGACGGCGAGAGCCTCGGTACCACCGCGGAACAGGTCGACGGCCAGTTGCGGGATGCGCCGGGCAGCCTCGATCAGTTCGACGGTAGTGCTCGCCAGCGCTACCGACCGGCGCAGGACGAAGCTCCGTCGCGTGGAGGCGGCATGCAACTCGGCGTCCTCGAGCACGCCGAGCACTTCGCCATGTGTGTTCACGACCGGTATGTGCCGTAGACCTTGTTCGAGCATGTCCACCAGAACGGTTGCGGCGAGCCGATCCGGAGTGACGGTCTCCGCCGGAGCGGACATCACGGCCGAGATCGGCGTATCGACGCCGATTCCCGCTGCCACCACTCGGATACGGAGATCGCGATCGGTGAAGATTCCGAAGGTGCCGCCGCGGAGTGGAACGATCACGCACGAGGATCCGTGATCGGTCATGTCCCGTACCGCGTCGCGAACCGACGTGTCGGCGGCGACCACGACCGCAGGCCGCGAAATCAACTCTCCGACGGTCTTTCTCGTCGTTCGATCGGTCGGGCCACCGAGTTGCGCCGTCGCCGATGCCACGGCATCGGCGAGAAAGGCCAGTCCAGCAGGTCTGGCGAACAACGGCCGCATCAGTGCGCCCGGAACTTTCAGTACGACGCTCGGCTCACTCGCGCGCGCTACGAATCCGAAGGCGGTGCCCGAGAGCATGGCCGAAAACCCGAACACCCCGCCCGTCTCGATCACATCGATGGGAATCGCCGTAGGAGAGGCATCATCGGGCTGCATCACCACCACTCGACCGGTTCGAACAACCCACACCTCGTCCACGTCGCGCATGTCGACGTCGAGGATTTTTGCACCCGCCGGATAGTCGACGGAGTGCGCATGGTCGGCGAGTTCGGTCAGCTCTCCGGGAGTTGCCGCCCGAAAGGGCGGGTACCGACTCAGGAATTCAGCGGTGTCGTCCACGAACCAGATCTGCACACTTTTCGGCCATCGTCATGACGGTGATGTTGGGATTGACCGATGGAAGTTTGGGCATCGCCGAGGCATCCACGACGCGTAGATTGCGGACACCCTTCACTCTCAATTCGGGATCCAACACGGCCAGGGCGTCGTCGACCGCTCCCATCCGCGCGGTACCTGCGGGGTGGTAGACCGTGTTGTGGGTCTTGTGCACGTAGTCGAGGAGATCGTCGTCGGTGACGGCGCCCGGACCTGGTGCGAGCTCCCGTTCGATCCACGACGCCAGCGGATCCTGCGCCGCGATCTTCCGTGCGAGCTTCAGCCCGGCGAGCATCACGGCGTCGTCATGTCCCTCGGGATCGGTGAAGTATCGGGGATCGACCTTGGCGCGATCGCGGAAGTCTCGACTGCGCAACCGGACAGTTCCCCTCGACCGCCCCTGCGTGACGTTGGGCGTCAGACAGAATCCGTTGTCGGTGGTCGGGTACCCCCACCGCAGTGTGTTCATGTCGAACGGAACGCTGCCGTAGTGCATCATCAGATCCGGGTAGTTCAAGTCCGGTGAGGTCGTGGCGAACACCCCGATTTCCCACCATTGCGAGGAAGTCGTGACCATCGGCCGCGACGCTTCCCAGAACACGAGACCCTCGACGTGATCGTCGAGATTCTCCCCGACTCCCGGCGAATCGACGCGCACCTCGATCCCCATGCTGCGCAACTGTTCTGCCGGTCCGATCCCGGACAGCATCAATAGTTTGGGGGTATCGATCGCACCGGCGGTGACGATGACCTCACGGCGAGCGCTGACCGTGTCGTAGCCGGTGAGGTCGGGGCGCTGATAGCGAACACCTGTCGCCGTGACGGTCTCGTCGATCAGGATCTCGCTGATCCAGCAGTCGGTCCGTACTTCCAGGTTCTTTCGCGAATCCAGGATCGGATGCAGGTACGCATGCGAGGTGGACATGCGTTTGCCGTCTTCCCCGGCGTTGATCTGAAACCATCCGGCGCCGTTGAGGACCGTTCCTCCGCGGTTGAACTGCACGGTCGGCAATCCCACTCGTGCGGCCGATTCCAACACCGCGCCGCCGCAGGGATCCTCCGGCGGAACGTCCCGGATGCGCACCGGGCCATCGTGCCCGCGACCGGTGTCGTTGTTCTCGACGCGGGCGACGAGAGGAAGAATGTCCTTCGATCCCCACCCGCTCGCCCCCGCAGCTTCCCAGTCGTCCAGGGTCTCGGCCGGCGGATGAAATGCAATGCAGGAGTTGTGCGAGGAGCATCCACCGAGCACCTTCGCCCGCGCGTGGCGCATGAAACTGTTCCCACGCTCCTGCGGCTCGACGGGATAATCCCAGTCGTATCCGGAGTCGAGCAGA
Organism: Rhodococcus sp. (in: high G+C Gram-positive bacteria); assembly: GCF_023264675.1. Classification (GTDB taxonomy): domain Bacteria; phylum Actinomycetota; class Actinomycetes; order Mycobacteriales; family Mycobacteriaceae; genus Rhodococcoides. The sequence continues at coordinate 124,556 of NZ_JAHFVG010000009.1, forward strand.
TGCATCCACTCGGAGAGTTCGAGAATGTTGTCGTCGCCGACATCGGTGGGGCCTGCCTCGACGAGGCACACCGTCACATCGGGATCCTCGCTCAATCGTGCCGCGAGTACACACCCCGCCGTTCCGCCGCCTGCTATGACGTAATCGAAGACCGTCTCGGTCACGCTTGACTCCTCTCGTCACCGGTGGATGCATGAGACTTCAACGTACCGATGTGGTGGCGGCCCTTGGCGCCGTACCAGGCCAGACCCAGCAACAGGATTGCGCCGATGTAGACGAATGCGCCCCACGTGTTGTACCAGGGGCTTCCATAGACGGCGACCCGTGGCCATGCGAGATTGAGCGCCATTCCCGCGCCCCAGACGACGGCGACGATGTTCACGAGCATTCCCCACTTGCCCATCGTGAAGTAGCCGCCCGCCTTCAGATCCTTCGGTGGCCACTCACCTTTGAACCTCTTTGCCAGAAGCGGCCCGGTGACCATCAGGTAGGCGAGATAGATCATGATGATGGCGATCGAGGTCAGCACCGTGAAGATCTGTGGTTGCCCCACGTTGACGACCAGAATGAGAATCGCCAGAACACCGATCGTGATGGCGGGCACCACGGGCGTCTGGGTCTTCGGGTTCACCTTCGCGAGGCTTTCGCCGAACGGCAGCGCGTTGTCGCGCGCCATCGCGAACGTCAGTCTGATTGCGGCAGTGTGGACCGCGAGCGAGCAGACGATCACAGCGATCACGATGCAGATCAGGAAAATTGTGCCGAGCGGACCCCACATCACGGATTCGACGATGGACTGCAGGCTGCCATCCGGCGAACCGAGGGACGGATCGTCGAGATTCGGAGCAGCCATCACGGCGAACACCAGAATGGCTCCGCCGATGACGAAGGACGCCAGAATCGCCCGCAGGATCGCTTTGGGAGCAGTACGTCTCGGTTCCACGGTCTCCTCGCCGAGCGACGACGCGGTATCGAACCCGTACATGACGTATCCCGATGCCAGGGACGCGACCAGGAAGGCTCCGAGGAATCCCCCACTCTCGCCTGCGCCGTACCCGTTGGTGGAGAAGAAGACTTCGGGACCGCGAGTAATGTTGGCAGCCAGTATGATCGCGATCAACACGGCGGCGATCAGCTCGATGAACACTCCGGCACTGTTGATCATCGCCATCAGTTTGACGCCGAGTGCATTGATCGTCGTCGTGATGGCGATCATGATCGCGCCGAGCAGGACTGCGTTCGTCGCGAAATCGTTGTCGCCGCTGCCGTCACCGATGATCTGGAAGCCGGTCCAGATCCTGGGTAGATTGAGTTGCAGAGCCAAAACGACAGCCGAGAGCGTCACGATCGATGCAGTGAGCATCAGCCAGCCCGCCGACCAGCCGACGATGCGTCGGCCGAGGAGCTTGGACCAGTTGTACACCGATCCCGCGACAGGATATTTGGCCGCCAGCTCCATGAAACACAGTGCGACACAGAGTTGACCGACGAACACCATCGGCCATGACCACAGATACGCGGGCCCGGCAGTTCCGAAACCGAAATAGAACAGCTGGAACGTTCCGGTCAGAATCGAGATGTAGCTGACGCCTGCCGCAAAACTCGCGAATTTACCCAGGCTTCGATCGAGCGATTCCTTGTAACCGAAATCGTCCATACCGCTGTCGGAATTGAGGGTCATTTTTTCGCACTGCCTCTCTATGGCAGAACCAAGGGTGACTATCGGGTTTCGAACCACCCCGCCGCCGTTGGCGAGGTGTTGTGCCAAATATGTTTCGCCTCTTGATACTCGGACAAACCGGACGGACCGAGTTCTCGTCCGTTACCCGAGCGCTTGAAGCCGCCCCATTCGGCGGCTGCCGTGTAGATTCCGAAATCGTTGAGCCACACCGTCCCATGCCGAAGACCGCGCACCATTCGCTCGCCTCGCGCACTGTCCGACGTCCGGACACCTGCAGCGAGACCGTAGTTCGTGTCGTTGCCGAGTTGTAGCGCCTCCTCCTCGGTAGAGAATCGCTCAACAGTGAGTATGGGGCCGAATGTCTCCTCCTGCACGATTTTCATCGTCCGATCGCATTTGTCGAAGATCGTGGGCAAGAAGAAACTGCCCTCGGCGAGTGCCGGATCGTCCGGGCGAGCACCGCCGATGACGAGCTCGGCACCTTCCTCGACACCCAGAGCGACGAAACCCTCGATCTTCGTCCGCTGAGCCTCGGACACCAGTGGTCCGGTCTCACTGGCCTCCTCGAGGCCCGACCCCATTCGGATACCACGAGCCCGGACGGCGAGAGCTTCGACGAACCGATCGGCTATCGACTCCTCGACGATCAACCTCGTGCCGGCCGAGCACACCTGACCCGAGTGGAGGAACACTCCGGTGAGCACGTGATCGACGGAATTGTCGAACGATTCCTCGTCCGTCACCGCATCGGCGAAGACGATGTGCGGATTCTTGCCTCCCAGTTCGACCGCGACCTTGGTGACGTTGCTCGCCGCGGAAGCGAGAATCGCGCGTCCGGTAGCAAGCCCGCCGGTGAAGGAGATGAAGTCGACATCGGGATTGGCTGTCAATGCCTCGCCAAGGATCGCCCCGCTGCCCTGGAGAATGTTGATGACCCCGCTCGGTACTCCCGCCTCCTCGGCCAGCTTGACGAACGCGATGGTGCTGAGCGGAGTGACCTCGCTCGGCTTGAGAACCATGGTGCAGCCGGCGGCCAACGCGGGCGCTATCTTCCACGAGATCTGTAGCAGTGGGTAATTCCAGGGTGCGATCATCACGCACACGCCGATCGGCTCGTGAACCACACGGCTGATCACCTCGGGACGACCCACGTCGACCAAGCGATCACCGTGTACCGCGGCAAGTTCCGCGTAGTAGCGGAACACCGACGTAACGTCGTCGATGTCGATTCGACTCTCCGCCAGGGTCTTTCCAGTGTCCAGAGTTTCGATCCGAGCGAGTTGCTCCTTGTCGCGCTGCAGTAGATCGGCGATGGCCGAGAGCAGCGCGGTACGTTCGGCAACCGGGGTGGCCGACCACGCACCGTCGTCGAACGTCTTTCTCGCAGCGGTGACCGCACGCCGTGCGTCGTCCGGGGTTGCCTCGTCGACCACGACGACCACACTGCCGTTGGCCGGATCGACGATGTCGCGAGTTCCGCCGTCCGAGGCACCCGACCACTGTCCGTCGATCAGCAGCGAAGGACGTAGGTTTCCTGCTTCGATTGCTGTGTTGCCGGTTTCCGACACGGTTGCACCCTTCTCCCTGCTGACGCGTGAACTTCAGAAGTCAGTGAACTTCAGAAGTCAACGGTAAGCCTGCGATGAGTTTTTCGAACCCGACGGGTCGAAGTCGGCACAACCCGATTTCAGAAGGAGACATCATGCGCACGGTGACAGCAGGACTGTTCCACTCGGTCGACGGTGTGGTCGAAGCACCCAACGAGTGGCAGTTCGACAGTTTCGACGCCGAGATGGGCGAGGAGCTCGGGGCCATGATGTCGCGCGTGGACACCGTGATCCTGGGGCGAGTCGGCTATCGAGAATGGTCCGACTACTGGCCGACAGCGGACGATGGTTTCGCGGGATTCATCAATCCGGTGCCCAAATACGTCGCGTCGACGACGTTGACGGGCGATCTCGAGTGGCAGAACTCGACGCTGATCGAGACCGATGTCCACGAGTTCGTATCCGAGCTGAAGCAATCCGACGGTGGAGAGATCGCGGTGTGCGCGGGCATCACTGTTGTGCGAAGCCTGTTCTTCGCCGGCCTCATCGATTCGCTGACGCTCATGACGCATCCCGTGGTCGTCGGAAAGGGCCGACGAATGTTCGAGCAGGGAGATCCGCTGACGAGACTGACCCTTCGGTCTTCGCGCACGACAAGTGCGGGAAACTCGATCGTCACCTACGGTCTCGGCTGATTTCAGGAGCAGACCGCGAGCACATGCGCAACGTCCGCGTCGTCCAGTCCTTCCGGCAGTGGGCCCTGGAGGAGAATTTCTCGAAGGCGCGCGACGAAGCCTTGACGATCGACACCGAACTCTGTCAGTACGTCGTCGCCTGGACCTTCTCCGTGCGGAAACCTGTCGGTGGTGTCTTCGCGCATCGAGTTCCTTCCCACTGCCGTCTTCTTCCCGCTGCCGTCCGATGGGACTCCGGGGGCGGCGCCGAGTCGGGGGTCTGCGGCACCGCACACCGGAGTTGACGGATTAATCAGCCGAACTGCGCGATTCGTTACAGATCGATCGCAAATGGAACGATCGTCCGTGAACGGCAACGATGCACCCGATCCGCACACCCCAGGACTACCGCCCTGACCGGAGCCCTCGGTAGCGTTCGACGCATGGCCCTCATCCACGATGCCGAGTTGTCGCCGAGCAAGCTGGACATGCTCCGAGCCTGGGTACCGCGACAATCCTGGGTACCGGAACAATCCTGGATACCGGAACAATCCTCGACCATCGATGCCGGCGAGCTGACCATACTGGGCGCCTACCGCTTCGACGACTCCGACGACGAGGTGGGAATCGAGACGTTTCTCGTTTCCTCGTCAGCGGGAGTCCTACAGATACCCGTGACCTACCGCGGTGCGCCGCTGGCGAGCGCCGAAGCGTCGTTGATCTGCGAGATGGAGCACTCGGTTCTGGGTAGGAGATGGGCGTACGACGGGTTGGCCGACGCTGTCTACATCCGAGAGCTTGCGCGGACGATCCTCAGCGGAGGACGTCAAGCAGACCTCGACTACGACTATCCGGTCTCGCCCGAGAAGCTGACAGTGACCACTCGTGTGCAGGGAAGTGGCCACGGCGACCTGCCCGCAGTCGGCTCCCTCACCCCGGGCGGTTCCACGGTTGCGGCTCCGACCGATGCCATCGCGCGGATACGCTCGGAAGGCCTCGTGATCGACGTTGTTCGGGTTGTCGATCTCACGCGTTCGACCGCCTCGACACCGAATCTCATCGGAACCTGGCCTGGTCAGACGAGACCGGTGGTTCTCGCGCTCGCCAACTCTGCCGACGATCAGGGCGCGCCGAGCACAGCACAGGCGTAGGACTCGAACCGGCATCCGAACCCATTCCGGCGATGTGTAGGTTCACCGACGAATCGCGGTGATCGCACCGTGCGGGCGATACCCCGGTCCCGTTCGGGTGAAGGTCTCGGAGACTCGAAACCCGGCGCTCTCCACTCGTTCGGCCATCGCATGCACGGGCCAACGGTATGCCGTCACTACGGCATGGTCGAAGGTCTCCACGGAATCCCCCTCGAAGAACCCGAGAAGCAGTCCGCCACCGGTTCGAATCACTCGTGCGAACTCCAGCAGACAATCCGGCCCGATGCGCGGATCCTGATGGATCATCGAATACCAGGCGAGCACTCCGGCGACGCTGCTCGTATCGGCTTCGATCGCGGCCATCGTCCCCACGCCGAAACTCCTGCCCGGGTATGTCTTACGGGCATGAGCCACGAACGTCGGACTGAGATCGATCCCTCGCACATCGCATCCGAGGCCCGCGAGGTAATTCGTCCATTGCCCGGGGCCGCACCCCGCATCGATCAGCGGACCGTGGAGGCTCGTGGCCCAATCCGAAACCAGGTGCCGATCCGACGGGTGAACGGAGTCCATCGAACCGACGAGATTCACATACTCGGCCGCCCTGGTGGAGTACGCAGCCTCGACGTCGATGTCCATGCCTCGACTGTAGAACAGCGGAAATACGCTCACGAGGAAGAGACCGACGAAGTCGCGCCGTCGCCATCGCGACGGCGCGGCACACTACCTCGGCCGCATCTGTTGGCCGACAGGGTATTACCTGACATCGGGGCGCTGTCCCCCATCGCCGAGATACCCCGGCATCGTGACATCACCCAAGATTGTGAAATCGGTCCGACTGCGGAGATCGGGACGTAGCATCGCTCTCGTGACCGCCCCGTTGCGCATCCTCGTCTACAGCAGCAACGCCAACACCCGCGCCGAGGTCACGACGGCGATCGGGAAGCGTCCTGATTCCATGCTCCCCGACTTCGAGTACCTCGAGGTCGCGAGTGAACCGATGGTCGTTCACCACCTGGACGCCGGCGGCATCGACCTGGCGATCCTCGACGGTGAAGCCGCCCCGGCCGGCGGAATGGGCGTCGCGAAGCAATTGAAGGACGAAATCGAGCATTGCCCGCCTCTTGTCGTACTGACTGGCCGCCCGGACGACCGCTGGCTAGCGGATTGGTCGGGCGCCGAGGCTGCAGTGTCACACCCGATCGACCCATTCGTGCTCACGCAGGCAGTGACGGCACTGCTCAGAAACTGATCGAAAGCCGTCGGTCGCAAGCGATTCTGACACCTCCACTGCTCGGCCCGACGCAAGATCAACTTTCTTTGCGACACACCCACGTTGCAGGCCGAAAACCGAGACAAGCCGGGGCACGACACCGGTAGGCTGTGTTTCAGCTCACATTTTTCTATTTGCTAAGGACTTCTTGGCCGATGGAACTCCTCATATGCCCACAAGGCAGGCACGGAGAGGCAAAACAGGTTGAACGAGTACATCCCCATTTTTGCCCTGGGCGCTGTCGCCGTCGCCTTCGCCCTCGTATCGGTGGTCATCGCGGCGGTTGTCGGCCCCAAGCGCTACAACCGCGCAAAGCTCGATGCCTACGAATGCGGAATCGAACCGACCGCGCAGCCCATGGGCGCGGGTCGGTATCCGGTGAAGTTCTATTTGACAGCGATGCTGTTCATCATCTTCGACATCGAAATCGTCTTCCTCTATCCGTGGGCAGTGCATTTCGACGCCCTCGGAATCTTCGGCCTGCTCGCGATGGGCATGTTCATCGTCAGCGCGGCCGTTGCATATGCCTACGAATGGCGTCGAGGCGGGCTGAGCTGGGACTGAGGCTCACAAGACTGTCGCCGCACAAGAATCAGAAGGGTCTGACATGGGTCTCGAGGAGAAGCTTCCGAGTGGCTTTCTGCTGAGCACGGTGGAAGGACTCGCCGGTTACGTCCGCAAGGGGTCGTTGTGGCCCGCCACGTTCGGTCTTGCCTGTTGCGCAATCGAAATGATGGCAACCAGCTCCGGGCGGTTCGATATCGCGAGGTTCGGCATGGAAGCTTTCCGTGCGTCTCCCCGACAAGCTGATCTGATGATCGTTGCAGGTCGGGTGAGCCAGAAGATGGCGCCGGTGCTGCGGCAGATCTACGACCAGATGGCAGAACCGAAATGGGTTCTTGCGATGGGGGTATGCGCTTCCTCGGGCGGAATGTTCAACAACTACGCCATCGTTCAGGGCGTCGACCATGTCGTCCCGGTCGACATCTATCTGCCCGGTTGCCCTCCCCGGCCCGAGATGCTGCTCGACGCCATCCTCAAGTTGCACGAGAAGATCCAGGAAATGCCCCTCGGGGTCGATCGCGAGAAGGTCGCCCGCGCAGCGGAAGAAGCTGCGCTGCAGTCTCGGCCGACCATCGAACTGAAAGGTTTGCTGCGATGACAGCAGATCGGCGGGGGATGTTCGGTGTCCGCGGCTCGGGAGACACCTCGGGGTACGGCAGACTGGTCGTTCCCGTTCTGACTCAGGGCAGTTCGGATCGACCGTTCGGCGGATACTTCGACGCGGTCGCCGACGAACTCGAGGACTCGTTGCGGTCGGCGGGAGTGGAGTTCGACGACGCAATCGAAGCGGTCATCGTGTTCCGCGGCGAGATCACGGTGCACGTTCGGCGGGAACACTTGCTTCTGGTGGCCACCACGCTGCGAAACCAGCCGGAACTTCGATTCGAATTGTGCCTCGGAGTCAACGGCGTCCACTACCCACAGAACGAAGGCCGCGAGCTTCACGCGTCGTATCCGTTGTTGTCCATCACCCACAACCGAAGAATCCGACTCGAAGTGTCTGTGCCCGACTCGGATCCACACATTCCCAGCTTGGTGGGCATCTATCCGACCAACGACTGGCACGAGCGCGAGACCTACGATTTCTTCGGCATCCAATTCGACGGACATCCGTCGCTCACACGCATTCAGATGCCCGACGATTGGGTCGGTCACCCTCAACGCAAGGACTACCCACTCGGCGGTATACCGGTCGAGTACAAGGGCGCGAGCATTCCTCCACCCGATCGACGGCGGGAGTACAACTGATGACCGACACAGCCGGCCGCACCGAAGCCGAGAGCCACGAGCAGTCCTTCACCGTATCCGGCCAGGACTGGGACGACATCGTCGCCGCGGCGGCCGAGTCGGCGGCCAGTTCGGCGGAAGAGCGCATCGTCGTCAACATGGGCCCGCAGCACCCTTCCACGCACGGCGTACTGCGGCTCATCCTCGAGATCGAAGCCGAGACGGTCACCGAAGCGAGGTGCGGAATCGGTTATCTCCACACCGGGATCGAGAAGAATCTGGAATTCCGTAACTGGACCCAGGGGGTCACGTTCGTCACCCGAATGGACTACCTGTCGCCGTTCTTCAACGAAACCGCGTATTGCCTGGGCGTGGAGAAACTACTCGACATCACCGAGGAGATTCCCGAGCGAGCAACCGTCGTACGTGTGATGTTGATGGAGTTGAACCGGATCTCCTCGCATCTGGTCGCATTGGCTACCGGCGGTATGGAACTCGGCGCGGTCACAGCGATGCTGTTCGGGTTTCGCGAGCGTGAGCTGATACTCGATGTCTTCGAGACGATCACCGGTCTCCGTATGAACCACGCTTACATCCGGCCGGGTGGACTGGCACAGGACCTTCCCGACGACGCTGTGACGAAAGTTCGCGAACTGCTGAAGCTATTGCCGAGCAGGCTTGCCGACATGTCGAATCTGCTGGACGACAACCGAATCTGGAAAGCACGCACCAAAGGCATCGGCTACCTCGACCTGACCGGCTGCATGGCACTGGGGATCACCGGCCCGATGCTGCGCTCGACCGGGCTCCCCCACGATCTACGGGTCTCGCAGCCGTACTGCGGATACGAGACATACGAATTCGACGTCTGCATCGATTCCGGTTGCGACGCATACGGCCGCTACGTCATTCGTGTGGCAGAGATGAAGGAGTCGCTGAAGATAGTCGAACAGTGTCTCGACCGACTCCGCCCCGGCCCGGTGATGGTCGACGACAAGAAGATCGCGTGGCCGGCTGACCTTTCGGTCGGTTCGGACGGCATGGGCAATTCGCCCGAACATGTCCGCACCATCATGAACACGTCGATGGAATCACTCATTCATCATTTCAAACTGGTCACCGAAGGATTCCGGGTGCCCCCGGGGCAGGTGTACGTAGCGGTGGAGTCACCACGCGGCGAACTCGGCGTGCACATGGTCAGCGACGGAGGAACCCGTCCGTTCCGCGTCCACTACCGCGACCCGTCTTTCACCAACCTTCAAGCCGTCGCTGCGACGTGCGAAGGGGGAATGGTCGCCGACGTCATTGCCGCCGTCGCCAGCATCGATCCCGTCATGGGCGGGGTGGACCGATGAGCGAGAAGGTGTATCTCCAGCTCGGCACCAGGCCCGTTCCGTATCCCGACGAGGTGCGCACTCGGCTCGAAGACGATGCCGCGGCGATCGTTGCTCGATACTCACCTCCAGATGCTCCCGATCCGAAGATGGCGCGGTCGGCGTTGCTGCCGCTGTTACACCTCGTGCAATCGGAAGATGGTTACATCTCGCCCGCAGGGATCGAATTCTGTGCCGACCGACTTGGTCTCACCGGCGCCGAAGTCACTGCCGTCGCAACGTTCTACTCCATGTACCGCCGCGAACCGACCGGCGACTATCTGGTCGGGGTGTGCACCAACACACTGTGCGCCGTCATGGGCGGTGACGCGATCCTCGAGGCGCTGCACGACCACCTCGATCCCTCGGACAGCACGGTGACGTTGACACATATCGAGTGCAACGCCGCCTGTGACTATGCGCCCGTCGTGATGGTGAACTGGGAGTTCTTCGACAATCAGACTCCGGAATCTGCACGATCGCTGGTCGACGCACTGCGATCGGGCGACGAGGTGGTTCCCACCCGCGGCGCGTCGCTGTGCACCTTCAGGGAAACCGAGAGAATTCTGGCGGGCTTCCCGGACGAGCGACTCGTTGCCGTGCAGGCGGGCGGTCGAGCCGGCGCCCCGACACTGGCCGGTCTGCATATCGCGCGGGATATGGGAATGACCGCACCCGAGGCATCGCAACCGAGCGACAGCGGGTCGGCGCCTCTGGGCTCGGAGGAAGCCAATGCGGCGGCAACCAGAAGGAACAAGCCCGCACCTGCACCCTCGGCGACCGTTCCGCCGAAGAAGGGAATCTGACGTGCCATTGACTCCGGTGCTGAGCAGCTACTGGGACGATCCCGAATCCTGGACGCTCGAAACCTACGAACGTCACGACGGTTACGACGGCCTGCGGCGTGCGGTCGAGATGCGGCCCGACGATGTCATAGCTCTGGTCAAAGACGCGGGTCTTCGCGGCCGCGGTGGTGCAGGATTTCCGACGGGAATGAAGTGGAGCTTCATTCCGCAAGACGACGGCAAGCCACATTATCTGGTGGTCAATGCCGACGAGTCCGAACCTGGTACCTGCAAGGACATGCCACTTCTGCTGGCCACCCCGCAGGTGCTACTCGAAGGAATCGTTATCGCGGCGTACGCAATTCGGGCACACCGCGCGTACATCTACCTCCGCGGAGAGGTTGTTCCGGTCTTGAGGCGGGTACAGGCTGCGGTCGCCGAGGCCTACGCTGCCGGTTACCTCGGCTCGAACATCTGCGGAAGCGGCTTCGACCTGGACGTCGTCGTGCATGCAGGAGCAGGGGCCTACATCTGTGGTGAGGAGACCGCCCAACTCGATTCTCTCGAAGGGAGACGAGGGCAACCTCGCCTGCGCCCACCCTTCCCCGCGGTGGCCGGACTGTATGCGTGCCCGACGGTGGTCAACAACGTCGAGTCGATCGCGAGCGTCCCGGCCATCCTCCGCAACGGCGTCGACTGGTTCCGCTCGATGGGCAGCGAGAAGTCCCCAGGATTCACGCTGTATTCGCTGTCCGGGCACGTCACCACCCCTGGTCAGTACGAAGCTCCGCTTGGGATCACGCTGCGTGAACTTCTCGGGTACGCAGGCGGCGTCCGATCGGGTCATACGCTGAAGTTTTGGACGCCGGGAGGTTCGTCGACGCCGATCTTCACCGACGAACACCTCGACGTGCCGCTGGACTACGAGGGCGTCGGCGCTGCGGGCTCGATGCTCGGCACCAAAGCACTGCAGATATTCGATGACACGACGTGCATCGTCCGCGCGGTACGGCGTTGGACCGAGTTCTACGCCCATGAGTCGTGCGGCAAGTGCACACCGTGCCGCGAAGGCACGTACTGGCTGGTCCAGATATACGAGCGCCTCGAGACCGGCCGCGGCACCGAGGAAGATCTCGATACGCTCCTGGATGTCGCGGACAGCATTCTCGGCAAGAGCTTCTGCGCACTCGGCGACGGTGCGGTCAGCCCGATCACGTCGTCGCTGAAACACTTTCGAGACGAGTACGTCGCACATCTCGGAGCGCCGTGCCCGTTCGACCCACATCGTTCCACCTTGATGGCGGGAGAACTCACCTCATGAGCGTCGAAGTCGAGACAGTGACCGTCACCATCGATGGTGTCGAAGTCCGGATACCGCCCGGCACTCTGGTGATCAGAGCGGCCGAGATGAACGGTATTCAGATACCGAGGTTCTGCGATCACCCACTGCTCGACCCCGTCGGCGCGTGTCGCCAATGCTTGGTCGAGGTCGAGGGACAGCGCAAGCCCCTGGCGTCGTGCACGACGGCGGTGACCGACGGAATGGTGATTCACACCCAGCTCAGTTCCCCCGCGGCGGCGAAAGCCCAGACGGGAGTGATGGAGCTGCTGCTCATCAATCATCCGCTGGACTGCCCGATCTGCGACAAGGGCGGCGAATGCCCGCTTCAGAATCAGGCAATGTCCTCCGGGCGATCGGAATCGCGATTCACCGACGTCAAACGGACGTATCCCAAGCCGATACCGCTGTCCTCGGAAGTTCTTCTCGATCGTGAGCGCTGTGTGTTGTGCGCCCGGTGCACTCGGTTCTCCCAACAGATTGCCGGTGACCCGTTCATCGAACTCGTCGAGCGCGGCGCACTGCAGCAGGTCGGGATCTACGAGAACGAACCGTTCGAGTCCTACTTCTCGGGTAACACGGTCCAGGTGTGCCCGGTCGGTGCGCTCACCGGAGCCGCATACCGTTTCCGCGCCCGCCCGTACGATCTGGTCTCGACACCGAGTGCGTGCGAGCATTGCGCCAGCGGATGTGCGCAGCGGACCGATCATCGCCGCGGTAAAGTGCTGCGCCGCTTGGCCGGTGACGATCCTGCGGTCAACGAGGAGTGGAACTGTGACAAGGGCCGCTGGGCGTTCGCGTACGCCACGGAACGCGATCGGCTCACCACGCCGTTGGTACGCGGCTCCGATGGAGTGCTCGCTCCGGCGTCGTGGTCCGAAGCGATGGCCGTCGCCGCTGCGGGACTGTCCGGCGCCGGGAGCGATGTCGGCGTGTTGGTCGGTGGGCGCTCGACGCTGGAAGATGCGTACGCGTACACCAAGTTCGCTCGAGTCACTCTCGGCACCAACAACATCGACTTCCGCGCACGAGCTCACAGTGCCGAGGAGGCCGAATTCCTGGCGGCCGAGGTGGCCGGACGCGAGATGGATGTCACCTACCAACGTCTCGAGAAGGCGCCGGTGGTGCTCCTCGTCGGATTCGAACCCGAAGAGGAGTCCCCCATTGTCTTCTTGCGCCTGCGCAAAGCAGTGCGTACTTCGGGTCAGCGGGTCCGTGCGATCGCACCGTTCGCCTCGCCGGGCGTCACCAAGCTCGATGCCGATCTGATTCGGTGCGTGCCGAACGGCGAAGCCGCAATTCTCGACGAGATGGACAACCTCGGTCCCGGCGCGATCGTTCTCGTCGGTGAACGGCTCGCCGAAACTCCCGGCGGACTGTCCGCGGTAGCACGATTCGCTGCCAGGACCGATGCCTCGGTTGCCTGGATTCCGCGGCGCGCGGGTGACCGCGGCGCGGTGGACATGGGCGTTCTGCCGAACGTGCTTCCGGGCGGCCGTCCGGTACACGACCGATCAGCTCGCCGCGACCTGGCCGAATACTGGGCAGCGCCGAACCTTCCCGTCGACGCGGGACGAGACACATCGGGCATCCTCGACGCGGCCCGCACCGGCTCGGCCCTGGTGGTGGGCGGTGTCGACCTCGTCGATCTACCCGATCCTGCCGGTGCCGCTGCCGCCCTGGAGCGCGCATCGTTCGTCGTCAGCCTCGAAATCAGACAGAGCACGGTCACCGATCTCGCCGACGTGGTGTTCCCCGTTGCTCCCGTCACCGAGAAATCAGGCACGTTCGTGGATTGGGAGGGTCGCCCCCGATCGTTCGACACGGCGATGCCCAGTGCACGGTCCCTCTCCGACGGCCGCGTCCTGCACGCGCTCGCCGCCGAGATCGGGTCGCCGATCGACTTACCGGACGTCGAGGCAACGCGCGGGGAGATATTCGCGCTGCCGACGTGGTCGGGTGGACGGGTGCAGCCACCATCGGTGTCTGCACGTGGTACTGCATCACCCTCGGCGGGCGAAGCCGTGCTCGCGACGTGGCGCATGCTGCTGGATTCGGGACGGATGCAGGACGGTGAACCGCACCTCGCGGGAACTGCCCGCACGCCGGTGGTTCGGTTGTCGTCGTCGACGGCCGAAGAAATCGGCGCGAGCGACGGTGATCGGGTGACGGTCGGTTCGGCCACCGGGACCGTCACACTGCCCCTGGCCGTCACCGATCTGCCGGACCGTGTGGTGTGGCTCCCGCTTCGCTCACCCGGATCGGAAGTGAACGTGGCCCTCGGTGTGGGAAGCGGCGCCGTCGTCCGCATCTCCACGGCAGAGGGACTGCCGTCATGATCGCCGGGTTCGGAACCGATCCGTGGTGGCTGGTGATCGCCAAAGCCGTCGCCATCTTCGTCTTCCTCGTTCTGACGCCTCTCATCGCAATACTCGCCGAGCGCAAGGTGATGGCACGCATGCAGATGCGTGTCGGCCCCAACCGCGTCGGCCCGGGCGGAATGTTGCAGAGCCTCGCCGACGGCATCAAGTTGGCTCTCAAGGAGGGGATCGTTCCGAAAGGCGTCGACAAGCCGATCTATCTCCTGGCGCCGGTGATCGCTGCGGTGCCTGCTTTCATGGCGTTCGCCGTTGTTCCATTCGGTCCGGAAGTCTCCGTCTTCGGTACCCGAACACCGTTGCAGTTGACCGATTTCCCGGTGGGTGTGCTGTACATCCTGGCTGTCACCTCGGTCGGGGTCTACGGAATCGTCCTCGCCGGTTGGGCCTCCGGTTCGACGTACCCGCTCCTGGGTGGATTGCGTTCGACCGCACAGGTGATCTCGTACGAGATTGCAATGGGCCTGTCCTTCACCGCGGTGTTTCTGTATGCCGGAACCATGTCGACATCGGGAATCGTTGCCGCACAGTCGAACACCTGGTACATCTTCCTCCTGTTCCCGTCTTTCTTGATCTATGTCACCTCGATGGTCGGAGAAACCAACCGGGCGCCCTTCGACCTCCCCGAAGCGGAAGGCGAATTGGTCGGTGGCTTTCACACCGAATACTCGTCGCTCAATTTCGCGATGTTCATGCTTGCCGAGTACGTCAACATGGTCACGGTGTCGGCCTTGGCCACGACACTGTTCCTCGGTGGATGGCACGCGCCGTTCCCGATCAGCCTGTGGGACGGCGCCAACTCCGGTTGGTGGCCGGTACTGTGGTTCACCCTCAAGGTGTGGGGATTCTTGTTCGTCTTCATCTGGTTGCGCGCAACGCTCCCCCGTCTTCGATACGACCAGTTCATGAATCTGGGGTGGAAAGTTCTCATCCCGATCTCACTGGTGTGGATAGTGTTGGTCGCGACTGTTCGGGCGCTTCGTCTCGAGGGCTATGGGTCGTTCGCCAACGCACTCGTCGTGGCCAGTGTCGTTGTGGCGGTGCTCCTCGCGGTGTTCCTGTGGCGCCGAAGCCGACGAGAGCCCGAGTCCGCCGCCGCACCGCCGAGCAGTCGTGGCGCGGTCGATCTCCGATCTCTCGAGAACCCGCCTTCCGGGCCAATGCCTTCCGATCCCCCGCCTTTCGATCCCCCGCCTTTCGATCCCATGGCCGGTGGCTTTCCGGTCCCGCCACTGCCCGGCCAGGTTTTGCCGGGAAAGACCCCTCCGACAACGGTGAAGGAGCGCAGCGATGCCTGAATTTCTCGGCCCGATAGCAGGGTTCGGTGTCACGTTCGCGACGATGTTCAAGAAGCCGGTGACCGAGTTCTACCCCGAGAACAAGGTTCCGACCGCCCCGCGGTACCACGGTCGGCATCAGCTCAATCGATATGCGGACGGGCTGGAGAAGTGCATCGGCTGCGAACTCTGCGCGTGGGCGTGTCCGGCGGACGCCATCTATGTCGAGGGCGCCGACAACACCGAAGAGGAACGATTCTCGCCGGGTGAGCGGTACGGCCAGGTGTATCAGATCAATTACCTCCGATGCATCGGCTGCGGGTTGTGCATCGAAGCGTGCCCGACGCGCGCCTTGACGATGACGAACGAGTACGAGCTCGCCGACGACAACCGTGCCGATCTGATCTACGAGAAGGACAGGCTGCTCGCGCCGATGGAGCCGGGTATGGAGCCTGCGCCACATCCGATGGCAGAGAACACTACTGCGGCGGACTACTACCTAGGATCGGTGCAGTGACCACGTCCACCGCCTAGGCCGTCCAATTCTGGCTTCTCGGTGGACTGTCGGTCATCGGCGCGATCGCGATGGTGTGCGCGACGAAGGCCGTGTATTCGGCGTTGTTTCTTGCCGTCACGATGATCATCCTCGCTGTCTTCTACATCGCGCAGGGCGCGGTCTTCCTCGGGGTCGTGCAGGTGGTGGTGTACACGGGTGCGGTCATGATGCTGTTCTTGTTCGTGCTGATGCTGGTCGGGGTCGACTCGGCAGATTCACTCACCGAGACGCTCGCCGGGCAGCGCCCTGCGGCGGTGATTGCCGGGGTCGGATTCGGCCTGGTCGTGATCGGTGCGATCGGCAACGCTTCCGTCGAGTCCGGCCGACCGGAGTTCGTCGGACTCGACGCGGCCAACGCGAACGGAAACGTCGAGGGGCTCGCCGAACTCATCTTCATTCGCTACCTGTGGGCTTTCGAGTTGACCGGGGCACTGCTGATCATTGCGACGATCGGGGCGATGGTGCTGGCTCACCGCGAACGCTTCGAGGAACGCAAGGGCCAACGCGCACTGTCCGAGCAGCGCTTCCGAGACGGCACACAGGTGACTCCGATGCCGAGCCCCGGCGTGTATGCCAGGCACAACGCTGTCGACTGGCCTGCGAGGCTCCCCGACGGTTCGCCGTCGGAGCTCTCGGTCAATCCCATGCACCGTGGCCACCGGGACGGGCAGTCATGAATCCCGAGAACTATCTGTATCTGTCGGTGTTGCTCTTTTCGATCGGAGCGTGCGGAGTCCTGTTGCGACGCAACGCGATCGTGGTGTTCATGTGTATCGAGCTGATGCTCAATGCGGCCAATCTGGCTTTTGTGACGTTCGCCAGGATGCACGGGAATCTCGACGGCCAGGTATTCGCGTTCTTCACGATGGTGGTTGCCGCCGCCGAAGTAGTTGTGGGGCTGGCGATCATCATGACGATCTTCCGTACCCGCCGTTCGGCTTCGGTCGACGACGCCAACTTGCTGAAGAACTGACATGGACGCACTCTGGATTCTCCCCGTGCTGCCACTTCTCGGCGCCGTCGTGCTGCTGCTTTCCGGCAGGAGGAGCGATCGTTGGGGTCATCTGTTCGGCACGGCGATGGCTGCCGGGTCCTTTGCTTTCGCGGCGGTGTTGTTCATCGGAATGCTGGGCCGATCGGTCGAGGAGCGGGCGGTGTCGGAGACACTGTTCAGCTGGGTTCCGGTTGCGGATCTGCAGGTGGACTTCGGATTCGAAATCGATCAGTTGTCGATGTGCTTCGTCCTGTTGATCACCGGCGTCGGAACCCTGATTCACATCTACGCCGTCGGATACATGGCCGAAGACCCGGACCGACGAAAGTTCTTCGCGTACCTCAACCTGTTTCTCGCGGCGATGCTCGTGCTGGTGACGGCAGACAACTTCCTCGGACTGTATGTCGGGTGGGAAGGAGTTGGGCTCGCCTCGTACCTGCTCATCGGATTCTGGCAATACAAGCCGTCTGCCGCATCCGCAGCGAGAAAGGCGTTCGTCGTCAATCGTGTCGGTGACATCGGGCTGATGGTGGCGCTGATGATCATGTTCTCCTCCTTCGGAAGCGTTTCGTTCGCTGATGTTTTCGGCGGTGCCGAGACCGCGAGTAGCGGCACTCTCACCGCGCTGGGCTTCGTGCTGTTGCTCGCTGCCTGCGGAAAGTCGGCCCAGGTTCCGTTGCAGTCGTGGCTGGGTGACGCCATGGAAGGTCCGACTCCCGTGTCCGCGTTGATTCACGCGGCGACGATGGTGACGGCGGGGGTCTACCTGATCATCCGATCGGGGCCGATTTTCGAGGCTGCTCCGGCGGCGCAAACGGCCGTGGTGGTCGTCGGCGCGCTCACGCTCCTGTTCGGAGCTGTCATCGGGTGCGCGAAGGACGACATCAAGAAGGCGCTCGCAGCGTCGACGATGAGCCAGATCGGTTACATGGTTCTGGCCGCGGGACTCGGCCCCGCCGGCTACCCGTTCGCGATCATGCTGCTCCTCGCGCACGGCTTCTTCAAAGCCGGTCTCTTCCTCGGAGCAGGCTCGGTGATGCACGGAATGAACGACGAAGTCGACATGCGTAAGTACGGTGCACTCCGAAAGGCGATGCCGATCACCTTCGTCACGTTCGGGCTCGGGTATCTCGCGATCATAGGTGTCCCACCGTTTTCCGGCTTCTTCGCGAAGGACAAGATCATCGAGGTCGCGCTCGGGTCGGGCGGCCTACAGGGTGTGATTCTCGGCGTCGTGACCCTGGTTGGGGCCGGGCTCACCGCGTTCTACATGACGCGAGTGATGCTCATGACGTTCTTCGGCACAGCGAGATGGGAGCCCGACGTGCACCCGCACGAATCACCGTCCATCATGACCGCGCCCATGGTCGTGCTCGCCGTCGGATCGGTGGCGGCCGGTGCACTGTTCACCGTGGGAGGGTCGTTGACGCACTGGTTGGAGCCTGTCGTAGGAGAGGCAGAGGAGGCACACGCGATTCCAGCATGGGTCGTCACGGTCCTTGCGCTTGCCGTCGTCGTGGCCGGCGTTGCGCTCGCCTACCGAAGGTACGGCACGGCGACGATCCCCACGGTCGCGCCGGTTCCGGTGTCGGCTCTCACCACCGCTGCCCGACGCGATCTCTACGGCGATGCCGTCAACGAGGCAGTGCTGATGCGGCCCGGGATACGCCTCACCGAGGCAGCGGAACGCTTCGACGACACAGCCGTCGCCGGTGCGACACGAGCGGTTGCGGGTGGAGTTGCGCTCTTGTCCACTCGGATCCGAAGCGTTCAGACCGGGTACGTGCGTTCCTACGCGTTGACCATGCTCGCCGGTACAGCGGTTCTCGTTGCGATGATGGTGGCGGTGATGGTGTGGTGAACTCGTTCCCCTGGCTGACGACATTGTGGCTACTTCCGGCGGTCGGGGCAGCGATCGCGGTGGTGCTGCCGAGAACACGCCCGAATCTGGCGAAGTCGACGGCCCTCGTGACATCGATGGTGACCCTCGTCGTCGCCGTCGTGCTCGTAGTCCGGTTCGAGCCCGGTGGCGATTCGTTTCAGTTCGTCGAGTCCCACTGGTGGATAGAGTCGTTCGGGGCGAAGTACGAGCTCGGCGTCGACGGCATCGCGCTCGTACTCGTCCTGCTCACTGCCGTGTTGCTTCCGCTACTGCTCATTGCCGGCTGGAACGACCACCGCCTCGGCAAGTCCGCGCACGTCTACGTCTCGTCGATGCTGCTGGTCGAGTCGATGGTCCTGATGTCCTTCTGTGCCTTGGACGTCCTGCTGTTCTATGTGTTCTTCGAGGCAATGCTCATCCCCATGTACTTCCTCATCGGCGGGTTCGGGGGTCCCGGACGTGCCGCGGCGGCGGTGAAGTTCCTGCTGTACAACCTTGTCGGCGGCCTCCTCATGCTTGCCGCGGTGATCGGCCTCTACGTGGTGACGGCACAGTCCGACGTATTCGCCTCCGGCACCTTCGGTTTCCGCGAGATTGCAGCCGCGGCCGCAGCAGGCGACCTCGGAGCGAGCCCCGGCGTACTCAACGCGCTGTTCCTGGGGTTCATGTTCGCGTTCGCCGTGAAAGCACCCCTGTGGCCCTTTCATTCCTGGCTCCCGGACGCCGCCGTGGAATCGACGCCCGCTACGGCAGTGCTGATGATGGCCGTAGTGGACAAGGTCGGCACGTTCGGAATGCTTCGATATTGCCTTCACCTGTTCCCTGAATCCTCGAAGTACTTCGCACCGGTGATCATCACTCTCGCCGTCATCGGGATCGTCTACGGCGCAGTGCTGGCGATCGCCCAAACCGATGTCATGAGACTGATCGCCTACACGTCCATCTCGCACTTCGGCTTCATCATCCTCGGTATCTTCGCGATGACGAGTCAGGGACAGGCCGGCTCGACTCTGTACATGGTCAATCACGGGATCTCCACTGCTGCACTGTTTCTCGTTGCAGGTTTTCTGGTATCGCGCCGTGGCACGCGCGTCATCTCGCACTACGGCGGGGTAGAGAAGGTTGCACCCGTGCTGGCAGGCACGTTCTTGATCGCAGGCCTCGCCACGCTGTCGCTACCGGGACTCGCACCGTTCATCAGTGAATTCTTGGTGCTGATCGGAACATTCGCGAAGTACCACGTCGCCGCGGTCGTGGCATCGATTGCCTTGGTGCTGTCCGCAATTTACATTCTGTGGCTGTACCAGCGGGTGATGACTGGTCCGAGTCGCGCCGAGAACGAAGGCATGAAGGACTTGGTCCCCCGTGAATTGGTGGTGATGGCCCCACTGATCGCGCTGCTGATCGTTCTCGGCGTCTACCCGAAACCACTTCTCGACATCGTCTCGCCCGCGGTGGACACAACGATCACTGCCGTGGAGTCGGCCGGAACCGGAGGGCAGTGATGAACGACGGAATTCTCACCCCACCGAGCATCGAATACTCGGTGTTGTCACCGATGTTGATCGTGTTCGCGGTCGCTGTCGTCGGGGTCCTGGTCGAGGCGTTCGCACCCAGCACGGTGCGCTATCGGGCTCAGATGACGCTGGCACTCGGCGGGTCGGTGGCGGCACTCGCGTCGGTGACAGCACTGGCGTTCTCGAATGCAGGCTCGGAAGGTACCCGCGCGATCATGGGCGCTGTGGCAATCGACAAAGCTGCACTCTTCCTGCAGGGGACGGTGGTGCTCGTTGCCATTCCCTCGCTGTTGATGGTCGGTGAACGAGCGCTGGACCGAGAGAAGGCAGATTCGTTCGCGCCCCAGGCATCGACGGTTCCCGGCAGCCTTGCCGAGCGGCAAGCCGTTGCAGCCGGATCCGCTCAGACCGAAGTGTTTCCGTTGACGATGTTCGCGCTCGGCGGGCTCATGCTGTTTCCTGCATCCAACGACCTGCTCACGATGTTCGTCGCACTGGAGGTCTTCTCGCTGCCGCTGTACCTGCTGTGCGGGTTGGCTCGCCGTCGTCGACTGCTGTCGCAGGAAGCGTCGATGAAGTACTTCCTGCTCGGCGCATTCTCCTCGGCGTTCTTCCTGTTCGGCACCGCCATGTTGTACGGATACTCGGGAACTCTCGAACTCGGAGCAATCGGTGACGCCATTGCGATCGGTGACGGCAACGACGCCCTCGCTGTTCTCGGAACCGCGTTGGTCGGCGTCGGACTTCTCTTCAAAGTCGGTGCGATTCCATTCCATTCGTGGATTCCTGACGTCTATCAGGGTGCGCCGACTCCGGTCACGGCCTTTATGGCGGCGGCAACGAAGATCGCCGCGTTCGGAGCAATGCTTCGATTGTTCTACGTCGCGCTGCCGGATCTGCGCGACGACTGGCGGCCTGCGCTGTGGGCTGTAGCAATCGTGACGATGTTGGTCGGTGCGATAGTCGCCGTCACACAGACCGACATCAAGCGGATGCTCGCGTATTCATCGATCACCCATGCCGGATTCATTCTCACCGGATTGATCGCTCTCGACGGACAAGGGTTGTCGTCGACGTTGTTCTACCTGTTCGTGTACGGATTCAGCACCGTGTCGGCGTTCGCCATCGTCACGGTAGTACGGAACGAGAACGGTGAAGTGACCCAGATGTCGCGCTGGGCAGGCATCGGCCGAACCTCACCGACCATCGCGGTGATGTTCGCGCTGTTGCTGCTCTCGTTCGCCGGAATTCCATTGACCAGCGGCTTCATCGGCAAGTTCGCGGTGTTCTCGGCCGCGGCCGGAGACGGAGCGATCCCACTGGTCTTCGTCGGCGTGTTGAGCAGTGCCATCGCTGCCGTGTTCTACGTACGCGTGATCGTGCTGATGTTCTTCGCCGATCCGGTCGGCGGCACACAGGGCGATGACGACGGCGGACCTACCACCGTCGTCACTCCCAGTCTCGCGACATGGTCGGCCATCGTCCTCGGCGTCGCCACGACCATTGTCTTCGGCGTATTTCCACAGCCGTTACTCGATCTCGCGGACAGTGCAGCGGTTTTTCTGCGCTGACACCGCGGCGGGCGCTAGGGCGCTTTGACGGCGAGCACCGATACCGGCGACGTAAGCAGCAGACGCTGACTCACGCTACCGAGCAACGCTTTACCGACTCGGCTGCGCTTCCTGATACCGATCACCAAACGCGTGACATTCGGGTACTCGTCCAATTCGTCGAGCACCGCGGCAACTGGATCACGATCTTCGCGTCCTGCACGCTCGACGACGGTGACCGCGCAATCTGCAGGCAATCCCGAGACATCCAGCTTTGCGAGTGTCAGGTTCACCGCGATCAGATCGGTGTTCAACAACGCTGCTTCTTCGGCAGCGGCGGAGAGCGAATAGATGCCCTCGGGGCTGTCGGTCACTGCAACCAGAACTGACATGTCACTACCTTTCTCTGGATCGATCGACTACGAATATTCCTTGCGGAAGCGAGTTTCCAATTCTTCCAACGTCTGGCCCCGCGTTTCCGGCACCTGAGTGTAGATGAACACGAAGGCCATCAATCCGAGCGCGACGAAGATGAAGAACGTCGGGGCGATACCGAGAGCGTCCACGATCGGCGGGAACAGCAGTGCCACAGCCGCATTCGCGATCCACAACGCGAAAACGCAGACACCGATCGCGAAGCTTCGGATCTTGAGCGGGAACATCTCGGCCAACATCAGCCAGACGAGGGGTCCGATCGTGCCCTGCATGCAGAAGACGAAGAGGACGACGAACACCAGGATGAAATATGCCTTCATGGTGCCGTCGGGCAACAGAAGCGCCGAGAGCCCGACCAGCAAGTGGAACGTGGTGGTCAGCGCGAAGCCAGCGAGCAACATCGTGCGGCGGTCGACCTTGTTCATCAGGTACAGGCCGACCGAGATCCCGAGAACGCTGAACAGTCCGTTCAAGATGTTGGCGACGATCGCGGCATTCGCCGAGAATCCCGCGTCACCGAGCAGTTGAGTTCCGTAGTACATGACGGAGTTGATCCCGGTGAACTGCTGGAATACGCCGAGTCCGACCCCGATATAGATGAGGCGCCGGATCCACCGGACCGACAGATCCGTTGCACCACCGGTCTTGGACAATCGTTCTTCCTCGGCCAGTCGGTGCACCTCGGCCATCTCCGCCTCGGCGCGTTCGACTGATCTGACCTGCTTGAGCACCTCCAGCGCCTCGTCGTCGCGTCCCTGAAGTACCAGCCAGCGCGGACTTTCGGGCATCCGAAGCATGCCGATGAACAGCACGATTGCAGGCGCGACAGCAACGAGAAGCATGAAACGCCAGACCGACGCATGCTCCCCCCAGAGATTGAAGATGATCGCGTTGACGATGAAGGCCGCGAACTGTCCGCTGACGATCATGACTTCGTTGCGCGTGACGACACTGCCGCGGCGCTCGGCCGGTGAAATCTCGGACAGATAGACCGGAACCGTGGCCGATGCACCGCCGACTGCCAAGCCGAGCACGAAGCGAAAGACCGCCAGAATCTCCCAACTCGGCGCGAGAACGCATCCGAGGGTTCCGACCATGAACACGATCGCGAGCAGGAGGATGTTGTGCCGGCGTCCGTACTTGTCCGACAGCCTGCCCCCTACCAATGCGCCGATCGCTGCACCGAAGATCAGGATGCTGACCACGAAGCCTTCGGTGAACGTGCTGAGGCCGAGATCCTCCTTCAACGGCTCCAAGGCGCCATTGATCACGCCCGTGTCGTAGCCGAACAGCAAACCACCGAACGTCGCGATCACCGCGATCACGCCGAGGCGGTGACTGTGCGTTCCTGCTGTATCCGGTGGAAGTACGGCACCGGCCGATGCGTCACTACGGGTCATTCCGATCCAATCTTGTGTTCGGCTGAAATGAGGAAGTCGCGAATCCGAGCTCGATGTCTCTCGATCCTTGTACGTATGTCCTTACATATTCATAGTCGGTTGAGAACTGGATCACAAGCGGTTCGCGCGACGGCGTGACTCACTGAATCGATTTCACCTGGTGTAATGACCGCCGCATTTCGATGCCGCTAGGCTCGCCCGATGCAGGACATTTCGACACATCGTTGGCGCACCGCAGCAGGTCTGGTCGCGCTCGCGTGCCTCGCGACGAGTGCCCTCGGGGTGTTCGCGTACTTCTCGCACACCCGGAACCAGTACGTCGTGACGCTGGCGTCGTTTGCGCCGATCCTGCTCATGTCCTCGCTCGTCGGGGTGGTCGCCGCGGTACTGGGTCGGAAGTGGATCCTGCTGGCCGCCTCGATTGCCGCCGTCGCCGTCGGAACCGCGTTGTTCGGGCCGCTGTATCTCGCGGATGCTCGCGCCGAGGACCCCGGCGACGGGACCACACGAACGCTCCGCGTCATGCAATCGAACTTGATGCTCGGACTCGCCGATCCCGACGAGGTCGTTCGTCTCGCCGACACCAACGACATCGACGTGCTGACGGTTCAAGAGCTCACTCGCGACGCCGAGGCGGGTCTCGACGGCTCAGGCATCGCGAAACTCTTTCCGTACCGCTACACCCGGCCGAACGGCGGCGGCGGTGGCGGGGCCGGAATTTTCAGTCGATACCCGGTGTCGGCCCAGCAGGAACTTCCCGAGTTCGTACTGTCGAACCTGGTCGTCGATCTCGATGTCGGAACACCGGAACCTGTTCGCCTGTACACCGTTCATCCGGTGCCGCCGTATCCGACTCCAGCGTCACTCTGGGCTTCGGAAATGGAATTGCTCCGGCGCGATCTCGCCGCGTCGTCGGACGTCTCGAACGTCGTCGTCAGTGGCGACTTCAATTCCACTCGCTCGCACAGCCGTTTTCGGGACATCCTCGCCGACGGGTTCGCCGATGCCGCCGACACCTCGGGCAGCGGTCTTCTTCCCACTTACCCGACCGACAAGTCCTACCCGGCGGTGGTGGGGATCGACCACGTGCTCACTCGAGGGGCGACCGCCACATCTCTGGAGCGGGTGACAATTCCGGGCTCCGACCACCACGGCCTGATTGCCGAGATCGACTTGCGTACATAGTCGTGCAGGGTTTCGGACCGGACAGTCTGGTCGTCTGATTGAATAATGTTCTAATTTCTTGTTGGTAGGTTCAGCTCGGGGAGTACAGAGGTCCATCGATGATTGCGGTACGCGCCTGGTGGTCGCAACCTACCGACTACCGGTGGAACGTCGCCTACGCTCAGTCACATCCGATACTGCGGCAGAGCCGCCTGGCTATCGGACTGTGCTGCGTCACGTACGGATTGATCTGCGTTCTGAGCCTCAGCGTCTCCGGTGTGGTGTCGGCGCCGACCGGACGGTGGGTCGTCGGCGGATTCGCGCTCACTACCGCGGTGGCCGGCTACCTGTGGTTTCGCGGGCCGTGGCCTCCGCTACGACGTTCTCTGCTGTTCATCGCGTACGGCGAGATCGGAGTGAGCGGCGTCCTGATGTCGCTCGCCAGCCCGACGGTCGGCTTGCAGAGCGCGGTGCTGCTGGCCGTGATGGGAAACTATGTCGCGGCGTTTCACAACACCAAAGTCTTCGTCGCTCATCAGGTCTGGGCACTGACGACGTGCGCGACCCTCTACATTCGAGCGCTGGCCGAGACTGATTCTGCGGTGGCTCAAGTTACCGCCTACCTCGTAGTTCTCGTTCTCGTCCTCGTGTCCTCCCCGGTACTGACACAGGCATATCTGACTTTTCTACGCCGCGACGCCGCAGTCGCTCACTTCGACCCACTGACAGGTCTTCGCAATCGGCGAGGGCTCGAATCGGCAGTAGATGCTTTCAATTCGGACGTGACCGGAATAGCCGTTGTGGTCGCCGACCTCGACAATTTCAAGGCGGTCAACGACACCTACGGCCACAGCTACGGGGACGACGTGCTGCGGCGTACCGCCGAGGCGATCAATCGCGCGTTCCCCGCACCTGCGGTCACTGCACGTACCGGCGGCGAAGAATTCGTCGTGGTCGTCGGGGGGCCACTCGACGTCGTGGCCCGAGCGGCAGAAGGTTTGCGTGCAGCCATCCCGCTGTGCGATTCGGCAGGCGGCACCACCACCAGCATCGGAATCCACTACCGCCGCGTTCACATCAGGCATGCCTGCGACATGCTCGACGAACTGCTGGAGAGCGCCGACAATGCCATGTACGACGCCAAGAGACGCGGCGGCGACTCCGTCGTGATCGACGGTCACGACGACATCGCCACCTGCAGCTGACCTACCCGCTACACCGCTCGCCCGTCCGGTGGCTCATGATGATGCAATGAGTTCGAGCGATCTCTTCGGAGGCCCCAAGCGACTGCTGACCGTAGCTGCAGTGATCGTCGTCGTCACCCTGCTGGCAGCTGCGGCAACCTTGCTCGTCCGACACATACTGGGCCCGCCGGAGGGACCGTCGCCGTACGACGCGCCCTCGATCTCCACGACCCAGACCTCGTCCGAGTGACTTCGAACACTCAGCATCGCCAGCAGCCGTACGCCATTCGATTCGACTGGGGAACCTCGGGCGCCGATGCCATTGCGCCGGGTTCCGATGTTGCCGTGGTGATCGATGTCCTGTCCTTCACCACCACCTTGACCGTCGCTCTCGACGTCGGCGCGACGGTCGTGCCGTGGAAGGTGCACGACGACTCGGCCGCGGTCTATGCCCGCCGGCGCGGGGCGGTTCTGGCCGTGAGACGAAGCGAGGCCGGGCCCGGCGAGGTGAGCCTGTCCCCCGGCACTCTTCGGAGCGGCCGACCGCCCTCCCTGCTGGTCCTTCCGTCTCCCAACGGTTCGACCATCTCGGCGCAACTGAAGGCGGGCACATCCCTCTGCATGGGGGCATCACTGCGCAACGCGCCGGCGGTGGCTGCCTGGATCGCCGAGAATCTGGCGGCGACAAGCATCGTGTCGGTGGTCGCGGCCGGGGAGAGATGGCCCGACGGCGAGCTTCGCCCTAGTATCGAGGATCTCTGGGGTGCCGGTTTCGTCATTGCCGAGCTGGCCCGGCTCGGTGACACCCGCACTATCTCTCCCGAGGCGCGAGTGGCGCGAGATGCGTGGACGGCCGTCTCCACACGAGTTGCCACCGAACTCGCCGAGTCCGCATCGGGACGCGAACTGATCGACGCGGGCTTCTCCGAAGACGTCGACATTGCCGCCGAAGTGAACTCCAGTTCCGTGGTTCCAGTACTCGAATCCGGCGAGTTCACCGACGCTGCCGCATCACCCACAGTGTGACTCAGGCAACACTTCGACGGCGCTCTTGCCCGCGCGAACTGCGGAAACACCTCTACGAGGCACGTCGAACGTGTCCGTTATTTGGTTCTTGCCGCCCCGATCACGGATCATACGAGCGTGAGCAATCCGAGTGTCGCCCCGAAGACGACCGTCGTCGTACCTACGTACAACGAACGCGAGAACCTCCCCAAGCTCGTCGAGCTTCTTGCGGGAATCGATGTCGAGAACGTGCATGTTCTCGTGGTCGACGACAACTCGCCCGATGGAACCGGAAAACTCGCGGACGAGTTGGCCGAGTCCGGCCCACTGCCCCTGACCGTTCTGCACCGCACCGAGAAGAACGGTCTTGGCCGCGCGTACGTGGCAGGCATGACCAAGGCACTCGACGACGGCGCGGACATCGTGATTCAGATGGATGCCGACCTGTCGCATCCCGCCGATGTCATCCCCACCATGGTCCACACACTGACCACCACCGACGCTGCCGTCGTTCTCGGCTCTCGCTACGTTCCGGGCGGAGCGGTGGCCAGTGATTGGCCGTGGCACCGCAAAGCGCTTTCGGCCTGGGCGAACTTCTATGTCAATGCCATTCTTCGTCTGAAGGTCAAAGACGCCACGGCAGGGTTCAAGGCATGGCACGCGAAGACGCTCCGCACCATCGATGTCGCCTCCGTCGAGAGCAACGGCTACGCATTCCAGGTCGAGATGAACTACCGCACGGTGCGTCGCGGACTGAAGATTGCCGAAGTTCCGATCAAGTTCGAAGAACGTAACGACGGCGAATCCAAGATGAGCCTGTCGGTCCAGCTCGAATCCGCACTGGTTCCCTGGAAGCTTCTCGTCGGCAAGAAGCACTGATCCCTCACGCGGGACATGCCGGTGTGGTCAATCCCGCGAAGCCGACGATGGCACATGCATTGGCGCGGCTGAGTTTCCAGACGCCGTCCTCGGCGACGAAGATCATCGTTCCGGGATTCGGCTGCCCTCCGATGTACAGCGTCGCTCCAGCACTGAGTGTGCCGTCACCCAGGTCGTCGACGCCGGTGATCTCGACGGATGCCGAGTTGGCCACTGCCGCTGCGACGACCTGGTCGATGAGTCCAGGGTCCTCGTCGGCACCCTGCACGAATGCCGCCTTCTCGTCGATCGGGACGGCTGGGTCGAATCCGCGGGTCAACTCGGCGTTGAGTGATTCCGTCGTGGGAACAGGCGGGTAATTCGACACCGGGTCCGAAGTAACGACGGATACCGGTGGGGTATTCGGGTCGGTCCCACCGGAGCTGCACCCGACCGAAATCGCGGCCGCGGACGTAGCCAGCAGAACCAGTGCGTTCATGGATTTCATGAAACGAAGCTACTCGAGCGCAGCGCTCCTGGACTGCAGCGCAGGAACATTCACAGAGTCCTCTGCTCGAACTCTCACAGCGCTCACACAGAACGAGGCGCCTGCACGGTGCGCTCAGGCCGCATCCGGCGTCTGAGCCTTACGTCCTGCTGCGTAGGTATCGACGTAGTCCTGACCCGACAGCTCCCTCAGCGCGGCCATGACTTCGTCGGTCGCACTGCGTACCACTGCGCGATGTCCCGCCAGCTCGCGATACCTCGAAAACTCCAGAGCAGGACCGAATCTCACCACGATTCTCGCCGGACGCCACATGCGGCTTCCCACCGGGTTGAACTTCTCGGTGCCGAACATGACGACGGGGACCACCGGCGCACCGGTCTCGATGGCAATCCTCGCCATTCCGGTCTTGCCTTTGTACAGGCGGCCGTCGGGCGACCGGGTCCCCTCTGGATAGATCGCCCAGATTCCGTTGTCCACGAGAATCTTGCGCGCGGCTGCCAAGGCGCCGTCGCCTGCCCCGCCCCCGGACCGATCGATCGGGACCTGCCCTGCACTGGTGTAGAACCAGCGAATCAGGGCTCCCTTGATTCCGCTACCGTCGAAGTATTCGCTCTTGGCGACGAAC
The DNA here is from genome assembly GCF_023264675.1 of Rhodococcus sp. (in: high G+C Gram-positive bacteria). GTDB lineage: Bacteria > Actinomycetota > Actinomycetes > Mycobacteriales > Mycobacteriaceae > Rhodococcoides. Next base: position 153,503 of record NZ_JAHFVG010000009.1, read on the forward strand.
GTCACGCGCCTCCGTACGACGAGTACCAGAAAGAACGAGTCCACAACGGTCAAATGATTTCCGGCAAGGATCACCGGACCGTCGTCCGGCAAATTCTCGACGCCCTCGACACGGGGCCTGCCCATGACCCGAAGCACGGGGCCTACCAGAACATATTTGAAGATCCAGTACCACACGAGTTGGACACTCCCCCTCCGACATGGACAACGTGCTGCTCATCGTAGACACTGTCTACGTGAACGTCCAGACATCGGTGCGGACCCGATTGGTCGATGTGGCGGTCGAACTTCTCGAACGCGAAGGAATTGCCGCTGTCACTGTCCGCTCCATTGCCCGCGAGGCGGGACTGTCACACGGAGCGCCTCGCCGCTACCTTCCCACCTTGACGTCGATCCATGTGGCGATAGCGCAGCGGGGCCTCGGCGACATGTTCGAGCGCATCGCATCCGCGACCGAAAGACACACCGACGCGGTCGCTCGAATATCAGCGGCAGCAAGGGAATACGTGTCGTTTGCCCGAGCGCGACCGGAAATGTTCGCATTGATGTTTCGGCACGATCTTCTCGCCGGTTCGGGAGAAGGACTCCGGGGCACATCGCGACCGATGTTCGCCATGGTGGAAGCGATGCTTCCGCCCTCGGACGAGCGAGAGAACCACATCGTCGCCGTACAGCTATGGACGGCCATCCACGGAATCGCCTCGCTGGCATCCACGACGGCACTGACCGTGGTCACCGACGTCGATACGATCGTGCTGCTCAATCGCACGGTCGCATCGATCGTCGGATCGGGTCACACCACCAGCGACTTCACCGAAGCCGGGAGTTGACGAGCACTCTTGAACGGACCGACGACTGCCGCCCCGAACGGACGGCTCAGCAGCACCCGAGCAACCTCACGCACCTCGTCCACCGACACCTGATCGATCCTGGCCAAGGTCTCGGACACGTCGCGATGATTGCCGTAGTTGAGTTCACTGCGGCCGATGCGATTCATCCGCGATCCCGAATCCTCCAGGCCGAGAACGAGTCCACCACGCAGCGAGCCCTTGGCACGTGCGCATTCGTCCTCGGATATGCCGTCGACGGCAACATTCGCGAGTACCTCACGAATGACCGTGGTGACTTCCGCGAGATTCTCGGGCTGGCATCCCGCATACACCGAGAAGGCTCCGGAGTCGGCAAATGTGTCGACGGAGGAGTAGACGGAGTAAGCGAGTCCTCGCTCCTCGCGAATCTCCTGGAACAGCCGTGATGACAACCCGCCACCGACAGCGCTGTTCAGAATGGACAACGCCCACCGATGACCTTCGTGTCGGCCGAATGCGCGGACTCCGAGCGACAGGTGCGCCTGCTCGCTGTCGCGACGAACGAATCGAAGCTCGGGCCTGGCGCTCAGCCGCACAGCACCCTCGCGACGTGGAACCGGTTTGACGCCTTTCGCCAGATGGCCGGCGAATGCGCGCTTGACCAATGCGACGGTCTGTCGATGATCGACATTGCCTGCTACGGCGATGACCATGCGATCGGGCGTGTACCGACGAGTGTGGAACGACCGCAACTGCGCTCGCGTCATGGATTCGATCGAGTCGACGGTACCGATGATCGGGCGGCCCACCGGATGATCGCCGAACATCGCCTCGAGGAACAGGTCGCCGAGAAGATCTTCGGGGTCGTCGTCTCGCATCGATATTTCCTCGAGCACGACTTGGCGCTCGACGTCCACATCCACCGATCGACAGCGCCCGCGGAGAACGACGTCGCTGACCAGATCGATGGCCAACCCGAGGTCGTCGTCGAGAACGTGCGCGTAGAAGCAGGTGCTTTCCTTCGACGTGAACGCGTTGAGTTCGCCGCCGACCCCGTCCATCAGCTGCGCAATCTCGAGTGCAGTTCGTGTCGGTGTGGACTTGAACAGTAGATGTTCGAGGAAATGCGCAGCCCCGGCCACGCTCGGTTGCTCGTCGCGTGAGCCGACACCGACCCATACTCCGACGGACGCCGAACGAACACCGGGAACGAACTCGGTGACCACACGAAGACCACCGGGCAAGGTGGTGCGCTGAACGCCCTGCACATGCCCGGTGTGATCCGAAACGGCAGAACGGTACGTCCCGAGAGGACGCACCGTTCTGCCTGGAGTGTTCTTACTCAGCGCTTGCCTCGGCAGGTGCTTCGGAAGGTGCGTCCGCTGTAGCAGCTGCGGCGCCGTCCTCCTCGACGGGAACGAGACTGATCTTGCCGCGGTTGTCGATGTCGGCAATCTCCACACGGAGTTTCGAGCCGACGCTCACGACGTCCTCGACCTTGTTGATGCGCTTGCCGCCACCGAGCTTCGAGATGTGCACCAAGCCGTCGCGGCCGGGAAGGAGTGACACGAACGCACCGAAAGCCGTTGTCTTGACGACGGTTCCGAGGAAGCGCTCGCCGACCTTCGGCAGCTGCGGGTTGGCGATGGCGTTGATCATATCGATCGCCGCCTGTGCGGACGGGCCGTCCGCTGCACCGACGTAGACGGTGCCGTCATCTTCGATCGAGATGTTGGCGCCGGTCTGCTCGGTGATGGAGTTGATCATCTTGCCCTTGGGTCCGATGACCTCACCGATCTTGTCGACCGGGACCTTGATCGCGGTGACGCGTGGTGCGTACGGGCTCATCTCGTCGGGGGTGTCGATGGCCTCGGCCATGACCTCGAGGATGGTCGTACGAGCATCCTTCGCCTGCGCCAGCGCGCCGGCGAGAACCTTCGACGGAATTCCGTCGAGCTTCGTGTCGAGCTGAAGCGCGGTGACGAAGTCCTTGGTGCCTGCGACCTTGAAGTCCATGTCGCCGAAGGCATCCTCGGCTCCGAGGATGTCGGTCAGTGCAACGTAGCGAGTTTCGCCGTCGACCTCGTCGGACACCAGGCCCATGGCGATGCCGGCAACCGGAGCGCGCAGTGGCACACCGGCATTGAGCAGTGACAGGGTCGAGGCACAGACAGATCCCATGGAGGTGGAACCGTTGGAGCTCAGCGCCTCGGAGACCTGACGGATCGCGTACGGGAACTCGGCCTGGCTCGGCAGAACCGGGAGAAGCGCACGCTCGGCGAGCGCTCCGTGGCCGATTTCACGACGCTTGGGCGAACCGACACGACCGGTCTCACCGGTGGAGTACGGCGGGAAGTTGTAATGGTGCATGTACCGCTTGGACGTCTCGGGTCCGAGCGAGTCGACCTGCTGCGCCATCTTGACCATGTCGAGAGTCGTGACACCGAGGATCTGGGTCTCGCCGCGCTCGAACAGTGCGCTGCCGTGTGTGCGCGGGATGATCGCGACCTCGGCGGACAGCGAGCGGATGTCGGTGACTCCGCGGCCGTCGATGCGGAAGTGATCGGTCAGGATGCGCTGACGAACCGACTTCTTGGTGAGCGCTCGGAACGCGGCACCGATCTCCTTCTCGCGACCGGAGAAACGATCAGCGACCTGCTCCAGAACCTGGGCCTTGACCTCGTCGAGCTTGCTCTCGCGCTCGGCCTTGCCCGCGATCGTCAGAGCCTCGTTCAGCGGGATCTGCGCTGCAGACTCCACGGCTTCGAAGACGTCCGACTGGTACGGCGGGAAGACCGGAAAGTCGCCCGTCGGCTTGGACGCCTTGGCGGCGAGTTCCTGCTGCGCGGTACAGAGCGCGGCGATGAACGGCTTCGATGCTTCGAGGCCTTCGGCGACGATGGACTCGTTCGGAGCCTGCGCACCGCCCTCGATGAGCTCGATGACGTTCTCTGTTGCTTCCGCCTCGACCATCATGATCGCGACGTCGGCGTCCGCTCCGGAACCGGAGACGATACGTCCGGCGACGACCATGTTGAACACGGCCTTCTCGAGCTGCTCGACCGTGGGGAATGCGACCCACTGCTTGTCGATCAACGCGACGCGGACGCCACCGATCGGGCCGGAGAACGGCAGTCCGGCGATCTGGGTGGACGCGGATGCGGCGTTGATCGCGACGACGTCGTACAGGTCGGCCGGGTTGAGGCTCAACACCGTGATGACGACCTGGATCTCGTTACGAAGTCCGTCGACGAACGTCGGACGCAGCGGCCGGTCGATGAGACGGCAAGTGAGGATCGCGTCGGTGGACGGACGTCCCTCGCGGCGGAAGAACGATCCGGGGATGCGTCCTGCTGCGTACATGCGCTCCTCGACGTCGACCGTCAGAGGGAAGAAATCGAATCCTTCGCGGGGGTGCTTGCCTGCGGTCGTAGCCGACAGAAGCATGGTGTCTTCGTCGAGGTAGGCGGCCACTGCGCCCGCGGCTTGCTGCGCGAGGCGGCCGGTCTCGAATCGAATACTGCGCTTGCCATAGGTGCCGTTGTCGATCACGGCTGTTGCTTCGTAGACGCCCTCTTCGGCTTCTACAACGTTTGTTTCCGTCATTCTCTTCTTCTCGTCCTCTCGTCTTGCCGTGCACACGCCGACGATCCGCCCGCCGTCCTCGACCATCGAAGTCGAGGATCCTGGCTGCGGTTGTCCCGCGGGGCGGCCATCGATCGAAGCCTTACGGACGTCGTCCGTCAGGCCACTACCGAAGGCCGACACCACGTCGCATCGGGCACGTTCACGGCGATGTGCGAACACCCATGTGCTCGCATGTTCTTGCTGTCGTTCAACCACATCTGCGTTGGCGTTCCAACACAGATAGCCAACGAGGACAGTCTAAGCACTGCCTCGCTGGCTACTGCACTATTTAGGTGACCGCCCATGACATCAGGCGCGTCGGCGTCGTAATTAGCGACGCAGTCCCAGACGCTCGATGAGCGAACGGTAACGGGTGACATCAACCTTCGCGATGTACTTCAGCAGGCGACGACGACGTCCGACCAGCAGCAGCAGGCCGCGGCGGGAGTGGTGGTCGTGCTTGTGCATCTTCAGGTGCTCGGTGAGATCGACGATGCGCTTGGTGAGCATCGCGACCTGCGCCTCGGGCGAACCCGTGTCGGTCGGGTGCAGACCGTACTCGCCGAGGACGGTCTTCTTTTCTTCGGTGGTCAATGCCACTGGTACTACTCCTGATCACTGACGTCCGCGTGAAAGGAAGTTCGAGCCGCAAAGCCCGAACCGGGTGCAGCCACCACGGACCGCAGCATGCACCGAGGAACCATCCTATCAGCCGGGTTGCCGAGACAGCACCGCACGTGCGCGTTCGGAGTCTCGGCCCATCTCCTCGATCAGATCGTCGATGGAGTCGAACTTCTCCATCCCGCGAAGGCGCTCGACGAAGTCGACTGCCACATGCTGACCGTAGAGGTCGCCGTCGCTGTCGAGCACGAAGGCCTCGACGGTTCGGGTTCGGCCGGAGAACGTCGGATTGGTACCGACGGACACCGCCGCTCGGTGGCGTTCACCCGGAGTGACCGTCCCCATGATCGGACCTGGCCCCAGCACGGTGAACCAGGCCGCGTAGACACCGTCGGCTGGAATCGCCGAGTACATCGGCGGCGCGACGTTCGCGGTGGGGTACCCGAGCTGCCGACCACGGCCGTCTCCATGCACGACGACGCCTTCGACGCGATGCGGACGCCCGAGTGCTGCCGCTGCCGCAGACACATCGCCCGCGTCGACGCACGATCGAATGTAGGTGGAGGAGAACGTGACAGCGTGTTCGGCAAGGAGATTGACACCGTCCACGGCGAAACCGGATCGGTCGCCGATCCTGCGCAGCAGGTCGACGTTGCCCAGGGCCTTCTTGCCGTAGGTGAAGTTCTCGCCGACGACGACCTCGGCCACGTGCAGGCGTTCCACGAGAATCTCGTGGACGTATCGCTCCGGCGTGAGTTTCATCAGTTCGGGAGTGAACGGCATGACGCAGAACACGTCGATGCCCAACTCCTCGGCCAGCTCGGCTCGCCGTGTCAGCGTGGTCAGCTGCGCCGGATGTGATCCGGGCCGTACCACCTCCATCGGATGCGGATCGAACGTCATGAGGACGCTGGGGATTCCGCGTTCCTTCGCCGCCGTCACGGCCCGGCTGATCAACTGGGCGTGACCACGATGCACGCCGTCGAATACGCCGATCGTGAGAACACAACGACCCCAGTCGGCAGGTACATCGTCGAGACCTCGCCATCTCTGCACGAGTGGAAGCCTACGGCCCGCGGTTGCCGGGGTCACTTCCGGATCGGTGTGTCATGGCGAACAGCTGTGGACAAACCCGCGAACACTCTGCCAAGATTTCGGGGTGCCGAACTTATTTCTTCGTACCATCGCAGTAGGCCTGGTGTGTGCCGCTGCGATCGGCGGGTGCGCTCGCCAGGTCGGCGACGAAGAGACCGACCTCGGCGACGACACTCGCCCTCTTGTTCTCACCACGTTCACGGTGCTCGCCGACATGGCGCGCAACGTCGCCGGCGAGCACCTGAGGGTGGAATCGATCACCAAGGCAGGCGCGGAGATTCACGGATACGAGCCGACCCCGGGCGATCTACGCACCGCCGAGCACGCCGAACTGATTCTCGACAACGGGCTCGGCCTGGAGTCGTGGTTCGAAAAGTTCGTCGAGCGCGTGCCTGCTCCGCACGCAGTCGTCAGCGACGGTGTCGAACCGGTGTACATCCGCAGTGACGTGTACGCGGGCAAGGCCAATCCACATGCATGGATGTCGCCCCTCGTAGCCGAGACATACGTCGACAACATCGCGCGCGCGTTCTCCGATCTCGACCCGGCCAACGCCGCCGACTACGTCTCGAACTCCGAGCTCTACAAGGTGAAGCTGAGGGCCGTCGGGGAGGAACTGCACACCGCTCTCGACACCTTGCCCGACAGCCAGCGCGCACTGGTCTCGTGCGAGGGAGCCTTCGGTTACCTTGCACGCGACTTCGACTTGCGCGAGGCCTACCTCTGGCCGGTCAACGCCGAGCAGGAAGGCACCCCGAAACAGGTGGTGAGCACGATCGACTTCGTGCGCGACAACGACGTGCCTGCAGTGTTCTGCGAGTCGACCGTGTCGAACAAATCGCAGCTACAGGTCGCCGAGGACACGGGTGCTCGGTTCGGCGGCACTCTGTTCGTCGATTCGCTCAGCGAGAAGGACGGACCGGTGCCGACATATCTCGATCTGCTGACCTACGACGCAAGAACAATCACCGACGCACTACTGGAGAATCGACCATGAACGTATCTCGGCCGGCACTTCTGATCGACGGCGTCGGCGTTCGCTATCGCGATGTCACCGCACTCGTCGATGCGACTCTCACCTTGGAAGCCGGCCGCGTCTGCGGGCTCGTCGGAATGAACGGATCAGGGAAGTCGACGCTGTTCAAGGCCGTGATGGGTGTGGTGCGCCCGGACAGCGGAACGATCGAGATCTTCGGCGGCCTGCCGGCCCATGCTCGCAAGGACGGCACCGTCAGTTACGTCCCCCAGAGCGAGACCGTGGATTGGACGTTCCCGATCAGCGTGCGCGAAGTGGTGATGATGGGCCGCTACGGAAAGCAGAACTGGATGCGCTCCCCGCGGGCACGTGACCATGCCGCCGTCACCGAAGCTCTGGCCAGGACAGAACTCACCGAGCTCGCCGATCGTCAGATCGGGCAGCTGTCGGGGGGCCAACGCAAGCGCGCCTTCGTCGCACGCGCGATCGCGCAGGAGGCGTCATTGTTGCTGCTCGACGAACCGTTCGCGGGCGTCGACAAACGGACCGAAGCCACGATCACCAGACTTCTCCGAGAATTGACCGCCCAGGGTGCGTCGGTTCTGGTCTCGACCCACGACCTGCACGCATTACCCGATCTGTGCGACGAAGCGGTGCTGCTGCAGCAGCGAGTTCTGATGCACGGCAGCCCCGAAGAAGTTCTTCGGCCCGAGAATCTCGCGCTCGCGTTCGGTCTCGATCCCCTGCATTCTCGAAGCCCCGAGGTGAACTGACATGTATTTGATCGACTTCTTCGTCGAACCACTGCAGTACACCTTCATGCAGCGAGCCCTTCTCGTGACCGTGACTGCATCGATCGTGTGCGCAGTGCTCAGTTGCTGGCTCGTACTGATCGGCTGGTCGCTCATGGGCGATGCCGTCTCGCACGCCGTACTCCCCGGCGTGGCGCTGTCCTATTTGCTCGGCGCACCCTTCGCGATCGGTGCGCTGTTGTTCGCGCTCGTGGCTGTCGGTGCGATCGGCCTCGTCCGCAACACCACCATCGTCAAGGAAGACGCTGCGATCGGGGTGGTGTTCACCACGCTGTTCGCGCTCGGCGTGGTGCTGATCTCGAAGTTCCCGAGCCAGATCGATCTGAACCACATCCTCTTCGGGAATCTTCTCGGTGTCTCACGCGGCGACATGTGGCAGGTGTTTCTGCTGGGTGGCCTGGCGCTGGTCGTCATGGTCGTCAAACGGCGTGACTTCACGCTCTTCGCCTTCGATCGGACGCAGGCTCGCGCGGTGGGAATCTCCCCCACGATCATCTCCGGCCTCATGCTGACGCTGCTGGCACTGACGACCGTGGTTGCGTTGCAAGCCGTCGGGGTCATCCTCGTCGTCGCGATGCTGATCACACCGGGCGCGACGGCGTACCTCCTCACCCACAGGTTCGGGCGCATGCTCGTCCTTGCACCGAGCATCGGCGTCGGGTGCGCGGTGGTCGGGATCTACGTGAGCTTCTATCTGGACGTCTCGTCCGGTGGAACCGTCGTTCTGGCGCAGGGAATCGTGTTCACCCTCGCGTACCTCTTCAGTCCGACCCAGGGCTTGATCACGCGGAGGCTGCGTAGGCGCGAGGACGTCCCCGCCTGACACCGGGCGAGGCAAGATGTGATTTCGGCTTGGATTGCCTAAGCTCGATGCCGTGGCGGAACGAACGGAAGTACCGAGCGCACCCGACGACGTGCAGTTGTCCGCGGTGGCGCAGGACTACCTCAAGGTGATCTGGACCGCCGGCGAATGGACCGAGGACTCGGTCAGCACCAAGATGCTGTCCGAACGAATCGGTGTGTCCGCCTCGACCGTCTCCGAAGCGATACGCAAGTTGGCCGACCAGGGCATGGTGGACCACGCTCGCTACGGCGCGATCTCGTTGACCGAACGTGGCCGGACGGCCGCGATTGCGATGGTCCGTCGTCATCGATTGATCGAGACGTACCTGGTGCGAGAACTCGGCTACGGATGGGACGAAGTGCACGACGAGGCAGAGATTCTCGAACATGCCGTCTCGGACCTCATGATGAGCCGCATCGACGCCAAACTCGGCTTCCCCGAACGTGATCCGCACGGAGATCCGATCCCGTCGGTCGACGGAGACATCGAGTCCCCCGAGGCCACGCGCCTGAGTGACTATGCCGACGGCCAGTGCGGGCGCGTCGCTCGCATCTCCGATTCGGATCCGGCGATGCTGCGATATTTCGACTCCGTGGGAATCACGCTGGATCTTTCGATCACCGTCGTCGAGCGCCGTGATTACGCGGGCACCGTTGCGATCGCGTTGGAACACGCCGACACCACGGCGATCGACCTGGGACAGCGTGCGGCCGAGGCGATCTGGATGGTGCCTGCCTAGTTCCGCACCTCGACGGCCGGTGCGCATCCGAAACGGCTAGTCGGCACCGCGAAGCGTCGCCGGTCGTACCACCATGACCGAGCTCGCCCTCTTGCCTTTTTCCTGCAGCAACGCGATGGTGTGCCCCGAGGGATCGATCGCGGCATACACCCCCGCCAGCCCGATCGGATCCAGCCACCGACCCTGGCTGATCGCTTCGGCCTCTGCCTCGCCGACCTGCCTGTGCGGGAACGCCGTTCGGGCCGCCTCGTCGATATCGAGACTGACCGCAGGATCATCGGCCAGTTGGTCCAACGTGCGCGCATGTTCGAGGGTGAAGGGTCCGACGCGAGTGCGGCGCAACACCGTGAGGTGACCACCGACGCCGAGCGCTGCGCCGAGATCGCGCGCCAGCGCCCGAACGTACGTGCCCGACGAGCAGTCGACCTCCACGTCCAGGTCCACGAATCCGGTACCCGGAACCTCCCGGCGAGCCAACACGTCGAAGCGAGTCACCGTGACCGCGCGAGCCGGGAGCGTGAACTCCTCCCCTGCCCGAACCAGCTTGTGGGCCCGCTGCCCGTCCACCTTGATCGCGCTGACACTCGACGGAACTTGCTCGATGTCGCCGGTCAGCAGCGCAACGTTGTGGGCGATGTCCTCGTCGCGCACGGCCGACGCATCGGCATCGGCCACCGTGTCGCCCTCGGCATCGTCGGTTGCCGTGGTTCTACCCAACCTGATCGTCGCGGTATACGCCTTGGTGGTCAACGCCAGCAGTCCGAGCATCTTGGTGGCTCGCTCGATACCGAGCACGAGCACACCCGTCGCCATCGGATCCAGCGTGCCCGCGTGACCTACCTTCCGGGTTTTGAGCAACTTCCGGCACGACGCGACCACGTCGTGACTGGTCACGCCCGAATCCTTGTCGACGATCAACAGCCCGGCACCGACGAGGCCGGAGGACAACTTTCCGCGTGCAGACACGGGAGTCCATTCTGCCAGGACAGGTGTCAGACCACCGCAATCGCCGTGACGATCAATCCACCGGCAACCATCCACCGTCCGTCGAACGAGGTCAGTGGCGGGCCGGCGAGCGTGCCGCCCGGCACCAGTAGTTCGGAGTGGAACGTACCGGTCGGGTGCTCGCCCGACCCGGTTCGCTCGAAGGTGATGTGCGCGTCCTCGAAGCCGAGCCAGCGGCCGGTCAACGGTTCCCAGGCCTTGTAGGTGGCTTCCTTCGCGCAGAACAACAATCGATCCCAGTGGACGTCGGAGCCTGCAGCGGTGGCCAGCCAGTCACGTTCTCGCTCCAGACTGACGGCACCGAGAACACCGTCGGGAAGCGGGCCGTGCGGTTCGGCATCGATCCCGACCGAACGCACTGCCATCGCATGACCGAGGACGGCGCCGCGGTAGCCGTCACAGTGCGTCAGAGATCCCACAACGCCTTTCGGCCACTGCGGTGCTCCGGACTTGCCCCTCATGATCGGTGCCGGATCGACACCCAACTTTTCCATTGCCACCCTGGCGCAATGACGCGCAGAGGTGAATTCTCGTTTGCGTTTGTCGACGGCTTTGGCGACGAGCGGCGCTTCGAGAGGGTGTGGCGTCAGCCCGGGAGGATCCTCGAACAATTCCGCGGCGACGACGCCGCTGGGCAGGATCGACTCGATCAACGCTCGGCCCTCATCTTCTCTACTTCGGCTTCCATCTCGGGCGTGACGGTGAAATGCCCGCCGAACTTGTTGAGAGTCCCCTCCGGATACTCGGGCACCGGGAGGATCTGCCGAAGCACGTTTGCAGGCAACCCTCGACGCTGCCACTCGCGGGGATACCCGACGGACACTTCCTCGAAGCGGACACCGTCGTAGTACGTCGTGCGCGGAATGTGGAGGTGCCCGTACACCGAGCAGATCGCGTTGTAGCGCGTATGCCAATCTCCCGTCAGTGTAGAGCCGCACCACAGCGCGAACTCGGGATAGAACAACACATCGGTCGGCTGCCTGACCATCGGGAAGTGGTTGATCAGCACGGTCGGAATCGACAGATCCAGAGCGTCGAGCCGCTCCTTCGTGCTCTCGATCCGCGCGCGGCACCACGCGTCGCGCGTGGCGTACGGCTGAGGCGACAACAGGAACTCGTCGGTTGCGACGACATTCTTGTCCCGGGCGATCTTCAGCCCGTGTTCCTTGTCGATCGCGCCGCGCGGCAGGAACGAGTAGTCGTAGAGAAGGAACATCGGGACCACGGTCGCGGGACCGCCTTCACCTTCCCAGATCGGATACGGGTCCTCCGGTGTCACCACGTCGATTTCGCGGCACAGGTTCACCAGGTACTCGTATCGCGCCACACCGTGGATCTGGACCGGATCCTTCACCGTCGTCCACAGTTCGTGGTTGCCCGGCACCCAGATCACCTTCGCGAATCGACTCCTGAGCAGCTCGAGCGCCCACTTGATGTCGTCGGTCTTCTCCGAGACATCGCCGGCGACGATCAGCCAGTCCTCGGGCGATTCGGGGTGAATATCCTCGGTGACCGGCCGATTGCCTCGGTGGCCGACGTGGATGTCACTGACTGCCCAAAGCTTGGCTGTCACAGGCCACAGTCCTTCCGTTCGGTGTGCGAATTTCTCACCTCGATCAACAACGCACCATTGTCCCCTTGGATTCCCACGGCCGCTCGGCTGGGCTGCCGTCGAACCGTGCGCCGGATCGGGTGCGACAATCGAGCACATGGGAAATCTCTCGGCATCCGAGAAGAGCGGTATGCGCGGCGGCTTGCTGATCACGGTGATGGCCGCGTTCATCGCCGGGATCGCCTCGGACGACTTCGTGACCGGTTTCGTGATCACCGCTGTGGTCTGCGCGATAGCGCTGTTCGCGGCGGCAAGCTTGGCAAGAATCGTCATTTCCCGACGAAACCGGTAAACCTGCGGTGAGCCGCGAAACCGTGTAAGTCACGTCCGGATCATCAGCCGGGGGCGATACAACCGCATCTGCTGGTCTAGAGTTCACTTCATGCCGCATTCACGGATCCGAGTCAAGGACGCTGCGGCACTCCTCGGAGTCAGCGACGACACCGTCCGACGCTGGATCGACAGCGGTGCAGTCCCGGCCGAGAAGGACGACGCCGGTCGCAAGGTCATCGACGGCGCCGACCTGGCACGGTTCGCGCGGGCCAACGCATCACCGCCGCCCGACCCGACCGGAACCGAAAGTTCGGCACGGAACAGGCTCGTCGGGCTGGTCACCAAGGTCACGTCGGACCTCGTGATGAGCGAAGTCGAGATGCAGTGCGGGCCGTTCACGATCGTCTCGCTCATGAGCACCGAGTCGGTACGCACACTCGGCTTGGAGCCGGGGTCGATCGCCGTTGCCGTCGTCAAGGCCACCACGGTCATCGTCGAAGCCTCCTGATCGCCGGCGCTCTACACATCACCACCAATCATCCACACTCATCGATCCTTGGAGGAAATTCAGTGAAATCAACTCTCACGGTCTCGCTCGTCGCGCTCGGAGCGTCGGTCGCGCTCCTCGCGGGATGCGGGAACTCCGATTCTTCGGACTCCGCGACCGAGACGACCGCGACTGGCGCCGACACCTCCGACGTCACGGGCGACATCACTGTGTTCGCTGCCGCGTCGCTGAAGTCCACGTTCACCGAATTGGGCGCCACCTTCGAGGCCGAACATCCCGGCACCAACGTCGAATTCAACTTCGCAGGCTCGTCGGATCTCGTGACGCAACTGACCCAGGGCGCTCCCGCCGACGTCTTCGCGTCTGCGGACACCAACAACATGACCAAAGCTGTCGACGGTGACCTCGTCGCGGGCGATCCGGAGAATTTCGCAACGAACACCCTGACGATCGTGACTGCGCCGGGCAATCCGAAGAACGTGACCTCGTTCGCCGATCTCGCCAACCCGGACATCCTGACCGTCGTCTGCGCCCCGCAAGTTCCCTGCGGTAGTGCCACCAAGAAGGTCGAAGATGCCACCGGCACCACGATCCCCGCCGTCAGTGAGGAGTCCGCGGTGACCGACGTGCTGGGCAAGGTCACGTCGGGGCAGGCCGACGCCGGACTCGTCTACGTCACCGACGCGGCAGGCGTCGGCGACAAAGTGACGGCAGTGACATTCCCCGAGTCGGCCGAAGCCGTCAACACCTACCCGATCGCCGTGCTCGCGGGCAGTGAAAATGCTTCTACCGCAGCCGCATTCGAAGCGCTCGTCACCGGCGACGCCGGCCAGAAGGTTCTCGCCGAGGCTGGATTCGCAGCACCGTGACACCACCCCGCCGTGGGAACGAGGTCCGAGTCGGGTTGCCGATCTGGATCTTCGTTCCCGCCGCGGTCGGCGCCCTGTTCGTCATCACCCCACTTCTGGCGATACTTCTCAAGATCGACTGGCCGAACTTCGTACCACTCGTCACCTCCGAATCGTCTCGTACAGCACTGCTGCTGAGCTTGAAGACTGCAGCGCTGAGCACCTTGATGTGTGTGGTGATCGGCGTGCCCATGGCCATGGTCCTCGCGCGCACCGACTTTCCCGGCCTGTCGATTCTCCGAGCACTGGTTCTACTGCCCCTTGTGCTACCTCCGGTAGTCGGCGGAATTGCCTTGCTCTACACGTTCGGCAGGCTCGGGCTTCTCGGGGAGCACCTCGAAGGTTGGGGGATTTCGATCGCGTTCTCCACTGCGGCCGTCGTCCTCGCCCAGACATTCGTATCGCTGCCATTTCTCGTGGTCAGTCTCGAAGGCGCACTGCGTAGTTCGGGTCACGAATTCGAGGTTGTCGCCGCGACGCTCGGCGCGCGTCCCACGACGGTTCTCCGGCGTGTGACCATTCCGCTCGTATTTCCCGGCTTGCTGTCCGGTGCAGTTCTCGCGTTCGCCCGCGCGCTCGGGGAGTTCGGAGCGACTCTGACGTTCGCAGGCTCGTTGCAGGGTGTCACCCGAACCCTGCCGCTCGAGATCTATCTCCAGCGAGAGACCGATGCCGATGCTGCGGTGGCATTGTCGCTTCTGCTGATCGTCGTGGCGGCTGCCATCGTCGTTCTCGCCGGTGGCCGCAGAGTGGCGAGTGTTCGATGAGTTCTCTCGAGCTTGCGGCGACCATCGATGCCCGTGACATCTCCTTCGAACTCGACGTCGCCGACGGGGAGGTCGTCGCCGTGCTCGGCCCCAACGGCGCCGGAAAATCCACGTTGCTCTCGCTCGTCGCGGGATTGCTCAGACCGGACACCGGACGGATCCTTCTGGGCGAGACCACGGTGACCGACACTCGCGACGGCACGTTCGTACCGGCTCACGCACGGGGCGTCGCCACCCTGACCCAGAAGGCGCTGCTGTTCCCTCACCTGTCCGCGGAAGCCAATGTTGCGTTCTCGCCTCGCTGCCGGGGAGTCGATCGTCGCGCCGCACGAGAGATCGCCCGTACATGGCTGACCGCGGTCGATGCGCTCGAACTTGCCGATCGCCGCCCGGCGCAGCTCTCGGGAGGCCAGGGGCAACGTATCGCGCTCGCACGGGCACTTGCCGCCGATCCGCAGGTTCTACTGCTCGACGAACCGATGTCGGCGCTCGACGTCGGCACCGCCCCGGCGATGCGGCGACTGCTGCGCACCGTGCTGGGTGAGCAGAAGCGAACCGCCGTCATCGTCACCCATGATCTTCTCGACGCTCTCGCCCTGGCCGACACGGTCGTGGTGATCGACGGCGGACGAATCGTCGAGCGCGGGCGGACCACCGAGGTACTCACCTCGCCGCGAAGTGCGTTCGCCGCTCGTATCGCCGGGGTCAATCTCATCGCCGGAGCCGCCGACACGACCGCAAGACTCAGCACACCGTGGGGTGTCACGGTCCACGGCCACGGCGACACTGCCGGCGGCGCTGCAGTCGCAGTGTTCTCCCCTGCCGCCGTCGCCGTCCACCTCGAGCCTCCGCACGCGAGCCCGCGGAACGTCTTCGAAACCACGATCGCCGAGATGGACGTCCACGGCGCCACGGTCCGTCTCCGCGGGCAGGACAATCCCGACGGAAGTCCAGGTCTCGCAGCCGATGTCACGCCGGCCGCCGTCGCCGAGCTCGATCTGGAGCCCGGTCGGCGGGTCTACTTCGTCATCAAGAGCCAGGAAGTAGCGCTTCACCCGGCGTCGAGATGAACCCTGTCGGTGTACACCGCCGCGACCAGCGAATTCAACGCCGAGGCGACGACCGAATCGTCCAGTCCCACACCCCACACCGTCGAACCCTCCACCGTCGCCTCGATATAGGTGACCGCCTCTCCGGCGTTACCCGACGCGATCGAGTGTTGGTGCAGCCCGAGAACGGTGACAGCACGGCCGCGATCACCGAAGATGTTCGCGAGTGCGTCAACGGGTCCGGTGCCGATACCGGTGGACGAAAACGACGTGTCACCCTCGGACACGGTCACATGCAGCAGCGTCTTTCCGTCTTCGGAGGAGTCGATGTCCCATGTTTCGAGCTGACCACCGCGTTCGGAGTACGTTTCGCGAAACAGCGTCCACAAACGATCGGAGGTCACTTCGATCCCGTCGTCGTCGGTCGCTGATTGAACCTTCTTCGCGAAGTCGATCTGCAGCCTGCGCGGCAATACCAGCCCGTGGTCGGTCTCGAGCAGATAGGCGATGCCACCTTTACCGGACTGGCTGTTCACACGAATCATCGCGTCGTAATCCCGCCCGACATCGGCAGGGTCGATCGGTAGGTACGGCACGGCCCATGGGGCGGCGTCGGGAGATACGCCCGATCGCTGCGCCGCGTCTCGGTGATGCGCCATGCCCTTCTTGATCGCATCCTGGTGGGTTCCGGAGAAGGCGGTGTAGACGAGGTCGCCGGCATACGGGTGCCGCTCGTGTACCTCGATTCGATTGCAGTACTCCACTGTTCGCCGAATTTCGTCGATGTCGGAGAAGTCGATCATCGGGTCGACACCCTGGGCGTACAGGTTCAACGCCAGCGTCACCAGATCGACGTTCCCGGTCCGCTCGCCGTTTCCGAACAGGCAGCCCTCCACTCGCTCGGCCCCCGCCATCACCGCCAATTCGGCGCACGCCACGCCGGTGCCGCGATCGTTGTGCGGGTGCACCGAAAGCACGACCGAATCCCGCTTGTCGAGGTGCCGGTGCATGTATTCGATCTGATCGGCGTAGACGTTCGGGGAGGCGACTTCGACCGTCGCGGGCAGATTGTGGATCACAGGTCTGTCCGGCGATGCGTCCCATACCGCCGACATCCCATTGCAGATCTCGAGTACGTAGTCCGGTTCGGTGAGGTTGAAGACCTCCGGTGAAAACTCGAACCGACGTCCGTCGTCGTTTCCTGCCAGACGCGCAATCGTTTCGCCTGCCGTGAAGATCAGTTCGCGGAGATTGTCGCGCTCTCGACCGAGCACCACCTCCCGCCAGGTCGGAGCGGTGGCGGTGTACATGTGTACGACGACGTCCCTGATTCCCTCGATGGACTCGAAGGTCTTTGCGATCAAATCGTCACGAGCGGCGGTGAATACGACAATGGTGACGTCGTCGGGGACATTCCCGACCAGAGACCGAACGAACTCGAAGTCGGTCCGGCTGGCGGAGGGATAACCGACTTCGATTTCCTTGTAGCCGAGTCGAACCAGGAGATCGAACATCCGACGTTTCCGGACTGAATCCATCGGTTCGGCGAGAGCCTGATTGCCGTCGCGAAGATCCACTGGAACCCATAGGGGCGCGGCTGTCAGCTGCGCGTTCGGCCAGCTTCGATCTTCCAACGGCACTGCAACGCGCTCGTGCACCGAACGGTAACGGTGCCAGGGCATTCCAGAAGCGACCTGACGGTTCCAGGGCGCGGTGGCGGTATCGATCACGGGAGTTTCCTTGCTGGGAGGTGGTGAGGTGATGGACCGGCACGGAAGGACCCCGCGACGAAGTGCCGGTCAGCGGCAAACCCCGTCGCGGCGTCGAAGAAGTCGACTGCTGCGCCACATGTCTGAGGACTGTAATGCATTCGATACTCCTCAGACAAGTGTCGCGGGGAGATACTGTTCAGATGACCACGAGCCACTTGCGTCCGATCGACCGCGCCGTCGGAGAACTCGTGCGTCGGATCACCGACGACGAATGGCCGGTCGGTTCCACACTCCCCAGCGAAACTGCCCTCGCCGCGGAACTGAGCCTCGGACGATCGACCGTGCGTGAAGCCATCCGCGAACTCGCCGCCAAAGGCTTGGTGAGAAGCAGGCAGGGCGCAGGCGTGTACGTGCTCTCGACGACGATGCCCACCGACGTAGCAGCCACCGTCAGGCGTGCGAGTTACGACGACGTGGCCGAGGTCCGCATCATCGTCGAAGTGAACGCAGCCGAATTGGCTGCGCAGCGACGAACCCCAGCCGATCTGGATCGGTTGTCCGTCGCTCTGGAGGAACGACATCGATGCGCAGCGTTGTCGGACGACGAGTTCGTCGACGCGGACATCCAGTTTCACGGCGCGGTAGTCGACTCAGCGCACAACCCTGTGCTCGCAGACCTGTTCGCCACGTTCGTTCCACGACTACGTGCTGCGTTGATCGATTACACGAGGGACGTGATCTCACGAGAGCCAGGCGCTGAACCGGACGTGGACCTCCATCGCGAACTGTTCGACGCCATCTCCGTCGGTGACGCCCGAGCAGCGAGAGACGCTGTTCGGCGTCATCTCGGCATTCGTTGAATATCGGCGCCGGATACAGCCCAGCGACCGGAGACCATTCGCCCGGCAACAGCGACCATGCGAAGCATCACGAAAATGCCGAGACCGATCCAGATTCCGGGCAGCCCCCAGTCGAAGACCAACGCCATCCAGATCGAGGGCAGGAATCCGACGAGCGCGCAGATCAATGTTGCCGTGCGGAGAAACGCCGCATCTCCCGCACCGAGCAGCACCCCGTCGAGAGCGAACACCACCCCGGCGACCGGAACGATCGCCACGAAGATCCACCAGATCGACTCCATCGAATCGATCACCGCTGCGTCGGAGGTGAACAGAGCCGGAATCGCCTGGAATCCAGCGGCGAAGAGGGCGGCGAGCACGACGGCGAACACCGTCGACCAGATGGTCAACCGCCAGCCGAGACGAGTTGCCCCTCGTACATTGGATCGACCGAGGGCGGCACCCACCAGCGTTTGCGCCGCGATGGCCAGAGAGTCGAGCGTCAGTGACACCAGATTCCACATGTGTAGAACCACTTGATTCGCCGCCACCGACGCTGCGCCGAAACGAGATGCGACTGCCGCCGCCGACAGGAAGCACGCCTGGAAAGCCAGACTTCGAAGGACGAGATCGCGACCGAGTACCAACTGTGCGCGCATGACCGGCCACGACGGCCGCAGCGGCACCCCGCCTCGTAGGACGGCGACGAGAAAGAACGTACCGGCCACACCTTGCCCGATCACGTTCGCGATGGCCGAGCCCTTCAGACCCAGATGGGGAAAACCCGCAATGCCGTGCACCAACATCGGGCAGAGGACGGCCGACAACCCGAGTCCCACCAGCACGTACCGCAGTGGCCGTGCTGTGTCCTGCACCCCGCGCATCCACCCGTTTCCTGCCAGCGAGACCAAGATGAACGGGACGCCGAGAACCGCGATCCTGAACCAGGCGACGGCTTCGGAAGAGATGTCGCCACCACCG
>NZ_JAHFVG010000055.1 GCF_023264675.1 Rhodococcus sp. (in: high G+C Gram-positive bacteria)
ATGCGCTATCCAGTCAGGGATCGCAGCGCTCACTGGATAAGGCCGGACGTGTGCTCGAGAACTCGGAGTTGCACTGCAGTGCACTTCTGACATCGTGCAGCCGTCTTCTGAAACTGACATTGATCTGTCCGACCTAGACGGCCCCTATCCCCTGTTCGGACCCGAGCGGCATTCTGCAAAGAGGCCGATTGTCCGGGCCGCTCCTGTGTCTCACAGATCGGTGCCCCAGAAACGGTCGTTTCTGGGGCATATCGACGGGCGGGAGTTAAGCCCACGTTCGTGGCACCGGCCATCCCTCAGGACAGTGCGGACGGCTGTCCCTTTATACAGACCACTAGCCCGGTCCTGTCTCTCGGAACAACGAACTGGGGTCGTCGCCGATGAGATCTGGGTAAATGCGTCGGCGCTGGCGGGTAACGTCCGCTCTCATCGACCCAGAAGGGGGGTCCACCGTAATGGCGACGACGGAGGCAGGCGATGGCGAGGTGCTCGTCGAGTACCTCACGGCTGAGATCACTGAGATGCACGCTGCCCCGGACGGATGGCCGAGGCATGTGGAACTGGCGTTGATCGATGCGGTCCTGTCGATCAGAGCGGTCTACGGAGTCTCTGCCGACACGGGCGTACGCGGCGCGATCAAGCGGTACAAGGCCGAGTCCGGCAGGCAAAGTTGGGACGACCTCGGTGTACTGGGCGAGGCCGACCCGCAGTGGCTTCAGACGGTGCTCGGCAACAAGCAGAAGACCGGGGGTGTGCCGAAGGCTGAGGCGATCGTCTCTGCTGCTGGCCGGCTCGCGGCGTCGGGCGCGCATCCGACATCGATCGGGACTCGGCAGCGCAGCGAGCCGCATACTGCGGAACTCGCGGCTTGGGCCCGGTGACGTGGGATTACTTCCTCATGCTGGTCGGCCATGACGGCGTCAAAGCCGATACTCTCGTCACTCGATTCGTGGTGGAGGCGTTGGGTCGCAGACTCGGGGGCGAAGAAGTTTCACGGCTGGTGACCGACGCTGCGAGGCGGATGGACATGTCGGTGTCGGCACTCGACCACTCGATCTGGCGGCACATGAGTAGACCTCGGAAGAGCTAGTTCCGTTCATCTGTCCGATCGAGGAAGGATTTCCTTGGCCATCGATTTTGAGTTCATCGGCATCTCGACGCATCGAGTGCGATGCTGCACCACGACCACGGGACCCGGTATGCGCCCGAGGTGGACGAATGCACGTCGATCGAGCTCACGAACCACCGCGACCCACCCGTGACAGCACCGAAGAGTGGCGACGAGCCCTTCACACAGCGGGGCCAGTCGATCGGATCGGACCTTCGCCAGTTCTGGCGTTGGGCGTTCTCGGATCTCATCGGTAACGCCCAACGCGGTGTTCTCGCCGAATACATCGTCGGACTCGCACTCGGATGCGTAGCCGATGGGGTCCGAGTGGAGTGGGATGCTTCTGATCTACTGACCGAAGGGGGAATTCGCGTCGAGGTGAAATCGTCTGCTTACCTGCAAAGTTGGAAGCAGGAGAGGTTGTCGACGATCAGCTTCGGGATCCGGCCAACGAACGGGTGGGACGCGACGACGAACACAATTGCCGCGGAGCGGAAGCGGCAGGCCGACGTCTACGTCTTCTGTGTCTTCAAACAGACCGATCGGGCCACCGCCGACCCGCTCGACCTAGACCAGTGGGACTTCTACGTGGTGTCCACCCAGCGCCTCAACTCCACGTTCGGGGAGCAGAAGTCGATTGTGTTGAGCAGTCTGCTCTCGCACGATCCCGTCGAATGTTCGTTCTCCGAACTTGCCAGTGCTGTCCAGGCGGCGGCGCGCGAACAATCTTGACTCCGACCGTGCAGGCTTCGCGGCGGCACGCCCCTTCGCACTCGAGGATGCGACACCGGAGCTTTCCGCGTCTCTACCAGGGACACTCTGCTGGGCCACGACCTCTTCAGTCACCGAAACGCCGAAGAGTCCTCATGAATGGCGGTTGTCGTCGATGTAAGCGGCATACTCGGTCTGATCGTCCCCGACGTTGAGGTGGTTTCGGTAGGTCATGGCGAGTGTGCACGAGGTTATCGAAGCGTTCCGCGGTGAGCCGTCGAATTCGGAGCGGGGCACCAAGTTCGAGCAGCTGATGGTTCGGTACTTTGAGCTCGATCCGACGCTGGCGCAGCAGTACGAGCAGGTGTGGCGATGGATCGACTGGCCCGACCGTCAAGGTAAGGCCGACACCGGCATCGACCTGGTCGCCCGCGAACGCGACACCGGCGACTACACCGCGATCCAGTGCAAGTTCTACGAACCGACCACCACGTTGAGCAAAGGCGACCTCGACTCGTTCTTCACCGCCTCCGGACAAACATTTCCCACCGCCGATGGGGAACGGTCGTTCACCAACCGCGTGATCATCTCCACCACCGACCGCTGGGGAAAGAACGCCGAAGACGCCGTCAACCACCAGACCATCCCCGTCCAACGGATCGGTCTGGCCGAGATCGCCGAAGCCCCCATCGACTGGGACATCGCATGGCCGCAGGGCGAGCTGACGGTCGAGTTGAGCGAAGCGGTCCGTAACGAACCCCGCGCACACCAGGTCGAGGCGATCGACGCGGTCTTCGCCGGGTTCTCCGCCGGCAACGACCGCGGCAAACTGATCATGGCCTGCGGAACGGGAAAGACGTTCACCGCACTCAAGATCGCCGAACGCACGGCTGCCGAGGCCGGCGGTAGTGCACGCATCCTGTTCGCCGTCCCTTCCATCTCCCTGCTCTCGCAAACACTTCGAGAGTGGACCGCGCAAACCCAGCTCGACATCCGCGCGTTCGCCGTGTGCTCGGACTCGAAAGTCTCCCGCTCCGCCGAGGACTACAGCACCGTCGACGTCGCGATCCCGGTGACCACCGACCCCGACAACCTCTCATCGCACATGGCTCACCGCAAACGCTCCAAAGGACTGACCGTGGTGTTCACCACCTACCAGTCCCTGCCGACGGTCGCCGCGGCGCAAGGGCTGGGGGTGGATGCGTTCGATCTGGTGATCTGCGACGAAGCACACCGCACCACCGGCGTCACCGTCGCCGGTGCCGATGAATCGAACTTCGTCCGCGTCCACGACGCCGACTTCCTGAAAGCCTCACGTCGGCTGTACATGACAGCCACGCCCCGGATCTTCGACGACGCAGTCAAGGAGAAAGCCGCCGACCACTCCGCCGAGTTGTCGTCCATGGACGACATCGACATCTTCGGGCCCGAGCTGCACCGATTGTCCTTCGGTGACGCCGTCGAACGGGGACTGCTCACCGACTACAAGGTCATCGTGCTCACCGTTGACGAGGACCTCGTCGCCGCACCCATGCAGAAACAGCTCGCCGGGAACTTCGCCGAACTCCAACTCGACGACGCCTCCAAGATCGTCGGCTGCTGGAACGGTCTCGCCAAACGCGCCGGCCGCTCCCCGACGGAGACGGGTTCCCGATCGGCGCACCCCCGATGAAGCGGGCCGTGGCGTTCGCAAAAGACATCGCCGCCTCCAAACAGGTCGCTGAAGTCTTTCCGGCAGTCGTCGACGCCTACCGCGCCCTCCTCGACGAGAACGAGAACGATGGCGAACAGGTCGACGACACCAACCGAGACCTCGTCGTCTCCGCACGCCACGTCGACGGCACTTTCAACGCTCTGAAGCGCAACGAACAACTGTCCTGGCTCAAAGCGCCCGTCCCCGAGGGTGAATGCCGCATCCTGTCCAACGCACGCTGCCTGTCCGAGGGCGTCGACGTCCCGGCCCTCGATGCAGTGTTGTTCCTGCACCCCCGCAACTCCGTCGTCGACGTCGTCCAATCCGTCGGCCGCGTCATGCGCCTCTCCCCCGGCAAGGACTACGGATACATCATCCTGCCCGTCGCCGTGCCCGCCGGAGTGTCACCGTCGCAGGCCCTCGCTGACAACCGCCGCTTCAAGGTGGTGTGGCAGGTCCTCAACGCTTTACGGGCGCACGACGATCGGTTCAACGCGATGGTCAACTCCATCGCCCTCAACGCCACCACCAAACAAGCCAAAGCCGGCCAGGGCAACGATCGTCTGCTCGGCGGACACATCGGCCCCACCACCGACTCCGACGAAACGATCGGCGACGGACACCCCACCCCAGACACGGATCCGAAGCCCGAGAGTGGCGAAGGCGGGGCTGGTGGGGTGGCGTCACAGATGGCGTTGTTCGCACTCTCGGAGTGGCAGGAAGCGATCTACGCCCGCATCGTCGACAAGGTCGGCACCCGCGTCTACTGGGAACAGTGGGCAGCCGACGTCGCCGACATCGCCGCCGCCCAGATCGCCCGCATCAACGCCCTCCTCACCGGTGCCTCGCCAGAGACAGCCGAGCAGTTCGAGAAGTTCCTCATCGGACTACGCGACAACCTCAACGACTCCATCAGCCGCGACGAC
The DNA here is from genome assembly GCF_023264675.1 of Rhodococcus sp. (in: high G+C Gram-positive bacteria). Classification (GTDB taxonomy): domain Bacteria; phylum Actinomycetota; class Actinomycetes; order Mycobacteriales; family Mycobacteriaceae; genus Rhodococcoides. Next base: position 4,439 of record NZ_JAHFVG010000055.1, read on the forward strand.
GCAATCAGCATGCTCAGCCAACACCTGATCACCAAACCGGTGTTCGATGCCCTGTTCGCCGGCCACGACTTCGCCACACACAACCCCGTCTCGATCGTCATGCAGCAGATGCTCGACACACTCGGCGACGCCAACCTCGAATCGGAGACCACCGGTCTCGACTCGTTCTACGACTCGGTGCGCATACGGGCCTCCGAAGTGACCAGCGCCGAAGGCAAACAGCAGGTCATCGCCGAGCTGTACGAGCGATTCTTCCGTGTCGCATTCAAAAAGCAATCCGACGCTCTCGGCATCGTCTACACCCCCGTCGAGATCGTCGACTTCATCCTCCGCGCCGCAGACCACGTCTCGAAGGAGCATTTCGGTAAGGGCCTCACCGACACCGGCGTCCATATACTCGACCCGTTCACCGGCACGGGCACCTTCCTCACCCGACTCTTGCAATCCGGGCTCATTCTCCCCGACGACCTTGCACGCAAGTACCGGGAAGAGTTGCACGCCAACGAGATCATGCTTCTCGCGTACTACATCGCCGCGGTCAATATCGAGACCACTTACCACGCGTTGATGATCCCGAGCGGTGAGGAAGGTCGGTACGAATCGTTCGAGGGAATCGTACTCGCCGATACATTCCAGATCTCCGAAGACGGCGACACCATGGACGCGATCATGTTTCCGCAGAACAACGACCGCATCGTCCGCCAGCAGCGCGTACCGATCAACGTGGTCGTCGGGAACCCGCCTTACTCCGTCGGGCAGGACAGCGCCAACGACGACAACGCCAACCTCAGCTACCCCACCCTCGACGGGCGAATCGCAGCAACCTACGCAGGCCGGTCGACTGCCACCAACAAGAACAGCCTCTACGACTCCTACTACCGCGCCTACCGATGGGCCACCGACCGCGTCGGCGACCACGGAATAGTCGCATTTGTCTCCAACGGAGGATGGATCAAGGGAAACACCGCCGACGGGGTCCGTCTGAGCTTCGCCGACGAGTTCGCCCGTCTGTGGGTCTACAACCTTCGCGGCAACCAGCGCACCTCCGGCGAACTCTCCCGTAAGGAAGGTGGAAAGGTCTTCGGCTCCGGAAGCCGTTCCACCATTGCTATTTTCGTCGGAATCAAAGACATCGATCACAGCGGCCCGGTGCAGATCTACTATCGCGACATCGGCGACTACCTCGACCGCGAACAGAAACTTCGTCTCGTTGCCGCGAACACCATCGACACTCTCGAATGGGACACCATCACCCCGAACACCAGCGGCGACTGGATTGGCCAACGCGACGACACCTTCGGCACATGGCCAGCTATTGGGGCGAAGGAGCCCACTGGTCCGCGGATCTTCAACCGCTATTCTTCCGGCCTAAAAACCGGACGTGACCCCTGGGTGTACAGCTGGTCACGAACCCAACTGGGCACCCAGGTCGACGAGATCGCCGCTCAATATCGACATTGCCAAGCACTTCGCAACAGCACGACGCCACCCACCGACTCGGAAGAGCTGCTGCGGCAGAATCCGGACATGACCGGTACTGGACGAATCTCGTGGAACCGTAGCCTGAGGCAGCGTCTCGACCGCGGACTCGACTTGGTTCCTGACGAACAGTCGATCAGGCGGGGGGCGTACAGGCCCTTCACTCCGCAATGGGCGTACTTCGATACCGCCACCAGCGACATGATCTATCGATTGCCGTCTATGTTCCCGACACCCCATCAAAAGAACTACGGAATCGTTCTGACCGGTGCAGCATCCCACTTCGACTTCACTCCGTTCGCGACCGATTTGATTCCCAACCTGCACTTGCTCGACACCGGCCAATTTTTCCCCCGGTACACCTTCGAACGCACCGATGTCACCGCAGCCGGTGAGCTCGAATTTGTCGCGGCAGCCGACGATTCGGAAATTGATGAGTGGGGTTACCGGCGAGTCGACAACATCACTGACGAAATCCACGCCGTCTACCGCGCTGCCCTGGGCGATTCGGTGACGAAGGACCAGATCTTCTGGTCGGTCTACGGGCAGCTGCATGTCCCCGGCTACAGAGAGACGTACGCGGCGGATCTGAAGAAGATGCTGCCCCACATCCCCACTCCTGAAAGCCTGGACCGTTTTACCCAGCTCGCCAACGCCGGCGAACAGCTCGGCGGCCTTCATATGCGGTACGAGGACGCCGATCCATACCCACTGGACGTCGAAGTCAAGCCCGGTGTTGACGAACACGACCGTGAGACGTGGCGGGTTAGAAAGATGAAGTGGCCCAGCAAGTTCGACCACACTGCCATTGTCTACAACTCGAAGGTCACCATCACCGGAATCCCACCTGAGGCCGAGGAGTACATGCTCGGGCCACGGTCAGCGCTGGCATGGATTATCGACCGCTACCAGGTCAAGGCCGACAAACCGTCGGGGATAGTGAACGACCCGAACCTGTGGTGCGACGAACACGACGACCCGACCTATATCGTCGAGCTCATCAAGAAGATCACCACCGTCGCCGTGGACACGATGAGCATCGTCGGCGAGCTCGCGTGACCATCCCTGACTACCAAACCCTCATGCGTCCTATTTTGGTACTTCTCGCCGACGGTTCGGTGTGGCGGGCCCGCCGGATCAAAGAAGCTATGGCAGACGAGTTCGCACTGACGGATACAGAGCGCGGGCAGACCCTGCCCAGCGGGCGTCAAAGGACCATCAACAACCGGGTGGGGTGGTCACTGACGTATCTCGTGCAAGCGGGGCTCATCGCACGGCCGACGCGCGGGTTTGCGCAGATTACCGATGCGGGCCGGTCGGCGTTGGCGTCGAACCCATCTCGTATTGACGCCGCAGTGTTGGAGCAGTACCCAATGTTCCAAGAGTTCAAGGAGCGGTCCAGGGGGGCCACACAAGCCTCTCCAGGGCGTGACTTCTCCAATACCGCAGCACCAACAGACATCGTGGAATTGACCTCCACACCGAACGATCTGATGGAGCGTGCGGTCATCGTCAACCGCGCGGCGGTCGAGGCCGAGGTACTTGCCGAAGCACTGAAGGTGTCGCCCACCTCTTTCGAGGATCTCGTCATCCGTTTACTGGAACGCATGGGTTACGGCCGCGCTGGTGCAGTGGAGCGGACCAGTGCGTCGGGGGACGCAGGGATCGATGGCATCATCAGTCAGGATCCGCTGGGTCTGGATCGGATCTACGTCCAGGCCAAACGGTACGCCGAGGATCGTGCAGTCGACCGCCCCCGTATTCACGAGTTCGCGGGCGCGCTTCTCGGCAAGCAGGGTGATCGCGGCGTATTCATCACCACCTCGCGGTTCACGTCGGGGGCGCAGATCGAAGCAGATCGCATCAATGCCCGAATCGAGCTGATTGATGGAAAAAGATTGGCGCAGTTGCTCGTTCGGTACGAAGTCGGGGTTCAAGTCGAACAGACAGCTATTCTCTATCGCATCGACGACGACTTCTTTGAGTCGATATAACGGCCCGCCGCGCCGTCCAGCAACCCGGCTGCAACGTCGCCGTCGGGTTCAGCCCGTTCGATTCCGCCGGTCAAACGACTCGACCACTGCGTAAGCGAACTGCCGTCCAGCTCAGTGAAGTCGTCGCTGGTGTACGGCTCGTGGCGTCCTCATAACACCGGTCCCCGACCTGCTCTGCCAACTGCAGGAGTCAGAAGCGAAAGTGCGCTACCCACCTTTTGCGATCGCCAAGGCGTCTCGTTCTGCCCGCGCAAGGGCAAGGTTGCTGTAGATCGCAGATCGCCTCAATCCACTGTTCTTACACAGTGTTTCGACTTTAAATTGCCGAGTTTCGTACATCTGGAGTAGGTAGGCTCGTTCCTCTGGTGTCAGGGTGTGCGGTCGACCCTTCATCTTGCCGGCCGCTGCTGCGGCCGCGATCGCGTCTCGGGTGCGGGCTCGGATCAGGTCGGACTCGAATTCGGCCATGAGGCCCAGCATCCCGGTGAACATTTTGCCCATGGGATCAGCTGGGTCGTACATCTTGCCGTCGATCAACAGTGCCACTCCCCTGGCGGCGAGGCGGTTCACGGTTTCGTGGAGGTCTCCGGCCGATCGGGAGAGTCTGTCGAGTTTGGTGACGCAGAATTCGTCGCCTTCACGGCTGGCGTTGATGGCGTTTTCGAGTCCGGGGCGTTTTGCTTGCCGGCCGCTGACCGCGTGGTCGATATAGACCCGGTCGCGGTCGACACCGATTCTGGCGAGCAGACCAATTTGGATGGAGGTGTCCTGTCTGGCAGTGCTGCACCGCGCGTACCCGATCTTCATGCCCCTCCGGCCTGCTGGACTCGATATGTCCAGTAGAGACTACGGGAAGCCGGACCAATCAAGTGGACACTTCCAGCGGACGGTTTGGCTGAGAGAACGTCGTGGTCAATCACTCTCAGTAGCCCGTTTGCGCTCGTCCGGTATGACGATGGTCAAAACGCACACCCAAACCCGCAGAAAGCGACTCAGGCGAAGACTGCCCGGTGGTCGCTCGGTGAATTCATCTGTGTACGACTGAGCTGTCGGCGCAGCTCGCTAGGCTCTAAGAAGATACCGGACAGCACGACAGATAGGACAAGGCATGGGACTCAGCGAAGTCGAAGTCATGAAGCAACTCGATATCGAGTCCTGGAGAAACCTCTCCAAGGACAAGATGCTGCGGTTTGCCGCTCTCATGCCCGACATGGACACCGAGGTGGCCCTCAAAATCATCGAACAGTTCCCAGCTTTCAAGGAATTCGCCCTGGACACGGTGAAAGAGATAGAAAAGGCTCACAAGTCCGCGCTCAAGTCGAATGATAAGAGCCAGAAACAGGCCTACAAGGCTTTTGAAGATATCCGCGAGATCCTCAAGGGTGAGCTCAACAAGGACGACCTCACCTGGGACCAACGAAAGTTCATCATCGAACTGATACAAGAAAACGGGAAGCAAGTATCCCAGAAGGACAGCGAGAATAAGGAGTTTCTGAACACCGTCCTCGGAAAGGTCGCGGTCTTCGGGGGTGGTGCGATTGCTGCGGGAGTGGTCTTCTTGGGTGGCAAAATCATGCTCGAACAGGACAACGACATCAACCGCATTGGCGCCTGAGTCGAGCACGGAGGTGCCCGCTACCTGGGCAGAGAATCGAGCCACCAGCCCGCGCTTGACATCGCGAACCGCGACCGTGCCCACTCCCAGTAGTCGGTCGGCGCGGTCTAGACACCCCCTGAACGACGTCGAACTTGTGTGCCTCTCTGCGGACCAACGAGATGTGCTGACCGATGCCATCGACCCGCCGTCCTCACGTCTCGGCAGAAATACCGGATCCTGAAATAAAGGGCGGCGCGGTTAGCGGCCATCAGTGAGTTCAAGAAAGCGCTCGTACAACCATTCCGTTGTTGATAGCCAGGTACACCCCCTGACGGTCTGCCTCATTGGCCCCTCAATTTTGTACGTTGGGGTAACCCATACGGTGAATTCATCGTTCGAACCGAGTTTGGTTCCTGAGGTCGCGCCGTTAGACCAGTCGTTTCGGGGGAGATCAACGACGGTCTTCGGTGGAGCAGCCAGATACAGATTTGCCGGCTTGGCAGACTGGCCTTCTCGCCGCCTTGTCCACGACAGCGCTCCCTGCTCGGAAAGAACCGGTACTTGCCCAATGACCCATTCGCCTCGATCGCCGTACTCATACCTATCGTCCCGGACCCAAGATGCACTCGCGTCTCCAAGAACCCACCCGCGACCGGCGATTGGCTTGGACTCCCAAACTGTTTTCTCGAAGTATGTAGTTCTTTTGAAGCTCCCCTGTTTGACGGGTTGGCGGACAGTTCGCTCCGTCGCGACACCGAGCGGTACTGAGGGGACACCACGTTCGCTCAGCATCCGGGCAAACTCGGCCAAGTCATCTTGAATCTGAGCGAGCCCTCTTGCCACGGTGCTGGCGAAGTGCGAGTCAATGTCAGCACTTTGGCTGGACATGCGATCGAACTCATCGGCCAACCCCACAGCGATCCCCCTCGATTCGGTGACAGGCTGACATGTTCGCAGTTCGCCGCTTATTCGTCTATCCAGCTGCTCAAGACTCTCACCGCGGAGGCCCGTTCGATGGTGTGCCAGAAACGAACGTTTTTGGCGGACCCATCGAGCCGAATTAATGACTCTCGCTAACGAGTCTTCTAGGCGGAGGGATTCGAACCCTCGGATGCTTTATGGACATCAGACACTTATGAGGTGCCCGCAATAAGCCGCTCTGCCACGCCTCCATTGACCTGCAACCCGTCGCAGCCATAACTGTGAATGACGAACGCGTAGTCGAACCATCCATACTCGCCGGATGGGGATGCCGATATTAACACCACGACCCCACACCAGACCAGGTTTGGCGGGCTTGCTGCTGCATCATTGCGCCGCCCCCGCGTAGGCGACGGGGGCAGCACCGTCTGATTTGCCATGGACCGGGGAAAGATCGTCTGAATCTTCTGCAATCGCCGTGTTCGGGTCTGTGTAGGACTGGTCGGTGTCCTGGTGGTTCCGTGTCGAGTCGTCGTCGATCGTGCCTTCACCGCGTACGTCGGTGTTGTGCGGAGCATCTGTGAAATGCTCGGCGCTGCGGTCCTGCGCCATTTTTCGCTGTACGTCGTTCCAGGCTTTGAGATGCCGTCCGACGGTGGAGGTGTGGATCTTGAGTTTCTTGGCGATCTCGCTGTTGGGCAGCTCGGGGTTTTCGAGCCACAAGTGAACGCTGGCCCATACTGCGGGCTTGAGCAGGCCGTTGTCGATGTCTTCGTCGACGGCTGTCGTCTCGATCGTCGAGCTAGAACCATCTGTGTCTGTGTGCTGAGGAGATTCGGTGTTCGATGCCTCGTTGACCGTGGCGGCCGGCGGCGCTGTTGTGACGATGCGGCGGGGTGCGCTAATCGCGATGGACATCATTTCGGCCATGGTCATGACCATGAGCGGAGCGAGTGCGGCCATCGCAGCGGCGACAGCCGCATTGAGGTCGGTGACGGTCAAGACTGCGTGGTATGCGTTGCCGGCCATGCTTGCCACTCCTGCGAGGGCGTACACGGCAATGATGAAGCGGCGGCCCCGAACCGTGGCTCGGTCGGTGTGCTGGGACAGTGCGATGCGCAGGATGCTGGCGACCAGGATCGGGCCGTCGAGTACGACGGGGATGACCCAGGCGGAGTCGCGCATTCCGGCCATAGTCCCCAGGTCGAGGAGTGTGGTGAAGCTCAGCTTGAAGCTGGATGCGGTGACGACGAACGCGACGACGAGGCCGATGACCAGCGCCCAGGTGATGACGGCGGGGTGGATCTCGCGTGTGTCCTCGGTGGTGTCGTGGTCGGGTGGGGTATTAGCGTTGGTCATGATCGCAGGTCCTGTCTGTGATCGATTGGCCCCGGTGGTGTGACAGCACTGCCGGGGCCTCGTGAGTGGGGTGTGAGTGGTCATTCAGAGTTGGGCGCGGAGTTCGGCGAACCACTGGGCTGCCGCGTCGAGGTCGGCGGTGTCGATGTCGTTTCCGAGCCGTTCGAAGGCTTCGATTTCGGTGTAACCGACAGCTGCGAGCGTCTGGGTACTTTGCAAGATCAGCGCAACGGCTAGGACTTCCCCGTCGACCATGCCGGCCAGGGTTCGCCCTGTTCTGTGAAGGTTCGCGCGAATTTGGCTTTGTCGAGCCAGTCGTGGGCGTAGCGGTCTGCTCTGCTGGTCATTGCGTTATCTCCTGGTCCTCGATCGAGCATCGATTGTGGTGTCGCGTTGTTGGCGGGCCCGGGTGAGTGCGGCGTACATTGCCGATCGGCTCAACCCGTAGAGCTCCATGAGCTTGGCAGCCCCGTACTTTCCTGCTTCGTAGTCTTCGAGCAGGCGTTCGTGCTGCAGCGCAGTGAGTTTGGGCTTGCGGCCGGTCATGCGGCCTTGTTCCTTTGCGATGGCGACGCCCTCGCGTGTTCGTGCGCGGGTGAGGTCGGCTTCGAATTCGGCCATGGCGGCGAGGATGGAGAAGAACATCTTGCCGGCCGGATCGCCCGGGTTGTAGACCGATCCGCCGTAGACGAGGCGGGCGCCCTTCGCGTCGAGCTCGGCGACGATGGTGTGGAGGTCGGTGACCTAGCGTCCGAGTCGATCGAGTTTGGTGACCACGAGGGTGTCCCCCTCCCCCACGGCGTTGAGTGCTTCGCTTAGGCCGGGGCGTTCTCGGTTGCGTCCGGTGTAGCCGCGGTCGGTGTAGATGTTGCCGGTGTCGACTCCGAGCTTGCGGAGGGCTGTGCGCTGCGCTCGCAAGTCCTGGCCGCGGGTGGAGCATCGGGCGTACCCGATGAGGTTTTCGTCCACCTGAGGCCCTCCGTCTCGGATTCCGTGATCAAACAGGATTTACATGCAGCACTACCTACCAGGACACCAACAGCCAGGTCGGGCTTCGACCTGAATTGTCAGTTTCAGAAGACGACTGCACTAGTTCAGAAGACGACTGCACTTACCCACCACACGGGAGCGCCGGTCAGTAGCATTCATCCCGCCGAGCTACGCGTACAACCACCATATAGAACAGCTTCTGTGATCGAAAAGTCCTCGATCTACCAGTGAACATGATTGCCCTCGACACGTCGTGTGTGTTCCCTTGGAGTCTTTGACTTTGACGTAGCTCGTCACCGGTATGTTGAGTGTGCTTGTGCGCCAGACGTTCTATGCGTTCGATTCGAAGTATCCCGATTCACTCTCGACCTACTGCAGTGGGGTTAAATTGTGTGGCGTCAGTTCATGTTCGAGTGTGGTCTAGTCGACTGCGTGTCGATGCGGCGTGGCAATGAACCTCGGTTCCGAGCCTGGTGCCCGCTCTGAGTTCGACGACAATGCTGTGTTCGGCGAAATGTTCAGCGTCTTGGTGACGCCGTGTGCCACGTACCCGTGTTGAGAAGATCGCGGTGGTCGGCGGATCGGGCATACCGGGCTTGATACGCGAACACCGGTGTCCGATCCGACCCGTTGCACGGCCGGTGCCGTCGTGGCCGGTAGTCGAGCTCAACAACCGGGTTTCGGCTGTTGAGCTGCAGCGCTGGCACATAGACACCTCGGCCTGCTGACAGAGAATCTCGAACGTACACCGGATCTGCTTGGGTCGATCCCTGGTCAGGCTATAATGGTGTCCGGCGATGGATCTCCGCCGAGACCGCCCCGGAGGGGGTTGTCTGAACCGCCCCAACCCTGGGGCTGATGGCTCCTTTCCCTGAGTGGAAGGAGTCTGTCCATGAATGGCCATCACGATCCGAATCCGACCCTACCGGTCGATCCCGACAGTGCGCCCCCAGGCCCGCTGCATGCGCGACCGTCCGCGATCGCCGCAGTCGGTGCCGGTGGATTGATTGGGGCACCACTGCGATACCAGCTCGGACTGTGGTTTCCGACTGCCGCAGGTGGCTGGCCGGTGACGACCTTCGCCATCAACATTGTTGGCGCATTCCTACTCGGTTTACTGCTGGAGGGATTGGCTCGCCTGGGCCCGGACATTCGGCGGCGGCAACGAGTCCGGCTGTTGGTGGGCACCGGGATGCTCGGTTCTTTCACCACCTACAGCACACTGGCCGTCGATACCGATCTGTTTCTGCGCAGCAATCAGTGGTGGGCCGCCGGCAGCTACGCGGCCGGTACCGTACTGGTGGCGATGGTGGCCACCACCGCCGGAATCGCGATCGCCGCTCGACTGCGGTCACGGTCCGCAGAGGCGATTAGATGACGACACTCTGGATCGCCTGCGGGGGCAGCGCCGGGGCGATCGTCCGTTTTGTGCTCGACGGGGCCATCAGGCACCACCGGGCGTCGGATTTTCCCTGGGCGACAGCGACCATCAACGTGACCGGATCGCTGCTCCTCGGGTTCGTCATCGGACTGATCCTTTTCCACGGACTACCCCAGGAACTTCAGCTGATCGTGGGCATCGGGTTCTGCGGCGGGTACACCACCTTCAGCACCGCCAGTTTCGAGACGGTGCAGCTGATCCAACGTCAGAAGTACATCGCTGGCGTGTTGAACGCGGTCGGCACCCTGCTGGTGACTGTCGTCGCCGGCGGTGCCGGTCTCATCGCCGCTTCCGTATGAGGAGAAAACAATGACCGAAGACGATCCCAGCCACGCCTCCTGCGACGACCTAGGGGACTGGCGCGCTCCGTTACAGGTGGACGGCCCCGCCGCCTCGGTAGAACCGGTGTGCCAGCTGGTCGTGGGGTTCGACCGGCACCCAGCAAGCCACGCTGCCTTGACCTACGCGATGGACCTTGCCGGTCGACTGAACGCGTTCCTGCATGTAGCGCACATCGTCGACACCGATGACCTGCCGATCGACCCGGACAGTGCCGACTGGGAGCAATGTATAGGCGATGTCGTCGACCAAGAACGCCGCGAGGCATGCGCGATGCTGGCCGCCATCCCCGGGAACTGGGCGTTCTACTCGAGGCGGGGCAACCCGGCTCGACTGTTGACCATGATCGCCGACGCCAACGACGCCCTGATGCTCATCATCGGTACCAACCGCGGCGGGATGATGTCACTGGTGGAGAGGGCCGTCGGCGAATCTGTGTCCGCGACACTGGCCCGCCACGCCCACCGCCCGGTCCTCCTCGTCCCCGCTACCGATAGGCAGCATAGTGACGCAGCCCAAACACGCCGATGACCCATCCGCCGCGCCGGGTTCCCACCGCGCGCTTCCAGAAAGAAATCCACCGAACCGCCGCGACCATCGATGGGGGGCGTGTCGGTTCGTTGTCGCGTTCGGGACGGTCAGCATGCTCGCGGACTTCGTCTACGAAGGTGCCCGCTCGATCACCGGCCCCCTCGCCTCGCGGGGGGCTATCGCCTTCGTCGTCGGGGTGTGGTCACCGGATTCGACGAGGCCGCAGCGCTGATGGTGCGCTCGGTCTCCGGCCCGGTGGCATACACCGACCCGCCGCTTCTGGGCGTCGACGTATCCGGTTACGCAAACCCCGTCATCACCGTGCACTTCCTCTGGATCGCCGGCGCTGCATTGAGCATCGAATGGGGACTTTCCCGGCAAACCCGCCTGTGGCCCCGTGCCCAGTACGACTGCAGTCTCTACGCTGGCACCGTGCCCCTGCCGACCCATGTGACCGACCTGATCAGCTACGAATTATTGCTGTCCGTCGCCGAGCTGGGAAGCATCGGGCGCGCAGGGGCTGCGCATGGCATGTCGCAGCCAGCGGCGAGCGCACGCCTGAAAGCACTCGAAAGCCGCGTCGGGGTAGCACTCCTGCATCGCGGGCAGCGAGGTGCCACCCTCACCGCAACCGGCGAATTGGTCGCCGGCTGGGCCGAGCGCGTCATCGCCGAAGCCGCCGAGCTCGCCACGAGCATCGCAATGCTGCGCACCGACCGCCACAGCCACATTCGTATCGCCGCAAGCCTCACGATCGCCGAATACCTGATACCGCGATGGCTCATCACACTGCGCTCCCACGACACTTCCATCACACCGGCTCTCACCTCCGGAAACTCTGTCGACGTAGCCGCATCGGTGCTCGACGGCCGCGCCGACATCGGATTCGTCGAAAGCCCCGATCTGCCCAGCGGACTCCAATCGAAGGACGTTGCCCGCGACGAACTCGTCGTCGTCGTCGCCCCCGATCATCAATGGGTTCGACGAACGATCACGGCGAGCGAACTGGCCGCGACACCGCTGGTCACCCGCGAACCCGGGTCCGGCACACGTCTCGCGCTCGAACGTGTGCTCCGGACTGCGGGCCCACTCGCCGCGCCACTGCTCGAGGTGTCCTCCACCACTGCCATCAAAGCTGCCGTCATCGGCGGCCTCGCACCGGCCGTACTCAGCTCCCTCGCGGTATCCGCCGAGATCGCCGCCGGGACACTGGCCCGCGTTCACACAGAGGGGCTCGACCTGCGCCGGTTCCTGCGTGCCGTGTGGCCCGCGGGCCGTGAACTGCGAGGACCGTCGAGCGACCTGCTCGTCGTCGCCCTCAGATCCCCGCAGCCATAACCTGAGGTTGGGACCGGCCAGGTAATCGGTGTCTACCGATGACGACTGTGTGCGACGACGCTGGAAGTCATGACCACGACAGCTCTGCACCGCTCCTCCATCACGTCTCGGCGCGGCGACGATACCGAGCGGCCGCGCAAGTGGCCGGTGCTCTCCGACCTCGACCACCCGAGCCAGATCTTCGAACACATCACCCCCAACTGGTTCGCCTCGGTCATGGGCACCGGTATCGTCGCCAACGCCGCCGCCACCCTGCCCGCCCACATCCCCGGACTGCACGTGTTCGCAACGATCGTGTGGATCGCAGCGTCGGTCGCCTTGATCACACTCTCCGGCGCCTTCGCAGTGCACTGGATCCGACACCGGCAGTATGCGCGTGAGCACGCCGCGCATCCGGTGATGGTGCAGTTCTACGGCGCACCCCCCATGGCGCTGCTGACCGTCGGTGCCGGGACGATGCTGCTGGGCAAAGACGTCATCGGAGCGGCGCCCGCAACCGTGATTTTTGCCGTCCTGTGGACCGCTGGCACAGCCCTCGGGCTGATCACCAGCATTCTCGTGCCCTACCTGATGATCACCGCCCACGATCACCAGACCGCCGTCGCACTCCCGGCGTGGTTGATGCCCGTCGTACCGCCGATGGTGTCCGCCTCCACCGGTGCGCTGCTGCTCCCTCATATCGCGGATGGGCAGTGGCGCCTGGCCATGCTGTCCGGTTGCTACGCGATGTTCGGGCTGTCACTGATCATCGGAATGCTGACCATGACGCTCATCTACGGACGGCTCGTCCACGGCGGAATCCCGCCGGTCCAGGCAGCACCGACGGTGTGGATCACCCTCGGCATGATCGGTCAATCGATCACCGCCGCGAACCTGCTCGGCAACGATGCACCCTTGGTGTTCACCGGCGAGACGGCCTCCGTCGCAACCGGTCTGCACGTGTTCGGCATTCTGTACGGACTGGCGATGGGCGGCTTCGGCGTCTTGATGTTCATCCTCGCAACCGCCCTCACCATCCATGCCGCCCAGAAGGGACTGGCGTTCTCGTTGACCTGGTGGTCGTTCACCTTCCCCATCGGCACCTGCGTCACCGGTGCCACTGCCCTCGGCGGCGCTCTGGGGTCGGCCGCGGTCGAGGCCATTGCGATCGGACTGTATGCGGCGTTGCTCGCAGCCTGGGGCACAGTCGCCGCCCACACTCTCCGCGGTAGCGTGCAAGGAAAACTTTTTCAACCCAGCTGAACCGACCGCCGGGTAGTACCCACTCGGAACGCTGATACCGAACGAACAGCGTTGTTCCAATCGACCACTGACCCCGGAAAGGACTCACGATCACGATGAACACACCGAATGCAGACACACCGACTTCCGATACCCCGAGACGGGGCAGCCGCGGACGCGTCTGGGCGCGAGTCACCGAAAATTATCTGGCCTGGCTGTTGCTGATGGCGGGAACAGCTGCTGCGGGGGCCTTTCTCACTGCCCTCGCCGGCGGGTTCGAGGGCTGGACCGTCGTCGCAGCGATCGTGACAGTGGTGCTGTTCGCGGGATGTTGGTTCTCATATCGAGACGGTGCACGCCGGGGTGCCGCCGAACCACACATTGTCCAGTACCACCCCGACAGCCCGGACGAGGTGATCGACATCGACACCGACACCGGCGACCGCCGACCCCACCAGGACTGACCGGTCGGAGGCAGCAGCAGCACGATCCGGCCTACCTCAGCACAGTGCGGGGTTCAGGTGCCTTCTCCAGGTGCGTTGCGACCGACAGTGCTGCGTTGATCAACCGCTGGCGAGCAGCCGCCGGTGCGTGTGCGTTGCGAGCCGAGGGGTGCGGTGCCGCTATCACTGGGAGGAGGCGGGTGGGAGCAGATGCAGTGATGACGCGCATGTAGCCATCGAGAGCCTTCGCACCGAGAACGAAAACCACCTCCAGTTTCGGCAGCAAGGCCATGAGCTCGCCGACATATGGGCCCGCCTCACCGAGAACGGATGCCGTCGGCGATACCGGATAACCGGCGTCGTCGAGCACTGCCCACGGCACGATATTCCACTTGACGCACTGCACCCGGTCGATACCCGCGTCGGCGAACACCGATTTCAGCACGGGGTTCGTTCGATCTGGATTGTCGAACGAACACATGTTGGTCCCGCCCGGACGTATCGTTTTCGGCCCCGGAGACTCCAACAGCACCAGACAGCGAGCCGCGTCGCCGCCGTCGTCGGGATCGAACAGTGGAATGGACCGTGCAGTGTCGATCCTCCATCGCAACACCGACGCATTGAGTGACCGGACCGGGGCATCGTGCGCGCGGGCGTGCTTTCCGGACCACACGTCATCATCTGTCATACGCCGCATTCACTGCTGACCACGCCACACGTACTGCTGGCCATGGGAAACGCACCGTGAGCCGTAGACGCCAGCTCTCGGTGGCTCGCCTCGACGAACACTGCTGAGCGTTTGACGACTCCGCTGCCTGAACACACCTGTCAGATAACCACGACAGGCCGTGTGGCGCCTATTGCACCCGTCTTCTCTTCGACTTCTTTCAGATCGGGTCGAATACCCCCTAGGGTACTAGCATACCCCCTTGGTATATGCCACAGAGTGCACCGAACCGACCGAGAGGACCACCCCCACTCGTGCCCGGCATGCGGTAAGACCACCTGGGCCGGTTGCGGTCGCCATATCGACAGCGTCATGACGAACGTTCCGCGATCGCAGCAGTGCACCTGCTCCACCGAGTCGCCAAATCCAGCAACACGCAGCAGCTTCTTCCGCTGCCTGTTTCGTCGTTGACACCTCACCTCGCAGCACTTCGAGAGCATTTGAGGCTTTTGCGGCCTCCCCGTATACCCGCACCCGTCTTTAGGAGAATGCTATGTCCGTGCCCGCCCCACTCTGGGCTTGGCTCTGCTCGTGGCGCTTCTCGGACTGGTAGGCACCCCGCCGCTGGCCGTGTTCGTCGGCAAGCTCACCACAGCCACCGCAGCCTGGGACGGCGGGCACGCGTGGCTGGCTCCGGTGGTGATGCTCAACAGCGTGCTCAGCCTCTTCTACTATCTGCGCTGGCTGGCCCCATCGTTCTCCCAACCGGATCGAGGGGCCACAGCACTCCCCAAGCCAAACGGTTCAGCCGCCTGGCCGACCGCCGTCGCCGCACTTGCGGCAACAGCGAGCCTGGTTATCGGCATTTCGGCCGGTGTCCTGTGGACCGTCGTGGACGGCATCGCCGTCATTTGAACGCGGCATACCCATACTGCGTCGACCCTGCGCCGTACCACCGTGCCGTCATCGGGTCGTACTTCGAATACCGGTCACGCTCGCAAGTCCCCCGATTCATCCGAACCTAAAACGAACCTCAAGAACTCGATGCCCGAGTTCCTCCTAGCGGAGTCACAGAAATTCGCCGGAATACAGCCGATAACGATCGGAAAAAACCACACAGGACGCCCGGTGACCCGGTGGCCGCAGACCCGCTGCGGGAAGCTGCTTGTCGCTTTGACGACCTCGGCTAACGCTCCGGCACTTCTAACTCGATGAACTCGAGAAGATCCTCCAGTAATTTGTCCGCACGGATTTCGACCTCGGCGAGGGCGGAATCGACGTTACCGAGAAGGTTGTGAGCGTATCGGCGTGCACGTGTTCCGCGTTCGTAATAGCCGGGGTCAAGCACAACGACCGTCGATGCAGGCTTTGGTGCGACGTGCGATTCTGGGTGGTGTACCCGCACCGGGAGGTGCGGGTGGGCAGGCGCGCGGCCGTTCAGGTGCAGTCGAACGATGTCGGCTACCGCACGGGAGGTGAGCGGGGTCGGGGCCAGCGGGGTGTGGCCCCACCGGTCGATCGGAGTCAACAGCGGGCGTTCGCCGGCCCGATCGAGATGCTGGTCGTACCCGGTAAGTTCGGTACCGCCCACCGCCTCGATGGCGTCGGCGAGCATACGGGTGCTCGGATACCACTCGTGGTGGCCTAGCACCTCGCACCAGCGTCGATACACCCTTTTCGGGGACACGCCCGCCCTCACGAGCTCACGCGAAGTGACTGCGTGTGCGCCGTTGGCCGTCTCGATGCGAAGGGCATCGGTCCCCGGACCGACGATGACATCGCATGGCCGCAGGGCTGCGATCTGCGTGTAGGGCAGACCTGTCGACGCAAAAGTGAGGATCAAGGCGTCACGGCGTGCGAACAAGGCTGACGGCCAACCTGATTCGGGCAGACGCGCGATGATGCCACCGATCAGGGCAGCGAGATCGACCAGGCGAGCCGCGCGGGCCGCGTCGAGAGCAGCCCGCACGGTCTCTCCGCGCCCCGGAGGCGGTAGAACGGTCCGGCAGTGGGCAGCGTTGATAACCGCGATACGCCGACGTTGGGTCGCCTGCGCGGCGGGGTGAGCACGGAGAAACTGGGCAAGCGATTCCGGCGAGGCCGGTAGAGCCGGGTGATCATGGGCGGCGCACCAGTCCTCGAACAATGACCAGGTGTGCCGATCCCGGACCGACAGAGCATCTTTCGCAACGATAGCCACTCGTATCGAATCGAGATGTCCGGGCACGGTCATAAGCCGAGATCAGTGACGGCGTTGCCAAGCATGGGCGCGTTCTCGCGGGCATAGATCTCGACCATCCCGGGTGTGGTGTGCCCGGTCTGACGCATGATCGCATGGGCATCGGCACCGTTGCGGAAGGCTTGGGTGACGAATCCGGCCCGCAGGGAGTGCCCGCCGAGCTGGGAGACGGTGTCGGGGTCGTACCCGGCGCGAGCGGCGCGGCGGCGGATCGCCGCGTGTACCGCAGCCCCGGACAACGCGGTGTCGGAGAGGTTGCCGTTCTTGCGGATGGACCGGAACAGCGGCGACTGCTTGTCGGCGGTCGGCAGGGTGCCGCGGCAAAGGTGGGAGTCGAATTCTGCTGCGCTAGAAAGCAGTCGAATGACCTCGACTCTTCCCCCGGTGTCAAACGCGGCGACGATCTGAAGCCACCGCACCCACGCACAGACCGGACATGACTCGTGTCGGTCGGTGAACGGCAGAGCTTTCACGGTTCCGGTGCCGTCCTGGTCTGTCTTTGATTTGCGGATCCGTACGTGCGCGCCGTCCAGGCGATCACGGCGGACATCGCGGCATTCAAGGGCCACGAGTTCGCTGCGACGAAACGCCCCGGAATATCCCATCAGCAGCAGCGCGGTATCGCGGCGCTCGAGAACGTCCGACGCCCACCCGGCAGCACTGCGACGCGAGCATTCGACGATCCTGGTGATGTCGGAAGTCAAGAGCGGCGCCCGCGGGTTGCGGGGCCGCTCCCCCGCCGACGCGTAATCCCTTCGGATACCGGCGAGGGTGGCGCGCACCATCTCATGGCCGCACGGGTTGTCGTGGCCGGTAGCACGGTGGCGATCAGCAATCGCCGCGACCCATTTGCCGAACGTCGCCGGCGCATACACCCGCGCCCCGTCGACGGTCAGCGTGTCGGCCGAAGCAACGAGGTAGGCCGCCACCGTCGCCGGGTGCGCCGGCAACGCGTAGTGCCCCTCGTGGGTGCACCAGGTCTCGAAGCGTCGCCACGCCGAACTATAGGCACGGCGGGTCCCTGCGGAGCGAGATTCCAACATCGACCGCTCGATCCGAGCCGCGACATTGGGCGGCAGATCCGGAAACACCGCCGAACCACCCACCATGACGGCCGGGACCACGGCCGCGCCGTCTGCGAGCTGGCGTTCTGTCATGGGCAGGACTGTAGCGGGCCCCTACGACACAGTTCTCGGACCGAAAACACGCTCACCTGGTGTTTCGCCGCAGACGGTGCGGGAAAGGAAATTCTCGTCGGTCACCGCCCAAATACGGCAAGTGACTACGCGCAACCGATGCCGAACGGCGCATCGGGAACTGCTCACACCCACGACTGTGCTCTATCGCTATCGTGCCGCCACACCCTCATCGGTCACGGCGGGAGACGAATGTCCAGGTCAGCGAACACCTTCTCGAGTCGGGCCGTGTCCTCGGGGGTATGACATCCGGTGTGCAGGAACGCGAACAACGAAACCGCCGCAGCGCTGTTGCCGCGGGCGAACTCGATGGCGGCGTTGATGGCGTCCTGCACACCGTCCCACGCACTGTGCTCACGAGCCGGGAAGGACGAGCGGGTGGGAGCGGTTCCCGGATCGACTGTCGCGACCGGGATCGGGGCGAGGAGACCGCCGTGAGCGCCTCCGGCCGCGATGTCGCCGCGCTCGATCGCGGAGATGGCCGCCGCGGCGGCAGCGAGAACGCGTTCCTGCTCGGTCCATCGCAGATGCTCGAACACTACCCGCGACGCCTGTGGCGGCCGCGGATGCCCCGTGGAGTTCCAGATGGCGGACAGCACCTTCGACCACCGCCCCGCGCGGCAGAGCGGGGTGCAGACGTCGTCGACGACGCTGCGCAGCATGCGGAACCACACCGCGGCGTGAACCCGGTCGCGGTCGAGCTGCACCCACCCGGACGTCAGAGCTCGGGCGGTGCGCCGGTCGAGTGCGACGACTTCCGGCGGTGCCGAGACCGGCTGCAGCCGCTCCTCCGACGCGGTGCGGTCCCACAGCACGGCCCGACCCGGCAGGACGGAGCAGAATTCGAGTCGACACCCGTGCGCGGGACAGCTGGTCAGCAACGACAGCTGCTGCAGCAACGCCACACTGATGTCGGCGCTGCATTCGATGTCGGCGATGCACACCGGGCACGCCCTGGTGCGCAGCGCGCTGACCCACGGAAGCCACCTGCCGCCCGCTGGTGTGCGGCAACGGCGGTCCTGAACCGCCAGCTCGGTCGGCAGCAGGACCGAGAACTGGTGGACGTAGGTGTCGAAGTCGCACCGCGCCTGGTCGGTGTCGTCGAACAGCCACGGTGTCCATCCCGACAGCGTCATCGACCGCAACCTCGACACCGGAACGGTACTGCGAGTAGCGAGATACGCCAGTAGCGGTTCGGGGACGCACCGATCCACGTCGTGGTCGGCGATGTCGAATCCCGGCAGCAGGTCCGCCGGTCTGACGAGTCCGTAGTACGTACAGGTACGCCGCAGCCACGATGTCAGTGCTTCACGTGGGCGAGGCGGCGGATGCAGCGGCCACGGAGGGATGTCCCGCTCCCCCGCAGGGTGGAGGGTGCTCACGTGAGGTGGCGTTCGAACTGTCGTCGCCGCTCGGTCGGACCGAGGTACTCGGTGCGTTCGAGCACGCTGGGAGTGATCGCTTCGTCGCCGGTGTCGACGGCCAGCACGGCTGCCAAGGTCAGCAGGGTCGACAGTTCGCCGATGGTGCCCTCGCAGCGGGCGAGGAGATAGTCGGTCATCTCCGATGATGTGAGGTGCGATGGGTGTCGCAGCGGGTAGCTGGCGGCGAAACTGGCCAGCAGCGAACGTGTCTCGGGAGTGTTGGTCCACGTCGGAAGGGTCATCGGGGCAAACCGGTTCTCGAGCTGCGGGTCGGTGCGGATAGCGAGGTAGGCGTCACGGGTGCCGACGCCCACGAGGGGGATGCGGAGTTCGTTGCCCAGGAACCGCAGCATGTTCAGAAATTCCCGTCGGACGTTGTCGCGGCCGGCGAGAACGTTGTGGAGCTCGTCGACGATGAGCATCCGAACCTCGGTGGCTCGCAGCAGCATCAGTGCTTGTCGTTCCAGGTCCGGAACGCGACTGTGCGGCCTGATCGGTGTTCCCAGGGCGGCGAACACGGCGAGGTAGAACCGGCGTGGCGAGGGATCCGGGGGCATCTGGACGCACAACACCGGGATCTGTTCGCGATCACTGAGGCTGGTCGGGGGGTGCGTGCGTCGGAACTTCTCGATGATCATCGACTTGCCGTTGTTCGTCGAGCCGAGCAGCAGCAGGTTCGGCATGCGTTGACGGTCCGGCCACGACAGCAGAGTCTCGAGGTGCTCGAGGACAGCCCGGGCCTGCGGGTAGCCGATCCAGCGCTCGGAGCGGATCGACCGAATCCGGGCGGCGTCGTCGAGTCCGGCGAGCAGCCGCGCGGACTCCGTCAGATGCCCGAAGTCGCCGCCGGGCATGGCAGTCGAATCCCGGGCGTTGCGCCGCGAGGTCGATGTCATCTGCTCACCACTGCTCGATGTCGTCGAAGACCGACACGTCCGTGTCCGGTTCGCTCCGCTGCGGCGGCGCCGACATCGCTGTGGTCGTGGAGGTGCTGTCGGCGAGGTGGTTCCGGCGTTGGCGGTTGCGGCGAGCTCTACGGGTGTCCTTCTGTGCACGGTCGGTGAGGTCGCGCATCTGCTCGATCATCGAGAACAGGGCACTCTCGTCGATACTCGACCGTCCCTGCTCTCGCAGGCGGGCGGTCGCCGCGCGGTGCTCCCACAGTGTCACCGCAGGGTGCGCCATCATCCGGTACGGGACCTCGATGTATCCGGCGCCGTCGGGTTCGAGCACCCAGATGCGGCTCAGATCTCGGGGGTCGCGTCGCATGACGAATGCGCCCAGGTGCTCTCGGCGCGCGACCCACGGCTTGAGAGCATTGGAGAAGTAGCGCACATGGTCGATGACGAATCCGGTGCGAGTGAGCCGGCGGCGGATCACGGGCAGGAAGTCGATCAGGAACGCGGTCTCGTCAACCACCACTCTCGGCGGGCTTGTCGCGGCGTCGACCCCGGTGCCCCATCTTGTCGCCGGGGTCTGTCCGAGGCCGGTGTGCACGCTCTCGTGGTAGGTCGCGATCGAGAGCACCAGCCATCGTTCCAGCTCGCGCAGCGTCAACGCAGCGTGTGCATCCGAGTCGTAACTGCCTCGCTGGCTCGGGTTCGAGAACGTAGTTCCGGGGAGCTCGTGCACTGCGGTCATCGCTGTTCCGATGACGCGTTCGACTATCCCGCCGTAGTGGGGTCGCCCCGGTGGCCGGTAGTCGAGTGTGATGGCGTGTTGAGCGCAGCCCCGACGCAGCGCCTCGCTCTTGAACTCGGCGGCGTTGTCCAGGTACAACCGCTGCGGCTTGCCCGCCATCGGCCACCGGACCTCAGTCGCCAGGTCGTGGGCCTGCAACCAAGTCTGTTTCTCACTGCACACCCGTCCCAGGCACAGACCCACCGAGACTGCGGACGGCGGTTCCAGTGTCACCACGAAACCGAGTACGACTCGACTGAAGACATCGATCGCAACCGTCAGGTAGGGCCGGCCGATCGGTCTGCGCTCGTACTCGTCGACGACCATGATGTCGACAACGGTGTGATCGACCTGAACCAGTTCGAGGATCCCCCGAATCGGCGGTGGAATGTCGCCGGCCGCCTGGCGTGGACGTGCCGCGTCCGCTCCCCCTCGTGCTCGGGCCACCACTGCGGGATTCAGGGCCGCGATCCGTGTGGCGACCGTGTTCCGAGACGGTGGCGGCAGGCCCGCACGATTACAGACGACAGCGATACGACGATGCACCGCAGCGACACTCAACTTCTGGCGACGGACGAAGTGCCGTCCCACCTGCTCCGCAATGATCTCTTCGACAGCACCGGACACCCGGCTTCGACCTCGACCACCCGACGACGGACGCACCAGCAGATCGGCGACAGTTCCTGTCCCGTTCGCGAGCTTGTCGAGCAGGACGTACACCTGCCGACGGGACAGGCCCAGACGTTCGGCCGCGTCGTCGACAACCGACAAGCCCACCGGGTGCGTCTCGAGCAGTGGAGCGAGCACCGCGAAACGGGATTCCGCCTGCCCCCACCTTTCCGGTGACGCGGTCAGAACCCCGCTCTCGATCACGTCCAGCTTGTCTACGTCCACCTCGTCCCCAGGCCACCCGAGTTCGCGACAGTGCTGCGCTCTTCTGACGCCAGGATCTCAGAACGCGACTGCACACACCCAGGAAACGCGGCGAAGAGGCGCTGTTCTCTTCTGAAACTGACATGAATCACGTACTGGGTGTCTCGATAGACGATCGTCAAAGAGGACGCCGAGTCTCGGTGGGTTCCTGAAGTCTTCGGCCCCCGCCGCAGGTCTGCCATCGCGCACATGTACACGACTGGATGCTTAGGGGTTGGCCCCACAGGGCTGTGCTAGCAACGCTAGCTAGCACAGCAAGCGGGCATCCCCATTCAGCGGTCTATATACCCCGCTTGTCGAGGTACTCACAGAGCGCTGCGTCGGTCAAGGACGCAATACTGATTGATCGATCGCCCGTCTCGTAACGCAGCCTGTCGACGGCTCTGTTCAACCGAAGTTTGGTCGAACTCCGTATCCGCACATTGTGCTGCTCAGTGAATTTTTCCGTGCCTGGTCCTGCCGCCGGCCGCGCATCGTGCAGAGCCGATGGTTCGTTCGACGCCGAAAGAGTGGGCTTGTTTGTCGGTTTGATACCGCCAGCACTGGCCGAAACGTCGGCGCTCGGCGATGCGGTTGATTCTTGCTGTGCTTCATGCTCAACGCGCCGGGGTGAAACGGTCGGTCGCGAAGGGAGGTCTGCAGCCGGATGGCGGCGGATGGCGGGTTCACGTTGTGCGTTCATGCGGCAGGCTCTCCTAGGAGGTCGATAGACAGTTCTTTTAGCAGGGCGTCGTAGGCGACTTGCAGGTCTATCGCCCGGCCTCCCCTATAAGAATGGATGGGAGTGTGGCTGCTATGAGCGTCTTGGCGCGCCGCCAGCTCCGGGATCCCCGCCCTTGCAACCAATTCTCCGTATGCAGCACGCAACTCGTCCTCGCGATACTGATGCTCCGAGGTCCTTCGTTTCTTCGACAAGACGATCTTCTCAAGCTCGAGACGAGGGTTCGCACGCCGCTTGACGTTGGTGATGGTTTCCTCGACCTTGGTAATCGCTCGCACGCTGTCGATGGTGGGTTCGGTGACCGCAATGACCGAGTCGCAGGCACAGAGGACCGCAAAAAGTAGCTTTCCAAGCGACGGCGGGCAGTCGATGAAAACTGCACTGTAAGGCGACAGATCGACACCCTCAAGCGCGATATCCAACCGAAAGATCAGGTCGTTTGCGCCGTCAGCCTCAAGATTGGCGAGGCTCTGAGTCGCCGCGATCAGGTCGACCCGATCCCATTCGGTTGCTACTACCGCATCCGCTGCTGCACCCTCGCCGGTGACCGACATCAGATCGAAGGTAGTTCGCATGTCGTCATCGACGTCGACTCCCAGACCGGTCGTCGCGTTGGCCTGAGGATCCATATCGATGACAAGGACGTGTTTGCCCTTGTCGGCCAAAGCACTCGCCAATCCGAGTGTTGTCGCTGTCTTACCGACACCACCCTTCTGATTGCATATTGCGAACTTCCTGGGTTGCTTCGACGACATCGACACTGGGATTCGCGTTCCTTTCTCTGTTCGAGGATCAGGGCCAACGAACTCTTCTCCGAGGAAAACTGCGTTGGCTCGCACCCTGGACCTAAGCCCAGCAAGCCTTCTGGCTCGCTACGCTATAACCAATTGCTTCGTGTGCTGCGTTAACACGCGGAGCGAAGCTTGCGACGAGCGCTCTGCTCGCTTGCGGAGCGAAGCTTGCGACGATCGCTCTGCTCGCTTGCGTAGCTCTGTTCGCGTATTTCGCACTGCTCGCACGCCACGCTGTCATACCGTGCCTATCTAGCCACACGTCACTAGTTAAGCCCGAAACACACGCTAGGCACGCAATGCTCACTTGCTTTGCTATCAACGCTTGTGTAGCACCCGCAACTAGGAAAGCGTATCTAGCATGCCTTGATTAGCTAGCTACGGTGGCTACGTTAGCCCATTTTGCTTTGCTCTGCTCGCTTTGTGTCCTGCGCTAGCTCTGCTAGCTATCATTGCACGCATATTTCTCACTTTTATGGCCAAGAACACGCGCGGAGCAAAGCCGGTTAACCGCCCGCCTGCACACAGGCGCACCTCGCGCGCAACGGCCCTCAACAGGATAAATAGCAATGCTAGTTGGCCTAGCACTCGCGTGTGCCGAAACCCAAGACGGCCCGCCGAGCGTCGGTGTTGCAGGGCGTTGCAGCACCTTGCACCACAACGCGTCACACGAATGTAGCCGGACCCCCAAGGGCGGCGTACTGGATTCAAGGGCGGCTCACCTCTACGACGGACTGCATCACGGAGCAGCACCGGCAATCAAATGATCGCGAGCGGCAATCACGGACGGCTCGGATGCTAGTTCGACCCGTGCGAAATCGCGCCCGATGAGTACGCCTATAGCTTTGCTAGCGTAGATAGCTATCATCACTAGCGGCAGCACCACAGTTCAGGCGGTCGTCCCACACGATGATGACCCATGGGATGTCGTACGACTGGCGGTACAGAAGCTCCTTCAACACCGTTTCTCGATGTGCGCGATGCGCGTCAGACCGCCACCCCAGACACAAGCACTGCACCGCAGACGCTGTTCCTGGCTAGGTCGAAGGAACGGTCGGGACCACAACTGCGCCCGAGAGGAACCACAATCATTCGGTGGAATACCGAGGTAGAACAGTCAGCCCCACCGCCAAGAGGAAATCCCACCGGCCGAGGCCCCCAGATGCAGATGCGAAGCTCCCTGGATTCGTCCCAACGGGGGAGGCTTCGACCGCCGAGATCGCCTGGTGCAGCCCCGTGGCAGATCAACTGAGGGTCTGAGAGGCCGCACTAAAGAGTCACCAGAAAGGCCGCACGAGAATGTCAGCGGCTCTGCGTATGAACGTAGGGCAGCAACCTCCAGAATGTTTCCCGGTCTTGAGCACCGACCTGCGATACATTCCGCCGACCACACCCCGCACCCGAAGCGCGCAACGTCACTTCACATCTTTCGGCGGCACTTGCTTGAGCAGGGACTCGTACAACCGCCTGGTTGCCTTCAGAACTTCCGCTGGTTCGATCCAGTTATTCTTCTCGCGCAGAGCATCTTCCAACTCACGGCCGTCTCGGATGGTCTCGGGTACCAGCACATGCCACTGGTATCCCCGCGGTTGCAATCGGACGCCGGCGTCTGCCAGGTAGGAGTTCACGCCGTCGTTCACCATCCTGAGATCTTCCTCGGTAAAAGGTTCGAACCAGACTTCCTCCGGCTCCTTGCTCGGGTCGCCGCGGGTTACCTTCACGGGAGGGTGCGCGGATGCTGGATACGACGTCCGGTAGCACCGACCCGGCCCCGCCACCCAGGCAGTCAGCGCCCCGTGCCCATTCGATATGACGCTGACGTAGCGTCCCGCGGGTAGCTCGCTGGGCACACGGTCCCCCGCCTCCGCCATCGGATACTCACTCCAGTACTGCGCCACACGGGTCGACGCTAGACGAGTCCTCGCGATCTACGACCATGGACGTCAAGAGATCGGCCGTCGGCTCGGCACTGATAGCAACGGTCGCCGTCTCCACACTCGCGACCGCCTTGGAGATCTCGGTCGGGTAGGACCCCCATAAGTGTCGGGTAGGACGGGTGCCTCCATCAACTCGCCAGCTCGCAAATCAGGCGAATTTCGTCGCGACCTGGGCTTTTGCAAGATATTTTGGGCAGACTTGTCCCCTCCGAAATTGAAGGGCGTTTTTGCTACTTGCGCCGACGTCGGGCTTTTGCCAGCCGGACAGCCCGTGCGCACACGGGATCCGACAGCAAGGGTGCCCATTCGCGAAGTTCGCGAAGAACGATCGGCAGAAGAGCGATGAGGACGTAGTTGTCCATGACGCCACCTCCGCTTCCGGGGTGATGCCCACCGTGGTGGGCGAATGTCCTGCCGCATGGTCGCGGCAGGAGACTGGGGCCTGATGCAGGCATGAAAAAACCCGACTCGCTAAACCGCGAAATCGGGTGTTGGGCACAGTCGTGCTCCGGTATTTAGTGTGACAGCAACACCAGTTGCTCGCTCGACGACACGCTGGATCAGACATCGCACGTTCGGCGAACAGTGCCGGTCTCAGGGCGTCGTCCCGCCCAACGGCCCGAGCTTATCGGGCGAGCGGGACCCAAGCGTCCACGTAGCCGGCATGTCGCTGAGAGGTCGCTGCGGCCCAGCCACAGGTGTAAAGCGCCTTCGTTGAAGCCGGACCCGTTTTTGGGCGCACGAATAGCGCGTCTCACATCATAACCTGTGTATAACCAGGAACCTGCAGCTAGATCGCGGCGCGTCATGTTCTGCATCGAATGCCGGCTGCGACGACCTCGCTTCCGGTGTGAGGCGCTATCGAGTCCGGGGCCGGTAGCGAGTCAGATCCCCGAGCCGCTCGGCACAACAGACGGAATCTCTCATGCAACCACCGTCTCCGCAGCTCAAGCTGCGTCCTCCGCGATACCCGCTGACATTTACTGCGGCCTACCACTGACATCGAGTGAGGTATGCCCAGGTCAGGCGACTGAGGCTTTCGTGCGGCCTCTCATCTCGCAAGTTGAGTAACAGGGACATTCTTATCGCCTTCATTGTCACACCCAGTTTTGTGGAACACGCACACGTAAATTGCATTTTCCGCACCGTCGGTGCCAAAGTGCCAGTTCAGCACAGTTTTGCTCTGTAAATGTGTCGGCGACCTGCGTTAAGCTGCTCCCATGGACTTTCGACCAGGCCGAATGACTGCGGTGAACACTGCTGCGGGCATCCCTGAGGGCGTCAGGCCGGCGGCAGTCGAGCCGGAGATCCCGCCCGCCGTCGCGAAGCGGATCGCGGCCGCCGTGCAATCCTCCCGCTCCGAGGGAACGCGTAAGACGTATGCGGCCGCGTGGAGACGCTTCACCCATTGGTGCGAGACGAATGGTCACGTGACGCTACCGGCGCACCCCATCACCGTCGCCGCCTACCTCGTCGACGCAGCCGACACCCGTACCGAGACGGGGGAGCGGGCCTACGCGGTCGCCACCTTCGGTACCTGGATCGCTGCGATCAACCACCAGCACCGCACCACCGGTCATCTGACTCCGACGGCACACGAGCTGGTCACCGCAACGTTGTCCGGAATCCGGCGTGAGTATGCCGCGGCCGGGGACCGACCCCGCACGCCACGCGACCCGCTCCTGGTAGATGACATCAAACTTCTCGTACGCACGGCACGGGAGCAGAGCCGTGGATGGGCCGACGAGGTTCTCGAACGCCGAGATTCGGCGATCCTGCTGCTCGGGTTCTCCGGCGCGTATCGCCGCAGCGAACTATCGGAGATGGTGTGCGGGGACGTCACCGTGCATCGGCACGATGGACTCCATGTACGACTTCGCAAGTCGAAGACCGATCAAGAGGGAAGAGGGGCGGTGAAGGCGCTGCCGTACACAGACTCCCACGAGACCTGCCCACCGTGCGCGTACGTCCGTTGGGTGCAGGTCGTGGCTGCGTTCGACGCCGGTGGCCGTCCGTCCGTGATCCGACTACTTCGTAAGCTGGAACCGTTCGACAGACACGTATGCCCTGGGGGAGTACCGCGCACAGTCGCCCGCTCACCGTTGCTCCGGGCAGTTGCCAAGAACGGCAACCTCGGTTCCAGCGCGTTGTCCGGGGCTGCGATCCACCAGACCATCCGACGCCGCGCCGAACACGCCGGATTCGATCCGACCGCGCTGGCGAAGCTCGGTGGGCACTCCCTGCGCGCTGGCTTCGTCACTCAAGGCACCCGTAACGGTGCCGACGGATCTGCTATTGCGCGGCAGACGGGTCACGCTAGCCTCGACTCGGTCGAGGTGTACCGGCGCGAACACGCACCTCTCGTAGGTAATGCTGTGACCGACATCGGCTTGTAGAACCCGATCCTGCTGTGCGACAGTCAAAATGCGATAGTCCCACCAAGAACCGGGTCCGCTGATCATCTAGTTCTCATGCCATTCTTCAACCGCTGTGGTCTACGGTCTGCGACCCCTCGCGCGTCGTTCTGGTACTTTTAAGAACAAATTAACCTGCTGGCTGTGGGCCGGGGTCGTCATTCCGTCGACACCCGAGGGGCCCAGGATGATCGCAGACCAACCCGATTCCATATCCAGCAAACACTCAATTGGCTCAAGACTCAGAGGCGTGACCAATAGCTGTTATTTCATCGCATATGTCTATCCGTTGAGCTTGTTTGTAGCAGCGCCGTTTCTAGCCAGTCTCTACCGCTGGCTGGGTCTGGACGTGTAGGCGCGGGGGGTCCCGGGCCTGATTCGGTCAGATTTGGGACCTCCCCGGGATTCCCGTCGTTGAGGATTGATGCCTCGACGTCCAAACGGTGCGAACAGCTGAGTAGACCTCAGAGTCCGGCACGCCGCTTGCTCAGCTCCAAGCCGTCCAGAAGGTTCATAGGCAGGACAAGGTCGTCGGATTTCTTATCCAGCATTTCGAGTAACTCGGTGTCGTTTGTGAGCTTTGCGATCACCCATCGGGCGAGCATGCAGGACACCGCCATGATGTAGCTGGCCTGGTAGTGATACCCATACTCCTGCTTGTACTTGATGTGAAGTTCCTCGTCGCCCTGTTCTAAGAACGCGGTTACGGTGGAGTGTGTGACGTGAACGGTTTGCGAGAGAATGTGATAACTCGATTCGAGAAAATTGTCTTTGTCGATATCACGGAGCATGCTCATGACTTTCGGCAACCGCTTGCCGGGTGGCGGCGCGTCTAGCGATGCGACTGCTTTAGCAAGCTCTTCGTTATTGAGCCAGACGGCTAGTTTTGTGTAGTGATCGATACGGTCGTGAGCAACACTGATCCGAAACCGGTTGACGCCTCCGTCAACAATGAAGCTCCATTGCAGTGTGACGGCATGTTCGATAGCTGCGCGTGCGAGTACAACGGATTCTGCTACGAGTCCACCTCTGGATAGGCGCAGGTAGGCGTCTCCGTACCCCATAACGCGGGCAGCGACGCCGTAGAGCAGCAAGAACTCCTCTTTGTGGACTCGATTGACGTCGAACCCCTCAGTATCGCGTAAGTGCGTGATGCAGTCCTCGATCCATGCCTCGAGAGCCGGCAGGTCAGGTTTCGTGGTCACGTGATGATCCTAGGCAACACGACCGACAGGAATTCGCGGGGCGCGCGAGTCCCCGCTGTTCCATTCCTGAGACGAGAGGGGGCACCCATTGGACATCTCAAGCTCATTGCCAAAGATATTATTCAGGAATTCTGGCCTCGTATACGGACTCGCATTCCGCTCATGCGGAATCGCGCGAAGGTCGTGGCTAATGACAAGTACTCCTCCCCGTATCGGAGTAGCGCCAGGCAAGGTCGTCCACTCCCTCATATGCCGGACCAAATCTTGGTAGGCGCGTTCAGGAGCACTTCCGGTCGCCGCCTTGACCTCGACTAGCAGCGAAGTACCTCCGTGGGCGCAAAGCAGGTCGGCATTCTTGGTACCTCCGAGCTCCTCATCGAGGTTGATGACGTCGACGCCTGCGTACTCGAAGACTGACGTTACGGCGGCGACCAGTTGCTGACCGGTGCCGTACAACAGACCCTCACGGGTTGCTGCCGCGGCAGACTCCGCAACCTTAAGCTGGGTCTCCAGCTGGCGGCGTCGTGCAGCATAGTCCGCGTCGAGCGCGGTCAGTGCGCTGCGGGCATCGCGTTCACTGCGAGTCATCAAATACTCGTCGAAAGCCATCACGCGCCGCGCTCTGCGCAACGTGTCCGGGACGAACTCCGGCATCGCTTTTTCGAGTAGCCACGAGAGCAACAATTTCCAGGGGACTTCGACCGGAACGATGTAGCGTCGCTCGACACCATCGCGAGAGAGCCAGACGGCGACGACTGGTTCGCCAAGTTCAGTTTCCAGTATCGGCAGCAGTGTTCCTTCCGGAGCATGCTGTTCTTGGCCGTGAACCGACTCCAGCGTTGTTCCAATCAACGACAGGCTGCGCCACGTTGGCGTCGGGTTCCAATTCAACACGCGAAGCGCAAGTTCTCTGTCTGCGTCACCGACCTTGTCGACAACCCGAATTCGTGCACCTTGTCCGATCCTCTGACCGGCCACGCTCGTTTGGGTCCGCCCGATCAAGACCGAGTCGACGGGCGGACCGAATATGTTGTCCGTGTTGCGAGATCCGTCCTGCGGTTCTCCGATGGGGCTTATTACCAGCGCTACTTCACCTCGCCCCTCAGCACCTTGACGGAAGCGGTTGAACTCATCAGCCCCCTGCCCGGAAAAGATGCTTGGTTGCAACGCAGCTGAGCAATCTGCGGTGTCGAGACCCACCCACCGAGGCTCGAAGCCCATTGCAGGCCAGTCGAGGTCAGGACTGGCGACGGACGGACGTCGCTTCTCACTCAGATGCCGTCCCAGATCACCGTTATTCCGGCGCTGTCGCTCCTCCAACTCTTCCCACTGTTCGGGAGCTTCAGATCCGATATGGACCGCAATTGGCAGTTGAGTCACGCCTCGGCCTCCGCTGGTTTCTCGGCGAAGTGCGCGGTGAGCGCGCGCATCTTTCGCAGGTATGTAGGGGCGATCGTCAGGTGAACTCGGGCGGTATCTTCATCGATCTGGCGACCGGTTGGATGACCGACCTCATTTCGGGTCAGACGAATGAGGTCAGCGACAGCATCAAGGGTGAGTGAGTCAGCCAGCCCGTTGGGCAGATCCTGGCGGACAGGCTCGATGCGATTCCTGAACTCAGTCCACAGAGCGAAGTAGTTGCCACGCGGCCGTGCCAACTCCTTCGCCATGGCTCGCGAACCGGGAACACTAGAGGCGGCGTAGCACGCTGCCATTACAAGAAAGGCGCGCTCGGCGGCGACGCCCAGCATGACAGAAGTAGCCAAAAAGCATCGCCCGTTGAACGACTGTAGGGCCTCGGTCAGGTACAGCTCAACAAGTTCATCTAGATCGGGGATCTGTCTTCGAACCCGATCCAAGTAGCCCTCCGGGTCACGCGGTTCCCACGAGCCACCGTTAGCAATCCGCCGGCCATCCGACGACAACCGCCACTGCCAGTTGTCGGTACCCGACCCCTGTCCGGCGGTGTCTAGGTAGACCAACCCCTCGCCGACCAGGCCCCAAAGCGCTTCCCACACTTCGGTCTCCGAGCATCCGACTTCCTCGCGGAGGGTGCTGACTAGATACGGACGGCCGAACCGCGAGGCACCCCCATTGCCTAGGCGAGCGAGAGCAGCACACCGAGCGTTCGTAGTCATGCACTATTGGACCATCCGACACCGACACCGACGCTAGTTACAACCACATCTCGCCACAGGTGCACCTCGCGTCGAGACGTCTTGACGGCGCAGTAGTAGTGCCCGCATCTTGTACCGTCGAAAAAATTATGACCGCACGGAACAAATCCAGACCGTTCTGTCGTGGAGAAGATATGACACAGACGAAAGCCAACACGGTGGACCCAACTACAGCCGACGAGCCCGAGCCAACCGCATCCGAAATCAGGCAGTGGCAGCGCGAGGGGCTGTTCATCAACCCCGAGGACGCAACCCCGGATGAGTATCCTCGAATGACCAACATGTCGGCAGGGTTTATGTTCGACGCCGTACTACGTCCACACACTCCCGAGCCTGCGGACTATGTCGCGATCCGAATGAATCATCGATCGTTGGAGATGGCGGGAGCAATCGGTAGATGGAACATGGCGTGGGAATCCGCCCAATTTCGCCGCCGCCACTTCGACTCGGAGAACGAGCTACCAGGAAAGCTCGGGCAGCTCGCAGACCTCGGGGACCGGAACATCATCGTCGTCCCCCGGACAAGCTCGCGCTACTTCGAGTACGCCCCACTAATGCATCTGCTCCCCAAAACAACCCTCGACCGATTCGGGCTACCACTTGTCAGGGCGGGGCAATGGCCATTCCTCGCCGACTGGGCGAATGCAGACCGTCACCTGCCTGCGGGATTCGCCGATCAACTCTCCAAGGCATGGGCGTGGCAGGTGTGGCCACTCCTGAACTCCGGATCCGGACTCGGTGCCTTCTCACGGAACGAGCCACTGCGACTGCTCGCCCACAATCTCGACTTTTGGCTGCCAGCAGTTACTTCTACGATCGAACAACTCCTTGGCGGTTTTCCAGAAATCGACAAAGGAGTCGAACCGCAGCCAGCGGTCCTGCAGGACGGATCTATTCTGGAAGCGACCGTCGGCAACCCTCGTAAGGGAGGGGATCTGTGGCGCGGCGAGGAAGACGCAGCAGATATCCTGCAGATGGCCGTCGAAGAAGCAGACTCCACGGGTCGCCTTCGTGGAATTCTGGACGCTGTGAAGTCGAACCGGGTCGAAGACGACTTCTCAGATCGATGGTCATTCGCGCGAGAAGATTTTGAACGCAAACTGCGCAACAAGCGAGTCAAAGTGAAGGTCCGGTTCGTCGAAATGACCGACACAATCCCCATCCAGGGCCCGGACACCGACGTTCATGGTCGAGTGGTTACGAGCGACTTCATGGCTTTGCTCGACCCCAAGGAACGGCAGATCGTATTTCTCCTGAACAGCGGTTGGACTCGACAGCAAGACATCGCGTCGGTACTTGGATATTCCAACCACAGTGCAATATCGAAGCGTCTGAACAAAATACGGAAGATTGCCGAGGTTTATTTCACCGACTGAAAGCCGTTCGTTGGAGTCGCACGACGTTGTGACGACCGCATCGAGCAATTGCTGCAGCACAGTCTCGATCTGCTCCACGATAAAATCGCCTTGCGATAGCGCTCGTTGTCATGAGGCATTATGCGCTGAAGGGTCTATTGCAACGGTTGGAGTCCGAGTAGCTGGCGCGTGAAGTTGCTCGACGGCATCTGCAGATGCTGACCATGTTCGGCCTTTGCGACGGCAAACAGTTCGTGCACGGACCCAATGCGCAACGTAATCGGGTCGTAGTCCGGGTGGTCGTGAAGATTGAGCAACGCAGTATTGCACTCTGGGATGTAGTGAGCCAAAGCGCTGAAGGTGGGGCTCTGGCCGGGAATGACGATGCGCGTGTGTTCGGTTGTGTCGCCTCCCGGCGGCACCACGAACTGCACCGAGGTCGTTCCATCGTGTCGAGCGACGAGAGCCTCTGTGAACCATGGACCAGTCGATCCAACGTCGCCAACGAAGCGGAAAGGGTGTGAACTACTGCCGGTGACGCGGACCATATATCCGCCGACGGTGGGGATGTCGTCCAGTGCGATTACAGACATTACCGACCACACAAACCGGTCGGTCAAGCCCCAAGTAGTGGTGTAACTCGTTTTTGATCCTTCGTTGGTGGTTAGGCGGGTAGTTGCATCAGTTCATCGGTGCTCACCTCCGTCGGCGAGCTGGTGTCGGTGTCGGCGGTC
>NZ_JAHFVG010000056.1 GCF_023264675.1 Rhodococcus sp. (in: high G+C Gram-positive bacteria)
ATTTTCCGCGACGGCAAGGGCGAGAACGGATCCGAGCCACCCAACAACTGGCCGAGCATCTTCGGCGGCCCCGCCTGGACCCGTGTGCGTGAAGCCGACGGTGCAGCGGGTCAGTGGTACCTCCACATCTTCGCGCCGGAGCAGTCGGACCTGAACTGGGACAACCCCGAAATATTCGAGGATCTGACGAAGACCCTCAGGTTCTGGCTGGACCGCGGCGTCGACGGGTTCCGGATCGACGTGGCGCACGGCATGGCCAAGCCTGCGGGCCTGCCCGACATGAACCTCGAGACCAATGCGCTGATGAAGAACGACGACAGCGATCCGCGCTTCAACAACGAGGCCGTTCACGCCATCCACCGCGGTATCCGCAAGGTGTTGGACGAATACCCCGATACGACGACGGTCGGTGAGATCTGGGTTCAGGACAACGTCCGCTTCAGCGAATACATCCGACCCGACGAACTGCATCTCGGATTCAACTTCCGACTTGCCGAAGCCGAGTTCGATGCCACATCCATCCGTGAAGCCGTGTCCAATTCGCTCGACGCGGTATCGATCGTCGACGGAACTCCGACATGGACGCTGTCCAACCACGACGTCGTCCGCGAGGTCACCCGATACGGCGGCGGTGCACGCGGAGCAGCTCGCGCACGGGCGATGATCCTTCTCGAACTCGCCCTTCCCGGGGCTGTTTTCATCTACAACGGAGCCGAACTCGGGCTCCCCAACGTCGATCTCCCCGATTCGGCGCTCCAGGATCCGGCATGGGAACGGTCAGGACACACCGAGCGCGGACGCGACGGCTGCCGCGTTCCCCTGCCCTGGGAAGGTGCCGCTCCCCCGTTCGGCTTCAGTTCCTCGGAGAACACGTGGCTGCCGATTCCCGCCGAGTGGGCAACGTTGACCGTCGAGCAACAGCTGGAGGACGTCGACTCCATGCTCAGCCTCTACCGGACGGCCTTCGAACTCCGCGCTCTTCGACCGGAGTTTCTGGGCGCCGGAATCGACTGGTACGGAAGCCCGCCCGGATGCTTGGCATTTCGCCGACGCGGCGGTCTGATCTGCGCACTCAACGCCACGGATGTGCCGATCCCGCTGCCACCGGGTGAAGTGTTGCTCTCCAGCGCGCCGCTCGTCGACGGCCAGCTCCCGGCGGACGCGACTGCCTGGCTGGTGTGAGCTACTCGGCTGGTGTCACGTGCTCGGCGACTAGCGCTCGACCATGAGCGACAACTGATTTCCACGCCTGCTGAACACCGAACCGAAGCGCGCATCCAGACGCAACCACACCTTGGTCGCCCGCACGCGGACCTTCTCGTCGGCGTCGATTCGACCAAGATCGATGTCCGCGGTCAACGGATCGGCTCCGGTGTAGGGCACGAATCCCATTGCGGTGAGTGCGAATACCGTGCGCATCGTGATGGAGACGTCGCCTGCCCCGCCGTCGACGTGCAATACTTCCTGCTCCAGCAGCGACACCGGTGGCCCGTGGCTACTCCCGTGCTCCTTCGCGAGGGCGGCTCCCCGCTGCGCCAGATCGATCAGCACCCGCGCCGGAACGTCGTCGACATGCTCGAAACCGGTGTCCGGAGGTAACGCGCCTCGCCACGCCGAATCCATCGAGAATCCAGGATCGACCACTCCGTCCGCCACCGACTCCAGAGCCGCCAGCAGCTGATCCGCGGCCGCGGAGGTGTCGTCGGGAACGATCGTCCCCGAAATCACCCGCACGGCAAGCGCATCGAATCCCGTCGACGCCCACACCGACAACTTGCCGTCGGCCCTCATCCTCAACCTCACCACCGAAGCCTCGTCGAGGCGCACCGACTTGGCCAGGAAAGCCGTCAGGTTCTCCCGTTCGACGGCGTCGGGGACCGTGAGAGTCCGCTCAAACACGCTGCCAGCTTTCGAGGTATTCGCGCTCCTCGGTGGTCAGCCGCCGCAGACGTTGTGTGTCGATGTCGAATGCCGCGATCTGAGTCGACGCGACGATCGCTGCCGGTGTGTCCAGAGACTTGCCCTTGGCGCGCACTTCGTACCCCGCGACGAAATCGACAGCCCTCACCTTGTCGATCCACATGAAGACATCGAGCGGGCCGTCCTCGTGCCGAAGTTGCCCGCGGTACTTGACGTGCAGATCGGCGATCACGGCACCGTGACGTAGGTTCGCGGTCGGTCGGCCGTCGATCAGCAACCACGGAATTCGAGCTTCCTCGAGGAGCGTCACCATCCGGGCGTGATTGATGTGCTGATAGACATCCATGTCCGACCAGCGCACCTCGACGCTGGTATGGAATCCGATTCGCTGCGTCGGTTCGCGTTGGTCGGACAGATGGGCGTCGGGCACGGTCACTGAAGGAGTCCTACTTTCGTGTCGAATTTTCGGTGAACAAAGCACGCGACTCAGGGAACCATGCTGCGAACCTGTCGAGCCGCAACCGAGAGCGTAGCGAGATCGAGGGTGCCGGAATCGGCGATCTCGGCCAACGCAGTCCGAGCACGGGCCAACCGTGAGGAGTTGGTCGATTCCCATTCCGAAATCTTCTCCGTCGCGCTCTCGTGCGGCTCGCCGCCGAGGAGAACTTCCCGAGTGATGGCGCGTAGCGAAGAGTACAGGTCGTCTCGTAGAGCCAAGCGCGCCAACGAATGCCACCGGTCACCCCGTGCAAGACCCGACACCGACGTCAGCAGCCAATCGACTCCGATGTGAGCATCGAGCGCGAAATATACCTCTGCGACCTCGACTGCGTCGTGCTCGGTGATGTCGGCGACATCGATGATGTCGAGGAGGCAGAACACGTCGAGCATCCCGTAAACCTTGGCGGCCAACTCTTTCGGAGCCCCACGCTCGACCGCGGCATCGACCCTGTTGCCGAGATCGGTGGCCTGGTGGCCCTCGATCCAGCCGGCGACCAGTCCACTGAGGGCCGCGACCTTGCCGCCGTATCGGCTGATCTCGGCGCCGACGGCGAGTGGCTGTGGCCGATTGGTGAGCAGCCAGCGTGCAACGCGATCCAGGACGCGCCTCGACTCGAGCATCAATTCGTCCGACGACGCGGTCGGAATCGGTGCCGAGCGGATTTCCTGCCACAGATCTTCCAAGCCGAAGATGGTCGAGGCCGCGGCGAACGCACGCACGGCATCGGTTCCGGTGGCGCCTGCGTCCTCGGCGAGTCGGTACACGAACGTGATTCCGCCTCGGTCGACGGTTTCGTTGGTCAATGTCGTCGCGACGAGCTGCCGACGCAGCGGATGCGAGGTGATCTCGTCGGCAAACGGCTCACGCAATGGCGCCGGGAAATATTTCGGCAATCTAGAGGCGAACACGTCGCTGTCCGGCAGTTCGCTCGACAACAGATCGTTCTCGAGAGTCAGCTTCACGTGGGCCATCAGCGTCGCGAGTTCGGGCGAACTGAGCCCGGCCCCGTCCTGTTTGCGCCGTCGAATTTCGGTCTCCGACGGCAAGGCTTCCAGTTCGCGATCCAGGCCGCGTCGAGTTTCCAGATCCTCGATCACCCGTCGGTGCACGGTGAGAAGCGACGGCGCGTCGGACCGAGAGGTTCCCAACAACTCGTTCTGCATCATGTTGTCCCACAACACGAGTCGGCCGACTTCGTCGGTCATCGACGCGAGCAGCTCGTCGCGATCATTGCGATCGAGCGTTCCGTTGGTGATCGCGGATTCCAGAAGAATCTTGATGTTGACCTCGTGGTCGGAGCAGTCGACACCGGCGGAGTTGTCGATTGCATCGGTGTTGATCCGACCTCCGGCACGGTCGTACTCGATTCGGCCGAGGGCCGTGGCTCCGAGGTTGCCCCCCTCACCGATCACGGTTGCCCGAATCTCGCTGCCGTCGACCCGGACTGCGTCGTTGGACTTGTCGCCCACCTGCGCGTTCGTTTCGGTCGAAGCCTTGATGTAGGTACCGATACCACCGTTCCACAACAGATCCGCGGGCGCCCTCAGAATCGCACGAACCAACTCCGGCGGCGACAGCGTCATGACAGCGTCGCCGAGGCCGAGGACCTTCCTCGCCGCGGCGCTGATCGGGATCGACTTCACGGTGCGCTCCCAGACCCCACCTCCGTCGGAGATCAGTGCGGTGTCGTAGTCGGCCCAGGACGACCGCGGCAGTGCGAACAACCGCTCACGCTCGGCGAACGCGGCCGCGCGCGCAGGGCTGGGATCGAGAAAGATATGGCGGTGGTCGAACGCGGCGAGCAGACCGATATGCCTGCTCGACAGCATCCCGTTGCCGAAGACGTCCCCGCTCATGTCGCCGATACCGACTGCCGTGAAATCCTCCGACTGCGTGTCGATTCCGAGCTCACGGAAGTGCCGTTTGACGCTTTCCCACGCGCCCTTGGCCGTGATGCCCATCGCCTTGTGGTCGTACCCGGCCGAACCGCCTGACGCGAAAGCGTCACCGAGCCAGAAGCCGTAGTCGGCGGCAACGCCGTTGGCGAGGTCGGAGAATGTGGCGGTGCCCTTGTCGGCGGCGACGACGAGATACGTGTCGTCGCCGTCACGGCGAACGACGCGATCCGGCGGCAACACCGATCCGGTGGAGCGGTCGAGATTGTCGGTCACATCGAGCAGGCCCGCGATGAACAACCGATAGCAAGCCTGGCCCTCGACTGCCGTCGCTGTGCGGTCGAGGGTTGCGTCGCCGGTCAGGGAGGGCGGCCGCTTCACCACGAAACCACCCTTCGCTCCCACGGGAACGATCACGGCGTTCTTGACCATCTGCGCTTTGGCGAGTCCCAATATCTCGGTTCGGAAGTCCTCACGACGATCGGACCAGCGCAGTCCTCCGCGCGCCACGGAACCGAACCGCAGGTGTACCCCCTCGACCCGAGGCGAGTAGACGAAGATCTCGAACTTCGGTCTAGGCTTCGGCAGCTCCGCGATCGATTGTGGATCGAGCTTGAGCGACAAGAAGTCCCGCGGCGTTCCAGAGCCGTCGACAACGTAGAAGTTGGTACGCAGCGTCGCGGTGATCAGCTCGAATATCGCACGCAGAATTCGGTCGGCATCGAGGCTGATGACCTGGTCGACGAGAGCTGTGAGTTCGGCGCCGATCTCTTCCGAGCGCGCCACTGACGAGGCATCGGGGTCGAACTGTGATTCGAACAAGGAGACGAGCAGACGTGCGGTTCGCGGATGAGCCAGCAACACCCCCTCGATGTTGAACTGACTGTAGGGAAAGTTGGCTTGCCGCAGGTACTTCGCGTAGGCGCGCAGGATTTGTGCTTGTCGCCAGCCGAGCCCAGCGCGAAAGACGAGTTCGTTGAATCGATCGGCCTCGGCTCTGCCTTCCCACACAGCGGTGAACGCATCGGTGAAACGAACTTGCACCCGCGACTCTCGATCCGCCGCACCGGCACCCTGCAGCCCCGAATCCAGATCGCCGTCGATCGACGCCAGCAACATCTCGCGCGACGCGGACACACCGAAATCGTAGATCCAGCATTGAGTTCCGTCCGGTCGGATCACCGGGTACGGCCGCTCGTCGTCCACCTCGACGCCGAGACTCTGCAGGACGGGAAGTACCTGGCTCAGCGATACGCCCTGACCGACGATATAGAGACTGAACCGCCAGCTTCCCACGGCGGAGTCGGCATTTCGGTAGAGCTGCATGTCGATCGCGCCGTCCGCCAACGCCTCGACACGGGCGATGTCCGACACGGCTCGATCGGGGCCGAAGTCCTGCTTGTAGGCCTCGGGTAGGGCTTCGGCGTAGCGCGACGCCACCACCGAATCCACCTCGCTTCGCGAAACCGACTCTGCCAGCGAGTCTTCCCAGGTGCGGATCGTTTCGGTGAGAAGCGCTTCGATTCGGGAGACATTTGCATCCGAGAGGTCAACCCCCACGGTCGCGCCGTCCTTGTCTCGGCGGACGGTGACATGCAGCAGCGCCAGGTCGGATTCGGTGACGCGAGCCGTGTAGTCGATACCCGACCCGTCCAACTCCCGCAGGAGACACTCCTGCACCGCCAGGCGGACGCGCGTCGTGTACCGGTCGCGAGGCAGGTACACCAGCGCCGAGACGAACGCACTTCCGGAGTCCTCGCGCAGGAACACCTTGACCTTGCGCCTGCGCCCGATGTTCAGTACTGCTGTCGCATTGTCGAACAGCGAGTCGGCGCCGGTAGCGAACAGCTCCGACCGCGGCATCGACTGCAGCACCTCGAGCATCGCCTGACCCGAAAACGATCCGAGGTCGTAGCCTGCGCGATCGATGGCCGAGCGCACCCGGCCTTCGATGACGGGAATATCGAGCACGTTCTCGTGCAATGCGGTGACCGTGAACACTCCGACGAAGCGATGTTCCCCGAGCTCGGGAGCCGACGAATCGAACAACGTCACGAAGTACGGGTACACGGCACGGTGCACGGTGGCGGGCGACGATCCCTGAGTCAGGTTGACCAGCTCGGTGCGGTTCTCCAGCGCCCACGAACCGTGTCCGAGCGGAAGTTCGTGCCTGAGCACGCCGAGTCCGCTGGAATCGTCCGATTCGGCGCGCAGCGAGCCGTCGACATCTCTGGTGACGTCGTAGCGGCGGTAACCGAGCAATGTGTAGTGCCCGTCGGCCAGCCAGCTCAGAAGGTGTGCGGCATCTCGAAGCTCGGACGCCGATTTCTCGTCCCGCCCGGCTGCTGAGGCTTCGAGGATTCGAGCGACGTCGTTCTGGGTCGCCCGCATTGCATCGGTATCGGCGACGACTTCACGCACGTCCGCGAGCACGCGTTCGATCGCCGCACCGAGCCCGTCGAGAACGTCGGTCGCCACCGCTGGATTGAGCTGCAGGTGCATCCAGGACTCTCGTATCGAGGACCCGCCGTTCTCGCCTGCAGCCCCGAATTCCACGTCGGTCAAGATTCCGGCCGTATCGCGGGACACCGACAACACGGGGTGCACGATCTCGGTGACGTCGACACCGAGCCTCGACAACTGGGACACCACGGACTCGACGAGCAACGGCATGTCGTCGGTCACGATCTGCAGCGCAAGCCCGCTTCCCGACGCCTCGTCCGGCAGCTGTAGCCGAACATTCGCCGCGCCGGCAGTTCGCTCCGCAGCCAGCTGAACGTGCTGTCGGAACATCGAGTGCTCGGGGTCCGCAACGGTCGCCGCCAGATCGTCGAGATCGACGTGGGCGAAGTACGCTGCCTCGACCTCGGGCAGCCGTCTCCGCAACTCCCCCGGCAGTTCGCTCGTCCAGTCGATGTCCGTCGTGCCCGCCGAGTTCGGCATGTGTTGAACCACTCCCTTGTGAGGATCATCTTCTGCGGCCGTGCAGCCGCTCTCGCACAGACGAGCCTATCGGGGATCAGCCCGTCGGACGGGGGTGTCGGCTACTCGGTTTCGGTCCGAGTCGCCGGGACGACCATGTACTCGGCCAGCACGGACCGTTCGCGGTCCGTCACCGGCCGAGACGACTGGGAATCGAGGTCGAACGTGACCATGACGGCCTCCGCTTCGGCGCACACCGAACCGGACGCGTCTCGGACGATGTGGAGAACACCGAAGGAGGTTCTGCCGATCCGTGAGATCGACACCTCGATCGACAACGGCCCCGATTCGTCGAAGATCGGTCGCAGGAAGTCGACCGTCAGCTTTCTGACGACGGTCGCTCCCCGCGTACCTTCCGCCGCGAGCAAGCACTCGGTGATGAAGTGTGAACGAGCTTCCTGCAAATACTCCACGAACCGGGTGTTGTTGACGTGTCCGAGCCGATCCGAGTCACTCCAGCGAACCTGGAGTGTGTATTCGAATGTCTTCGCGGCCAAAGGTCAGTCCCGGGTCAGCTTGCGGTGAGTGACGCGGTGCGGGCGCGCCGCATCGGGGCCGAGACGCTCGACCTTGTTGGCCTCGTACCCTTCGAAGTTGCCCTCGTACCAGTACCAAGCAGCTTCGTTGTCACCGAAACCACCTTCCCAGGCCAAGATATGGGTGCAGGTCCGGTCGAGGAACCACCGGTCGTGCGAGATGACCACAGCGCACCCGGGGAACTCTTCGAGTGCATTCTCGAGTGATCCGAGTGTTTCGACGTCGAGGTCGTTGGTCGGCTCATCGAGCAGGATCAGGTTGCCACCCTGCTTGAGCGTCATCGCCAGGTTCAGGCGGTTGCGCTCACCACCGGACAGCACTCCTGCAGGCTTCTGCTGGTCGTGCCCCTTGAACCCGAAGGAACTGATGTAGGCCCGGGACGGGAACTCCGAAGTTCCGACGGTGATGAAGTCGAGTCCGTCGGACACCGTCTCCCATACGGTCTTCTTCGCGTCGATTCCCGCACGGTTCTGGTCGACGTAGCTCAGCTTGACCGTCTGACCGATCTTGACCTCACCGCCGTCCGGCTCTTCCAGCCCGACGATCGTCTTGAACAGCGTCGTCTTACCGACACCGTTGGGGCCGATGACGCCGACGATGCCGTTGCGCGGCAACGTGAACGAGAGGTCCTTGATCAGGACGCGACCGTCGAATCCCTTGTCCAGGCTCTTGACCTCGACGACGACGTCGCCCAGACGCGGCGGAACCGGGATCTGGATCTCGTCGAAGTCCAGCTTCCGCGTCTTCTCGGCCTCGGTGACCATCTCGTCGTAGCGCGCCAGACGCGACTTGCTCTTCGCCTGCCGAGCTTTTGCTCCGGAACGAACCCAGGCGAGTTCGTCCTTGAGCCGCTTCTGCAGCTTCTGGTCCTTCTTGCCTGAGACCTCGAGTCGTTCTGCCTTCTTCTCGAGGTAGGTCGAGTAGTTGCCCTCGTACGGGTACAGATGTCCGCGGTCGACCTCGGCGATCCACTGAGCGACGTGGTCGAGGAAGTACCGGTCGTGAGTAACGGCCAGAATGGCGCCGGAGTACGCGGCCAAGTGCTGTTCGAGCCAGAGGACCGACTCGGCGTCGAGGTGGTTGGTCGGTTCGTCCAGGAGCAACAGATCCGGCTTGCTCAGCAGCAGCTTGCAGAGCGCGACACGGCGCTTCTCACCACCGGAGAGGTTGGTGACCGGCGACTCGGGCGGCGGGCAACGCAGCGCGTCCATGGCCTGTTCCAGCTGGGAGTCGATTTCCCACGCATCTGCGTGGTCGAGCTTCTCCTGAAGCTCGCCCATCTCCTCCATGAGTTCGTCGGAGTAGTCCGTCGCCATGAGCTCGGCGATTTCGTTGTAGCGCTTGAGCTGGACCATCGTCTCGCCGAGACCGTCCTCGACGTTCTCGCGAACGGTTTTGGCGTCGTCGAGAATCGGCTCCTGCATGAGGATGCCGACCGATGCGCCCGGGGCGAGAAACGCTTCACCGTTTCCTGGCTGGTCGAGCCCGGCCATGATCTTCAGGATGCTGGACTTGCCGGCGCCGTTGGGGCCGACGACACCGATCTTTGCTCCTGGATAGAAGCTCATCGTGACGTCGTCGAGGATGACCTTGTCGCCGTGCGCCTTGCGCACCTTTTTCATGGTGTAGATGAATTCCGCCATACCGACCAGCTTATCGGTCCGAGTCCCCTGCGACACCATCGCCCGAATCAGACGGTGCACAGTGACGAAGGTTCGGCGCGAAATCGCCGCGGCTCGACACTCCGGACCCGAATCGTTGCAGCTCGGGTCCGGAGTATGCCGACAGCGACGGCTCTATCCACCCACCCCGACAGGTTCCCGCTCGATCGCCACGTTCTCGTCGGCATCGTCGGCATCGTCGGCGAAGCCGTGGTCGGATTCACCGCGGGCGTCGTCAAGATCTCCGACACGGCTCGCACTCTCGTGAATCTCGTCCTCGGCGGCCACCGGTGCGGTCGGCCGCGATCGCTCGACCTTGACGATGCACCGTGCCAGATCCGGGCCGACAGCGCTCGCCGTCATTTCCAACCCGTATCGTTCGACACCCTCGCGAGTCGTGTACTCATTGGTTTTAAGTTGACCGTAGGCGAGAACCGCGTCCCCCTTCATCAGCGATCCACCGACTCCTTTGACCAGCTTCCGCCAGCAGGTGACGGTGAGAAACAGCGTTCCACCGTCCGCCCACTCCCCGGTCGTACGATCTTGACGACGTGCGTTGCTTGCCATCCGGAAGCTCAACACCTCCTCGCCCGAGCCGGTCACTCTCTTGACCGGATTGGTGATGACGGTTCCGACCACTGCACATTGCGCCTCGTACATTTGGTTCCCCCTGCTTCGCGTCCGACCGGGCGGTTCCCGGTCCGTTCCTCTCCGAGTGTTGCGCGGTTCGGTGCCCGAAAACCGCGTCACGCAACATCTGTGGATAACGCGATGACCTGTGGAGCAATCGTCTATCGGACGCGCCGACGACTCATTTTCCGTCGGTGCTGCGTGGTAAACGGCTAGACCGCAACCTCGAGAAACGTTGTCCCCAGGCGCGTGGGGCGAGCGGCCCCGGACGTCGAACTCGCCAGAAGCCCCTCCACCTCGTCGGGATCCGAGGCGGCAACG
This sequence comes from Rhodococcus sp. (in: high G+C Gram-positive bacteria), assembly GCF_023264675.1. GTDB lineage: Bacteria > Actinomycetota > Actinomycetes > Mycobacteriales > Mycobacteriaceae > Rhodococcoides. Next base: position 10,449 of record NZ_JAHFVG010000056.1, read on the forward strand.
GTCAGCACGGCGACCGCGTCGTACTCGATGGACACCACCGCGATGCCGCGCGTGCGCAGCTCCGACTCGATGCGCCCCACTTCTCCGTGATCGAGTTCGACCCGGAGAAGTTCTCGCGGTTCCCGGCGCAGTAACCGCGCCGAGAGCAGCGCCTCAGAGACAGCGCCTGCGTACGCCCTGGCCAATCCCCCGGTGCCGAGCTTCGTCCCGCCGAAGTATCGGGTGACGACAGCGGCGACATTGGTCAGTTCGTGGCCCCGAAGTACTTCCAGCATCGGAGTTCCAGCGGTCCCGCTCGGTTCACCGTCGTCGCTCGCACGTTCGATCTCTCGACGATCTCCGACAACGAACGCCGAACAATGATGTCCGGCTCCGGGATTGGCCGACCGCGCGGCAGCGACGATCGTGCGGGCCTCGTTCTCGGAGGTTGCCCGCGCGATCGTCGCGAGGAATCTGGATCTCTTGATCTCGATCTCGGCGTCCACTCGTGCCTCGATGGTGAGAATCGTCGATCCCTTCGGTCGTGCCGCCTGGCGTCGAAATGTTACGCAGCTACTCGATCGCGGTTGTGGGTGCCTGCCGCCTCGTCGGACGCCCGTACCAGTTCGGCGTACCGACCGGCCGAGTTCATCAAGTCCTCGTGGGTACCGGATTCCAGCACTCGCCCGTGATCGATCACGGCGATTCGATCCGCACTGCGGACGGTCGAGAGTCGATGGGCGATGAGAATGGTGGTGCGTCCCTTCATCAATTCGTCCAAGGCGATCTGAAGTGCGCGCTCGGTGGTGTTGTCGAGTGCGCTGGTCGCCTCGTCGAGAACGAGAATCGGCGGGTTCCGCAGGACCGTACGAGCGATCGCCAGGCGCTGCTTCTCGCCCCCGGAGAACCGGTATCCGCGTTCGCCGACCACTGTGTCGTAGCCGTCGTCCAGTCCGGCGATGAAGTCGTGGATCTGCGCGATCGCTGCCGCCCGTTCGATCTCGTTGTCGGTGGCATCCGGTTTCGCGAACCGCAGATTCTCCCGAATCGTGGCGTGAAAGAGGTAGGTCTCCTGCGAGACCACCCCCACCAGGTCGGCGACCGTGTCGGTGGAGAGATCGCGAAGATCGATGCCGTCGACGGTGATTCGCCCGGTGCTCGGGTCGTGCAACCTCGCGGCAAGGTAGCCGAGGGTGGTCTTGCCCGATCCGGTCGAACCAACGAGCGCCAGTGTGGTGCCTGCTGGTACGTCCATGTCGATGTCACACAGAGTCGGCGCCGTTGCGTCCGTATAGGTGAATCCGACATGCTCGAACGACATGTCCCCTCGAACGTCGTTGCGGTCGAGCACCGTCGGGTGCAGTGGCTCGGCGATATCGATCGGCAGGTCGAGATACTCGAAGACTCGACCGAAGAGAGCAAGAGAACTCTGGACCTCGACGCCGGTGTTGAGGAGCTGCATGGTCGGCCGAAACAGTTGAGTTTGCAGCGTGGTGAACGCAACCAATGTGCCTACCGTGAGGGCACTTCCGTTACCGATCGTGATTCCGGCGAACCAGTAGACCAGAGCGGGCATGATGGCGAAGCTGATCTGCATGCTGGCCATTCGCCATTTCCCGGCCATCATCGCCTTCAACTCGACGTCGGCGACCTCGTCGGATCTCCGCGCGAACTGGTCGGTGAGGACGCCGCCGGATCCCGTCGTCTTTCCGAGCAGAATTCCGCTGACGGACAACGATTCCTCGATCTGCACCGAGAGCTCACTCAGCAACCGCTGCCTCGTCGTCGATATCTTCCGGCGCTCGTTGCCGATTCGGCGAGCGATGCGCACGAACACCGGCAGGATGATCAGCGAGAAGAGAGCGAGCCGCCAGTCGAGCAGGAACAGCGCTACGACCGTGGCGGCCACGGTGGTGGCGTTCTGCGCGATGGAGGTCGCGGTGTTGGTGACGACGGACTGCATTCCGCCGATGTCGTTGGCGATCCTCGATTGGACTTCGCCGGTCCTGGTGCGTGCGAAGAAGCCAAGCGATTGCTTCTGCAGGTGGCCGTACACGGCAACACGCAGATCGTGCATGAGCTTCTGCCCGACGGAGTTGGACATCCAGGTTTGCACCACACCGAGTGTGTTGGTGACGACGGCGACGCCGATCATTCCCACGGCGATCAGCGAGACGAGGGTGACGTCGCGATCAGGAATGGCGTGATCGAGCAATTCGCGCAGAAGGAGAGGTGAGGCGAGCGCTACGACGGCGCTGACGACGATGATTGCGGTGACCGCCGCGATGCGTGCTCGGTACGGACGAAAGAGGGACAGGACGCGCCGGACCGGCGCGGGATCAGAGATGGGGGGTTTCGTGTGAATGTTTCGGCTTTCCAAGTAGACCTCCGAGTTCGGTGATTGACATATTGCAGAGGTTACCTCATTAAGAGCTTGTAGACAAGGCCGGTATGCTTCACCCCATGCACACGGGAGATACCCCGAATCTGGCCGATTCCTTCATGGCGGTGGCTCGGACGATTCGCCACACCCACATGAGCGCGCTCGAGCCGTTCGGCCTCAATCCTTCGCAGAGCCGCGCGCTGCACGTACTGGCTCGCGAGGGCGCGCCGATGCGGCTGCGCACGCTCGCCGACCGCCTCCGCATCGTCGCGCGCTCGGCTACCGACGTCGTCGACTCGCTCGAAGGCGCCGGGCTGGTCACGCGAGCGGACGATCCTGCCGACCGGCGGGCCGTACTGGTCTCGCTGACCGAGGAAGGCGCAACCCAGCTGCACGCGATCGACGACGCGAGAAGCAAGGTGGCGGTCGAACTGTTCGACACTCTCGAACCGAAGGAACGCGACGAACTGCAGCGGATTCTGAACAAGATCACCGGAGCCTGAACAAGATCACCGGAGCCTGGTGACCGAGCGCACACGGCCGGAGTCAGGTCAGTATCCGGCTTCCCGGTCGCGTCTCGCCAACTCGGCGAACATCGCGTTGTGCGCCGCGAGGTCCGCGTCGTGGTCGCGATCGGCCGCACGGTCGGTCCGTTGGGCATTCCGATCGTCGCTTCGGGACCACTGGATCAGCAGCGCAAGCATCACCAGCACGAGCGGAATCTCTCCGGTGGCCCAGGCGATACCGCCGCCGAGCCTCTGGTCGGCGAGTAGGTCGGAATTCCAGTCGAGCCCGAGTGTCCGGTAGTACCAGCCGCCCATCACCGTGTTCATGCTCATCAGTGCCACACCGAAGAAGGCGTGAAACGGCAGCGACCCGAACACCATGGCAAGTTTCGTCAGGGGCTCGATGTGACGCGGTGACGGATCGACACCGATGACAACCCAGTAGAACAAGTAGCCGCTGAGAATGAAGTGAGCATTCATCAGCAGGTGCGCCGAATGGTTGTCGAGAACTGCGCCGAAGATGCCGCCCAGATAGAGCGCATAGAAACCGCCGACGAACAGCACTGCGGCCACCACCGGGTTCGTCAAGAACTTCGACGCTCGGCTGTGCAACGCCAGCAACAGCCATTCGCGTGGCCCTGGTACTCCGTCCTTGCCCGCAGCGGGCAGCGCGCGCAGAGCCAATGTCAAGGCGCCGCCGAGGGCCAGAAGAACCGGTACGAGCATCGACAGTGCCATGTGGGCGCCCATGTGCACGCTGAACGTTGCAGGCGAATACTTGCCGACGCCCGAGGACGTGGCAATCAGCATGGTCGCGCACCCGAGCATGAAGGCGACGGTCCGCCCGACGGGCCAGGCATCACCGCGCCTCCGCAGACGCCGAACGCCGAGCAGGTACACCACAGCGAGAACGATCGAAGCAGTTCCGAAAATCAGGTCGAATCGCCAGTCGAACGCAAGCCTCGCCACACTCGGCGGACCATCGAGGTTGTACCCGAGCGCGGCCTCCGACAAGGAAAGATCAGGGTTCACATCGGCGGGCGGCGGTGTGCGTCCGAGCCCGACCGCGAGACCGATGGTGGCAGCGAGAACCAGAACTTCTCCGCCGGCGAATCGAACCAGCGCACCGCGCGATTCCGGATCCGCCGCCAAGGCAGGCAGCGACCTGCGTCGCTGGATCCAACCGAACACACCGAGCACGACAAGGCACGCGATCTTGCCGAGAATCAACCGACCGTAGAGAGTGGTGAACAGGTCGGAGACCGACACTCTCACCAGTGCGTTGATGACTCCGGACGCTGCCATCACGACGAAACAGACCGAGGCTATCGCCGAGAATCTCCGTGTCGCAACGTCGGTGTGAGCGCCTTTTCGGCGAGCATGAGCCAGCACCGCGAACAGACCACCGGCCCAGACCGTCGCACCGATGAGGTGCAGGATCAAACTGTTGGTCGCGACGTCGTGGGCCCCGCCCGAGGACGAGTGTCCGGTCAGTGCGATCGGCATCAACGTTCCGAGCGCGAACACGAGCAGCAGCGGCGTCCAGGTCCATTTGAGTACGGCCCGCGATGCGACCGCCAGCACTACGGCGAGAATCGCCGTCCAGCGCCACGCACTGGCAATTTCCACCTGGTCGAGGGCGACCCACAGGTTGTTCGGCTGAATCGCGACGGTGAACGGCTGCCCGGAGGTGTCCGAGAGAGTCAGCGGCACGAGCACCAGAGCGCACGCGGCCCAGACGATGGCTGCGGCGGATCCCGTGCGCAGTGCCCGGTAGCCTCCCACATCCAGTACTCCGCTCTTCTGTGGTGGCACGAGAAACGCCGCCAGGAGGAACGATCCGATGGCGATCGACGCCGCGATTTCACCGGCGGCACGAACGGCAGGCAGCCCATAGGTGGTCGCGAAACCAGGATCGGGGATTCCGAGCAGCACCAGGGCGTCGGAGGCGGACAAACTGATGACAAGGGCAGCGACGATCGCCGCGATGATGCCTGCGGTGACGAACACCGACGTCGACGCGACCGCCGCGGAGGTCTTCGGTGCGGGTTCGGTGGTGTCGACTTCGGGTGCTGCCATACCGACCAGAGTAGGAGGTGTGCGCTGGGCGCCGATACTCAGCGCCCCGAACTCCTACACATCGTCGTAGATCAGGAGGTGTTGCCCATCGCCGAATCGTGATGAATCCGGCCCGCTCGATCCGTCAAAGGCTCACCGCTACCACCCCAGCGCCTCGCGACGATCTGAGCAGCGATGGAGACTGCGGTTTCCTGCGGCGTCCGAGCACCGAGGTCGAGACCGATGGGACTCGACAACCGAGCCAACTCGTCGTCCGTCAGTCCCGCTTCCTTCAACCGATCCGTTCGTTCGTCGTGGGTACGCCGCGATCCCATCGCCCCCACGAACGCGAACCTCTCATGGCGCAGCGCAACCGCGAGCAATGGCACATCGAACTTCGGGTCGTGAGTGAGAACGCAGATCACCGTACGACTGTCGAGCGCGCCCGCCTCGAGTTCGGCGGCGAGGTACCGATGAGGCCAGTCGACGACGACGTCGGCGGCCGCCGGGAACCGCGCCGCGGTCGCGAACACGGCTCGCGCATCGCAGACCGTCACCCGGTAGCCGAGAAACACTCCCTGTTCTGCCACCGCGGAAGCGAAGTCGATTGCACCGAAGACGAGCATTCGCGGCCGCGGTGCATGACTGGCGACGAATACCTCCATCCCCTCGCCCAGACGTTCTCCGTCCGGGCCGTAGGTGAGCACAGCCGACTGCCCGGTCGCCAACAGTCCGCGAGCATCGTCGACGACGGCCGCGTCGCTGCGCGGCGACCCGAGTGATCCGGACGCGCCCGAGTGACCGAGCACGATGTGCAGGCCGACTCTGGATCGATCTGGGTGCGAGATGACGGTGGCGACCGAAACCGGTGTGTCCGACGCTATCGACTCCGCGAGCATCTCCAACTCGGGAAAAGTGGTTCGCGAAATCGGCTCCACGAACACGTCGAGTATTCCGCCGCACGTCAACCCCACCGCGAAGGCATCGTCGTCGGTGACGCCGTAGCGTTCGAGCACCGGCACGGTGGTAAGGAGCGTCGTGCTCGCCGCGTCGTACACCGACCCCTCGACGCAGCCTCCCGAGACCGAACCGCTGACGGAACCGTCCGGGGCCACCACCATCGACGCCCCGGCCGGACGAGGAGCGGAGCGGAAGGTGCGAACGACAGTTCCCAGCCCGGCGGTCTCCCCGCTACGCCAGATCGCCACCAACTGATCGAGAACGTCCCGCATCGGTGGCCTCCTCGCGCTGATGAGTCGTCGAAGGCGAAGATAGTTGACTTCGCGGCCGTGCGTTGGATTACCGCTGTGCGGGACTGTGCGCTGGTGCCCCCGGCAGGATTCGAACCTGCGACCAAGGGATTAGAAGGCCCTTGCTCTATCCCCTGAGCTACGGAGGCGTGGCTCGAGCGAGGCGGGTGGCCGCGTCCGAGCACGGTGAATCAGTGTACCCGGTCGACCGACCGGTTCTCGAACGGCTGGGCGAAACCGTCGGACCGAGCATGGAAACGCTCCCCTCTCCAGGACTCTCCGCACCCCAACGTCGACCTGAGTTGAATCTTGTTGCACAACAACACTTTCCAATTCTCAGTCGGAGTTAATGTCAACTGTCACAGCGTATCCGCCGGAAACTGTGCGCAGTCACAGTCGGTGACGGTTGTGCCCCGCCTCGGTTGTACTGCAAGCTGATTCGATATCGGTACATGATCGACAACCAGTCGGGGGGCTGCCATATGGCAGATCTAATTCGTAACACAATCAAGCGGGCACTCGTGACGTCGACGATCGCCCTCGGCGTGACCCTCGGTATGAGCGGCGCCACGGCCCACGCGGATCTGACGCCGATCACCTTCGGTAACGGTCTCATGGCAACTCTGGGCGGTTGCCAGGTTCCGAACACGTTCGTCATCGATTGGTGCACTCGACAGGAAGTGCTGACCCAGCAAGCGCCACTCATGCTGGACCTCAATCCTGTCGGTACCACGATCATCGCGCTCGGTGCGGGCCTCTACGACGACGGCACCATGCGGCCGGTCCTGGAAGACCGATTGAACGCAACACTCGCCTTGGCTCGGCAGTACCCGTTGACCCAGATCATCACCAGCGGAGGTGTCCCCCGAGCGGGTGTCACCGAGGCGCGGGCGATGAAGGAGTGGCTGATCGCCAACGGAGTTGCGGACGGTCGAATCGTCGAAGAAGGATCGTCGACGTCCACCGTCGAAAACGCACGAAACACTGCGGCGCTGCTCACCGAGCGTGGAGCCCAGGGCGCCGTCGTCGTCTCGAGCCCCAATCACGTCGAACGAGCGTTGACCGACTTCCGGACCGCCGTTTTCGGCAGAATTCCTGTCAGTGGAGTGATTTCCACCGGGTGATCACAGTTGGACTGCACTACGGACGCGGTGGGGCGCAGGCCCGTCGGGCTGCACCCCACCGCCAGCTCAGGACGCTTCGGCGATAACCCGAGCGCCGACGCCGGATCCATGAGCGCGAGCCAGTGAGTCCACCACGAGGGCTGCGTGAAGCGCCATCAGGCCGGCCGAACTCAACGGGTCGACACCGGTCAGTTGCTCGATTCGCTTGAGCCGGTAGTCAACGGTGTTCGGGTGCACATACAGCGACTTGGCACTTGCCCGGCGATTCGCCTCGCTTCCGATGAACGTGCGCAGCGTGTGCACCAGTTCCGGGTACGCGTCGAGCGGCGCGATGACAGATCGAAGCCGTGATCGGCCGGGTCCTGGCCGAGACAACTGGTACTCGAGTGCGAGATCCCCGGTGCGGTAGAGCCGTGCCGCCATACCGAGGCACCGCGCGAGCTCGACGAGTTCACGGCAATGTGCCAGAACACCGTCCATCTCACCGACATGCGCTCGGGACGTCGCCGCCACGATGTCGACGCCGAGGACTGATGTCAGTGCAGCGAAGCAGATTTCAACCGCATCGACTCGGGCGGCAGGGACCAGAATCGTTCCACCGTGCGCGGCCAGCGACAGCAGCGGCACACAACCGATGTCGGCAGCCGTCAGAGCCGATACCGCGGCGGAGAGGGCACCATCGTCCAGCTTCCGCGATCCGATCCGATCCGGCCCTTCGCTCGCATCGACGAACTGTACGACCAGCACGTCGTATTCTGCCGCCAGTTCGATGCCACTGCGCTCGGCTACCACCCGAGCCTCCGGGTCACCCGATGTCACCAACTCGACGAGCTGAGCCGAACGCTCTCGCACCACTCCCGAATCCTGACGGCAATGGTCGAGGTAGGCCGACGAAACCACATTGGCGACTACTTCGAGAACGCGCATCATGAAGACCGCACGATCGACGACGGCACCTTCGCCGTCTGCACCCTCGTCCCCAGCACAGCCGCGCTTCAACACAGCACCGATGGCACCGTGGACAGCCCGCTGCGCATCGCGCAGAGGAACGGCGGCGTGCACCAACTTCTCGGCCGCGAGGCGGGCACCGTCGAGCTCACCGCCCTGCGGGAGACGCCCCAGAGCGAAGCTGTTCGTCGCCACTCGGGCGCACTGAGATTCCAGCGCTGCCGTTATCTTGACATCGGACTCGCGGGGCGGCACTCCGACGGTCGCGTGATGTTCTCCAGTGAGAACTCTGTCGATGGGTTTCGCGAGCGTGGTGTTCAATCGCATGTCGAGCCGCCTTCCATCCGTTTGTCTGCTTCGATGAGTAACGGTAACTCACTCCGCGTGCCCAAGGTACGAAAATGGCAGTTGAAACATTCTTCGAGTTTGTTTGACTTCACGGCGAGCATCGTGCAGAAGACACAAAGAAGGGTCGTGCGCCGCGATGGACGCACGACCCCTTCGTCGTAGATGCCTGACCGATCTGCAGGGCCGAAACGATCAGCGGCTCTCGAATTCGCCGTTGATGACCTGACCGAGTGGAGCGTCGTCTCGGGCCTTCTTCGCAGCCTCGCGCATTTCGATGCCGTCGGAGACCCAGTCACCGATCTCACGAGTGACATCGCGGACCGCGCCGGCAATGATGACGGCAATCTTGCCGACATGATTGGCAGCCGACTCGGTGAGCTCCTGCACCGTGTCCTTGTTCCGTTCGAACTTGCCTACCACCACGTTCACCCCTGATTCGGTTCCTCGGTCGCGAGCCCCGTCGTCTCTCGCGCAGGACGGGACGGTGCCTGCCATCTAGGCAGCAGCCTTCTTGCGCTCGACGATAACACCGACAGTGGGCTCGGAGCCGGTCAGCGAATTCGGTAGTGCGAGCTTGAAGATCTTGCCCCAGACCGACCCGATCTGCTTGAAGAATCCGCCGCTGTTGTACGGGAGCTCGTACTTCTCGCACAGCGCCTTCACCTCGGGCGCCATCTCCGGGTACCGGTGAGCGGGCAGATCGGGGAAGAGGTGGTGCTCGATCTGATGCGAGAGATTGCCGGACATGATGTGGAACAACGGCGAACCCTCGATATTGGCCGATCCGAGCATCTGGCGGACGTACCACTCGCCGCGCGATTCGTCGGCGGTCTCGTCTTCGGTGAAAGTCTGCACTCCGGTTGGGAAGTGACCACAGAAGATGATCGAGTACGTCCACAGGTTACGGATGAGGTTCGCACCGACATTCCCGACCAGAGTCGTGACGAAGAACGGTCCGGTCAGAGCGGGGAAGACGACGTAGTCCTTCAGGACCTGACGGCCTGCCTTGCGCCACATGCCCTGCAGCAGCGGCTTGACGTCGTGCCACTTCCGCTTGCCCTGAACGATGTTCTCCGCTTCGAGGTCGTGCAGCATGACGCCCCATTCGAAGAACGTCATCAACAGGAACGCGTACACAGGATTACCGAGGTAATAAGGGTTCCACTTCTGGCCCTCGTCCATGCGGAGAATGCCGTATCCGATATCCCGATCCTTGCCGACGATATTGGTGAAGGTGTGGTGCATGTAGTTGTGCGAGTGCTTCCACTGATCTGCGGGGCAGACTGTGTCCCACTCGAATACCTGCGAGTTGAAGCCGGGCTCTCGCATCCAGTCGTACTGGCCGTGCATGACGTTGTGGCCGATTTCCATGTTGTCGAGAATCTTCGAGACTCCCAGTGCACCGACGCCGGCAAGCCATGCGGGCGGAAGGAACGGCAGATACATCAGCGCGCGTCCGGCAACCTCCAGGGTCCGCTGCGTCTTGACGATGTTGTAGATGTACTCGCGATCCTCGTCGCCGAGCTTGGCCACGGTTCGAGCACGCAACTCGTCCAGTTCGCGGCCGAGTTCTTGAACCTGCTCGTACGACAGGACGGTGGGCGACTTCGAATCGCCCGCGCCCTGTGACGGGCCGATGAAGGGGAGGAAGGACAGTGACGGTAGCGGTATTCCGAACATTCGAAAGTCTCCGTTTCGGATTCGTGAGGTAACGACGTGTCGCTCAGGTCGATGAAAACTGTTTCAGCCGGCCAGCTTTCGACCGGTCCGTGATCCAGACTCAGATTTCGATGGCGACATCACCGACCGGAACCGAAACACAGAGTTGAATCTTCTTGTGGGGTTCACTGTCGGTCTCGCCGGTCTGAACATTCTTGGTACATCCCGAGGTCTTCACCGATGTGCAGGTGAAGCAGATCCCCATGCGGCAGCCGTACGCCGGGCTCAAGCCCGCGTCCTCGGCCTGCTCGAGCAGCGTGCGGCCGGTATTGGACGCCGTCACGTCACTTCCGGTGAACGCGATGTCGCCATCGGCGTCGTCGGTGACCACCGACAGAGGAGGCGCGAACTCCTCGAGGTGGAGGCGGTCGGTCAAGCCCAGTTCGCCGTACACGTTCTTGACGCCTCGCATCAAGCCCGGCGGACCACACAGGTAGGTGTGCGCGTCGCGGTGCCACGGTGCAACCGCATCGAGGTGCTCGGTGGAGAAGAACCCGTGCAGATCTCCACCTTCTTCTTGATCGGTGTACGCGAACACGATTCGCACGTTCGCCTCGCCCGTGGTAGCTGCGATCTCGTCGAGTTCGCGGCGATAGGACACATCGCTCTCGGTGTAGGCGTAGTGCAGAAAGGTGAGATCGCCGCTGTACCCCTCGTCCAGCAACGATCGCAGCATCGACAGCACCGGCGTGATCCCGCTGCCACCACTGATCAGCAGTACGCGCTCCGGACGCGGTGAGGGCAGGTGAAATGTTCCGTCGGCTTGCGAGAGGCTGACCACGAGGCCGACACGTGCGTTGCGGTGCAGGTGCTGTGATACCAGACCTTCGGGATGGGCTTTGATCGTCAGTTCGATGCGTCCGTCGGCACGGTACTGCGAACATGCGGGCGAGTAGCACCGCGTGTGCCGGACTCCGTCGATCACGACGCCGACCTGGACGAACTGCCCGGCCTCGAACCCGTTCCACTGATGTGTCGGGCGCAGCGTCAAGGTGACGGTGTCCGCCGTCGACCGGTGCACGGCAGTGACCTCGCCGCGTAGATCCCGCACCGTGGTCATCGGGTCGACGAGTTCGAGATAGCGATCCAATGCGTGCGGTGTCGCCATGGCCTCGAACAGTGACAGCAACGAGAATCGCCCGCGCCTGCGCGGCTGATCGAGCTTCTGCTGGAGTGTCATATCGCCTCCCGATCTCGGTCGAAAAGAACGAACTATTTCAGTGTACGTCTGTGCACTAGAATGAGTGTGACAGACCGGTACCCAGGGCTGTCAACGTGAATGTGACTGCAGCGACAGGTTTACATCTGTAGTGACTGGCGTCACAGTTACCCAATGGCCAAGGTCAGGCGGGAGGTAAAGGATCGATGGACGGTCATAAACTCGACCACGTGACAGAACCGGGGACGCGAGCAGAACGCAAGGAACGCACGCGTCAAGCACTGATCGACGGCACGTTGGACCTCCTACGCGACCGTTCGTTCGCCAGTGTCAGCTTGCGCGAGGTCACCCGCTCCGCAGGCATCGTGCCCACGGCGTTCTACCGGCATTTCTCCTCCATGGAAGACCTCGGCGTCGCACTCGTCGAAGATTCGATGCGCATGCTTCGACAGATGCTGCGCGACGCCCGAAAAGAACCGTCGGTCAAGAATGCGACGGAATCACTGCGAATACTCGTTCGTCAAGTTCGCTCGCACGAGGATCACTTTCGATTCCTTGCACGCGAGCGCTACGGCGGAGTCACCGAGGTGCGCAAGGCGTTTGCCACCGAACTACGCATGTTCGTCAGCGAGTTGACCATCGACCTCTCCCGTATGCCGGGACTGGAGACGTGGGATATCGCGGACCTGGAGATGGCGGCGGATCTCATCGTGTCCACGATGTTGACCGCGACCGTCGGCCTTCTCGAAATCGACCGTCAGGGCAGCGAGAACGAACGTGAGCTGCTGCGCCGAACCGAGCACCAGGTGAGGTTGATCGTCCTCGGCATGGGGGCGTGGAGGCCGACCCACATCTGACGGTCGGGGGGCCACGAACGTCTGGGATGATCGATTTCATGACACCAACAGCGATGAAGGTGACCGTCGGCGATCTCGAATTCGATGTATCCACTGCCGGCAGGGAAGACGACATCCCCGTCGTACTTCTGCACGGCTTCCCTCAGACGTCGGGATGCTGGGACGCCGTGGTTCCGCTGCTGACTGCCGGGGGAATCAGAACGATTGCACCGGATCAGCGTGGTTACTCCCCCGGTGCACGTCCGCTCGGAGTCGAAGCCTACGCGTCGGAAAAATTGGCGGGCGACGTTGTCGGAATCGTCGAGGAGTTTGGCTTCGAGTCGGTCCACCTCGTCGGACACGACTGGGGAGCGGCGATCGCCTGGCAGCTGGCTGCCGAGCACCCCGACATCGTTCGGTCGTTGACCGCCGTGTCGGTCCCCCATACCGCGGCGTTCGGCTGGGCCGTTCGATTCGACGCCGATCAACAAGAACGTTCGACCTACATGAAACTGCTTCGCGAGGAAGGAAAAGCGGAGGCGGTTCTACTGGAGGACGGCGCTCGGCGACTGCGTGCCATGTTCTCCGACCGCAGCCCCGACGACCGCTACATCGAACATCTGAGCCGGCCGGGAGCATTGACGGCCGCCCTCAACTGGTATCGCGCGATGACCAATGCGTTCGGCCGGCTTCCGTCGGTCGAGGTGCCGACGACCTTCGTCTGGAGCAACGAGGACGCCGCGATCGGACGCGCCGGGGCCGAGCGGTGCGGAGATTTCGTCGACGCCGACTACTCGTTCGTCGAACTCGACGGCATTTCGCATTGGGTTCCCGAAGAAGCTCCCGAGCGGCTCGCCGCCGAGATCCTCGCCCGGGTTCGCTCGGTCTAGACCTTGTCCGGCGACTTCACGGCGAGAAGCGCGCCGAGTCCGACCGCCAGCACCAGAAGCAAACCGCCGATGCCTGCGCGATCGGCGTCGAAGAGAAACACGAACAGCCCGAACAGCGTGGGCGCCAGAAACGACACGGCACGGCCGGTGGTGGCGTAGAGGCCGAAGAACTGCCCCTCACGCCCCGGCGGAGCCAGCCGCGCCAGGTAGGTGCGCGACGAGGACTGCGCCGGGCCGACGAACAGGCAGAGAACGAGACCGAACACCCAGAACAGCAGCGGTCCCGATACGAACAGCAGAACGACACCGGCCGCGATCATCGCCGTCAGCGAAAAGACGATGACCCGTTTCGGTCCGACGCGATCGTCGAACACGCCCGCAGTGATTGCGCCGAGTCCGGCGAAAACATTTGCCGCTACGCCGAACAGCAGCACGTCGCCAGTACCGATGCCGTAGACGTTGACCGCGAGCACCGCGCCGAACGTGAACACTCCGGCCAGTCCGTCGCGAAACAGCGCACTGGCAATCAGGAAGTAGACGCTCCGGCGATCTGCACCCCACAGCTCGCGCAAGTCTCGGAACAGCACCCGATAGGACTCCGCCATCCCGGCCTTGGCGGCTCCGGGATCGGCTGCCGTCGAGGGTAGTTCGGGCACCGAGAGCAGCACCGGTATCGCCGACACGGCGAACCAGAGGGCGGCAAGCAGCGCAACGAGCCTGATGTTGAGCCCGCCATCGGTGGTCAACCCGAACAGTCCTCGGGTGTCTCCGTCACCGGAGATGAAACCTACGTAGCAGATGAGGAGCAATACGATGCCGCCGAAATAGCCCATGGACCAGCCGAATCCGGACACCCGACCGATGTTGGCCGGGGTGGAGACCTGCCTCAACATCGCGTTGTACGGAATGCTGGCGAGCTCGAACATGATGGACCCAACGGCGAGGAGCACCAGGCCCAACCACAGGTAGTGGTAGTCGTCCTTCACGAAGAACAATCCGGCCATACTGGCCACGGTCACGCCGGTCAGCAGCGCGAGCGATCGCTTCCGCCTACCCCTGGCGTCGAACCGCTGACCGGAGACCGGAGCCAACACGGCGATGACGACGCCGGCGAGTCCGACCGACCAACTGAACCACGACGTCGCCGAAATCGATCCGGGTAGATCGTCGCCGACTGCATCGGTGAGGTACACCGAGAACACGAACGTGAGGATGACGGCGTTGAATGCGGCCGAGCCCCAATCCCATATCCCCCAGGCGAATACCTGCTTACGCGTGGTCGCGACACCGACGACGGCGTCATCCGCCTGTGCACTCATAACGGAAGCCTAGGCGAGTCGTCGGCCTCCGGCGTCGTACTCCGGTATCAGACAGCCCGCCACATCGAGAGAGTGCACTCAGTTGCATAGTCACCGCCTTGCATACTCAACCCCTTGCATAGTCACCTCAGTGCATACATACTGATCCGCGTGGCACTGGAACACGCGATACTCGTCTCGCTCACCGAGCTCTCGGGCTCCGGCTACGAACTCGCGCGTCGTTTCGACAAATCCATCGGCTTCTTCTGGAGTGCCACTCATCAACAGATCTACCGAGTGCTCACTCGAATGGACGCTGCAGGCTGGATCGCGGGAACGTCGGTGATACAGGACGGTCGCCCGGACAAGAAGGTCTACACGGTCAGCGACGCCGGCCGAACCGAGCTCGATCGTTGGATCGCCGAGCCAACCGATCCCGGCAAACTCCGCGACGAACTGGCCGTCAAGATACGAGGCGGTGCCGGCGGCGACATCGACGTCCTCAAAGCCGAGGTACGACGCCACCGAGATGTTCACAGCGAGCGCCTCGAGCTCTACCGATCGATCGAAAAGCGTGACTTCCCCTCCCCTGCCGACCTCGCCGGCACCGCGCTGCACCAGTACCTCGTGCTGCGCGGTGGAATCCGAGTCGAAGAAGGCTTCGCCGATTGGTGCGACGAGATATTGGAGAACCTGTGACAACCTCGAACAGTTACCCGACACTGCTGTCGCCTCTGCAGGTCGGCAGCACCACGCTCAAGAATCGCGTGATCATGGGATCGATCCACACCGGACTCGAGGATCGAGCGCGCGATACGGGGCGGCTTGCCGAGTACTTCGCCGAACGCGCGCGCGGGGGCGTCGCACTCATCGTCACCGGCGGATACGCACCGAATCGAACCGGCTGGTTGCTTCCGTTCGGCGCCAAGCTCACCAATCGCATCGAAGCACGGCGGCATCGCCGGATCACCGACGCGGTACACCGCGAGGGAGGCAAGATTGCGCTGCAGATCCTGCATGCCGGTCGCTACTCCTATCAACCCTTCAGCGTGTCGGCGTCGTCGATCAAGGCCCCCATCAATCCTTTTCGCCCGAGGCGCCTGACTTCGCGGGGCGTGCGGTGGCAGATCCGCAACTACGTCAGATGTGCTCGGCTGGCGCAGTCCGCCGGCTACGACGGTGTCGAGATCATGGGCGGCGAGGGATATTTCATCAATCAGTTCCTCTCCGAGCGCACCAATCATCGCAGCGACCGGTGGGGCGGCAGTTCGGAAAACCGGCGCCGGATCGCCGTGGAGATCGCGAGTGGGATTCGTGGAGCGACGGGTAAGGACTTCCTGATCGTGTTCCGGTTGTCGATGGCCGACCTCGTCGAGGGTGGTCAGAGTTGGGATGACATCGTCGCTCTCGCACAGGAATTGGAGCGCGTCGGGGTGGACGTCATCAACACCGACATCGGCTGGCACGAGTCGCGCGTTCCGACGATCGTCACGTCGGTGCCCCGCGCAGCCTTCGCGGACATCACCGGCAAGCTCGACAAGCACGTCGACATTCCTGTTGCGGCGTCCAACCGTATCAACATGCCCGACACCGCCGAGGACATCCTGGTCCGCGGCGACGCCCAGCTGATATCCATGGCTCGCCCGATGCTCGCCGATCCGTTCTGGGTACGCAAAGCGGAAGCGGACTCCGCGGACAGCATCAACACCTGCATTGCCTGCAACCAGGCATGTCTCGATCACGCGTTCGTACACAAGACCGTCTCGTGCCTGGTCAATCCGCGGGCCGGCCGTGAGATCGAACTGCAACTGCTCCCCACGCGCAAGACCAAGAAGGTCGCGGTCGTCGGCGGCGGCCCGGCTGGACTGTCCGTGGCACTCGAATCGGCCCGACGCGGTCACGCCGTGAGCCTGTTCGAGTCGCGCCCTGCGCTCGGAGGACAATTCGGTATCGCACAACGAATTCCAGGAAAGGAAGAGTTCGCCGAGACCATCCGCTACTTCACCACCGCATTGAAGCAGAACGACGTGGCCGTCCATCTTGGACGCAGGGTCACCGCTGCCGAATTGCTCGCAGGCGACTACGACGAGGTCATCCTCGCCACCGGAGTGGTACCCCGCATTCCCGCGATACCCGGAATCGAGCATCCGTCCGTGCTCTCGTACGCCGAGGTCGTGGAGGACGGCAAACCCGTCGGACCACGGGTGGCGGTGATCGGTGCAGGCGGGATCGGTATCGACATCTCCGAATTCCTCACCACCGACGCGTCCCCGACGCTCGACCTCAAGGAGTGGAAGCAGGAGTGGGGCGTCACCGAGCCCGAAGCCGCACCAGGGGCATTGACCACTCCGGTTCCTGCCGCGTCACCTCGCGAGGTGTACCTGTTACAACGCAAGAAGGGCAAGATCGGCGCTGGTCTGGCCAAGACGACGGGATGGGTTCACCGGGCAGCGCTGAAGGCCAAGGGAGTCCACGAGTTGTCGGGCGTGAACTACGAACGCATCGACGACGAAGGCCTGCACATCACGTTCGGCGACAAGCACGAACGACCGAGAACACTGGCCGTGGACACCATCGTCGTCTGCGCCGGTCAGGAATCGGTGCGAGACCTGGTGGACGAACTCGAGTCCGCGGGCACGGCGACGCATGTCATCGGAGGTGCCGACCTCGCGGCCGAGCTCGATGCGAAGCGAGCGATCGAACAAGGCACCCGCCTGGCCGCGCGCATCTGAGCCTATCCACTACCCTGGCTCACCGTGAGCCTGCCGAGCCCTGCACCCGAAGCCCGCGCCGTCGTCACCGGAGCCTCCTCCGGAATCGGAGAGGCGCTGGCCACCCAACTGGCCGCCCGCGGCCATTCGTTGATCATCGTCGCCCGTCGCGGCGAGTTGCTCGACGCGCTCGCCGCGAAGTTGACCGCCGAACACGGCGTCGTCGTGGAGGTCCGGGTTCTCGACCTGTCGGACCGCGATGCGCGTAAGCCGTTCGCCGCTGAACTCGCCGAGCGCGAGATCAGCGTGCTGTGCAACAACGCAGGCATTGCCACGTTCGGTCCGGTGTCGGAGCTGGATCCGGCGTACGAGCGAGACCAGGTGGAGCTCAATACCGTTGCCGTACACGATCTGACCCTCGCAGTGCTTCCCGGCATGATCGCTCGCCGCAGTGGCGGCATCCTGATCACGGGCTCGGCTGCGGGCAACATGGCGATTCCGAACAACGCGACGTATGCAGCCTCGAAGGCATTCGTGAACACGTTCTCGGAGTCTCTTCGTCTCGAGCTGAAGGGCAGCGGCGTCCATGTGACCTTGCTGGCCCCTGGACCGGTGCGTACCGAGACCCCCGACCCCGCCGACGCATCCATCGTCGACAAACTCGTCCCGGACTTCCTGTGGATCGACAGCGCCTACACCGCCAAACTCTCGCTCGATTCGCTCGGGAAGAACAAGATGCGCGTAGTCCCCGGTCTGCTCAGCAAGGGCATGTCGATCGCCGGGCAGTACAGCCCGCGCGCGATCTCGGCACCGATCGTGGGGAGCTTCTACAAGAAGCTGGGCGGCTGATCAGCGCTTACGACGTCGACCTGTCCCGAAGATGCTCCGCGAAATCTCTCGCCCGGCAGCCGACGCCGCCGATCGAAGGAAGCTCTTCACCGCGGGATTGTCCATGATTCGCTCGGCAGCCGACGGCCCCTCCGGCGGCAGTGGCGGCAGGTCGGGAAGATCCGCTGGAAGCGTCGGAAGGTCGAAGGTCTCGGCCGGCGCGGGCACGTCGACGACCCTGGCCGCGAGCTTCTCGTAGGCCGACTCGCCGTCGATCGTGGTGCGATACTTCGCGTTCAGCCGACTCGCCGATGCCGCGCTACCGATCGCGTCGTTGCCGATGGTGTCCATCAGCGAACGCGGAGGCCGAATCTTGGTCCATGCCACCGGTGTCGGCGCTCCCTTCTCGGACAGGACAGTCACGATGGCCTCGCCGGTTCCAAGCGAGGTGAGCGCTTTTTCCAAGTCGTATGCCTTGGTCTTCGGGTACGTACGAACCGTTTTGTTGAGCGCCTTCTGGTCATCGGGGGTGAACGCGCGTAACGCATGTTGAACGCGAGCGCCCAACTGAGACAGCACCTCGTTGGGAACATCGGTCGGCAACTGCGTGCAGAAGAAGACGCCGACGCCCTTGGACCGAATCAGCTTGACAGTCTGCTCCACCTGCTGAAGGAACGCCTTCGACGCGTCGGCGAACAACAGGTGCGCTTCGTCGAAGATGAACACCAACTTGGGCTTGTCGATGTCTCCGACCTCGGGCAACGTCTGAAACATGTCGGCGAGTACCCACATCAGGAAAGTAGAGAACATCACCGGACGTGCTGCCTGAGCGCCGAGTTCGAAGAGCGTGATCACGCCTTTACCGTCGCTCCCCACGCGCAGCAGGTCCTCGGTCTCGAGCTCGGGCTCGCCGAAGAACGTGTCTCCCCCGTCGGCCTCCAGATTGACCAGTGCCCGCAGGATGACGCCCGCGGTCGCCGGCGACACCCCGCCGATCCCCTTGATGTCGGCCTTGCCCTCGTCGCTGGTCAAATGTGCGATGACCGCCCGCAGATCCTTCAGATCGAGCAGAGCGAGACCTTGACTGTCGGCCCAGTGAAAGATCAGACCTAGCGTGGACTCCTGAGTGTTGTTCAGCCCCAGTACTTTACTGAGCAAGATCGGCCCGAACGCCGTTATCGTGGCACGCACCGGGATGCCGATGCCTTCCGTGCCGAGGGACAGGAATTCCACCGGGTGACCCGTCGGCACCCAGTCGGAATCACCGGTCTCCACAGCGCGAGCGCGAATCTTCTGGTTGTCCGCTCCCGGCGCCGACAGCCCCGAGAGGTCGCCTTTCACATCCGCCATCACCACGGGCACTCCTGCCGACGAGAGCTGCTCCGCGATCCCCTGCAACGTTTTCGTCTTGCCGGTGCCGGTAGCGCCCGCAACGAGTCCGTGCCGATTGAGTGTGGCCAGTGGAATACGAATGCGAGCCGAGGGGTCGGTGACGCCGTCCAGAACGACGGTGCCGAGTTCGAGCGCAGCGCCGGACGAGTTGTAGCCGGCCGCAATCTCGGCCGAGAGCGAATCGGCAGCCTCGACCGGAGCGGTGATCTGCGCTGCCGATTCGGCCGCTGCAGCTTCCTTCTCGGCGGCTTCGGCGGCGGCCAGAGCATCTGCGGCCACTCGCGCAGCCTCGACAGCGACAGCTTTGGCCTTGGCGGCCTTCTCTGCCGGAGTCGGTTCGGCGTGCGCGGGCGTGGCCGCTGCATCTGGGGTGGAATTCTCCGACGCCGGATCGACCGTCATTTTTCGTATCCTCCTGAGGACTGAACTCGATGTTGATCGCCACCGCAAACCTTAGCGGTGTGCATGTTCGCACTAGTGTGTCTCTCGTGCAGGACAAACTTGTGTGGATAGATTGCGAAATGACCGGCCTCGACTTGTCGAAGGACAAACTCATCGAGATTGCGGCCCTCGTCACCGACAGTGAGCTCAACGTTCTCGGCGAGGGCGTCGATATCGTCATTCATGCCGACGACGACGCGCTGGCAGGGATGCCGGACGTCGTGCAGAAGATGCATGCCAAATCGGGACTGACCGAGGAAGTGCGTGCGTCGACTGTCACGTTGGAGGAGGCCGAGGAGCGGGTGCTCGCGTACATACGCGAGCACGTGCCGGTGGCAGGAACCGTGCCGCTGGCCGGTAATTCGATCGGTACCGATCGCGGCTTCATCACGCGCGACATGGAAGCGCTCGACACCTACCTCCACTACCGGATGATCGATGTGAGTTCCATCAAGGAGCTCTCGCGTCGGTGGTACCCGAGGATCTACTTCGGTCAGCCGCAGAAGGGCCTGGCTCACCGGGCTCTGGCGGACATCAAAGAGTCGATCAAGGAGCTGAAGTACTACCGCCAGACGGTGTTCGTCGCGCCTCCTGGCCCCTCGACCAGCGAAATCGCCGCCGTTGTGAAGGATCTCGACACGCCAACCTGAGGGCGATTCGCAACGAGCGAATCGAACCGCTAGTATTGTCCCCGCTGCTGATACAGAGCCCGCAAGGGCAAAGTTGTGCAGTTATGGTGGGTGTAGTTCAGCTGGTAGAGCACCAGGTTGTGATCCTGGGTGTCGCGGGTTCGAGTCCCGTCACTCACCCCATAGAAGAAAAAGCCGGTCCCTTCGGGGGCCGGCTTTTTTGTGCTGTCACAATCCCTGTTCACACATACTTTCGAATGCCATTGCGCTACAACGAATTACGTTGTTGTAATTCACTTTTCGAGTTTCCAATGGTGTTGATGTGACGTATGGTTACAAATGGCACTTTTGGGGAAGAAAAGTACCAATGTGACAACTGTGACTTTTGCAGCGCTGATTCGAGCGTTCGAATCGACGCGCCCCCGAAACGCGCCACCGCACGTTCGAAGTCCGCGGATATCCGTCGGGCAGAGACAGGAGGCACTCGACGTGGGTCGAAGAGTTCACAAAGTCATTGCAGGTTCGGTGTTGTCGGCTGCGTTGTGTGTCGGGACCACGGGGCTGATCACCCCGTCGGTAGCGCAGGCGCAGCCGACCATCGAGCTACCGTCGATACCGATCCCGCAGCCTGACGCCCAACAGAGGGCCGCGATTCTCTCGGCGGTCCTCGATGCCACCGGCGTGCTCATCAACGAGGTCGCTGCCGTGATCCTGGACTCCGACTTCGGGCCCGCTCCCGAGGGCGCCACCATTCCGGACGTCACAACCCCGGACACCACCGCCGACGAACCCGAAGCGGACGCATCGCCTCCGGCCGTCGGGCTCGGAGGCTCGATCCTGCCGTTGCCTGCGCGCAGCTACGAGCTGTCTTCCGGCTACGGCAGCCGCAACAACCCGACCGGCAACGGCGGCCAGTTCCATCAGGGAGTGGATTTCGCGGCGCCGTCGGGCACGCCGATCTACGCGGTCACCGGCGGGAAAGTAGTCCAGGCGGGCGATTCGGGGGACGGCTACGGAAACCTGGTGCGCATCGAGAGCGGGAACACCGTGACGTACTACGGTCACCAGTCGAGCGTGAACGTGAACGTGGGCGATACCGTAGCGGCAGGCGATCAGATCGGATCGGTCGGAAGCACCGGTAACTCCACCGGCCCACACCTGCATTTCGAGGTCAGGAACAACGGCTCGAGTATCGAACCCGTCGCCTACCTGAAGACTCTCGGCATCGATCCCGCCAAATATCAGAAAGACGGATCGGACTAGCGGCCC
Organism: Rhodococcus sp. (in: high G+C Gram-positive bacteria); assembly: GCF_023264675.1. Taxonomy (GTDB): domain Bacteria; phylum Actinomycetota; class Actinomycetes; order Mycobacteriales; family Mycobacteriaceae; genus Rhodococcoides. The sequence goes on from NZ_JAHFVG010000056.1 coordinate 32,217, forward strand.
CGGCTACATCGAGGCAGCGTTGCCAGCCTTCCACTGATCCCAGGGAATGTTCCAGTCACCGAGTCCATCGGTTCCCGAAAGCGTGCCACCGACGGTGTTCTCGACGACCACGATGTCGCCGCGCTTGGTGTTGTCGTAGACCCACTTCGCGTTGGACGGGCTGAGATTCAAGCAACCGTGACTGGTGTTGGAGTATCCCTGCTGGCCGACGGACCACGGCGCGGAGTGGAAGAAGATGCCGCTGTAGGACATCCGCGTCGCCCAGTCGACGGGCGTGCGGTAACCGGTCGAGGAGTTCACCGGAACGCCGTACGTGGACGAATCCATGATCAGATGGTCGAACCGATCACCGATGATGTAGACACCGTTGTCGGTCGGCGTGCTGTCCTTGCCCATCGAGGTGGGCATCGTCATGACGTCCTGCCCGTTGACGGTGAAGGTCACCTGCTTGGTGTTGTCGTCGGCAGTGGCGACCATGGCATCGCCGATGGTGAACGACGTCGACGAATTCTCCTGACCGTAGATGCCGTTGCCCAGATCGCGGCCGAAGACGTCGACCGCCACATCCACTCGCGTACCCGAGGCCCAGTAGTTTTGCGGGCGCCAACGCACTTCGCGGTCGTTGACCCAGTAGAAGGCACCTTCGACGGGAGGTGTGGTGGTGACCCGAATGGCGTTCTGCGCGGCGATCTTGTCCGTGATGGACTCGTCGAACTGCACGGCAACAGGTTGACCGATACCCACCACGTCACCTTCGTTCGGCAGAACGTAGGGCTTGGTGAAGTTGCCGGGCTGGCTGGTGGTGAAACTACTGACCGTGGTCGACGCCCCGCCGAGCCCGTAAGCATCGGCCTGGACGCGATATTCGCGGTCGTACCCGAGCTGCTCGGTGTTGGTCCAGGACAGCCCGTCGGGAGAAATGACACCGGCGACGGGAACACCCTCCGGGTTCAGCAGGGTGACCTTGCCCAACTTCCCGTCGGCGACCGTCACGGTGACGGGATCGGCGGGCGAGAATCCGACGGCCCCGTCGGCGACGCTCGACGTCATCTTCGGCTTGAGGAGCTCGGTGATCGGATTCGAGTCGATGGGAGCAGCGTCGACGGTGTCGGCCTCGGGCGCTGTACAACCCGACAGTGCGATCGTTGCTGCCACCGTCGCCACCGCGGTGAGTACCACTCCGCGCGAGATCCTCATGAACTCTCCACTTCCACCGACCGATTCCCGGCGCCACCCCGCCGCGGACACTCGCATGAATAATGCCAGGCCACAGCCTGAGCATCCAATCGAAATGCCGCGTGCGGAGTAACGTTCGAATACCAATCGCCCGGTTCCGAACCTGTGTTACGTCACACGGTCGGCGCCACCCCGCAGTGACCTGTCACCGAAGGCTCATGTTGTCGTCGACCAACTTTCCGAAACGGAGAGCGGGGAGGTCACGGAAGTAGTTCATCCGCAGACGCCACGGCGCTACGGATCCTTGCTTGGGAAACGTGTCTACCGACCTCAACACGTATCCGGCAGCGAAGTCGAGGAACGGCTCCTCCCCCACGGACGCATCGCGCGCCAACCGCACTTCGCGGAACCCTTCCTTGTCCATGCGCTCGAGGAGGCGCACCACGTAGTCGCACACCAAATCTGCTTTCAACGTCCAGGATGCATTGGTGTACCCGACGACGAAGGCGAAATTCGGCACGTCGGTCAGCATCATGCCCTTGTAGGCCATGGTCTCCGTCAGATCCACCGGGCGGCCGTCGACGGTGATGCTCACGTTGCCGAATGCCACCAGGTTGAGACCGGTCGCGGTCACTACGACGTCGGCATCGAGGTGCTCACCCGACTTCAGAGCAATTCCTCGATCGGTGAACCGGTCGATGTGGTCGGTGACCAGATTCACCTCACCCTTGCGAATCGATCGGAACAGATCGTTGTCCGGAACGAGACACAGCCGTTGATCCCACGGGTCGTACTTGGGCGTGAAGTGTGTGTCGAGGTCGTAGCCCTCGGGCAGCCACCCTTCCTGCAACTTCCGGATCTGCTTCTTCATGAGTTTCGGATACCGCTGGCACAGTACGTACATGCCGATGGCCGTGACCGCATTCTTGATTCTCGTGACGCTGTATGCGGCCCGCGCAGGCAGATACTTGCGCAAGGCGAGCGCAATCGAGTCCTTCGACGGAAGCGACATGATGTAGCTCGGTGAGCGCTGCAGCAACGTGACATGCTCTGCTTCGCGAGCAAGATTGGGCGCCAACGTGATCGCTGTTGCCCCACTGCCGATCACGACCACTTTCTTGCCTGCGTAGTCGAGATCTTCCGGCCACTTCTGTGGATGCACGACGGCACCACCGAAGTCCTCGATGCCGTCGAACTTCGGTGTGAAGCCCTTGTCGTAGTCGTAGTATCCGCTGCAGCACATGAGGAACGACGCCTCGAACACCGCCGACTCTCCGGTATCGGATCGCTGCGCAGTGACCGTCCACGTCGAGGTCTCGGTGGACCAGGCCGCCGAGACGACCTTGTGGTGGAACCGGATGTGTCGGTCGATTCCCCCGTCGCGGGCCGTGTCCTCGATGTACTCGCGGATGGATGCGCCGTCGGCGATCGACTTGTCGCCGGTCCACGGACGGAAGTTGTACCCGAGGGTGTACATGTCGGAGTCCGAGCGAATCCCCGGGTACCGGAACAGATCCCAGGTTCCGCCGATTGCTCCTCGGCTCTCGAGGATCGCATAGGACTTGCCGGGGAGCTTCGATTGCAGGTGGTGCGCAGCGCCGATACCCGAAAGGCCGGCTCCGACGATCAGGACGTCGACCGTCGACTTTTCGGTTACGTGCGAGGATTCCGAGGGGGATGTCGTTGTCATCGAGACACTTTCGTTTCGGTGGGCAGAACTAGAGTGCGGTGTTGCGCTTGCTCGTGGACCGTCCGAGTGCGGCAACCTCGGCGTCCATCTTGGGCAGCAAGCGTGGCACGTGCTTCAGCAGCGCACGGTCACCGACTGCCGAGTTGAGGACACCGCGGAATCGCCCGGCAAATCCAACCCACTTCGGCACGTAGACCTTGCGCTTACGCCCCTCCAGCCCGTCGACGAACGCGTCGACGCATTTGTCGACCGTCATCGTCTTCCCGAACGGACCGGGCATGACATCGAGCATCTCGCGGAAGGCGCCGAGGTCTGCCTTCGCATCCTGCACGAGCGGGGTGTCGATCCACGCCATGTGGGCAGATCCGACGCCGACGCCCTGATAGGTCACTTCGAGTCGCAGCGCATTCGCGAATTGCTCGACTCCTGCCTTGCTCGCGTTGTACGCCGCCAGGCCGGGACACGCGGCGAACGCCGCGAGCGAGGACACGATCAGAACGTAGCCCTTACGGTCGATCAGCGACGGCAGAGCCGCCCGCACCGTGTTGAACACTCCGAGCACATTGATGTCGAGCACCCTGGCGAATGTTGCGGGATCGACCTGCAGGACCGATCCGTAGCTGGAGATCCCTGCGTTGGCGAGCACGAGGTCGATGCCGCCGAACGCGGCGGTTCCCGCCTGCACGGCGGCCTCCATGGCCGCGAGGTCACGAACGTCGGCGACGACGGTCACGGCGACGTCGCCGAGTTCTCGCCCCAGTTCCTTCAGCGGCGCCTCGTCGACGTCCGTCAACACGAGTTTGCTGCCTTTCGCGGCAAGCGCCCGCGCAGTCTCGGCTCCGATGCCGCGCCCGGCACCGGTGATGAGTACGACCTTGTTCGAGAGTGTGGGCATGGCCCGTCACCTCCAGTGTTCCGTTCCCCCCGTTTTGGGAACTGCTACGTGTCACTTTCCATCTGATACGGACGGGTGTCAAGAACGCCGACGCATTCATCGGGGTTGGCGGTCACCGGCGAGATCTTTCGCGAGCCTCTCCGCGGCGGAGGTGAGCAAGGGTACGAACTGTTCGGCAGCGTCGATGGTGACCCTCGCGGTGGGGCCGGCGATGGACATCGCCGTGAGCGTCGGCGCGCCGACGACGGGAACCGCGAAGCATCTGACGCCGATTTCCTGTTCACCGTCGTCGACCGCATAGCCACGGGTCCTGACGACTTCGAGATCAGCCAGCAGAGTGTCGAGTGTGGTCAGAGTATTGACGGTTCGCGGCGCCATTCCGGTTCGCGCCACGATCGCTCGAACCGTGTCGTCGTCCAATTGCGCCAGCAGCGCTTTACCCACCCCGGTCGAGTGGGGCAGCACCCGCTGGCCGACCTCGTTGAACATTCGCATCGCGTGCTCGGACGGGACCTGGGCCACGTAGACGGCCATGTCATCCTCGAGAAACGCCATGTTGGACGTCTCGTGGGTTTGTCGAACCAGCTCGGAGAGATACGGTTTCGCCCAGCCACCGATCAGCTTGGTGGCGCTGTCACCGAGCCTGATCAGCTTGGTGCCGAGTGCATACCGTCGGGTCGCGAGCCTGCGCACGTACCCGAGCGAGACCAGCGTGCCGATCAACCGGTGCACGGTCGGCATCGGAAGATCGGCCGCCTCGGCGAGTTCGCTGATTCCGATGGATCCGCCCGAAGCAGCCATGATGTCGAGCAACTCGAATGCTCGCTCCACCGACTGAACACCGCCACTGGCTGCCACAGGACTTCCTCTCACCGTCGGAACTTCCCACACTATTCCACGAAGCGGAACTTCGAGGCTCCCTCATCGTCCGTATCGAATCAACCCGCGTGATGGCGAGTGGCGACGGGAGGTGCCGCCGTCACCACCGAGGGTGAATGCCGCTGCCCTCGGGTGAAGACGTTGAAGAATATGTTCAATACCACCGCGACGATGCTCGCCGCACTGATGCCGGAATCGAGCACCACGTGAACCCAGTCGGGGAATGCCGCATAGAACCCCGGTACCGCTATCGGGATGACGCCGAATCCTATTGCCACCGCGACGATGATCAGGTTGAGATTCCCGTCGAAGTTCACCTTCGACAGTGTCCTGATACCGCTGGCGGCCACCGATCCGAACAGCACGATCCCGGCTCCGCCGAGTACCGGCAGTGGTACCGCGGCCACCACTCGGCCGAGAACGGGGAAGAGTCCGAGGAACAGCAGCACCGATCCACCGGCTGCGACGACGTACCGACTCTTGATCCCG
>NZ_JAHFVG010000092.1 GCF_023264675.1 Rhodococcus sp. (in: high G+C Gram-positive bacteria)
CGCCGCGGTGCGCCTCTCCCCAGGTCCACTCGCCGCCGAGATCAACGCCATCATCGAACGCACCGCACCCGACGAGGCGGCCGACAATCGCAAAGCTCAGACCCCGCTGACCCGGGTCCGGTACCGCGACAAAGACGTCCTCGCCACCATCGAAGCCGACCTCGAAGCCGGCGACGCAGCAGCATGCTGGCAACTGATCACCGAAATGGCCGCGACACTCTGCCCCCGCGATCCCCGCACCCGAGGACAACGCCACGCCGCCGCCTACATCGCACTCATGCACCGCGAATCACACCTGGCCTGCACCTGCGACATCGACGACGAGCGCCCCTGCACCGCCAACCGCGAACTCCCCAGCCGCCGTGCACCTCTCACCACCGTCACCATCGACCTCGAAACACTCGCCGGCCTGGCCGACCTTCCCGCATACCTCGCCGGACACGGCCTCATCGACTCCGAATACGCCCGCGAACTCACCGCCAACGGCAACCTGCAACTATTACTCACCGAAGCCATCGACCTCGCCGACAGCCTCGGCGTACGCGAGAGCAACACGCACACCGCCGCATCCACCGAAAATCAGACAAGCGCTTCATCGACTGCCGATCCCAAAGACACCAACGCCGGTGCCGGCGCCAGGGACACCAACGGCAGTGCCGGCGCGCGAAGCCATTCCCCTGCCCATCTGACGTTCCATCCGCTCGGACGCGGACGACGACGAGGCGCACTGACATTCCCGAAACGCCCAACCAAAATGCGAGCAGGAACAACTGCGCCTGTGCCTGCGGCCGTGCCAGCGCACACCGGAAAAGACTACAAAGGTTCCTACACCCTCATTGCCGCACTCGAGAGAGCCATCGCCGCCAACCCAACATTGGGCGCCGCGTTGTATCCCGATGGACACGGCGGCGTCCTCGAACCAACCGACAGTGCACTGATCTACCGCCCCAGCGCCTCACTCGCCGAATGCGTGAGGCAGCGCGATCGGACGTGCCGCCACCCCGGATGCGACGTCGCGGCACTCGGGTGCGAGATCGACCACGTCATCCCGTACCTGCACCGCGACCCACGGCGAGGCGGCTGGACGATCCTGACGAACCTTCAGTGCCTGTGCCGCTACCACCACTCGCTCAAAACGATGGGTGCCTGGAATCCGGCAATGCTCGCCGGCGCCGTCATCCACTGGACCTCGAACTCGGGCACCACCGCCGTCACACTTCCCGGGAGCACGATCGGCACCGCAGACCGGGCACCCGAATCGTTGATCCCTCACATACCGAGGAAACGCCGATCACCCGACGCCATCACCGACGAGACCGACAAGGCCGACGAGCCACGTGATGACGACGAGCCAGGCGAAGCCGACAAGCCGCGTGATGAAGACACGCCGGCCGAGAACAAGCCAGTCGAAGACGGCGACACGCAACAACCAGCCGAAGCGACTGGCGGAACCGATTGCAGTGCCCGACGTGAAGCCACAACCGAAGTCGACATCACGATGGATACCTCGATCGGAGTGACAGCTGGAATCGGCCACGCAGTCAACACAGTCAACACAGTCGATGCCGGCGACCTTGCACCATTCTGAACCAGCGTATGTCTCCCGAACGGTGGGATGTTGCGACCACAGGAAAACTGCACGTGAGCTAGTTACTCAACCCAAAATCGTTGTAACGCTATCTTTCACGCCTCGCAGGCGTGATCACGTTCTCGACCACCCATCCCGCAACCTCCGGAGGGTAGGGCGAGGACAGCCCCAGAACGATATGCGTGAAATCAGCGTCGATCGCCTCACGGATCGACGCGAGAGTCAGTGCCGGCTCATCGTAATTCACCGAAAGATGAATCGAACGTGTGATGGCAGCAGGATCACGCCCGATATCCGCGCAGTATCGATCCAACAACGCACTGCGATCTACGGCATCCGCGATGTCCCCTCCGGGAATGTTCCACATGTCCGCGTGTTCGGCGACGATGCGCAGCACGCCGGCCGAACGTCCACCGATCATGATCGGTGGATGTGGCGCCTGCACGGGCTTGGGACTGCAGTAGGCGCCGACGAGATCGACGTACTCTCCATGAAAGTCGAACGGCTCTGCCTCCGTCCACAATCGACGTATCACCGTGCACGCCTCGGCCAAGCTTCCGACGGCATGTTTCGCGTCGTGATAGGGGAGACCGTGTGCGTCGTACTCGCGACGAGCGATCGGAACGCTGGGCCTGGACCCCGCACCGATACCGAAATCGAGCCTGCCGCCGGACACTACGTCGACCGTAGCGGCAATCTTCGCCAGCATCGCCGGAGGCCGAAACCGGTTGCTCGTCACCAACAGTCCCACGCGAGCCCTCGACGTCTGCGCCGCAAGGGCGGCAAGCAATGTCCAGCCCTCGAACGTCGGGCCGAGCGGGTCTCCTCCCAGCGGCATCAGGTGATCGAACAACCACAGATGCTCGATCTCCGGCAGGGCATCTGCCTCCTTCCAGACGCGGAGCACGTCCTCGTACTCGACCTGCATGGGAGCGGTCATGATTCCGAACCGAACATCGGACATGTCAGCGCCTCCGCAGCGATGCGTCGAGCAGAGACGGGGGAGTGTCGTGCTTCTCCCAGGGAGAGAGATCGATACCCGGAGCGACGATCTCGTCGATTGCATCGAGAACGTCACCCGACAGCACCGTGTCAGCAGCCGCCAGCTGCGAGTGCAGATGTTCGATCGTTCGGGGACCGATGAGCGCACTCGTGACTCCCGGGTGCGCGACGACGAATCCCAGCGCGAGCTGAACCAGCGTCAATCCGGCGTCGTCGGCCACCTTCACCAACGCCTCGACGGCATCCATCTTTGCGCGGTTTTCGGGGATTGCGAGATCGAAACGTTCGACCATCATCGTGGATCGATTGTTGGTCATCACTTCACCGTCTCGGACAGCGCCCGACAACCAACCCGACGCCAGCGGACTCCAGACCAGAGCGCCGAGCCCGTACTCCTCGATCACCGGTAGTACATGAGTCTCGATGCCGCGCTGAAGAATCGAGTAGCCCGGCTGCTCGGTGGTGTATCGACTCAGCCGATATTCCCGGGCAGCCCACTGCGCTTGGACTATTCGGTAGGCCGGGAACGTGGAAGACCCGAAGTATCTGATCTTGCCCGCGCGTTGTAGATCCGTCAGCGCCGACAGGGTCTCCTCGTCACTGACAGTCGGATCCCATCGATGGATCTGATAGAGATCCACGTGGTCGACGCCGAGCCGGCGCAGACTGTTGTCCAACTCCGTCATCAACCAGCGTCGCGAGCTTCCCTGGTGGTTCCGCTCGTCGCCCATCGGCAAGGTGGCTTTGGTGGCGAGAACGATGTCGTCGCGGCGTCCGGCGATGGCCTTTCCGACCATGACCTCGGACTCGCCCTGCCCGTACATGTCGGCGGTGTCGATGAGATTGATCCCGGCGTCGAGTGCGCTGTCGACCATCGCGGTGGCCTCGTCCTGCGTGGTCCGGCCGATGGTTCCGAAGTTCATCGCGCCCAACGCGAGCGTGCTGACCTGGACTCCTGTGCGTCCGAGAGTGCGGTACTGCATGAGTTCTCCTCGTAGCGGCTTCGTGTGCCAGAATGAATAAGCGGATCAACGTTCCGCTAAACCGACGTTACGGAACGATGTTCCGTTTGGCAAGGAAGGCCGAGTCAGTGGTCGACACCGGGCGCGTAGAGCCGCCACGCAAACGAGCAGATGCCGTCCGTAATCAGGCATCTCTTCTGGAGGCGGCAGCGTCGGCTTTCATCGATTCCGGGGTTGACGCTCCGGTGCGCGACATCGCCGCACGAGCCGGCGTCGGAGTCGGAACGATCTACCGACACTTCCCGACGCGCGCCGACCTCATCGTCGGCGTCTATCGCCATCAAGTCGAAGCCTGCGCCGACGCCGGCCCCGCCCTACTCGCGGAGTTCGACTCCCCGATGGATGCCTTGACCCGGTGGATCGACCTGTTCGTCGACTTCCTGGTGACCAAGCACGGACTCGCCGATGCCATGCGTTCCGACAACGACTCTTTCGCGACCCTGCACTCGTACTTCCTCGACCGGCTCGTGCCGGTCTGCGCGGAGTTGCTGGACTCGGCAGTCGCTTCCGGCGAAATCACTACGGCGATAGCACCTTTGGAGCTCATGCGCGGAATCGGGAACCTGTGCATCGGAGGCGAAGACGACGAACGCTACAGCCCTCGGCGGCTGATCGCGCTCGTCCTCGCGGGGCTGACTTCGGGGAGCTGACCCGCGGCTCTCAGGGCTCACATGTCGATGTGACGTTATCCCCGAGCCATGTCGACGAACCTGGACAGATGGAGTTGGTGCGCCACGGTGATTGTCGCGGTGGGGCCGTTACGGTGCTTACCGAGAATGAGGTCGGCTTCACCACCGCGAGGGTCGTCTCGCTCGATCGCGTCGGGGCGGTGCAGCAAGATCACCATGTCGGCGTCCTGCTCCAGCGAACCGGACTCACGGAGGTCCGACACCATCGGCTTCTTGTCGGTTCGCTGCTCAGGACCACGGTTGAGCTGGCAGACCGCGACCACCGGGCATTCGAGTTCCTTGGCAAGCAGCTTGAGCTGACGGGAGAAGTCCGAGACTTCCTGCTGCCTCGACTCGACCTTCTTGCCCGAAGACATCAGCTGAAGGTAGTCCACCACAATGAGTTTGAGCCCATTGCGCTGCTTGAGCCTACGGGCCTTCGCGCGGATCTCCATCATGGTCAGGTTGGGGGAGTCGTCGACGAACAGCGGAGCCTCGCTGATCTCGCTCATCCGACGCGCCAGTCTGGTCCAGTCGTCGTCGGTCATCTTTCCCGAACGCATATCGCCGAGCTTGATCTTCGCCTCCGCCGACAGCAGACGCATCACGATCTCAGTGCGGCTCATTTCCAGCGAGAAGATCACGCTCGGCATCCCGTGCTTGATGGAGCACGAACGCATGAAATCCATCGAGAGCGTGGAGTTGTGAGTCGGAACCATCGATTCGCTTGCGAGATAGAGATGTTCGGCGTTGTCGACCTCGACGCAACGCACGGGCACCGACTCGATCTTGCGAACGTCCACGATGAAACGAGACCCGGAACGAACCGTGGAACTCGCCGCACGCCGTTCCTTGTGCAACATCTGTTTACGATGCAATCCGAAGACCACGTCTTCGCTCGAGAACGTCAACGTGTACGCGGTCGAGGACGACTCGGTGCGTCCCTTCACTCGCCTCGTCGACATCTGAACGCGGTAACCGAGACTGACGACGAGCTCGCGTACATCCCTGACGAGGCGTTCACTGGTCACACTGAACTGCGCCGAACCACCAGCCGTCACGGTTCCGTCGGTGTCGAGCAAGCCGGCCAGAAGCGCTCGGCGCTGATTCTCGGAACTGCGGAGGTACTGGGTGGGGATGTGCTTGTTTCCCAGCACGCCCACGGTACGGAGACGCGCCTGAACCGAACCGATCGAAGTGCGGCAAGCCTGGCAGCGATGCAGGCCGGTGGTCGGTGCGCCGCAGTCGACACATACCGAAGCAGCAACTGGCTCCGACATGAAACGTGCTTTGCCACCACAGGATTGCCCGCACGTGCGCACGTGCAGCGGGAAAGGGACGAATTCTTTGCCACACACGACGCACGACTTGGAATCCACAGCTTCGCGTGGCAGCTGAATCACGTACCGGAGTGCAGCCGACGACGATGCCGTGACCTGTAGTCCCTCTGCTTCGATGCGTGTGATGATCTCCGGGTCTGCACTCGTGATCTGCGCAGCCGCCGAAGTACCGTCACCCAACCAGGCGCCCAGCGTGTACGGCGGAACCAGCAGTTCCTGCTCGGGCAGTTGAATCGCCCCGGAATTGTTGACCGAGTGGTTGATTCGCGCGTCTTTGGTGTTGCACCGAACTGTCCGCGCAATCTCTTCTGTTGTGCGAACCTCAGGATGCGTCCGCTGGTTTCTCGTCCGGTTGTAGCCGACGGCAGCCGCCTGTGCCGACTTGCGCGAGGCCCGCGTATCGGTCAGCCACTGGTGTTCGGCGTCGGCGACGATGACAGTCCCGTCGGAGAATTCGACCTCGTAGCAAGGGCGCCCCACCATGACGTCTGTAGTTGCGACCACGCGAGTCGGCTTACCGTGCGCGTCGATGAGGTGGTCACCCACCATCACCTCACCCATGGTGGTCCAGCCGTCGGGAGTCGGCAGGGCGGTGTCAAGCGCGAGCGCCTTACCTACACCAGGCCTCGCCGCGACGATGATCATCTGACCTGGGTGAAGACCGTTGGTGATCTCGTCGAGTTCGGCGAACCCGGTGGGCACACCGAGCGAGATACCGCCTCGGCTGGCGATGGAGTCGATCTCGTCCATCGTGGGCTGCAGCAGCTCTTCGAGGGGGAGGAAGTCCTCGGAAGTACGACGCTCGGTTACCTCGTACACCTCGGCCTGCGCGCGATCGACGACCTCGGCGACGTCCTGGCCGTCGGCGCCGGCATAGCCGAACTGAACGATGCGGGTACCGGCCTGGACGAGCCGGCGAAGGATCGACTTCTCGGCGACGATCTCGGCGTAGTAGCCGGCGTTGGCGGCCGTGGGGACGGTCTGAGTGAGTGTGATCAGGTACGGGGGACCGCCGATGCGCTTGAGATCGCCTCGGCGATCCAGTTCGGCCGAGACCGTCACCGGGTCGGCGGGCTCACCGCGACTGTAGAGATCGAGAACCGCGTCGTAGATGCACTGGTGTGCCGGGCGGTAGAAGTCTCCGGGCCGAAGGACCTCCAGAACGTCCGCGATGGCGTCCTTGCTCAGCAGCATGCCGCCGAGAACCGATTGTTCGGCAGCCATGTCCTGCGGAGGTTGGCGACCGAAATCTTCGCCGGGAGCCTCACTGGGAGGCGCTTCGGAGGCGTAATCCGACTGTCCTCGATCGTCCACAACTGCCACGCGAACTCGACCGTCCTTCCCCGTCGGAATCGTTGCCGAACAATGCTCGGCAACGCACTGAAACAAGTTGTACCCCTAGCATCCGACACACCCACGAAACGAATGCCCGCGCCGAATATCACCGCGGCCGTGGACACCCCGTGAGGACCGCGAAGACACGCTGGAGGGACGTTAGGGGTTCTCGTCTCCAGTCACAACACGGCCTGTGCATGAACCTGTGGAGCAATTGTGGATAGTGCTGAACAACTGTGTTGACCATCTGGGGATAACCTGGGTATAACTTCCTGCACAGGTGCCATATCGCCAGCGTAGAGGGTGTACATAAAGTTTCTGTCCTGTGTATGGATTAATTCACGGCGTGTCGTCCAAGTTGACAACTCGGGCGTGTTGAGTAAATGGCAAGTGAACTTATTAGTGAAATAGGTCACAGTGTCTGGGAACACTCACAAAACCGGGGATGAAGTCTGTTCCCTATCCGGTTTGCCGTTTTCACACCCGCGAGCGTGCCATTACTTTCATGGTCTTGACGACCTCGAACCCGCACAGCGGTGGTGTCAGCCGTGCGGGTTCGGGGAGCGGGGCGGATCAGAGGTCGGCAGTGTCCACGAGGGCCGGGGTGTCGAGGACGGTGATCTCCTTGGTGCCGATCTGGAGCACTCTGGCCGACGGGATGTCGAAGAAGAGCCCGGTGACTCGAAGTTTCCCCTCCGCCGACGCGCGGCCGACGACCCGGTGCCTGGCGAGCGTCTGCAGCTGCACTGCCACGTTGACCATCGCCAGCTGATCGCCCTCGGAGAATCCGAGCTCCGCTGCCGCCCTCCCTACCGGGTGACCGCTGCGATGCGCCTCCAGGCTTGCCAGGCCGTGCTCCAGCCACTCGGTGACACGCACATCGCCTGCCTTCTCCGGTCCGGCGAGGATCGCTTTCATCGCACCGCAGCCGGAGTGACCACACACCACGACCGAACTGGTTCCGACGACGTCGACACCGTAAGCCAGAGCGGCTTCGACGGACGTGTCCTGCCCCTGCGCCGGCACCATGTTGCCCATGTTCCTGACGGTGAACAGATCGCCGGGTCCACTGCTGGTGATGGTGTTCGGCATGACGCGCGAATCCACGCAGCACAGGAAGAAGGTGTCGGGGTCCTGAAATTCCTCCATGCCTTCCAGGTGCGGCTTGATCGCGTCGGCATGCGTTCGGTGGTATTCGGCAACACCGGACAGTACAGGCCGCAGTGCGGGCGGATTGTCGTCCGCGGCGCTGTCGCTCTTGAGCTGCCATGCCGACCACGGCGCAAGCGATCCTCGTACCGCGGAGGTGCCGCGCTTCGGTGGACCCTCCGCGGCCGCCGCCAGGGACGCGGAGCCGTTCTCTTCGATGCACACCGTGCCGCCGCCGAGTTCGTGCTGCCGTACCCATTCGTGAAGGTGTTCGTGCACAGCGTGATCCAGGAAGTCGACGGCCAGTTCCATCCGCACCTTGCTCTCTCGCGGCACGGTAGCCAACACGTGGGTCAATCGCGGAAGCGAAAGGAAGCTCAAGGAACCGGTCATGTGAACGCGCCAGGTTCCGTCGACCGTTTCGTTCGCGTGGACGTGAGCCCACACCACTCGGCGCAGCACCAAAAAGATGGCGAGCGCCAGACCGATCAATACACCCTCGAGCAGATTGAGGGCGACGACTCCGACGACGGTGACTCCGTACACGGCGATATCGCCGGTCTTGTTGGCAATCTTGATGTCCGCCAGCTTGATCAGCTGTACACCGATCATCACCAGCAGGCCTGCCAGCGCTGCGAACGGCACCAGCTCGACGACCGAGATGAACAGAACCGAGAAGATCAGGATCCACACGCCGTGAAGAACAGCCGACGCGCGAGACCTGGCTCCTGCCTTCACATTACTGGCACTACGCACGATGACGCCGGTGACGGGCAAACCGCTCGCCGCACCCGACACCATGTTGGCTGCACCCTGGCCCAGCAACTCTCGGTCGAAATTGGTGCGGGGACCGGTGTGCATCTTGTCGATGGCCACCGCCGAGAGCAGACTCTCCACACTGGCGATCAGTGCGATCGTGAGCACACCGGTAGCGATGCCCGCCCACTGGCCGTCGGGGATTCCTGGTAGCGCAAGGGCTTCGATCAGATTGCCCGGCAGCTCGATTCGCTCGACATCGAGATTCATGAACACCGAGATTGCGGTGGCCGTCACGACCGCTACCAACGCCGCTGGAATCTTCGACGCCTTACCGGGCAGCCGCGGCCAGATGAGCATCAAGGCGATGACCACACCGCCCACGAGGATCGACGGCCACTGTCCGTCGGCCACCGACGTCGGGATGGCCAACAGATTGTCGACGGCGGAGCTTTCGGATTCACCGCCGAGCAGGACGTGGATCTGTTGCAGCGCAATGGTTACGCCGATACCGGCCAGCATCGCATGAACGACGACCGGCGAGATGGCGAGCGCATGCCTGGCAATCTTGCTCAGGCCCAGCAGAATCTGGACCGCACCCGCGCCAACGGTGATCAGACACGTTACGGCCCAACCGAATTGATTCACGAGCTCGGCGACCACGACGGTCAACCCTGCCGCTGGGCCACTGACCTGCAGTGGCGATCCGCCGAGGGCGCCGGCGAGAATGCCTCCCACCACGGCCGCAATGAGGCCCGCCATCACGGGCGCACCCGATGCGACGGCAATTCCTATCGAAAGCGGTACTGCTACAAGGAAAACCACAAGAGACGCGGGTACGTCGAACTTCAAAATTTCCCCTAGCCGAGACGATGGCTCGGCCAAATCTTTCTCAACTGTCGTTGTCACGGCAGATCCTCCGGGCGTCTAGGCGTCTGGTCGGTCGTGTTGCTGTCCGTTGGTCATTGTCTGTCGCCCCTCGTTAAAGGGTACGCAAACCTCAGGTGATCTGCTCTTCATGAGACTTGCTTCACAAAGGAAAGCTATTGTGACAGTTCAAAATTGTGATAGCGCACAAAAAAGCTCCACGAACCGGGGTTCGTGGAGCTTTTTCTCAGCCGAGACGGGCCGGAAGCAAGATCAGCTTCCGACGACCTCCAGCTTGAACTTCGCGGTCACATCGGGATGCAGGTTCACGACGATGTCGTGCTTGCCTGTTGCCTTGATGTGGGCCTTCGGAAGATCGATGCTGCGCTTGTCGACGATCGGGCCGCCCGCTGCCTTGAGAGCAGAAGCGACGTCCGAACCGGTGACCGAGCCGAACAGCTTGCCCGAATCGCCGGCGGTCTTGACCGACAGCGTCACGGACTCGAGTCCTTCGATGGCCTGCTTGAGCTCGTTGGCGTGCTCGAGGCCGCGGACGGCACGAGCTTCCTGAGCGCGGCGGATGCCTTCGACCTGCTTCTGTGCGCCGCGGGTAGCCTGAATGGCCAGTCCACGGGGCAGCAGGAAGTTGCGGCCGTAACCGTCTTTGACCTCTACGGTGTCGCCAGGCGCACCGAGGTTGTCAACATCAGCGGTGAGGATCAGCTTCATGGTGATCTCCCCTTTCTATCGAGCCGTCGCGGCGTAAGGGAGCAGAGCTACCTCACGCGAGTTCTTCACGGCAACGGCCACGTCACGCTGATGCTGGACGCAGTTGCCGGTGACTCGACGCGCGCGGATCTTGCCGCGGTCGCTGACGTACTTACGCAGCAGCGTCGTGTCCTTGTAATCGATCAACGCGTTCTTTTCCTTGCAGAAGGAACACGCTTTCTTCTTGAGCACCTTGTCGCGCAATGGCGGTTTAGGCATGTGGTCTTTCTCCGTTACATCTGGTTGTTCTCGATCACGAGGGATCTAGAACGGAGGCTCGTCGTCCCCACCACGTGATCCGCCGCCGAAGTTGCCCGAAGCCTGTGGAGCACTGCCCCACGGGTCGTCGCCACCGGAATTGGATCCCCCGGAATTGGATCCCGAGTTCGAGTTGGAACGGCTGCCTCCGCCGCTCGATCCGCCTGAAGAACCACCGAAGCCGCCTCCGCCGCCCCCACCGCCGCGATTGGCCTTGTTGACCTTCGCGGTGGCGTAGCGCAGAGAAGGACCGATCTCGTCGACCTCGAGTTCGACGACAGTTCGCTTCTCGCCTTCACGCGTTTCGTACGAACGCTGCCTGAGCCTTCCGGTGACGACTACTCGTGCACCGCGGGTCAAGCTCTCGGCCACGTTCTCCGCAGCTTCACGCCAGATGTTGCAGCGCATGAAGAGTGCGTCTCCGTCTTTCCATTCGTTGGACTGACGGTCGAACGTGCGCGGTGTGGACGCAACGGTGAAGTTGGCCACGGCCGCGCCGGCCGGGGTGAAGCGAAGTTCTGGATCTGCCGTCAAGTTCCCGACGACGGTGATGACGGTCTCGCCTGCCATGGTTCCTCTTTCAGTAGTAAGTCTTTGTTGATGCAAGCCTAGAGGCGAGCAACGACAATTACTTGCCCTGTCGCAGGACCTTCGTGCGCAGGACGGACTCGTTGAGTCCGAGCTGGCGGTCGAGTTCGCTGACGGTGGCAGGCTCGGCGTTGATGTTCACAACGGCGTAGATGCCCTCGGCGTGCTTTGCGATCTCGTAAGCCAGACGACGCTTGCCCCAGACATCGACCTTGTCGACGCTGCCGCCGTCCTTGCGAACGACGTTGAGGAACGTATCGAGTGACGGAGCGACAGTGCGCTCGTCCAGGTTGGGGTCGAGAATGACCATCAATTCGTAATGACGCATAAGACCTCATCACCTCCTGTGGACTAGTGAAAACGGCCACGGACTATCCGTGGCAGGAGGGTCGTTGCGTCAGCAACCCTTGGAGGGTACACGAGCAG